>CAKKQO010000035.1:0-24622 GCA_919902105.1 Omnitrophica bacterium GWA2_41_15 | reverse complement strand
TCCTCATTTAAGCGCTTCAATCTGCGCCTTTGCTTTGTTTAACGTCTCAAAATATTCATTCTCAGGATCTGAATCTGCCACGATTCCTGCTCCTGCCTGAATATATGCGCTATCATCTTTTATCACAACCGTTCTAATGGTAATACAGGTATCCAAATTCCCGGAAAAACTAAAATAACCTACACAACCGGCATACGGCCCCCGGGAAATTTTCTCTAATTTATCTATTATTTCCATCGCCCTTACTTTCGGCGCGCCTGTTACGGTACCCGCAGGAAAAGTTGCGCTAACCACATCAAAAATGTTTTTATCTTTGCGTAATTTACCCTGCACATTACTAACAATATGCATCACATGAGAATATTTCTCAATAGCCATAAACTCATTTATATTGACTGTGCCGTATTTACAGACTCTGCCTAAATCATTGCGGCCTAAATCTACCAACATAAGATGTTCTGCTTTTTCTTTTGTATCGGATAATAAATTACGGCTAAATTTCAAGTCCTCTTCGCTATTTCTGCCTCGCTTGCGCGTCCCCGCAATAGGGCGCATTTCTACTGTGCCGGAATCAACCCTAACAAACATCTCCGGAGACGAACCCGCCAAGGAAACATCTTTAAAATTTAGATAATACATATAAGGCGAGGGGTTAATTGAACGTAGGTTTCGATAGATATCAAATGCGCTTTTTTTAATTTTGCAAGAAAATCTCTGCGACAGCACTACCTGAATTACATCACCTCTTTTAATATATTCCTTTGCTTTAAGCACCATCTTCTTAAAAACCTGTTTTGTTATATTTGATTTAATTTTTGTCACATTTTTCTCGGCCCGCCTTCCTGTATTAACAATAGGGCTTTTTAGTTTATTCTCTATCCCTTCAATTTTCTTAACTGCTTCTTCATATTTTTTTCTTAAATCTTGATTCTTGGTTCTTTCCGCCGGAGGCGGATCCGCCTTCGGCGGAATCTCAGTATTCACCACAATCTTCAAGCAATGCCTCACATGGTCAAAGATAATCAGGTTTTCTGCCAAGATAAAATACGCATCGGCTAATTTCAAATCATCTTTGAGCTTATTTTTGGCTAATCTTGGCTCAAAAAACCGCACCATATCGTATCCTAAGTATCCGACAAATCCTCCGCAGAACCGCGGCAGACCTTTCACCTCGGCAAATTTAATTCTGCCTATTATTTTTTTTAATTCCGCTAAGGGGCTTTGCTTAACAGTAAAATCTTTTTTTATCGGTTCTTCGCCAAAACTTGCTACTGAAACATTGTTTTTCTTGCTCTTAAAAATAACTAATGGGCTTGTCCCCAAAAAAGAAAAACGCGCTATCTTCTCTGTGCCTTCTATAGATTCCAGAAGATAAGAATATTCATCGTTCTTTAGTTTAAGATAGGCTGAAACAGGCGTCTCTGTGTCCGCAAAAATTTCCTTATAAACCGGAATAAGGTTATTCTTTTGCGCTAACCTAATGAATTGTTCTTGGCTGGGATAATACATAAAAATTTGTTAAATTGTTAAATGGTTAAATGGTTAAATAGATTTTTCTGGACTTCTTATTTAACTATTTAACCAATCACCATTTAACTAATCGATAGAAACAACTTCTGTTTCCCGTATGGCAAGCGACACCTAACTGGCGCACCTTAATTAATAATGCATCCCCGTCGCAGTCATAGGCAATAGATTTTATAAATTGAAAATTGCCCGAGGTCTCTCCTTTAACCCAATATTGCCGACGGGAGCGCGACCAAAAACAGGTTTTGCCTAATCTTAACGTCCTTTTTAAGGATTCCTTATTCATATAGGCAATCATCAAAACTTCTTTATTCCTATAATCCTGGATTATCGCCGGGATTAAACCATTATCATCAAATTTCAACTTCGGTAATCTCTTACCCCTTAACCCTTGACCCTTAACCCTTGATGATTTCATATCCTTACCTCTATCCTTTTACTTTTTAAATATCGTTTAACTTCTTTTATAGAAAGTTCTTTATAATGAAATAGCGATGCGGCAAGTGCCGCAGAGGCATCCGCCTCTCTAAATACCCGATAAAAATGCGCGAGCTTCCCTGCGCCGCCTGAGGCAATCACCGGAATATTTACCATTTTCGTTATCGCCCGGGTTAGCTCTAAATCATATCCATTTTTAGTCCCGTCGCAATCCATACTCGTAAGCAAAATCTCACCTGCCCCTAAGCGTGCAGCTTTTTTCGCCCATTTCACTGCATCTAATCCTGTGGGAGTGTGCCCTCCGTTAATATATACCTCCCACTTTTTAGTCGGTAGTCGGTAGCCGGTAGTCGGTAGTTTTCTATGGACTACGGACTGTGGACTATGGACTAATTTCGCGTCTATTGCCACCACAATACACTGGCTCCCAAAACGCTGAGAAGCCTGACGTATCAATTCGGGCGATTTTACTGCCGCGGTATTTATGGAAACTTTATCGGCTCCGGCATTAAGCAATTTCCTGATATCGTCTATGCCGCGCACCCCTCCGCCGACGGTAAATGGAATATAAATATTTTCCGCAGTTTTGCGCACAACCTCTAAAAGTATTTTCCTTTGCTCGAAACTCGCGGTAATATCTAAGAAAACTAATTCGTCTGCGCCTTCGTTGTCATAAAAACGCGCTGTCTCTACCGGATCTCCGGCATCGCGCAGTTTCTTAAACTTAATCCCTTTAACTACGCGCCCAGCCTTAACATCCAAACAAGGGATAATGCGCTTAGCTAACATATCTTAAGCGCCTCCCTCAAGGTAAATTTATTCTCGTACAAGGCCTTGCCTACAATTACGCCTATTAAGCCTCTCTTTTCTAATTTTTTTAATTCTTTTAGGTCTTTCAAGGAAGAGACCCCGCCGGAAGCAATCACCTTTAAATCCGACTCACTCACCATCTCTTCTATCGCCTTAAAATTCGGCCCAGTAAGTGTTCCGTCCCGCTTTATATCAGTATAAATAATCGTCTCTAAGCCGAGCTGTTTTAACTCCCGCGCAAAATCCATAGCATCTATATTACCTACCTCGAGCCAACCTCTTGAAGCAACCTTATTCTCCCGGGCATCTATACTGACGATAATTTTCCCTTTAAACTTCACAATTGCTTCTTTCAAGAAATTTTTGTCCTGCAAGACCTTCGTTCCTAAGACTATTCTTTCCACGCCTAAGTTTATTAACTGCTTAATTGTTGTAAGGCTGCGTATTCCGCCGCCGATTTCGAAAGGAACCTTAACTGTTTTGGCTATTTTTTTAATTACCGCCAAATTTTGCAATTTCCCCGAACACGCCCCGTCTAAATCCACTATATGCAAAAATCGAGCCCCCTGCCTCTGCCACTCAAGCGCAATAGTCTCTGGCTTATCTGCATAAACACTAACCTTATCAAAATCTCCCTGCCAGAGCCTAACAACCTTGCCTTCTTTTATATCAACTGCGGGAATAATCAACATTGCTTAACCCTTATAAATTAATAAAGTTTTCTAATATTTTTAAGCCAACCATTTGGCTTTTTTCCGGATGAAACTGTATCCCAAAGATATTATCTTTTGCGATAAGCGAGGCAAATTTTACGCCGTAATCTGTCGTGCCTCGAACGATTGTTTTATCTTTTGGTTCAACATAATAGGAATGACAAAAGTAAACGTAAGAATCGTCTCTCATATTTTTAAGTAAGACATTTCGATTTTCGAATTTCGATTTTCGAATTTCGATTGTGTTCCATCCCATATGCGGAACTTTTATTCTATTATCTTGAAATCGCGCCACCTTGCCTTTTAAAATACCTAAACCTTTTACGCCTCTACTCTCTTGGCTTCTCTCGAATAATAACTGCATCCCCAAACATATGCCTAAAAAAAGAATACCTTCTCTTATTTTATTTTTTATCGCGCCGGCTAAACCTATCCTCTCAAGCTGATGCATTGCTTCGCCGAATGCGCCTACGCCCGGCAAGATAATTTTATCCGCGCCTTCTAGCCCTCTTGGATGAGCGGTAATTTCTGCTTTCGCACCAAAAGAAACGCAGGCTTTTTGGACGCTAGCTAAATTCCCCATCCCGTAGTCAATTATTGCAATTTTCATTAATCAATTACGCCTTTAGTGGAAGGAATGCCTTTTCTGCGCGGGTCAATTTGCGTGGCTTGGTCTAAAGCTATGCCCAATGCTTTAAAAACTGCCTCAAAAAGATGATGCGTATCTATTTCGCCAACATTAGAAAAATACTCTATAAATAAATTCATCTTTATATTTTCTGCTAAAGATCTCAAAAATGTTTGCAGTTCATCATTAGTTAAATCAAGGTTTTCTTTGATTGCTTTTGATTCGCGCGCAAAATGCCAGACAAAAACACCCCTCCCGCCCAAATCTACAGAAACTCTGGATAATATTTCATCCATCGGCACAGATGCAAAGCCGTATCTTTTTATACCGGCACAACTGCCTAATGCTTTCTTAAAAGCATCGCCTAAACTAATACCAATATCCTCAAGAATATGATGGGTTAAGTCCCCTTTCGCGGTTAGTTCTAAATCAAAAAAACCGTGGAAAGCAAATAACGTTAATAAATGGTCTAATGACTCAAACCCCGTCTTTATCTTAGTCTTTCCGCTGCCATCGATTAGTAATTTTCCGTTTATGTCAACCTCGTTAGTTCTGCGCGCTATAATAAACTCTCTCTTCTTCATTTTTTCCTCATTTCTCCTCAAATCTTATTTTCACAGATTCGGCATGCTTAGTTAGGCCTTCAATAGCGGCCAATTTTCCTAAAGGCGTTTTTATTTTTTCAAGGGCGCGCCTTGAATACGAAATGATATGGCTTGATTTCAAGAAATCTGTCAGGGATAAACCCGAAAAAAACCTCGCTGTTCCGGTTGTAGGAAGCACATGGCTTGGCCCTGCCACATAATCCCCTACTGCGGTCGGCGTAAAATCTCCTAAAAATATAGCACCAGCATTCTTTATCTTTGGCAGGAGATTTTTGGGGTTTTTTATCATTAACTGCAAGTGCTCAGGAGCGATACGGTTTGCAATATCAGCCGCCTCATTTAAGTTTTTAGCCAAGACAACATAACCCGAAGACACTTTGTCTTTGGCTTCGCGGGCTAATTGCCTGCTGGGAGTCACTAAAATTGCCAGCCCTCCTAAATGCTCGCTCTGTGCGGTTAAATCAGCACAAACATAATCTATATTTGCGTTGTGATTGGCTATTATAACCAATTCCGTCGGGCCTGCCACCATATCAATATCTACAAAGCCGAATACCTGCCGCTTTGCCTCAGTCACATAGTTATTTCCGGGACCGACAATTTTATCTACCTTAAGGATTGTTTTAGTACCGAAAGAAAGAGCGGCAATTGCCTGTGCTCCGCCAACCTTATATATCTCATTAACTTTTAATAAATCTGCCACTACCAAAATATGCGGGTTGATATTGCCGAATTTATCCGGAGGACTGGCCAAAGCAATTCTCTTGACGCCTGCCATTTTTGCAGGAAGTACCGTCATATAAACAGACGAAACTAAAGGCGCGGTCCCTGCCGGCACATATACGCCGATACTTTCAATCGGCGTAACTTTCTCGCCCAAAACAACCCCGTCTTCATCTTTTATCTTCCATGATTTTTTTACCTGCTTTTGGTAAAATTTATTGACATTTTCAATCACTAATTTCAAATTCTGCACAAAATCCGGGCTGATATTCTGATAAGCGCCGCTTATTTCTGCCTGAGTCACCCGGATATTTTTTGCAAGAAGCTTAACCTTATCAAAACGGCGGGTATATTTAACTAAGGCGTCATCACCTAAGATACGTACATTTTCAATAATATTGCGCACTGTCTCCTCAATACGTTTCCTGCGCAACAGATAACGTGAGCAGATCTTATCCAGTTCTTTTGTGTTTGTGGAACGAATCAGTTTCACAGTATATCTCCTATTGTCTTCTGTATCCTCTCGGGGGTAGAAAATAACTCTTCCTGCCCTTTTTGCCAATCGCCAACTTTCATTCCGCCCTGCGCTAAATCTGCCCTTCCTCCGCCTTTAAGGCCGAGTTTATCAATAATCTTTTTGGCATCATATTTCAATTTTAACCCAGCGGATAAAGTAAGAATGTAAAAATAATTACCATCGTAACCGCTAAAAACAAAAGCAATAAAATCTCCGGATAGTTTATTTTTTAACACATCCAGCGCCTTACGCATCTGGCCTACATCTTTGAGCTGCGCATTTATTGCCAGCACCTTTATGCCCTTTACCTCTTTGACATCTTTTAAAAATTGCGCAATATTAACTTCGAATAATCTTAACTGCTGCTCTACCAATTCTTTTTCTAACTTTTTGATGTATTTCATCCTTGCATCAATTTCTTCCCTTAATTTCTCAGGCGGTACTTTAAGCAGCTCAACTAAATCTGTGATAAGCGCTGCTTCTTCCTGTATCTTTTTATAAGCGGCGCTTCCGGTAATCGCTTCAATACGCCGGATACCGGAGGCAACTGAGCCTTCGGAAGTAATCCTAAACATACTGATTTGCCCGGTTGTCTCTAAATGGGTCCCGCCGCAGAACTCTTTGGAATAATCTGCGATAGATACAATCCTTACTTTATCTGAGTATTTTTCCGCAAAAAAAGCTAATGCCCCGGATTTCTTTGCCTCTTCCCAAGAAAGCTCATCTTTTATTACCCTATCGTTATTGCGGACATAGTCATTGACTAATTCTTCCACGCGCAGAAGTTCATCTTTGGTTGCCGCCTTAAAATGCGCGAAATCAAATCGTAAATATTCATCGGATACAAACGAACCCTGCTGCCTGACATGTTCTCCTAAAACTTTACGCAAAGCCGCCTGTAATAGATGCGTAGCAGTGTGGTTTCTGGCAATATCCAAGCGCCTTTCTTTATCTACGGTTGCCGTAACTTTAGCTTTCGGCTTAAACTCTCCCTTTATAATCCTTACATAATGCAGTATTGCCTCGTTATTCTTTTTCGTATCATAGACTTCTGAGGATGCGCCTTCTGATTCAAGAATACCGCTATCTCCGACCTGCCCTCCGCTTTCCGCGTAAAACGGGGTCTTATCCAAAATGATTTTTTTACCGTCGCTATCTTCAATTACTGCCAAGACCTCTGCCTGAGAAGATTCTTTTTCGTAGCCTAAAAACTCCGTCTTAAAATTTAGCTGAGGCATTGCCACACCAAATACATCACCGGCTAATAGGCTGGATTTTTTAGATAAGGCGCGCTGTCTTTCTAGCATCAGATTAACTTGCGCCTCATTAAACTTAATCCCTTTTTCCTTTAATAACTCTAAAGGGTAACCGTGAGTATCATAGAGCATGAAGGCTTCTTCGGCAGTTAATTCCTTGCTTTGGCCGATAATTTTTTCCGCTTCTTGGAGTGTCCCCTTAAACTTTTCTTCTTCTGCTTTAATAATCAAGGCGATATTTTCCCGCCGTGCTTCTAACTCCGGATAAGGCTCTTTCATCACCTTACAAATTACAGGCACAATTTTGTACATAAAAGGATTTTTGCTGCCTAAATTTTTTGCATGTAAAAAGGCGCGGCGGATAAGCTTGCGCACGACATATCCTCTTTCTTCGTTAGAAGGCGTAACCCCATCGGAAATCGCAAATACGACAGCGCGTATATGGTCGGCGATAGCATTGATTAGTTCGGTGTTCGCAGAACCAAGAACCGAAACTACCTCTTTTACTATCGGTTTAAATATATCTATCTCAAAGTTGGTTTTTACTTCTTGCATTACCGAGCTCATCCGCTCAAGTCCCATTCCAGTATCAATATTTTTATTCGGTAAAGGCTCTAAAATTCCCTTCTTACCTGTCTCGCCCTTGCGGTTAAATTGGGTAAAGACCAGATTCCAAACCTCAACAAACCTGCCGCAGCTGCAGTGAGGCGAGCAATCAGGCGCGCCACAGCCTGCGCCTTTTCCCCAGTCATAAAAAATTTCCGAACACGGCCCGCACGGGCCGTTTGGCCCACCTATAATCGTATCCGCCGGCCAGAAATTATCATGGTCGCCTAATTTTATAATTTTTGCGCTCGGTATCTTTATCGAATCACACCAAATTTTATACGTATCCTCATCATCCTTATACACCGAAACCCATAATTTTTCTTCGGGGACATTCAAAACTTCGGTTACAAACTCCCACGCCCAAGTGATTGCCTCTTTCTTAAAATAATCCCCGAAAGAAAAATTTCCCAGCATCTCAAAAAATGTATGATGGCTGGCGGTCTTACCCACTTTATCTAAATCATCAGTGCGCAGGCACTTTTGACAGCTGGCCGCCCGGCGAAAATCATTGATTTGCCCGAGAAACTCTTTCTTAAACTGATTCATCCCGGCTGAAGTAAATAAAACTGTCGGGTCATCTGCCGGCACTAAAGAATCTGACGGCACCACCTTATGCCCCTTTGACCTAAAAAACTCTAAATATTTTTGGCGCAATTCATTGGTGTTCATAGCTTTTCCAAAACATCCATTATTATTTCAGGACTAAATCCCCGGCGCAACAAATACCCCTGAATTCTTCTCTTTATTTTATGATCTATTTCTTTTGTAATTATTTTCTTAAACTTATATTTTACTAAGTTAGAGGCTATTTCGCGCTCAGGGTGCTCTTTTTTGGCCTGAGTAAGAACGGATTCTATTATCTCCTTATCTATACCTTTTTGTCCTAATTCAAACTCAAGCCGCCTTAAACCTAATGGCCTATTTATTCTTTCTCTTACCCAGCTTACGGCAAAATTAAAATCATCAACATACCCTAAATCTTTGAGCGACTTAATCAGCGTCTCGGCTGCATCCTGGCTGTATTTCTTTTGACTTAATCTAAATCTTATTTCATTCTCTGAGCGTAGCCTGATTTTTAAAAGACGCAATGCGTAATTGTAAGCTCGGCTTAATTCTTTATTTTCCGGCATTATCTTAATAAAGAGAGAAAATCGTACTTCTTAATACTCTATACTCGCTACTCCTTAACTACAATATATCCGCGGTTAGTGCGTACGAGCACATCACCTTTAAGATTTTTGCTAATACGTTCAAAATCAGAAACATCCTTAACTTTAGTCCTATTTAACTCATCTATGATATCGCCGACTATAATCCCTGCTTCAGAGGCTGCGCTATCCGGCTCTATATCTACCACGACCACGCCTTCAGACTCTCCTAGCCCCAATTGCTGCTTGATATTTTCGTCAATATCTTTTACGCTTATCCCGCGCCAGTTCCCTGCCGCATTTGGCGCTTTCTTTTCCGTAGAAGAGCCTAAATCTTCCGGCCGTTCGACTACCTTAGCTACAACTTCTAAATCTTTCTTATCGCGCCAAACGCCTAATTTTACCTCTTTGCCTACTTCCACATTATTTACTTTTGACAGTAATTCCCGCACTGAAGAAATTTTTTCGCCGTCAAATGAACGGATAATATCTCCGCTTTTTAAACCTCCTTTTTCTGCAGGCCCGCCTACGATTGCCTCATTTACCAGTACGCCTGACTTCTCCGGCAATCCAAAATAGGCGGATAGTTTCTCATCAAGGTCCTGCACGGTAACGCCTAACCAGCCATAGAGTATTTTTTTGCCTTCGATAAGGCGGTTTAAAATCTTCTTAGCGGTGTTACTGGGGATGGCAAAACCTATGCCTTCATATCCGCCGGAAGTTGAAAATATGGCCACGTTTATGCCGATAACTTCGCCTTTTAGGTTAACTAACGGCCCTCCGGAATTACCCGGGTTTATCGCCGCATCTGTCTGGATTAGGTCATTAAAATCCTTATCACGGCTTAAACCCCTGCCTAAAGAACGATGCAATGCGCTGATTACCCCTACTGTCACAGTTGGCTCTGGGTTATGTATGGCAAAACCAAAAGGATTGCCTATGGCTACTGCCCACTGGCCTATTTTTACCTCGCTTGAATCGCCTAGTTTAGCCGCAGGTAAGTTACGCGCGTTTATCTTTATCACTGCTAAATCTGCACGCGGATCCTTACCTTTAATCTCTCCCACAAACTCCCTTCCATCTGAGAGAGTAACGGTTATCTTATCCGCTTCGTCAATAACATGCTCATTGGTTAAAATATAACCTTCTTTATCAATAATTACCCCGGAACCTAAGCCCATTTGTTTAAATTCCCTCTCGGGTAAATTATCAAAGAAATCATCGAAAAACTTACGGAAGGGATCGCTGCCAGGCTCTTCCCCAAATGGTGTGCCAAAAGAAAATCTACGATATCCCGACGCAGAAACTTTTTCTGTATGTACTGTGCTGATAGATACGACTGCCTTACCTACAAGGTTTGCTACATTCACTACTGCATTTTCAATATTAAATGCATTTGGCGCTACCGGCGGCGCACTTTGGGAGATATTCTCTTCTTGCGATAAAATTACCGCCGCAGCTTTCGGCAACATATCCCCTTTCATAAAAATAATACCGGCTGAAACTCCCAAGATAAATACTCCCAACCATATAATCTTATTTCCCAATTTCTTCATAGTATCTCCTTCACTTCTATGCAGTAACTAAGCTTTTCCTTATTTCCTTTTCTATATCGTCTAAGGCCTTAGAATGCTCCTTAAGATAAGCCCGCGCAGCTTCTCTGCCTTGGCCTATCTTTTCAGACTTATAGGTAAACCATGCGCCGCTTTTCTCAATAATATTTTTTTCTACTGCCAAATCCAGAATATTTCCGGAACGGGAAATCCCCTCATCATGCAAGATTTCAAACTCTGCCTCCCGAAATGGAGCGGCGACTTTGTTCTTTACCACCCTTGCCCTTACCCTGCCGCCGATGACAACATCTGCCTCTTTGATGGAGGCAATACGCCTAACATCAATACGCACTGAGGAATAAAACTTTAGCGCCCGTCCTCCGGTAGTGGTTTCCGGATTTCCAAACATTACCCCGATTTTCATGCGTATCTGGTTAATAAAGATAACGCAGGTTTTAGACTTGCTGATAGCCGCAGTAAGCTTCCTTAATGCCTGCGACATAAGCCGTGCCTGCAACCCCATATGCGCATCTCCCATCTCGCCTTCAATTTCGGCACGAGGAGTAAGTGCGGCTACCGAATCAATTACGATTAAATCTACTGCGTTAGACCTCACTAACGTCTCAGTAATTTCCAAAGCCTGCTCGCCGGTATCCGGCTGGGAAATCAAAAGGTCTTCAAGTTTAACGCCTATTTTCTTGGCATAAGTGGAATCAAAAGCATGCTCAGCATCGATAAATGCCGCGGTCCCACCCTGTTTCTGACTTTGGGAAATTGCGCTTAGAGTAAGTGTAGTTTTACCTGAGGCCTCTGGCCCGAAAATCTCAATTACTCTGCCGCGCGGAAGCCCCCCCACTCCCAAAGCAATATCTAAAGAAAGCGCCCCCGTGGGTATAACCGGAACATCCAACTTTGTCGTTCCGCTTAAAGTCATAATGGAACCCTTACCGAATTGCTTTTCAATCTGCGCTAAAGCCAACTCTAATGCCTTCTGACGATTAGAATCGACTTTTATTGCCTCATCTTTTTTTTTGGTTGGTTCGCTCATAAATACCTCCATTTTTTAAAAGCGCTTTTTCAAATTTTTTAAGAAGTTTATTATAATACATAACCCCATCACTGTCAAACAGTTTACCGCAAAAAAACACCCCTCATAGATTATTAAGCTATAAGGGGTTTGACTCGAAACATTGCGGGGGACAGAATCGAACTGTCGACCTTCAGGTTATGAGCCTGACGAGCTACCTCTGCTCCACCCCGCGATATTTTCAATCAAAGAACATTAATGTTTATTTATTGTAGCACAAACTTAATCTAACGCAAGTTTATTTTATTGACCTTCGCATATATAATTGCGCCTTTGGCTGAGACGATTTTGGAGCGAGATAAGGAATGAGGACGCCGGCGTAGTCTTGCACTACGCCAAGGACGAATGACGCTATCGCAGCCCAAAAGCGACCAGCCCCTTCGGGGAAGCCCGAATTTTACCCGTCTGCTGTGTTGCTCCTCCTTGGCGTATCGCATTGGATACGCCATCGTCGTCGCGCCTTGCATACAGCCAAAATTAGGGCTTCCAAAGATGCAATTACATATACAAAGGTCAATTAAGGAGAAATACGATAAATAGTTTCGCCTTTTTTGGTAATACCCATTTTTTCCCGCGCCGCCTTCTCTATATAAAAATTATTTGTCTCTAAATTTTTATTGTGCTCGGCTAAAGAAGCATTCTCTTGGGCTAACCTTGCTGCTTTCTCTTCTAATTCTTTATTCTCCTGTTTTAATTCCTGAATCTTAGAAAACGCCGGGAAAAATATTACCAGTAATGTCAGTAATACCCCCAGCAAAAAACTAAATTTTCCCAGCATAGATATAAATCTACGCCAGAATTTAACGGCTCCAAAGAGTGCCTGCATAGACTGCTTCCTTACCCAGTTCCTCTTCAATCCTTAAGAGTTCATTATACTTGGCAATGCGGTCCGTGCGCGAAAGCGAACCTGTCTTAATCTGGCCGCATCCTGTGGCAACTGCCAAATGAGCTATTGTCGTATCCTCGGTCTCGCCAGAGCGATGCGAAATTATCGACCTATAATTATTCTTCTTGGCTAATTCAATTGCCGCAAGCGTCTCGGAAAGCGAACCAATCTGATTAACCTTGATTAAAATAGCATTAGCTACTTTTCTGTCTATGCCTTTTTGAAGGATTTTGGTATTGGTCACGAATAAATCGTCGCCGACCAATTGCACCTTTGCGCCCAATTCGTCGGTCAGTTTTTTCCAACCATTCCAATCATCTTCGCCTAAACCATCCTCTACGCAAACAACCGGATATTTGGCAAGAATTTCTCTATACATCTTAATCATTCCGTCTGCGTCCTGCTCCCCTCCTAATCTTAATTTATATTTTCCGCCCTTGCCGAAAGAACTGGAGGCCGCATCCAAAGCCAGATAAACATCTCTACCCGGCTTATATCCAGCCTGCTCAATCGCCTGCATTATCAATTCTAACGCTTCCTCGTTAGATTTAAGGTTAGGAGCAAACCCTCCTTCATCTCCGACGCTAGTAGATAAGCTTTTTGATTTAAGCAAGCTCTTTAAATTATGGAAGACTTCATCCGCCATCCGCAGCGCCTCACTAAATACTTTTGCACCAATAGGCATAATCATAAATTCCTGAATGTCTAAGTTATTATCCGCATGTAATCCGCCATTTAAAATATTCATTAAAGGAATAGGCAGAATATTCGCCTTAAGGTTGCCTAAATAACGGTAAAGCGGTTCTTTAGCATCGCCTGAGGCGGCTTTTGCCACAGCTAAGGAAACACCTAAAATCGCATTTGCGCCTAAATTCGCTTTATTTTCCGTGCCGTCTAATTTTAAAAGAATTTCGTCTATCTTCTTAAAATCCGGCTCTAATCCTTTTATCTCTTTAGCAATAGTTAGGTTAACATTATTTACGGCTTTCAAAACACCCCTGCCTAAATAGCGCGATTTGTCCCCGTCTCTTAATTCCAGCGCTTCCGACTCTCCGGTAGAGGCGCCCGAGGGAACCGCCGCCCTGCCTAATATAGCGTTATCCAAAGTTACATCTACTTCTACTGTAGGATTACCCCGGGAATCTAAAATCTCCCGCGCCCAAACTTTTTTTATCGTGCTCTTACTCATTTGTCTTTCCTTTCTCTAATTCGGTTAAAATTCATCTTTCAATTCCGGCAAAAGAACATCTGCCTTAAACTCTTTATAAAATCTGTAAATAAGAAAATAGAATAAATGATTCTTTCTTTGGATATTATCTATGAACAGATGAAGAGATAAACTTAGAAAAAATATAAAAAATTCATAAGATTTGGTAATTAACGCGATTATAAGAATAACAATAATAAGTTCCCAAGAATGCAGGAATATATAAACCTTCCCGGACTGAAGACTCCGGCAGGCAAAAATATCAGTTAGCTTAATTCTCTTTTTAAAACAAATATAACAATCGACAAAATGGTCTAAATCTATCAATAGGCCGCCAAATATAACAATGCCGGCATAAAAAAAATTATTGCTTATCCGATAAATTAATACCGCAAGTAAAAGAGTAGAGATAAAATGTATTGATAGATCTATAACCACCCTTCTCTTTATTTTCACCTTAAAGCGCCTCCAGATATCTTTTTATCGCCTGACCAATATTTGCGAAATCCCTTGCCTTTAGCCATTCCTTTTTAAAAACGCTGCCGCCGAAAGCCGCGGCAGTCGCCCCATTGGCAAAGTAATCTTTTAAATTTTCAGGGGTTACGCCGCCGCAGGCTAAAAGCTCAATATCATTAAACGGCCCTTTGATTTCCTTAAAATATCCCGGCCCGAAGAATTTAGCCGGAAAAACCTTAACCATTGTTGCGCCCTCAAGATATGCGCGGTATATTTCCTGCGGGGTAAGCGCTCCCGGAAAAACCGGTATTTTATTTTTCACGCAATATCCCACTACTTCTTTGATAAAAACCGGTATAACAATAAAGGTTACGCCACAATCTAACGCCGTTTTTAAGCTCTCCATATTTAACACAGTGCCAGCTCCCAGCATAAGCTTACTTTTAGATAACTTCACTGCTTTACGGATTAATTGCGGAGCGTTTTCCGTATTCATAGTTATCTCTATGGTCTCAAGGCCGCTTGAACAAATAGTTTCTATCAACGGCGCGAAGATTGCTAACTCCACACCCCTTAAAATCCCCATCAACGGCTTCTTTTTAAATCTCGCTACATCCATTATTTATTCCTCGACTTCGCCTACCAGGCTTTCGTAAAACTCGCGGTAATTTTCTTTCTCGGCGCTTTCGCGTAACGCCATCGCGGCCCTGGGATGCTCATCTAAGATGCCGGTTATGGCATAGGGGATAATGTAACCCCACTCTATTTTTTCACGTAACGGTATAAACTCTTTAGAGATTAAATCCAGCACCGGGCGAATATCAAACTTAGGATTCTTTAAAAAACCTAAGACAAGTTCTAAAGGGCAATTTCCTGCCGCCCGGCCTAAGCCATACACAGTCGCGTCAATATAATTTGCATTATGTATTATTGCCTCGATAGTATTGCCAAAAGCCAGCTGCTGGTTATTGTGCGCGTGTATTCCTATTTCTTTGCTCTTGATAATGCTCTTTGCTTTTTTAATGAGGAACTCCGTTGTCTCCTGGTATAAGGCCCCGAAACTATCTACAATGTATATTACATCTGCCTTACTTTCCTTTTCCAATTGCTCCAAGGCCTCAGTTAACTCATTATCCAAGGCCCGGGATATGGCCATAATATTTACTGTGGTCTCATAGCCCTTATCGGAAAAATGGTTCACGAGATATATCGCTTTATCAATATCCTTAACATAGGAAGCTACCCTAATCATAGTTATGGGGCTGTTTCTTCGCTCTGGCACATCTTCTATATCCACCCTATCCACATCTACCATAATGGACAGCTTCGTCTTTGATTCTATGCCGTCAATAACCCGTTTTATATCCTCATCGTCGCAAAATTTCCATTTACCGTATTCTTTCGTAGAGAATAACCTCTTGGAATTTTTATAGCCGATTTCCATATAATCCACGCCTGCCTGCGATAGCGCCTTATACACCTCGCGCACAAACGGCATGCCAAAATCGTGGTTATTGATTAAACCACCGTCTCTTATCGTGCAATCCAATACCTTAATCTTTTCCCTGAACATGTCATCTCCTCAATGACGACATATTTTACGCAAACTTTGTTTGCGTAAAATATGTGTCGGAATTGATCCCGCCGAGTGTATCAAAATTATGGAACAAAATTTTGATACATCCTACGAGGCGGGACAAGATTAAAAATTACGGCTATAATAAAACTATCCATTTGACTCAAACATATTAGCATAAATTTGGCTGAGAGAAAATATTTTATAGGTTTTATTTCGAATACGCGCAATTAGGATACGGAGGATTGAATTGAAGAAAAACCCGTATCGGTATACAGCTAAAAGATTTACCGGATACGGTAACCTGCTGCCCTATCCTGTTGTCATAGGCCTTGCAAAAATACTTATCGTCACCGTCTTTTATAAGGTTAATGCAAGGGTCGGAGTCTTTAACGCCGCAGCACGCCCCACAGTGCCGGCACCTCGCCTCATACTCTTTAGCGTCTTTCTCTTGTCTTTCTAAATACCCCATCTTATCCATTCCTCAGCGGAATCAGAGATAACATTGTTTCTATGCCGCGTTTAAGAACCTCCAATTTAAAAGGCTTGGGAATGTAAAAATCTGCTTTAAGCTCATAACCTCGCTTTACATCTTCAAAATCGCTTTTTGTCGTCAGCATTATTACCGGGCGCCATTTAACGCCGTCTTTTCTTAATTCTTTTAGGACCTCAAAACCATCTTTACCCGGCATTACAACATCTAAAATAACCACATCAGGATTTTTCTCTGCTATTTTTTTAAGCCCCTCGTCTCCATTATAAACAACAATAACTTCATATGCGCCGCTGCGCTCAAGGCTGGTCTTTAGCATTTGAGTAGAAGTTTCTTCATCATCAATAACCAATATTCTTTTCTTATCCATTTCTTATTTTCCCTATTTCAATCATTATACCCCCATAAGCCAAAAACCTCAATCTCTATTATTAACCCTACTCTATCTTGACCAGCGAAATGGTCACCTCGGTAAATATCGGGCCTTTGACTATCGCCATTAGGGGGAGCCTGCGCTTATCAGCGCTAAAGTAGGCGCTGACCCTGCCTTTATCTACCTTTTTCCCTTTAAGTTTGGCATAAGGCTCAAGAAGAATAGCTTCTCTTTTTTCTTTAGCTAAGGCCGGCAATTTTATGGTTGCCTTAGAGCGGACAAAGCCATAAAAGTGGTAATTGCTTTCATTGTTGCAGACGTAATATTCTACGCCGCCTCCTAATTTTAGCTCCAAAACCCTAAAATAATAACTGCCGCTTAATATATCGTGCACGCCGCTAGGTATATCAAAGGCCTTTTCCGAGTTATCAATAAAATTTTTAAAATAAGCCTTGTGGTTAGCCTGGTCAAATTCGGTGATGGCGTCTTTCTTATATTTGCCGTCCCTGCGGTATACTTCATGGCGCAAAGTATAGAGTTTTTCTACATCCATATAGGAAATAAAACGGTCTTCTATCTTGTAGATTTTGGAAAAGAAATCATCGGTCTTCATGGCCGCCTCAAGGATGTAAACATCCCTTCCGTTATAATTTTTTATCCCCATTATGGAAGTAGTAAGAGTACCTATCCTTAAACCAAGCCATCTTACTTCAAAGGTGAGCTTTTCGTAATCAGGCAGGCGCGAATATGCCGCCGCGTTTATAGTATCCTGCAGGCCGCCTGCCACAAAATCACCCTCATCAAAAACCTCTATATTTTTTACCCCAGGCAACCCTGCGCAGCCGCATAATAAAAAGATTATCATTAGACAACTCATATACTTAAACATACTTACCCCTTTTAAATTATTATACCATGTGTATCTTTTAAAAAATAATAAGATTTAATGCGGGCATAAACGCGGAAAACAAAGAAGTCTATAGCGAAGAGGCGATAAAATCGCTTATTCCTGCTCTATCCTTAATGGCGATGTCCTTAAAACAAACACCTAAGCGGTATTCACCGTCTGCCACAGAGATACTAGAACGGACTTCTGCGCTTATTTCGACAGGATCGCTAAAACTTACTATGCCTTCGTTATCGGTCTTAAAGAGATAAACCTTGATGGAAAGCATAGACCAGGCAGGGATAGCGTATTTTGTTAAGAAAGACATTCCGCCCTTACTTATATCAAGAGTGGTTGCCTCTATTTCCATATCTTGCGTCAAACTGCGCACATACTCAGGGCTCTCTACCTTATAAAAAACAGATAGGTTAACCCGCAAACGCTGGAACCTTCTTCTGTCATAATACGCATACCGGCGCATATTTTATCCTTCTATCTACTCCGACTCGTAAGATATGCTGAAATTCTCTTGCGATAATTTCAACATACTCCTCGGAGTTATTCGTTTTACAAAACTTTCTGTAAAACGAATAAAAAAAACCACGGCGGTAAGCTTAATGGGCTTACTTTACCGTGGCAGAAATATAATTTCTATTTATAAGTATACCCTATATCCAGTGTAATTTCAAGGGATGGCTTACTTTTGGTTCTCTATTGAAACGAGGCTGAGCTCATCGCCGACCTTCTTGGCAGTTACTACAACATCCAATTTACTATCGTCTTTATTTAGGAACTCCTCAACTTTGGCGTTGCTATCTGCATCAAACTTAGTAAGTTTGCCATCAGCAAAGATAGCGTAACCGCTTGCGGCACAATGCGACATAAGCGCGCAGGATTTATCATGCATCATGATGAACTCTGACAATTGCTCTGGAGTTTGTTCGCCTGCACACATATTGTCGATGACAGTCCCGGTAATCTCGATGGTTTCGCCGGTTGCGGCAGGTACGGTAGTCTCTGTTGCGGTGCTAATGGTCTCTTCTGCAAAGGCATAAGAAGACACTAAGCAAAACGCAAGCACTAATAAAGCTAATTTCTTCATTTTTTTTCTCCTCTTTAGGGTTATAATACCATAAATGTTGCCGCTGTCAATAGAAAAATAAAAAGCCCGCCATAATTTTTAGTATTTTCTCCTTGCGTATGCGCGGGAAAAATCTCCCCCGAGGAATTCACCATGAGGAATTCGAAGAATTCCCGGGACTAAGTCCTCGGAATTTCACTTTGTGAAATTCCAGAGGGTACGACATTTTTCTCCGCACGCTTCGGAGTTAAAATAAAAACCCCCCATAACAAAAATTATGGGGGTTTTTATTTTAAGGAGCACCGACCTACTCTCACATAGCCTTACGACTACACTACCATCGGCCCTGAGGGGCTTAACTGCCGTATTCGGAATGGGAACGGGTGTTTCCCCCTCGGCAACAGCACTCCAAATTTTTCAAGACATTAGGGTAGAAGAAAAATTTGGCTCCTCGGCGTAGATACGTCGAGGAGCTTAAAACCGACAACTTCTCGTCATCATGCATTTAATCCTCTTTGAGTCAAGTTAATAAATAGTTAGTGGCCAAGCCGATTGGCAGATTAGTACGCATTAGCTAAAACCCTTACAGGTCTTACACATTGCGCCTATCAAGGTTGTAGTCTACAACCAGCCTACATCCGTCTTGCGACGGAAGAGATACTAATTCTTGAGGTTGGCTTGGCGCTTATATGCCTTCAGCGCTTATCCATTCCGAACATAGCTACCCAGCCTTTGCCCTTGGCAGGACAACTGGAACACCAGAGGTCCGTCTCTCCTGGTCCTCTCGTACTAAGGAGAGCTCCCCTTCAAGTATCTTGACGCCCACAGCAGATAGAGACCGACAATTTTGTTACTTCTGTTTTAAAGAAGGATTGGTCATTTCTGCCAATCTCTGCATATCGCTATGCAGTTCGGACTGTATCTTTACTCCTTTCGGAGCGTCTGACGTACAGTCTCTGAGGATTCCAAAACGGATATAACATCTTCTATTTTCTGTTTACGATATTTACCCGAAGCATTCATTGAAAATGCTATCTTCAATATCGCAATCAGTTCATTCTTTTTTAAATGCTCTCTATTTTTCATCCGGTTGACTATTTCAACAAATTTATCAAAGTCTTTCCGCTTCGATGAAATAAGAGGGTATTTTTTAAAGAATGGAACGATTTTATTATGGAGATTATCCAAATCACGCACCACATAAACTGAGGTTAAGTCCCGAGGATTATTCGAGTCATTCGGTTTTATATAACCGCAACCGAATTTTTCCTTGATTGCTTCAAGAACCTCAACTCTGCTTTGATGCTGCGAAACATGAAATTCGGGAATTATCTGAATCCCAAGCCTCACATTTCTGCTTTTCTGAATGGTTATAGAAAAACAGCCTTCTCCATCAACAAAACCTGTTACATAGTAAGATGGTATCCCGCATGGCCTTTCCTGCTGATTATCTGCACTCATATATTATCACTCCTGACGATATTGTACCATATAGAGACTAATCGTCAATTAGTAATATGAGATACTCAGATTTTCCAGCAAATAGCCAGATTTAAAGACAGCAACGGTCTATTTTACTGTCTCACGACGTTCTGAACCCAGCTCGCGTACCCTTTTAACCGGCGAACAGCCGGACCCTTGGGACCTTATCCAGCCCCAGGATAGGATGAGCCGACATCGAGGTGCCAAACTGGACTGTCGATATGAACTCTCGAGTCCAATAAGCCTGTTATCCCCGGAGTACCTATTATTCGTTGAGCGATGGCAATCCCATATTCCACCACCGGATCACTAAACCCTGCTTTCGCATCTGCTTGTCCTGTCGGACTCGCAGTTAAGCTCCCTTTTGCTTTTACACTCAACGGCTGATTGCCGACCAGCCTGAGGGAACCTTTGGGCCCCGCCGTTACTCTTTAGGAGGGAACCGCCCCAGTCAAACTGACCATCTGGCACTGTTCTGCGGCCGGATTCACGGCACGCAGTTAGAACATTAGTACAATAAGGGTGGTATTTCAGATTGCGGCTCTGCCCAAACTAGCGTCTGGGCCTCAAAGCCTCCCACCTATACTACACAGATTGGACCAAAATTCAATACCAGAATACAGTAAAGGTTCCGGGGTCTTTTCGTCTTGCTGCGGGTAGACGGCATCTTCACCGCCACTACAATTTCGCCGAGTCTCTCGTTGAGACAGCGATCAGGTTGTTACACCATTCGTGCGCGTGGGAACTTACCCCACAAGGAATTTCGCTACCTTAGGCATTCTTGTTAGCTTTATGTTACCATAAAGATCGGACTATATCTTCTCTAATTTATTATCAGAGTTTGGCGTGTAGTCTCTGAGGATTCTGCTGATTACTTCTTCTTTTGAACGTTTGCGCTGTTTGCCAGCATGATTTGTGGAATATGCTAAATCAATCAAACGCAACGTTCCTTCAAGTGTTTTATGTGCCTTACTCTCTAAAGCTACAGTAGCTTCTTTAAACATTAAGAAATTACGACGTTTTATATCAGAACCATATCGCATATATTTTTCAAAAAAAGGAATCACCTTTTCAATGATACTTCTACGCGATGTGACTTTATATACCAATACGTCTTCATTTCCGGGCTTAGCAACAATACTACCTGTGCCAAAAAAGGTCATTGCTCTCTCCAGAAGTTCACGCGCAAACTTATGTTGATAAATAAAAAATTCTGGGTCGATATAATAACCAAAACGGGCACTTGGATGTTGCTTAAGGGAGATACACAAACTTCCTTCTCCTTCAATTAAACCCGCAAGAAACCACTTGAATTCTTCTGTAACCTGCAGTCTTTCCTGCTGATTGTCTGCATTCATACGTTATTACCTCCTCGGTAGTATGAGTTCTAACCAGATATTCCAGCATATAGCCAAATTTTATAACGGCCTAAGTTGGTAGCTATGTAACTTATTGTTACACAATAACTCACACCGTTATAGTTACGGCCGCCGTTTACTGGGGCTTCGGTTCAATGCTTCACACCCCGCCTTTCGGCGGGGCACTGACAAATCCCCTTAACCTTCCAGCACCGGGCAGGTGTCACTCCCTATACGTCGTCTTACGACTTTGCAGAGAGATGTGTTTTTGCTAAACAGTCACACGGGCCACTTTACTGTGACCCCGAAGAGCTGCATCGTAAAGATGTTCACCATTCGGGGCACCCCTTCTCCCTAAGTTACAGGGCTAGATTGCCGAGTTCCTTAACGAGAGTTAGCTCGAGCGCCTTACCATTTTTTGGTAATCTACCTGTGTCGGATTACGGTACGATTGGTTTAAAAACTTCCCAAAAGAAATTTTCTCGGCAGTATAGACTTCAGCGCCTTCTCCTTCGCCGTAGCTTGGGATCCCCGCACCCCTCGCCCCGACTTTAACATCGGGGGTACAGGCACGAACGAAGACATCCAACACTTCGCACGCCTAGCTTGCTGCGTCATTCCTTTAGGTAAAACGCCTTTAAACCAGTGTCTGAATATTAACAGACTGTCCATCGCCTACGCCTTTTGGCCTCGACTTAGGATCGACTAACCCTGGGCGGATTAACCTTCCCCAGGAAACCTTAGATTTTCGGCGTCACGGTTTCTCGCCGTGATTTTCGCTACTCATACCGGCATACTCACTTCTGTTTCGTCCAGCGCTCCTTACGGTACGCCTTCAACCTACAGCAGAACGCTCCCCTACCCCTCATCCTGATAAATCAGAATAAAGCCGCAGATTCGGTTATAGCCTTAAGCCCCGTTCATCTTCGGCGCGAAATCACTCGACCAGTGAGCTGTTACGCACTCTTTAAATGATGGCTGCCTCTGAGCCAACATCCTGGTTGTCAAAGTGAATTCACATCCTTTACCACTTAGGCTATGTTTAGGGACCTTATCTGGCGGTCTGGGCTGTTTCCCTCGCGACCACGAAGCTTATCCCTCGTAGTCTGACTCCCGTAGTAAGGTATGATGGTATTCGGAGTTTGGTTGGGTTTGGCAACCTGGTGAGGTCCCTAGCCCATTCAGCACTCTACCCCCATCACCCATTTTACGAGGCTAGTCCTAAAACTAT
The DNA here is from genome assembly GCA_919902105.1 of Omnitrophica bacterium GWA2_41_15. Classification (GTDB taxonomy): domain Bacteria; phylum Omnitrophota; class Gorgyraeia; order Ghiorseimicrobiales; family Ghiorseimicrobiaceae; genus CAKKQO01. The sequence goes on along the minus strand of CAKKQO010000035.1, from coordinate 1,979 downwards.
TTCGGGGAGAACCAGCAATTGCTAGGTTTGATTAGTCTTTCGCTCCGACCCACAACTCATCCCACAGTTTTTCAACGCTGACGGGTTCGAGCCTCCATCCGCCTTTCGGCGAATTTCACTCTGGCCATGGGTAGATCACCTAGTTTCGGGTCTATTATACGGTACTAAATCGCCCTATTCAGACTCGCTTTCGCTACGCCTACAGCCATTAACGGCCTTAAGCTTGCACCATACAATAACTCGCCGGTTCATTATACAAAAGGTACGCCCTCACTCGTGATGCCGAACAAGTCGGCACTCATAGAGCTCGGACAGCTTGTAGGTTTATGATTTCAGGTTCTATTTCACTCCCCTCCCGGGGTTCTTTTCAACTTTCCCTCACGGTACTTGTGCACTATCGGTCCAAATTTAGTATTTAGCCTTAGGCCATGGTCGGCCCAGATTCCTACAGGGTTTCCCGTGTCCCGTAGTACTTGGGATACCTTTAGGCGACTTTGAAATTTAACATACGAGGCTTTCACTCTCTTTGGCATGCCTTTCCAAGCACTTCTGCTATCTCTCCATCTACCACATTAAGGTCCCGCAACCTCATTGACATCTTGCGATGTCAAGGATTTAGGCTCTTCCCTCTTCGCTCGCCGCTACTGGGGGAATCACGGTGTTTTCTTTTCCTCCGGTTACTTAGATGTTTCAATTCTCCGGGTATCGCTTCTTCGCCTTATTTTGAATTTCAGGCAAGGATTCTTTGATATAACTCAAAGTGGGTTGCCCCATTCGGAAATCCCGGGATCAAAGCTTGTTTGCAGCTCCCCCGGGCAATATCGCAGCTTACCGCGTCCTTCATCGCCTCATTTGGCCGAGTCATCCTTCATAAACCGTTAGTAGCTTGACCACAACTAATTTACTAACTATTGAGCTGCTCAAGAGCAGCTCAATAAGACTCAAGCGGATTAAACACATTATGACGAAAAATTGTCAAAGAACATAGAATTGCGCCTGCGGCGCAAAACGAAATCTATTTTTCTGGTGGAGGCGACCAGAGTTGAACTGGCGACCCCCTGCTTGCAAAGCAGATGCTCTCCCAACTGAGCTACGCCCCCAAAAATGGTGGGCCCAAGTGGATTCGAACCACTGACCCCAGTCTTATCAGGGCTGTGCTCTAACCAACTGAGCTATGGGCCCAAATTTAACAAATCGCTTATGGCTTATAGCAAATTGCCCTGATTCAATTTGCTATTTGCTATTTACCATTTGCAAAATTAGAAGCCCTCTACTCAAGATGATTATTCACCTAAAGAGATGCCTCCAAAAATTATATTCCGCCACCCCGCAAAATGCGGGGTGGCGGAGAAATATAAAATAGCCAAGCCTTTAAAGAGAATTCTTTAATAGGCTCTTATTCATTACTTATCACATAATCTTCCGTAATCCTTCTCTAAAAGATTACACTATTATCTTTCGATAACAGTAATTTATTACACTTGCGTAATAAATTAGAAAGGAGGTGATCCAGCCGCACGTTCCCGTACGGCTACCTTGTTACGACTTAGCGCCAGTCACCAGATTTACCTTAGGCCTCCTTACGGAAGACTTCGGGTACTTCTAGCTCCCATCGCTTGACGGGCGGTGTGTACAAGGCCCGGGAACGTATTCACGGCGGCGTAGCTGATCCGCCATTACTAGCGATTCCGGCTTCATGGAGTCGAGTTGCAGACTCCAATCTGAACTGGGCCTGTTTTTCTGGGATTAGCTCCCCCTCGCGGGTTGGCAACCCTCTGTAACAGGCATTGTAACACGTGTGTAGCCCAAGGCATAAAGGCCATACGGATTTGACGTCATCTCCACCTTCCTCCCCGTTATCCAGGGCAGTCTCCTTAGAGTGCTTCTTTGATACCTTACGGCATAAAAGAGTGGCAACTAAGGACAATGGTTGCGCTCGTTGCGGGACTTAACCCAACATCTCACGACACGAGCTGACG
>CAKKQO010000034.1 GCA_919902105.1 Omnitrophica bacterium GWA2_41_15 | reverse complement strand
CCCTTGCTGTGTTAGCCGATATTCCAAAATATGCAATCTTTCTTTGAGTTCGCGCTCAATAATAGACGGCGGTAAATCCAATTCAGAATTAGCAACAAGAAAATCCACAACCTGCTCTTCGTGTTTATGACGGACATTTTCTGAGAGAGATAAAAATAATTGATTGCGTACGATTTCCTTGAGGTCGGATAGCGTTGGATACCCTAAACTCTTGGCAAAATTATCGTCGAGCGTATCCGAGCCTTTTTCTTTCTTAATTGTCTCAAGAGCTTCTTTAATCTTTTCTTCGGTTACCTCAATTTTTTCCTGCTTAATCTTTATGCCTTTGTATTTTTTAATTTTAACTTCCGGCTTTACTTCAACCACCGCCTTAAAAGAAAAACCGTCATTTTTCAAATTGACGTCGCTCACTTGAGGATGGTCAATCACAAAAATATTTTTCTCTTTTACCGCCTGTTCGTACAAGTCTTCGGCCAAGTGCTGCATTACCATAGACCTGGCAGTATCGCGAAATCTCTTTTCCAGTATATCCCGAGGGATTTTACCGGGCCTAAATCCGGGAATCTTTGCTTCTTCGTTAATCTGTTTATAAATCTCATCGTATTTTTGGGCAACGGTATCTTTACCTGCCTCGATGCTCAACTCTACCTTTGACTTATCCAATTTTTTTACCGTTACGTTCACTTTATCCCCTTTAATGACCCCGCCTCGCAAGATGTGTCAAAATTATAGAATAGAATTTTGACACGCTCGACGGGGTGAATTCGTCCCGCCAAGGGCGGACGAATTCACATCCTAAACTTTTCTCCCAAATATACCTCTTTTGCCCGCGGATTATTGATTAAATCCTCGGCTGTCCCTGAAATAAGTATACGGCCTTCAGCAATTAAATACGCCCGGTCAGTTATAGAAAGTGTTTCCCGGACATTATGATCAGTAAGCAATACCCCTATGCCTTTTTTCTTTAACTCTCTTATAATCTGCTGGGCCTCGTTTACTACTATCGGGTCTATCCCCGAAAACGGCTCATCTAAAAGAATAAACGAAGGGTTAGTAACCAAGGCTCTGGTTATCTCTAATCTCCTGCGTTCTCCCCCGGATAACATATAAGCTTTTTTCTTGGCTAAATGGGCAATATTTAATTCATTTAAGAGGCTGCTTAACCTTGTCTTTCTTTCCCGCGGAGAAAGCTTAAGGGTTTCCAAAATACTCATTATATTTTCTTCGACGGAAAGCCTGCGGAATATAGACGCCTCCTGAGAAAGATACCCTATGCCAAAACGGGAACGCCTATGTATGGGAAATTTAGTAATATCTTCCTGATCAAAAATAATCTTTCCTTCATCAGGGGCAATCAGCCCCACGATCATATAAAAAGTCGTGGTTTTACCTGCGCCGTTGGGGCCAAGCAATCCTACTATTTCGGCACGTTTAACGACGATGTCTACGCCGTTTACCACACGGTGCCCGCCGTAAGACTTAACCAAGCCTTTAGTTTCCAAAAGATGCATTTAATGACGACATGATTTACGCAAACTAAGTTTGCGTAAATCATCTGTCGGAATTATCCCGATAGTTGCAAGCAGATTTTGCAGAAATCTGCGCAGCGTTTTACTATCGGGACAGACTAATAAATATATAATCATACTGCCGTACTAAGGCATAAAATTCATCGATGAATCCGAATAAATTACCAAACGCGGCCTTCCCGTAAGAACTATCTTTTTATCACCGGCAGTATACACTGCCTCTTCGCTGTAAGTAGTATTTTGCCCATTTATTATTTTTACATTGCCTACGGATTCAACTTTCTCGATTTTATTACCCTTGGCGTCAAAAAAAACAGTCATTTTATCCGCATACATCTCTCCCTGGGCATGCACAACTTTTACATTCTTATTAAAAATAGCAATCTCTCTTTCATAGTCTATGCTTAACGGCCCGTCACAGGTAATAGTAACGGGCTCTTGGTTTTCTGTTTTCGCCTTATCTAATTTAGCCTCTTTATCCTCAGAGGCAAATGCGAAATTAGCATCTTTAATATCGACTTTTACATCTTCATTCAATTTAACTTTTTTTAAGTTTGGCTCTGCTTCCATGCCGCGGCCGAATGCCTTTAAATTATCTTTCGTAATATCTACATTATCTTTACTGCTTACGCGCTGAGTATCCTGCTGCCAGTCTAGGGAATCCGTAACCAATTTTGCGCCGCTATCGGAGGTCAGCACCACATTATCCTGCAGATGCACCTTACCGTTAGCCTTATCATAAGTGCCTGTATCGGCAACTAGATGAACGTTATCCTCATCGCCATAAACCTTGGCTTTGATATTGTTAAGCTTTACCATGTCAGAAAAGATATCTGCAGAATTTCCCTTTACCTCCCAAGTTTTCTTACCGAGCTTGCCAAACCCGGATAATTCAAAATCAAGAATCTGCTGGTCAGAGCTATCATCCATCGACGGCACAGATTCTTCAGCCGCCAATCCTGCGCCGATTAAAAAACTAAAAATTAAACATACGGAAAGTAAGAGTATTTTCATAAAACTAATTAGAAAGCCAACATCTTCTCTATGCCGCGCAGGGCTTTTTTTCTTATTTCATCAGGGACTTTTACTACTTCTTTTAAATCCTGTAACGACCAGAGCACTTTTTCTAAAGTAATCTTTTTCATATTCGGGCATACTGCCAGCTCCGATGCCGGATAAAACTTTTTCTCGGGGTTCTCTTTTTTTAACCGGTGGATTATGCCGACTTCCGTCCCTACAATAAGTTCTTTAGCGCCAGATTCCTTAGCATATTTGCACATCTTACCGGTAGAAAGTACGGCATCGGCAAGAGAAATCACCTCGCCAGTACACTCCGGGTGCACCATCACCTTTGCCTTGGGATGCAGGCGGATTTGCCTAATAATATCTTCTGGCAGAATTTTAACGTGCGTCGGGCAATACCCATCCCAAGAAATAAGCCGCCTGCCTGTCTTTTTAGAGACATAATCGGACAAGTATTTATCAGGGATAAAAATAATTTCCTCGGCATCCTTTAATTTTAACACTACATCTACGGCGTTGGTAGAGGTGCAAGAGATATCTACTTCTCTCTTAACCTCCGCCGACGTATTCACATACCCTATTACCACGGCTTTGGGATGGCGTTTTTTTAGCTCAAGTAAATCTGTGGCGGTAATCATATTCGCCATCGGGCATCCTGCAGTTTTATCCGGAATGAGCACTGTTTTATCCGGGCATAAAATTGAAGCGGTCTCAGCCATAAAGTGCACGCCGCAGAACACCACCACTTTCGCCTTGCTCGATGCGGCAATACGAGATAACTCTAAAGAGTCGCCGGTAAAATCAGCCGCATCCTGCACCTCCGGCAGCTGGTAATTATGCGCCAGTATTACTGCGTTTCTTTCCTTTTTTAACCGCTGTATCTCTTTTATGATATCTTGCATATAACATATAATTATAGGCTTTTCGCTATAATTCCCCCGCCTAAGATGACGTCTCGACGATAAAAAACAACGGATTGTCCCGGAGTTACTGCCCTCTGCGGCAAACTAAACTCTATCCTTACGCTTTCCTTATTGATAGGAATAAGGCGGGATTTTACTTGTTGATGATTATACCTGATTTTAGTATCAATGGCAATTATTTTTTTAGGGAGTAATTGCGTTAAAAAATTAAGATTATCTGCGATAAGCGCTTGCGCATAAGTATGTTTTTGCTCTCCTAAAATAATTGTGTTCTCTCTATTATCTATTCTTATAACATATAAAGGTATTCTATTCCCGCCGCCTAAGGCTTTTCTCTGGCCAATCGTATAAAAGGGTATACCTTGATGCTCCCCTAACACCCTGCCGTCAATATGGATAAGTGGCCCTGGCCCTATACATCTCTCTATCCGCTCGCTAATAAAACTGCGGTAATTATCATTAGGAATAAAGCATATTTCTTGGCTGCTCAGTTTATTAGAAACCGGCAAATTAAAATTATGCGCAAGCAAACGCACTTCTTCCTTAGTGTAGTTACCTAAAGGAAAAAGCAAGTACGGCAAAATCTCTTTTTTTATTACATACAAAAAATAGGACTGATCTTTTTTTGTATCTTTTGCCTTTTTAAGCAGGTATTGCCGAGCTCTCCTATTATAAGATAATTTAACATAATGGCCGGTAGCTAAATAATCACAGGATAAAGCCATGGCTTTCTTAAATAAAAGGTCAAATTTTAAAAATTGGTTGCATCGAACGCAGGGGTTAGGGGTCCTGCCGGCTAAATATTCGGCAGAGAAATTTTTTATTATTTTTTCTTCTAAGGCGCGTCCGAAACTAAAAACATAGTGTTTAATACCTAAAGCGTGCGCGGTTTTACGGGCGTCTTCGATACCTTGCATGCCGCAGCAAGATGGCTTCTTTCGGTTATCAATACTTTCTTCATCAAGCAGATGCCCGCCGGAGGCGGATCCCTGCCCGTACGAGCCGCGGGCGCCTGCGGCGGAAAAACACATTGTTGCGCCGATGATTTCATAGCCCTGTTTTTGCAATAAGGCCGCGGCAACTGCTGAATCTACCCCACCCGACATTGCTACCATCACCCGTTTCTTCATTAATAAATCCTCACCACGTCTCCTGATAAAACTCTCTCTATAAACCCCGTATCCTGCCGCACCAACAGCGCACCATCCATATCGATATCCTGCGCCTCGCCGCAAATAACTCTATTCTGCGAGTTTATTTCGATGCGCTTACCTAAAATAGCCGACGACGCTTTACATTTTTCTAGTATTGGCTTAAAACCCTTCTCTTTTAAAAGGAAATAATTATTTTCTATTGCGCGTAAAACTTCTTTTGCTAATTCTATACGCGATACCTCTGTGCCAATTTCCTCTTTCAATGAAGTGGCATCTAGCGGCAAGAAAGATTTTGAGGAATTTACGTTGATGCCGATACCGATATTGACAAACTTTATCTTATCGGCTTCGGCATTCAATTCCGTAAGTATCCCGGCAAGCTTTTTACCGCCAACCACTATATCGTTTGGCCACTTTATTAAAACGGATAATCCGGTTACTTTCTTTATTGCCTCACTGATACTTACCGCGGTCATTAGCGTAATTTTTGGGGCACCTTGAGGCAAAAATTCCGGCCTTAATAGCAAAGATAGATATATGCCTTTTCCTTTCGGCGAAAACCAGCTTCTTCCGAGCCTGCCCCTGCCCTTGGTTTGCGACTCGGCGAACACCGCTGTTCCTTCAGGAAAACCCGCCAGCCCTAACTCAAAAGCCGCATCCATCGTCGAACCCAGTGTTTCATAATAAAAGAGCCTTTGCCCGATAATCTTTGTATTTAACTGATAAGAAATCTCCTCCGGAAGCAGCTTGTCGGGAATAGAAATAATCCTATATCCTAAATGCGGGACTGCCTCTATTAGATAACCTTCGGCACGTAAACGCTCAATATACTTCCAGACGGCAGTGCGGGAAATCTTTAAGCTTCGGCTGATCTCCTCGCCAGAGACAAAACCATCCTGTGCCTTTAAAAAATCTAAAACATCTTTAGCCATATTATGCTTATATCTTATTTTGGCTCATAAAGAGGAGACATGCGGCGTAACTTATCAACGATCTTCGGCAGGTGTTCTAAAAGGTAGTCAATCTCTGTCTTCTTGGTCCAGCGGCCTAAAGTAATGCGCAGCGAACCATGCGCTATCTCATGGGGAAGTCCTATCGCTAACAAAACATGCGACGGCTCTAAACTGCTTGAGGTGCAGGCTGATCCAGTGGAAGCGGCAATGCCTAAAAAATCTAAATTTAAAAGAATCGATTCGCCCTCAATATAAGAAAAGGAAAAATTTACATTATTGGGGAGCCGATTAACGGGGTGGCCGTTTAAGCAACAGTCGGAAATTATTCTGGGAATTTCTTTAATTAAAAAATCGCGCAACTCGGACTGAAACTTTGCTTCTTGTGTCATACTTTGGCGAGCTAATTCAATAGCCTTGCCCAAGCCGACGATACCGGCAACATTAGAAGTAGAGGCGCGCCTGTTGCGCTCTTGGTCGCCACCATGTAAATAAGGCGTTATTTTTGTGCCTTTTTTAACATAAAGCGCACCCATCCCTTTAGGCCCGTAAAATTTATGCGCCGAAAGTGAGAGCATATCCACGCCTGATTTATTTACCTCTATCGGGATATGCCCGACAGTCTGCACTGCATCGCTATGTATATAGACACCTGCCTCTTTGGCAATCTTGGCAATTTCTTCAATGGGTTGGATGGTTCCGATTTCGTTATTGGCATGCATTATAGTAATCAGGATAGTTTCTTTGCTAATCGC
>CAKKQO010000033.1 GCA_919902105.1 Omnitrophica bacterium GWA2_41_15 | reverse complement strand
GTATTTGCGGCATCGCGCAAAATTTAATCGCTAGTTAGCAAATTTTGCTTGACAACGCCAAAAATATAAACTATACTTTATTTATGCAAGGCAGAAATAAACCACTATTATTTAGATATCTTAAGCGGACAATCTCTAAGATAATAAAAAAAAGGTATTCATGCCTCATACTTGGCCCCCGCCAGGCAGGTAAAACCACCCTTATAAATGAATGCTTAAAAGGCGTAAAGCACAGCGTAAAATATTTACTGCAGGATCCTTCTTTAAGGATAGAGTTGGAAAGAGCTCCTTCTAAGCTGATTAACCAAGTACGCGCGCTCAAAAATAAGCCCTGTGTCTTTATTGATGAAGCGCAGAAAGTGCCTGCTTTATTTGATGCAGTGCAGGTCTTAATTGATAATAAGGATGCCTGGTTTATCCTTACGGGTTCATCTGCAAGAAAACTAAAAAGGCATGGCGTCAATCTCCTGCCGGGAAGAATAAAACGTTATCATTTAGACCCTTTGTTATGGGGAGAGTTAGGGCTGGTTAAAGATTGCACCATCAAGCAGCTTTCCGTTGGTAATGTTAACCATATTGCCTATTCTTTTAAAGATGCGCTTATTTATGGGTCATTGCCTGGAATTGTAAATTTGCCGCAGGAAGACAGGCCGGATTTCTTAAAGTCTTATGCCCAGATATACCTGGAGGAGGAAATCCGGGCAGAGGCCCTCAGCAGAAAAATAGGCGCTTTTTCCCGTTTTCTTGAGCTTGCCGCCGTTGAATCAGGCACAAGCCCGAATCTGTGTAAGCTTTCAAATGAATCAGGGGTAAGCCAGCCAGCAGTTAAAGAATTTTATAATATACTTGAGGATACTTTGGTCATTGAAAGGGTAGGGCCTTATTTAAAGAATGCCCGTAAACGTATACTTTCTTCATCGCGCTATTACTTTTTTGATTTGGGGGTAAGGAATGTTTTGGCGCGCCTGCCGCTTACAGCTAATTTGGTAAATACCCAGAAGGGCACCCTTTTTGAGCATGCGGTTATGCTGGAAATAATTAGAAGGGTAAAAGTTTTAAATAAAAATTATAAGATATGCTATTGGCGTACATCAGCGGGGGCAGAAGTCGATTGCGTTATTGATTTGGGTAGTTCTATTATCCCGATAGAGATTAAAAGTTCTTCTTTTGTCGCGCAATCAGAGATAAAAGGGTTAAAGAGCTTCTTAAGCGATTACAGCAAAATGGCAAAGCACGGTTATGTTATTACAATGGGAGATAAAAAAGAAGTTCTCGCGGACAACATCACCGCTATTCCATGGTTTTATTTGTAGAATGGTAAGTCCACAGGCGGCACCCTCGCCTTAATCTGGAACGCTACCGCCACCGCCAGCGCCTGGCTGGAACTCTCCTATACAGATAATTAAGCATCGGGATCGAAATTTTCTTGCGGCATCGCGCAAAATTTAATCGCTAGTTAGCAAATTTTGCTTGCGTCGTAAAAGTCTTTGCGGCATCGCGCAAAATTTAATCGCTAGTTAGCAAATTTTGCTTGCGTCGTAAAAGTCTTTACGACATCAGCAAAATCTAATCGCCAGTTGGCAGATTATTCTTGCGCCGCAAAAGTATTTGCGGCATCGCGCAAAATCTAATCGCCAGTTGGCAGATT
>CAKKQO010000032.1 GCA_919902105.1 Omnitrophica bacterium GWA2_41_15 | reverse complement strand
TGGGTAGAGCGCTTTGCGATGTTTTCAAGAGAGATTATCGGGTTTTTGGGCTGGATTTAGAAAATTGCAATAAACTAAAAAACTTTTGCCTATGCGATATAACTAAATTTAATCAAGTTAAAAAAACCATTCTTGCGGCCGCGCCGGATATAGTTATCCATACAGCCGCTTATCCCGATGTGGACGGGTGTGAAAAAAATAGAGAGATAGCCAAAGTCGTAAATACCCAAGGCGCGGTTAATATAGCGAAAGTATCCCAAGAGATAGACGCCGCACTTTTTTTCATCAGCACTGACTATGTGTTTGACGGTAAAAAGGAAAGCTCCTACCGGGAAAGCGATAGGCCTTCGCCGTTAAATGCCTATGGCAGGCAGAAATTAGAAGCAGAAGAGTTTATCAGGCGTAATTTATCTAAATACTTCATCATCCGCACCAGCTGGTTATACGGCAAAGGAGGCAGGAATTTTGTAGATACGATAATTAATTCCGCCAACGCTAATTCTGAATTGAAGGTCGTGGATGATCAAATAGGCGGGCCTACTTATGTTGTTGATTTAGCCGGCGCTTTAAAGGCGCTCGTAAATAAAATAAAAACTGCTCCCAAGAAATACGCGGGAATATATAATATTACAAACAGCGGAAAATGCAGCTGGTATGAGTTTGCTAAAACTATCTTGAAGATAAAAAATATAGAGATTAGAATTACTCCGCTAAAATCTTTCCGCCTAACCCGTCCTGCCAAGCGGCCTGAAAATTCATTGCTGAATAATTCAAAATTTAACCGCTTAACCCATAAACCGATGCGCCGTTGGAAAAAGGCGCTTTGCGCGTATCTAGAAAGTTAAATTATGGCCATATTGATATTAACTGTAAACTGTCAACTGTACACTTTATTAAGATAATTATGTCCTGCGATATAATTATTCCGGTTTTTAATCAGAGAAAATACACTGAAGGATGCATTGAGAGTATAAAAAAAAATACGGCTTCGGACTATCGTATTATTATAATTGACGATAAGAGCAATGATCCGGAAATGCTGT
>CAKKQO010000031.1:36792-63590 GCA_919902105.1 Omnitrophica bacterium GWA2_41_15 | reverse complement strand
CCGCCGCCTCGCCGATTATGGAGAAAAATGAGCCTAACCTTATTTCTCTTAATAAGAAAAAAGGTGGCCGTAGATTTTATTTTAGGGATATATCCGAAGTCTATCTTATGACAGTTATTGTGTTATGGTTTTCCGGTTTCTGGGGGGTATTCATCTGGCCGTATACAGGGGCATTTTTAGGGTTGGCAGGAGGAATCCTCATAGCATTGGCTTCTTTAATCAAGGGATTAATAGATTTCATACGCCGGATAAAGAATTTATGGCATGAAGCAAGGTTTAAGTATTATTTCTTTGTCTTTTGCAAAATCAAAAAGTTGGGCGTGGGTGAAAAAGCAGGGATTAATTTTATAAGGTTGGGCGGTAGGAAGGCATTGATGAGGTTGTTGGATTATGGTTTGAATGATGCGGCAAGCGAGAAAGATATTGCCAACACAGGCAGGATTTTGACTAAATTTGCTCAAGAGAAAATAGATGATGATGTCCCGCTTACGGTGAAGGAATACCTGTTTGAGGTTATCAGTTTAGAACAGCAGGGCTTCTGGATGCAGAGAGATAGCAAAGTAAACTTTCGTTATCGGGCGGCAATTATGTTAGGTAAATTTGAGATAAGGTCAGATTCCGGACTGGATATGTTGATTGATTTTCTAAATAGCCATAGCCTGTGGCTGCGCAATCAGGCAGTTATTTTCATTAATGCTTTCGGAACCAGGCGCCTGAAGAAATTAAAAGAAAAAGGCCTTATGCCTGTTTTAATCAATCTTTCTAATAGCGGAACCATCGTAGAAAGCATATTCGAGAAAATAATTGCAATTTTAAAGCGGATGGGTGCGGATGAAAAAGAGTTGTTAAGATTCTACGAAAATTGCCTGCGCAGCCCTTATAGCGGGGCATTAGTGCGTAAAAAGTCTGCAGAATATTTGGGGTTAGTCAAGGAGAGGAAAAATAGAGCAGCAAGGATATTGATAGAGCTGGGGCTTAAAGACCAAGATGAAAAGGTGTGTATGGCGGCAGTAGAGGCGCTGGCAGATTTAAAAGGCAAAGAAGCCATCCCCTATATAGAAGATTTATGGTGGAAGACGCCAGCAAAGGCAGAGTTTAACAAAGGTGGCGTTATCTTTAAGTTATTAGAAGGCGAAGAAGACCGCATTATTAAAAAACCGGATAATTTTGTCGAGATAGATAACGAAGAATATAACTTTATTGAAGGGATACTCGTTGAATTAAAAAGAAAAGATAAATCTACTGCCTCGCCGATATCAAGCGATAAAAATATTGCTTTGCGATTCAGCGGCATCATTTACGCTATCGCAAAAAGACGGATATTCCACCGTATCCTCAGGGTTCTTAATGCCATAAACTACGCATTGTGGAAGGTTGCGCCGCATCGCCTCAGGGAATTTCTCATCAGGATTCCCAAGATTGAATTTGAGGAGCTCAGCGAAGAGGTGCTTGAGATACCCGGCGAAATAGAGATACGCGATATCTTGGATGATTTCCGTCCCGATACAGCAAGACATCTTAGATTTGTTTGGCGTTTTGAAGAAATATTTATTCCTGAGATATTTAAGGATTTTATCCGGGTATTTAAAAGAGTAAGTTATGAAGAAGCCAAAGATTTTTATTTTAAAGAAAGAGAAAAAGGGGTTAGGGATTTAATCAGCCAGATAGAGCAAGGCGGCTTTGAGGAAGATCTCATTCCTATGGAGAATATTGAGTTATTTGAGACTGTCAAAGAGATAGAAGAAAGCGGTGGTTACCATGAAAATGCGCGCAGTGGCGGTATCCATGATATCGGTAAGATGGTCTGGCCAGGCGAGTTAATTGACTATAAGAAACCTGCGATTCCCTGTTATTTAAAAGCCCCCAAGGAAGAGCATCCTCTCTATGGCAGAGACATAGTTGAATTATTTCCTCAATTAAGACATCAGGCAGATAATATATTATGGCATCATTTTTTTGGCGACGACTATCCTAAGATATCCGGGGATAAAAAAGTAAAAGTGCCCATTGGCGCGCGGATTACCGAGATATTAGACAAATTTGAAGCCATCACTGCTCCGGATAGGCTTTATCAAAAAAAATATAAGAGCATTGATGAGGCTGTAGAGAAAGCAAGAACCGTGCTTAGTCGGTTAGCAGATGAAGGTAGATTATGCCCGGTGATAACCAGACTATTTTTGAGTATGGATTTAAAGAAAATGCGTGAGAACGTAATCGAGGGGTACGGCAGAGATGAGATATTTGCAGATTGGCGTTATCGAGAAGAGCCCGGGAAAGAAAGGGTGGGAGCGCATTATTATGGTATTACCTGGAAGAAGATTACCCAAAAGGTCAAAGAGCTGCTTAAAGGATTTTTTGCCGATGAGCTGAGCTTTGATTGGCTTGATCGCGATAAGACTACCTTGTTGGTTGGGCATGAAGGGATAAAATCCGATAAAATTGCCCTGTTTAACCTCTGGCGCGCGCATGCCCCGCCACCTCTATCAAGAACAGAATTAAACACGCCCGCCATTTCCTACCAAGATAGTCCCTACGGCATAACCTATGCCTTTGATATCGCCAAAGTATTTAGATATAAGCGATTTATAGAGAGGATAAAAAATAAAAATCCCACTACCCTTTATAAGACCCTCTTGCGCTTAGATTTCAGACAGAAGCGTCTTGCCCATTCAGAAAAAAGCATATTCAAGATTTTCAACTCCATAAACCTCAAGAGTAAAATAATCAGATGGAGACTACTTAGGTTGGAAGCATTTAAGCAGGCAAAAACCATTTTATTCTATAACGCGTTGAAATCAGAGGTCCAGACCCGAGATATGATTGAGCGGGCTTTAAAGGCAGGAAAACGCATTGCCCTGCCGTTTTTCGCAGATGAAAAAAGCCCGATGCAAATCTGCGAGATTAAAAGTATAGAGGCGCTGGCTGAAGGCAATACCGAAAAAGTTCACGGTATAGACCAGCCCAAAGCGGAATTTAGGAAAGAAATTGACCTTAAGGAGATTGATTTGATTATTGTGCCGGGGGTTGTCTTTAGCAAAAAAGGAGAACGCATCGGCTTTGGCGCAGGCAACTACGACAAAATTTTAAGCGGCCCTGCCTTATCCGGCAAAATAAAAATTGCCCTTGCTTTTGACTTCCAGATACTCTCGGAGATTCCTGTCGAGGCACACGATATAAAAATGGAGAAGATTGTAAGTGAGAAACGGACGATATCTATCAACACCGCCGCCTCGCCGATAAATGACGCAGATGAACAAAATGTGCCGTATAAAGTAAACGGCCTGATTGAAGATATAGAAAGGATAGAGAAGATTATTAGAGATAGCAAGGATTTCGCGGCTCTGAAAAAATCCGAAGAATATTATCGGAAAATATTGTCTAAAGCAGAGGATAAATATTTACGGGCGCGGATATATAACCTCTTAGGGATAATTAAGATAAACTTGGGGCTGCTTGATGAGGCAATGGCTTTATTTAAGCAGGCAATTTTGAGCCATCAGCAGCTGCTTGGCGATGCTGCCGCAGGCATCATGGAAATTGCTTATTTAAAGGGGGATATAGGCCTATTGCTTAAGATGGCAGAGGGCATTATTGAAGAGTTTCCCCAGAATGGGCCGCTAATGGTAAATCAACTAATCAGACAACTTTATAATGAAAAATACCTCCAAAAGAAACGCACAGAAAAGGAAAAAGAGGCAAAAGACCAAGTCCTGCTTTCCTTAGGAAGATTTTATTTAAGAATGACCAAGATGTGGACTTCAATGCCTAAAGGATATCTATTAAAGCAGGCTTACTATTATCTTAACAGGATAGAAAATACTGCTTTGCCCCAACAGTATGATTTAACAGCAGAGATTTGGCAGGCTATTTCCGAGATGCATACGCACTATCCTAAAGATGCAATTGCGGCCCTCATCTTAGAACTTAAGGAAATCGACAAAGATAATCCCGAATGGCTGCCAATAGAGCGCGAGGACCAAATAGACTGGGCAGAAGGTTATGCTAAGCGGGCTGATGAGTTAAGGTTAAGCGCAGGCGGCTCTTCTCCTGTGGAAAGGGGGAGCCCAGCTGAGGAATACATTGCAATGCTTAAGGAGCGAATAGGTAAGTTTGACGCCGAATCAAGAAAAGAAATAAAGCTGATACTCGGATACCTTTTAGAAGACATAACTATAATGGAGAAAGAAATTAAAGAAAAATTACGGAAAGTAATCTGCTTTCCATTTTATTTATCCCATCATAGTCAGGAAATTTCATCTAAGGTTGACGACATTTTATCTATAATAATAAAGAAGAGAAGAAAGGCAGCCATAGCCAAAGGTATTCAGGAAAGATACAGGCCTGAAGCCAAGCTAAAACAGCTTGCGCCGGCTAAAACTGTTCTCTTATCTAAAGCTGAAGAAGGAAAAGCTCGCATAAGAAAACTGGAAATGACCAGCAAGTCTATAGATACTTGGTTTGAAAAATATAGGCAGGAAGAACATCCTGATATCGAGGTAGTTGTAGAAGAAACTAAGAAAGCGCAGGATTTAGCCAGAAACCTAAAAAATAGGATAGCAGAGACTGCAGGGGAAAAGGAGAAAAGTAAAACCTGGTGGCAGTCTCGCCAGCAAGGCGCTGTCTTTTTTAGGGATTTAGCTGAATATGGTATTTTAGATGCTTTAGCCGTTAAATATTGTAAGTCTCGTTATGTGCTGCAGCTGAAGGGTTCTACCATAGAAGAGAAGCTCAAGCGGCTGTTGGAAGGAAAAATAGAGGCATTTAAGCAAGAGATCGCGAAACGAAACCTAAAAATAGAGGCATTTAAGCAAGAGATTGCGGCAAGAAATCTAAAGATTAAGTTAACGGTGATAAAAAATGACGGCAGTAATATACCCGTAGATGATTTAAAAACGGAATTAGCCCAAGGTGAGGGGGTGAGAATAGAATTAGAATATGCCCCATTTAAAGCTGCTTCATCTTCTCCTAATAATGTTTCAGAGGATAAGGCATTAGAAGCGAATAATGAATTTAAGATTTGGCTTTTAGAAAACGAAAAAATAAAATTATCCAAAAAGCTGATAAAATTATACCAAATCCGCTTAATTAGAGAGAAGACGAGGGTAGGAAGTTACCGGAATCTCAAGAAACCTTTTCCAGCGGTTCTTCTGGATAGAATTTTCCATTTTCTTGGCGACAACGGCGGTAAAATATTTTTCACCGCACTGTTGGCAGAGGCCGGCAGGCACATCCTCAAAAAGATAAAGCTTCTTCTTCCAGAAAAAATCAACCATAGTTTTAGCTGGTTTGACACTTCCGCCGCAGTAAGAACAGTCGCTATATTTGTGTTTAGTCATTTATTTTCTCCTTTGTTTAGGGCTTATCCATTTGGGTGCCTTTGGGATATATACGGTTACAATACGCAGCCAGCCATTAGGCAGGATACTCAAAACAATATGTATTGGTCTTTCTCGTACATATCCCAGCAACAGACAACTGGGCCCCCGTTTGTCTTTAGGATAATCCTCAATAATTTCTCCTACCAAAATAGCATCTTCAATATCAGCAATAGTTATTTCCTCTTCACATCTTTCCTTCTGGGCATGCAGGCTGATTTCATATCTGTTATTACGGATACAATTACGCAGTTTATTAATTTTCATAAAAAAGTAAAGTTAGTCAGCGCTAATTCTACTACCACCGAAAGAATATCATTTCCAGCACAAGAAGTCAAGTTAGAACTTATTCTCGCCGCCTCGCCGGTGCGTTCATTATCCAAAATTGAAATAAGTTTGGTTACCCGTGAAGACCAAAAGCTTTTTGAGAGATTTTTAGATGAATCTGTAACTGAAAAAAATCAGATTATGTTATACCTCAGTTATATTTATAAAGGATATCTCGTAGAGGGATTTAAAGCAGTTTTTGAAGGTAAAATCATCGGCGTGATATTTTATGATGTTGCTCAGTATATAGGAGCGAATGGCGGATTTTTAATTAATGTATTTTCAAAAATAAACACACTGTCCGGAATCGGAGACGGACTTTTAGAAGCAGTAATCAGAAAGGCAAAGAGAGATGTTATAGGATTGATAAGGATGAGTTGTTCTCTTATGAGTCAAAAAGGTAGGGAATTTGCTCTTAGGCATAAGATGCAGCCGATGGGGAAAAATTATGGTTTTTACTCTAAAGGAATGAACGAATATTTAGGAAATAGGGAATTAGAAGGCAGGGCATTAAATGAGATAGAGATTAACAGGTATGTATTTCGTATTAGTGGCCCCGTCGCCTCGCCGATAACTCCCAATTTTAATAGAACAAAATTATTCGGGTTGAGAAAAGATAATAATCACCTGACGCACATAGAAGAAATATTGGGCAGTGAGGAACGCCGTTTGTTTTATGTCCCTGACACATTGGAAAGTAAAAAGCTTAATTCTTTGATTTGTGCCCTATCAGGCTTAAGAAAGATAGTTGAACTAGGGTATGGCGGCAATGTTAATTTTTACCAATGGATCAGAAAACGGGGATTCTTAGGAAAATATTTGGCTTATGATTATAGCATAGATCATCCTTCGATGCCGGCAGGCTTTAAACATAAGCGGCATGATTTTTTTGATCATAAACATATCAATAGACGACTCATATTATATGGTAAACCGTTTGTCGCGGTTGTATCTAATAACATTCTTGGCCTTGGATATTCAGCGGATAAATATGCCGATCTATTAGATAAATATGCTTCAAATTTTCATATTCATCTCGGGCCTTATCCGCTCAAAGGGGAAAGTTCTTCAGAGAGTATTCAAAAGATCCGCCTTATTGAGAGGAGAATGGTGGAGAGAGGATGGATAGCCATTCAATTAGAAGCTTCGGGCTTAGAGGGCTGGGTTCATTTGATTTTTATCAGAGAGCAGGGGCAGGTTCTTATTACGATAACCCGGACCGTAAAAGATATATTATTTTCTAAAGATGGAGACGATCATGATTTTCATGCCGCCTCGCCGGTGAAACAAATCCAGCAAGCGAATCATGATGAAAAAACACGGTTTCATCTTGAAAGGAGAAAATTCCTAAAGATAATTTTAGCGGCATCCGTCAGTGGCATCGCTGGCACGATAGCCTATAAGTCTGGTTCGTGGTTTAACCGCTGGTTGAGGTTGCAGAGCCTAAATGATAGCGCTGATGTCGCCTTATTCCGCAAGCAGCTTCTTGAGTTTTTGGCCAAGCACGACTACTTTAAGAAAGAAATTAACCGCTTGGTAATACCGCCCTCCATAAGAATCACCCGCCAAGAACTCCTTACCGCAATGGAAGATTTAGAAGAATTCATTCAGCTTTCTGAACTTGCCATAATTGGCCATCCGCGTTTCGAGAAATTTTGCATAGACCCATTAAAAATGGAGATAAAGGTAACCCGGCCTATGTTAGAAGAAGCCGTAAGCGTCAATAGCTTAATCCTGTTTCACGAAGGAGTTCACCTGACAAGCAGTCAAGATAAAATGCGTAGGCGTAAACATCATATCAAGGGAGAATTGTATAATTTATTAGAACCATACTTTTTTGAAGAGGCTGTCGAAGGACTCAAACTCAATAAGCTTAGTTATGATGAGGTTATTGGAAAAGAACTTTGGGATTTTGAAGTGATGAAGGATGTAAAAATACGCGTCTTGGCAAAAGAGTTGCTCAGGCTTCGATGGCTAGAAGAAGTCCAGGCTTATTTTCTGGAGATGGCTGCCTATGAGACAAGGGCAGGCGAAAAAGGCCTTGGGTTAAAAGAATATTATGAGAAATTTATTGAGCCGCCGAGACCTTTTGACTGGAAATATAAACTTGAGTCTATGTATAAGCGCGGCGAGGTGACAGTAGAATTTGAGGCCTTTGTTTTAATCCGTAAATTTGTGTATGATGACTTCTTTCATAACAGCACGGTCCCTCTACTAATAGCCATAGCACGACAAGAATTTAGTCCAGATTTTGACAGGGATAGCCTGCAGAATAACCAAATCGTTGCAAAACATTCAAAACCATTTTGGGAATGGGCAAGACGAAGCATTCTTTATTCCACCGCCTCGCCGGTGTTGGCCTTCAGCCAGTCACAAGTCACCCTCTCGACTACGCTCGGGGTAGGCAAGTCACCAGTCGCCAGTCAAATGTTCGCCGTTTACACTGAGCAAGGTCGAAGTAGTTCGGCAAAGCTCACTACAAGTGCCTCGCCGGTTGTAAAATCAGTCAATAGTCGTCAGTCGATAGTCCATAGTTTTAAAAATAACTGTCAAAACTCAATAACCCGAGAACTCACTAACTCAATAACTAATCTTGCCGCCTCGCCGGTGAAAGCCAGTTCACAATTAAAAGCTCATTCACTGGTAGATACACTTTTTGAGATGGGCTATTTAAACAAAAAAGAAGCAGAGCGCATAAAGTTAGCTGAAGAATGGCTTAAGAAAACAGATTGGATTACAGAAGGAAAATATGCTGATATTCTCAGGCTGAAAAATATAAATATAAGCTACTCGCAGAGACTGAAAGACTTAAAAGTGCTAGTAGATTTCTATAAAGGACATATCTTTATAACAAAAATAGGGCATCGACATAAGATTAATTTAAAGATTATTAAAAATAAACGGAAATTTGCTTTAACCAAAGGCAAAATACGCCCCGCTTCCTCGCCTATGGGAAGCAAAGAAAACCTGGAACGTTTTATATCTAACTCATTAAGCAAAGAGCGCCGGAAAATTGTGGAAGAATTTTTAAACAACATTGACGAGTATAAATGGGGTTGGCTTATTCTGAGATTATATTTGGACAAGAGGAGAACATGGCTTAATCCTAAATATCGCAAAGAGATACTTAATTTGGTTAAAGAACATAATTTTTATGAAGAAAGTCCCGATGAAACTGTTAATTTAGAAGCATGGGCTAAAGAAGAATTTTTCGGTAAAGATGAAGAAACGGAGGAACCCGCCGCCTCGCCGGTGTTATCTCCTATTATATTTAAAGCATGGCAAGAATTAGCTAAAATAGGAAATTTAGGCAATATAAGAACAATGTCTATCTCTGAATTTGCTAATATGCTGGGTGCTAAGAAGATAGAGGAAGAAGGGGATTTAGAGTTGCCGTCATTATTTGCACTTACCGATGATTTTTGGAGCATGGTTGTTAGAGCTCGAGAAGATCATTGGATTCAAAAAATTCAGGACACCGATTTGAAAATCTTTAAGAATGATTTGAAATATGCAGAGCTAAATATAATAAAATCTAAGAAGATTAAAGATCCAGGTATTTATTACAAATCCGCCGTAACACAATATCGTAAAAGCAATTTTGTCCATGAATATTTCGAGTTAGTCATAGGAAACGCCGGATTAGGCGATATGGAATTGACAATGGTGGTCAAACATAGCTCTTATGAGGTAATAGAAAATCAGTTGCGTTTTGCCTTATTAATGGGGAAAGATGAACAAACAACTGTTCTTCTAGAGATAATATTGCAATTAGAATGGGCAGACCGACTAACATCTGAGTCTGTACAGCCTAAAGTAGTATCAGAATATATCAAGCAAGTAGGGAGATTATTGGATAAGGTAGAAACCGAGGAATTCGTAGAGGAAACATATAGATTATGGAATAAAGCTAGACAGGTAGTAGGAGGAAACCCCGCCGCCTCGCCGATGTTGTCAGTTTTCCGGTTGGCCGGTTCACCGGTTGGCCGGTTGGAAGGATTTGTATTTAACTCAATAACCTCAAGCAACTCAATGAATCCAATAACGGAACATACTGCCTGCACTGAGCAAGGAGTGGAAGCGACGAGTCGAAGTAGTTCGGCTTCGCTCACCACAAGTGCCTCGCCGGTTAGGCAGAGGGGAGAATATGCCGAGGGCAGCCCTATGTATAACTTTGTTCAGTCGTGGGATAATTATTCTCGGAAAAATAGGATAGAATCAATAATACCTCCCGAAACAATGGGGTTTGTAAATATGTTTAGCGATGTTCTCCGGAAGGGCGGGGGAATGTTTTTATCGCGGATATTAAAACAACAGATAGACGAAAAGAATAAAAACCAGATTAGAGAGCTTAAATATTATGTTAATGCCGGACAGCGCGAAGATATTAATTTTCTGGTAGAGGATATCGCAACTTACATTAAGGATAAGAGGTATAAGGGATTTGATATTTCTATAGTAGTTACTAATATAGCCACCGCTAGTTTGAGCAGAGCAGAAGATATATTAGCCACTGCAAGAATACTGTATAAACAATGGCTTAACCTAAATTATGCGCTTTTACCTTTGAATAACCAGGATAAATCCTCTATGGATAAATTCAGCATATTCTCCAGATTGCATTTAGGCAGATTCGACGGGATTATGTGTAATGTTGGGGGAGAGTATCCGGCGCTTTCCGTTGTCCCTTATTTATCAGAAATGTTAGATGCTGGAGGATGGATAGAGATAGATAAGTCAGGGCATTATTTGCAATCAAAAAGACTTATGCCTCGCAAGGATAGATTTAAGGAGTATTTTCCTAAAGAGGCATTTGATGAGATTCTAAGCCTTGCTAAGCCATTTCTTATTTTATCTGGCTACCGAGAAAAATCCGCCGCCTCGCCATCATCGTCCAGTCCGTTTGATAATGAGGAGATACCGATATCTAAGGAAGAAAGAAGGGTTGTTAGCCAGAGAGGGAGAAATGCGCAAATCTGGCTGTCGGTAGCGGGACTAAAACCCGAAGAAGTTGAAAAAAAATACCATCTTATTGGAAGTGTTGCCAGCTATGGAGCAGGGGGGATATATATTGCCATCAACACGAGCGGTAAGATAAGTAAAGAAACGAATGCTATGTTTGGCGCTGTGGTTTCCCTAAGAAAGAAGTGGAACCTGAGGTTACACAGCCATATTATCGGTAAGCAGTTAACCATAGAGGCGCTGGGAAAATATCTACTCCATTCAGATTCGTTTACCTTCTATATTGATGCTACGGATGAGCCGCAGCAGATTATTCAAGAAATAAGACAGTTTGCTGAACAAATAGAAAAGAAGATAAAATTAGGCATAGCAGTAAAATACAAGACGCCCAATGAACACATTTACGGTTTATTAGAAAAAGTTGATTTTGTTCTGCTGATAACTAGCAAATCTATTAGAGACAAACAAAAATTTATCCGCGAAAGTCTTATTAAAATAAAAGAGTTACGTTTAGAGATTATAAGAAGAGGACTTAATGTTGATATTACGGTCTTAGGAGGGATAAACCGGTATTATGCCTCTAAGGCAGTTGAGTTTGGCGCAAATATTATTGTTACAGGAAAAGAGATATTCAAGCAAGTCAAGGGCAGCGTAGACCTTGAGGATATAGTTAATGCCTTCCGTAACGCCATAAATAGTTATATGAGACCGCTTACCCTTCTGCAGATTAGAAAAATAATTAATGCTATGATAGAAGATTGCGCCAGTTATTTATGGAAGCAAACAGATAGAAAAAATTTATCCGTATGCCACAAGATATTGCTGCGCTATAAAGAATATAAAGAAATCTTTGAAAACAAGAGGCAAAGGCCGTCTCTCCCTCGATATTACCGCAGCGTATTATCCGGCTATTTCAAGGGCCAAGAAACGATTAACGAAATAGCCGGTAGCCTAACCGGGATATTTGGGCAAATGGCCATACTGCCCAGCGAAAATATAGGAGATTTAAAAAACAGAAAAGTAACTATTTTGGACGAAGAAGTAGTATTAAGCAGTTTAGTTGATTCCTATCGCGTGTATTTTGCCTTTTCCGGCGATATAGAATTAGAGCTGGATAGCCTGGCCAAATGGTATATCTCAGAAGGAAAAGGCCTTTATACGATAATGGATAAGATAATTCTTGAACCAGATAAGATAAGCGCAATTGTAATACAAGCAGAGAAAAAAGATTTATTACTAAACCTTATAAATGCTATTAAAGAAATTGACTTTGTAAAGAAAAATGCAATCTGGGTTATTTCTGCTGAGGAGGCAAGACTTGAAAAAGAGTTGCTGGAAAAGGTAAGACAGCAATACGACGCAGTTAATTTAATTAAAGAAGGGAACTTTGAATTTTTAGGTATTAAGTTTATTGGTGAGCCTGAGCGGCCTTTGGTTAAATACAATAAACTTAGGGCAGGTGATATCGTAAAGGTTATGACTTCCGGAGGAGAATATTTAGGTTATATTACTGTTGAGCCAGAGTATAGATACCTCAACTATATAGATACAGATGCTTACGAGAATGGGTATCTTATACATGCCGGTATGGTTAAAAAAAGAATTGTTTTCCTGCAGGAAGAATTAGATGATAGCGTTAAGGAGGGGTTTCATCCTTATTTCTTTTCCATAGAGAGGATTGTCAGAACAGAGGTCAATATACCTTTATCTAAGATAAACGAGAGGGGTTTCTTAGAGGCGTTGGCGGAATACAAAAATAAAGGCGCTGCCTCGCCGATAGAGGATAAGGCGCAGAAGATAGTAAACTGCTGGTTAGAAGTAGCGCTTAAATCAATAGCGCTTCGCACAGGACCTGGTGGAATTTTCTATAATTATTATGTTATACTAAAATTAGAGCGTAAGGAAGAAACAACAGAAGAGGTGACCTCTCCGTGGCTGGTGGGTACCTCTTCTCCTTACGCTGTTTTTGTTTTATCTAGGGTTAACCCCGCCTCCGCTTGCACTGAGCGGCTTGTGGTGAGCATAGTCGAACCAAGTCGAAGTGCCTCGCTGGTATCATCCAGCCCCATAGATGATTTTGCCGCTATGCAGAACTTCAAGCAGAGATGGGACTTGCAATATAAGATTATTGATGCTTTAGATGGTAAAAGTCAGGAGTTAAGATTAAAGAAGAGGAATGTGACGGTAGATATTAGTGTGGAGGCGTCAGGCAATATCTCTACCTCTCCTCCGCTTGACGGCCTGCGAGTTACGGTATTTTTGCGCCCCGAAGAATGGCGTAACTATGACCTCTCTGCTTTTAGGCGGACATTGTGTTGTTCTGTAGTGATTCCGCAGGATGCTTTTATGCGGATGCATATTACCGTAGGCGAAGAGGTGGGAGAAAAAGCGTCTCCGCTTATTTTTATCCCCATTCTTTATGTGCATCCCGGCTGGTTTAAGTTACGCAGTAAAACAAGGAATGCATATCGGCACTTGCACCGCGCTTTAATAAACCTGATTGTAGAAGAAGGGTACGATCTTGGGATAGAAAGAGTCGCCTTCAGGCATTACGACGAAATAAGCAGATTAGCCAAGGGTAAGTTAAGTAGTGCTTTTCTGAAGTATTTTTACGGACGGCCCGGGGATAATTTCCTGCCTGAGCCGCGGTTGGTAAAAATTAGTTATGCCCGCAAGCCGCAAAAGATAACCACGCACGAGATTCCCTGCTGGGTTTCCGAAAAATCCGCCTCGCCGATATCAGGCAAAGGAGTGGAAGCTCTGAAAAAAGAGTTAATGCTTCATAAGATGGAACGGCATGATATAGGCAATCTGCTGGATAGATTTTTTACCGGCCTGTATTACAGATACGGAGAAGATAACATAAATTTAGATAAAATTCACGCCTTAATTGAGGAATATTACGAGAAAATATTAGAGGCCCAGGATGTTATAAATGAGCCTAGAGGATTAGAGGTGATTGGGAGATTAAATGTCTTAAAAGAAGATATCAGAATTGAATTACTCCATTTAGAGCCGTTTTTAGATGAAGATTTACGCAGCGTCGCTGGTGAATTAGATAATATTCTGACTAGAAATATAATGGTATCATCCATAGATTTAATTGTAGCGTTAGAATGGATAACTGATAAATATAAAAAAGACCATTTCGGATTTATGCGCGTAGAGTTTATAAATAGGTTAAATAAAAACGAAGCCCGTATATTAAGCAATAAATATCAATTAAAACGAGTGTTTGCCAATCTTATAAGTAATTCCGAGGAAGCCTTTATAAGGCATAAGGCATTAAAAAAGGAAGATAGATTGGTGGAGATAATCCTTGAGAGAGAAAGAAATCGCTATGTTATTGTCTATAGAGATAATGCTATTGGGATTTCTCCACATTTTAGAGACAAAGTCTTTGATCCGGGCATCACTAGTAAAGTAAACAAGCTGTTATCTGGTTATGGTCTGGCAATATGTAGGGATATTATTAGGTCCCTAGGGGGTAAAATTTCAGTAGAAAGCCAAGAAAATAAAGGAACCACTTTCAAAATTACTTTACCTATTGGAATCAACGCCGCCGCCTCGCCGGTGGAGAAAGGCGTAAACCATGTGCACCCCCGCAGTGCACATGAGGTTGGAGGGGAAAGAGAAACCGCCGCCTCGCCGGTGCGTTCTCAAATTTTAGAATGGGAAGGGTTGTATCCGGAAGAAAAGGAAATCATCGCAGGACTACCGCCTTATACAAATGACGTCTATAAACCAAAGGTACTGTATTTAGGTCCGGGGAAGTGTAATACAAATTGTATACACTGCTTACAAGCAAATGTGTTTAGTAATTATCTTTTGGAGCATAAAGAGGCAGTATTAGCAATGTTAGAAGCTGCGGCAAGGGAAGGGATAGAAGATTATGGTTTCTGTATCGGTGAACCTTTTATAGATATAGACTTTCTTCTTGAAGAAATAAAGATAATAAGCAAAAAAAGATACGTAAAGCATGTTCCCGTAAAAATACATATTCTTACTAATGCTTTGTTTGCCGATGATAAAGTAAATGCAAGTGATATTCTATGTAGAATAAGAACTGCGATTATGCAAGGAGACGCTCAGCCGAAGTTCGCCTTAAATTTTAGTTGGGATAGAGCACACAAAAATGCGGGCATTGGGGCAGAAAACATAATTAACCTGATTAAAGCTTATAAAACCGTTTTCCCTGAAGCGACTAATATTTCCAGGACCTATAGATACAGGATACCCGATTATAGCGATGCAGCCTTTGTTCTTCAAAACGTTGATAACACAATGATGATGCAGATAAGCCGGTTTAAAAATGATAGCTCCATTGAGAAATTAATCCAATTGTTAGACAATGAGGCCCTGCTTAAAGATGGCGAAGAAGCGAATCTAAAAGTTTTAGAAGGCAAACCGCTGAATCTTACAAATGGGATTATAATAGAGCCTTATTTTTTAAATATTTGCCCCGCTGGCAATGCTGCGCGCTTATTAAAGAGGGGCGTAGATTATGAATTTAATGGACTTTCAAAGTCCTTGTTTGATAATCCATTCCTCAAGAAGCAAGTTATAGTCTTAGGGCCTGATGGTAAATTCTATGCCGATGATAAACTTATGCTTGAAGGGCAATATCCTTTGGCAGATATAAATAATCTATCTTTAGGTATAATCCGTTTTAACCAGCACCCTATTCTGAGAGCTTTAATCACAAAAGGCCCTGATTATGTGTTAACGCTATGCGATAACCCTGGCTTTAATATAGGTCGGAAGATTTTACAGTATAATTCCCTCTCTTATTTTATAACGAAAGAATTATTAAAAAGGCCTAAAGTAAGGATTCAGTTATTGAAGGAGCTAATTCGTAATGGCGCCGCCTCGCCGATATTGGAAGATTTATTTTCTCTGGTTGTCCGTTTAATCATTTGGCCGGCAGATAAATTAGTGAGGGAGTTATTTTCCGGAAACAAAAAACTTATTAATCTTGTCAATCTGTTGGAAAAAGAGGCCCTGTCCTTGCCGGAAGATATTAAAAATTTAGTTGATGCCTTGATTTTGGATAAAGATGTGTCTGATGAGGCAAAGATTAAGTTATCCGCGCTAAAAAAATATTTTATAAATGCAGTCAACTTGCTGAAGCTTAATCCTTTCAGGCCACTGGATAAGATTATTCTTGTCCTTTTGGCTTTAGATTTAGCGCTTAATAGACTGGGCATAAAGGCAAAGGTTATGTTTCCTCTTTGGCAAAAGGATGAAAAGATTTTGAAAAGAGTAAAAACGATTTTAAGAGCGATTAGGCGTGTTTTGTCCAAAGGCCAGATTGAAGCGGCGCAGAATAAATTAAACAGAATTATAAAAGATTATGAGTTAGATGTTTATCTTTCAGGGAACGATGATTCCGACGTTTCCGCCTCGCCGGTAGAAGACAAAAATAGAAACGTCCCTAATAAGATTATAGAGGTAGACTGGGGTAAAGAAATAGATGCTGGCTTAGTTAGATTGATGGATGAATTTTTGGCACTGGAAGCCGGAGGATCCGGAAAGGAGCGCATAGTCGGAGTTATCCTGTATAAGGTATTATATTTTTCCTTAAGATTAGGATATGTGGATAAAACTTACCTAAACGCTTTTGCGGTGCACCCTGACCGGAAGAGGAGAGGCTTAGGAAAGCAGTCGTTGGCCGCTGTTGTAAGGAAGTCAAAGGATTACAAAGGAAAGGGTATTATAGTCGTTGATTGCGGCATAGTCACTGATGAACTCGAGAGATTTGCAAAAGAAACGGGAATGACTCATAAGGGTTGGAGAGGGTGGGGATTTCACCGCGAAGGCCAAGCAGATAAGTTCCTGAGATCTCTTCGTCCTTTAGGTTCCTTCAAATCCGCCTCACCGATTTCATTTATAGCTTTAGTAGCTGATAGCTGGTTTTTCTTTCTGGAGTTTTTCTCTGACCCATTGTTGGACAAGGCGGATATAAGGGGTGTCTTTTGTTATAGCAATCTGCTTAAGGGCTTTGAGGTCGGCTGGGGTAAGGGTAAGGAGAAGATGTCTTGGGCGGGGGAATTCCAGATGGACAGGCTCAAGCTCATCCATAAAATTAGTGAAACTATGCGTATCCCAGAATTTTGCCTCTTCTTCTTCAGATTTGAATTTTGGTATCTTGCTCCTTTTCATAATATTCTACCTTTCTTTGATATATCTGCGCCGTTCTGCCTCGTTCATATCGCGGGCGGTAATGACTCTGATGATGTTTTTTTCTTTATGTTTTATAACGATAGCCAGATATCTTCCTTCTTGGGATTGCCCGAGAACAAGGTAGCTGCCGCGCTTGCTTTTCAGGGTAAGTGGCTGATAGTAACAGGCCTCTTCAACCTCCGCCAGCGTAACGCCGTGCCTGCCGATATGTTCAATATTCCAGTCATCCCACTCAAAGCCGGCTATCCGCAAGTTATGCTCCCCTTGAAATTATTAATTTATTCTATTAAACATTATCCCGATTGTCAAGATAAATTGCCTATTGCCGCCTCGCCGGTGTTGGTTTTATCCAATGAGACTTCTGATTTCTTTGAGAAAGGATCGCGCCATCGCAATAGCTTCTTGGGCATCGTTTTTAGTAATGCGGACCTTTTCTTTGTAGTCGGCGTCAAGCCGAGCCCGGCGCATAAGAGAGAGTATTTTGGCGGCATCTATACTTGGTTTATGGCGGGTTTTAGCGAACCTGTGTATAAGGATATCTACGCCTTTATGGCTGGATGGGTCTTCTCCGCAAGAAAGAAAAAAGGCTTTAGCCGCATAGTAAACGGCATAGTAGGCGCGGGAAACTACGTCCCTATATTCTCTATTCTTCAGGAGGATTTCGGCTACCCTGATTTTCTGATTCGCCAGACGAAGCCTCAATTTTATATATTCTCTTATGCCTTTCTGTTTGTCCATAAGACAATGCTATCTTTCTTAACGTGGGCCAACAACGGAGACCATTCTTTAAAGAATTTCTCTTCTACCACAATGGGAGATATCTCAACCATATATTTGGCTATTGGTTCGTGGGTCAAAATGGCGGCTTCCCGGCTGACTTTCTTGCCGTTATTTTTAACCACCACAAGTAAATCAATATCAGAAAATCTGTTGGATGTGCCGCGGGCCTTTGAGCCGAATAGTATTAGTTTCTTAAACCTGCGGGGGAACTCTTTGAGTAATAATTCTTTATATTCGGCAATTGCCTTTGTTTCTTTTTCTGTAATGCCTTTAATTTTCATTAGAAACCTTTCCTATTACAAAAAATATAACATACCGCGAATAAATAGTCAAGCACATCCTCTCATAACTCATAACTCAGAACTCAGAGCTAAGCTACCCGCCGCCTCGCCGGATGTTACCTCATCGCCTATTTTAACCTTAGAAGTGCTTAAGAATATGTGTAAAAGAGGGATGCTCGCGGAAAAAAGCAGAGACTTAAAAAACAGGGTTGACTTGCATGTGCATAGCAAATTTTCTTCTTACGTCAGTAAAGAATGGACACCGGCGAGGATTATCTATGAAGGCTGGAAAAGTGGGTTAGAGGCGATTTCCAAAACCGACCATCATACATTTGACGGCACATTAGAAGCCGTGGAGGCGGCTGGTATCCTGGGGGGTATTAAATTTGTTACCGGCGTTGAGTTATGGATAAGAGTTGCTGGAATAAATGAGGTGTTGCACGTTCTTTCTTGTTTTCCGATGCGCCTTTCTGATGTGCAATACTGGCTTAAAACGAAAGATATGCTTGCGATGATAAAGAGATTAGCCCAGGCCGACCCGCGTTATAGAGCCGTCAGAAAAGAAAAAGACCTCGTTCTAAACCCCGATGTTCTTAAGATAGCCGCTTCAATGGGTGGCGCGCGTATTTTTGCGCACCCGTTGCACACCTTCAAAGATGTCAAAGCTGTCGGCAGAGCCATAAAAATAATAAACAAAAAGGAAAAACTCATAGATGCATTAGAGGTTTTCCATCCAGCTCATTCGCTAAAACAGATGGACGAACTTAAGAGTTTGCTTTTTCCATATGGGCTATTTCCTACTGTAGGCAGTGATTTCCCTGGCAAGGCAGGTTCTTATATAGAGATAGGTAAGGGTTGCATCTTAAATAGTCCAGAAGGCAATATTCCCAGGGATTCCTCTATAGGGGTGTTAAGAGATATAGAAGAGACGGCGTTTAATAATAGGATTAGCGCGCAGAAAAAGACCGGAATCGAAGAATCCTCATCGCCGGTGCTTCGCACAGGGCCTGGTGGAATTTTCTATAATTATTATGTTATACTTATATTACAGCGTAAGGAAGAAACAACAGAAGAGGTGACCTCTCCGTGGCTGGTGGGTACCTCTTCTCCTTACGCTGTTTTTGTTTTATCTATGGTCAACCCCACCGCCGCCTCGCCGGTGGGAAAAGTCCATCGTCCACGGTCCGTAGTCCATAGTGCAAAAGAATCTTTACTACCGACTATCGACTATGGACTGTCGATTGAATATACCGCCTCGCCGCTTAGCAAAAGGATATTAATAGTGGATGATGAAGCGGGAAGCTTAAGGGTGATGCAGGCCATTTTAAAAGACAAATTATCCGGCTTTGAAATAGTTACGGCATCAACCAAGGAAGCGGCGTTAAAAGAAATTGCAAAGCAGCCCTTTGACTTGGCAATGGTAGACCTTAGGATAGATAAAACTGACGAGGAAAAGCGCTTAGATAATACGCAAGGCGCTAAGATAATAAAGGCATTACATAAGCAGAATAAAAATACAGTCCTTATCGCTATGACAGCAAATCGGGAAGACATGACTGAAGAGATAATGCGTTCGCTAAAAGTAAGAACCTGGTTAGGCAAGCCGTTAAACTTCGCTAACTTGCATAAGATTATCTTAGACAATTTAGAGGCGGCAAGTCCGATAAAGCGCGGGAGAGAATATTCTCATACAGAGATAAAATTATTAATAGGGCAATATAAGGCAGTTTTAGAGAGCTCAAGGAATCAGGGGGAGCGCAGGATGTCCGAAGGAGTTTATGATATTTTAACGGCTATATCGGATTCCCTGCAGAGGGAAGAGAATTATTGGCAATTGCTCCATTGGCAGGATAGTTATCATAGGAATATAGAAGATTTTCTTAACCAGGAAGGCATAATTTCAAAAGACGATAGCGGGCATTACCGCATAAATCACCGCGCATTAGAGAAAATGCTATTCCGCAAAATGGTGATGGGCGCATTGAATAAATTGGAAAGAAAACAATTATTTGATTTTACCGGGCCCTATTTTGATAGGTACATAAACAAATTAGTTGCCAGTGATATGCCTGAATCAGGCATTGAAGGAATAAATCTCAACGGAAGAATTATATTAACGGTAACAAAAAGCTTCTCTCATAGAGAATACGGCACAGACTATTTTGGATATTATAACTTATACATTGATAAAGATGTAACAGCAGAGGAGCTGCTTGAAGCTATTTTATTAGAAGGTAAATTATGGCGAATATTTGGCGAGGAAAAATGGTGCGGCTTTGTCAAAGTCTATGAAGAAATATCGGCCGTAGCCGGCTTTAGTGAAATACGCGCCGCAATAGAAAAAGCACATTCCGCCTCGCCGGTGGGAAAGGCATCTATAGTATTAAGATGGGGTAGCAGCTTTTTAGGCGTGTTTATGTTTATGGGGCAGGTGTTCGGAAAATTTAGCGATTATGAACAAAATTACTCCCATAACGCCGATACCGATAAGAGCAATCTCAAAATTAGTCATTACTTTCTCCCTTATTCATTAGATTTCGGCAAGGCCAGAAATCCGATAATAGCAAAGAATATTCCAATTCCTAATCCTATAAAGATAGTACCAATGTCAACTTTTTCTGATGCCAAGCTTCCGATAACAACTACGGTTGAAACATATTTAGATATATCCAAGAAGAATTTGCCTAATTCTACGCGTCGGATTTCTTTAGCCATCAGGGCAAATATAGCATATTTAGATAACCCTGTCAATGTTTCGTTCGGCTTGCTTCAGGAGTTTATCTCCGCCTCGCCGGTTAGGGGGTTGATGGGGAAGGAGTATAACAATACTCTTCATCTGGCGATTTCTAATTGCGCTGATTATAGGGGATCGGATGACCGTCTACGCGAATTAATACGCAAGATTAAAGGGCTGGAAGATAAGGATATGAATTTAGATGTATTGTCCGTTATTGCCACTGACTGCGTTAGCGCGATAAAAGCTTACCACGACTATTATAAAGACAAGAATTATTATGACGAGCCAGTTTACTTATCGCTTGTTATAACATCAGCCAGATATATCTTTGTTAAAACTATTCTATTTATGCGGAATTTTATTGTTGACAATACGAGCCGGCAGCCCGAATTTGTTGATATTATGAAAGGAAGAATTATTCCTGAGATCAAGAAGCAGCTTGGCTGGGAAGAAGGGCATGACCCAAAGATTGATTTCCCCGAATTTATTAAGAGGAAGCTAGATGACGCAAAAAAGGAAACTCTAGATACCTGCGAACAATCTCTGGTTGCTTATAATAGCCAAGCGCCGGCTAAGAAGAAAGCCGCAACCAGAAAGCAAAGAGGAGAACGAAAAGGCCCCGCTGCTTCACCGGTGGAGAAAAAGGCAGATGAGCTCGTTCCAAGCCCGCATTGGAACAGGTTAGGTAGAACAAGGAGCCCTGCCGCCTCGCCGGTGGAGAAAGCAATCTTTTCTTATTCCAGATTGCCAAAAAGAATTCTAGATATCATAGGGGCAGTAGTGGGTTTAGGTATCTTATTTGTTTCGTATCCGCTTGTTGCAGGGGTGATGATGATTGAATTTTTTGTTCATAAAGATACAAAGGGGCCAGTAATTTATAAACAAATCCGACTCGGAAAACAGGGTAAAATGTTCGTAATCTATAAGTTCCGCAGCATGAAAGTTACAGGAAATTATATCAACGGAGATATATTAGAAGGAAGGCAGGACCGCAACGGAAGATTTTTATCGGATCGGATAACTCGTGTCGGCAAATTTTTACGCAGGACCCATTTGGATGAATTGCCTCAATTCATTAATATTCTCAAAGGTGAAATGAGCCTAGTCGGGTGGAGGCCTTTTTTACCGCAGGCGGAAGAATTGGTTTGTAGTGAATTAGGAGAAGAAACATACAGGCGATTAATTACATTTAAGCCAGGCATCACCGCAGAGACGAGCATGTACCCTCAAGCGATAGATAATTTAGACGATTACATTAACCGTAAAGTAAAGCAGTATACGGTCGATTTATCTTATCTTGAAACAGCAAATTTTTATTCAGATTTAAAGATAATCTCTGCCACTGCCGCAACCATCTTAATGAGGATCTCTCTTGCAATTTTCGATAAGGTTCGCAAGAGCACTTCCTCGCCAGTAAAAGGAAAGGATGAATGGAAACAGCTGAATTTAAACGTAAAAAGTTATTTAGATGATAAAGCAGCAAAGATCATCAGGGATATTATCGGAAGTTTAATAAAGCAAAGAGACGGCCAAAAAATTCTTGATATTATGTGTGGTAAAGAATCATTTGTACCTGATAGCATCACTGGTAACTATCTCATTGGCATTGACTTTGATGAAAAAGCCATCCATCGGAATTCCTTGCTTAATGAGAGAGTGGTTCTTGATATCAATTCTAGTCAGTCCTTGCCATTTCCCGACAATACTTTTGACTATGTCATTATGGTTTCAGCTATTGCATATCCCAACGATATCTTAAAGTTGTTCTCAGAAGTCCAACGAATTCTAAAAGTCTCAGGTAGGTTTATTATAGTATTTGAGAGTAAAGGATTTGATAAAAGGTTTGCTAGGGATGATTGGAAGGATGCTATCTCAAGGCAACGTGTTCATTTAGCAGCGGAATATTTCCATAAAAGTGCAGGATTCACATCCCCAAAGATTATAATGAAACGTTATTTGCCGGAAAATTTAATCTTCGATGTACTTAGATATCAATCTGCTTGTGAGGGAGACCTTATAGCGGCGTTACGCTATATCTTTGACGTGATGCTGTACTCTCTACTTAAGATGGTCGGCGTAGGCAGGCGGCAGTATATTAATGTTATCTACGCAGAGAAAGAGACGAAAATATCTGTACTTAAGAATAATAATGAAATAGAAAAATCCCCATGGATAGTAATTCAGTTAGCCGCAGGCAAAGGCAGGAGGTTTAACAGCACCCAAGATAACCCTAAGCCTCTAAAATTGGCAGGAGATATAACGTTAATTTCTTACGGATTAGAATTAAGCCGAAAGCTATCTTTGCCATTGATTACGGTGTTAGGATTTGGCAGTGATGCCATTATCCGGGATATTTTTAAAGTGGATTCAAACTATATTATTTCAAGAAGCAAGCATACTAATCAAATGGCTGATTTAATTTCTCCTTATCGTCTATTAAAGAGATTTAAGGGCAATATTATTTATATGCCTTCGGATGTAGTTATGTTCGACGTAAATGCCGTTCAAAACCTGCAAGCGGTTCATGCTCTGGAAAATAAAAATTCAGCATGGTTTAGCTTATTGACTACCGATAAAGATAGCCCTAATGGAAAGCCGCGGATTGTTAGAAATAAGCAAGGTGCGTTTGAAAGATTTGTAAGCCAGGAATTAATTGACTATTTAAAACAAAGTAAAAACAAAATAATTTTAAGCGACGGGAGTTGTTTGGATGGGGATAGCCTAGATGGAATAAAGGAAGTTGAAACAGGGATAGGTGTTTTAAATTGGAAAATTTATAAAATTATAGCTATTTTTTTAGGAAATAAAAAATCTGTGCAGCAAATTCATTCTTTACATAAGAAAAGATACTTTCCAGAAAAAATAAGCACGCGGTTGACCAATTTCTTTCTAATGATACTTTATAGGATAGGTAAGTTTCGTATCGCGGAGACGACCGACGAATTTGGCGCAATAAATATCAATACACCTGAAGATTTAATTTTTGCTGAAAAAAGAATTAAGGATTACAAAGGTAAAAATAACCCCGCCGCCTCGCCGATGGTTTTTCGTGATGCGTATAGCGTATCACGTATTGCGCAATACGCAATACCCAATACGCACGACACGAATGCCTCCTCGCCGATTAGATCTAAAGTAATAGGAGATAGATTAGATGACTGTGTGAAGATAAGAAATATACTCAATCCCATAGGTAAATACAGAAAGGTATGGTATCGCGCTTCCGCTTCTGATGTGGCTTTGGTTTTGTATGTAACGGATGGCGATATATTTATCCTAACAAATTACGAACCGTTCGGAGATCCTAATAAATTCACTTATCTTTCCGAAGCAGACAAAAGGGATTATTTGCGCGCAAAGCATGAACACCAGTACTTTGATGACGTTTATTACGAGAAACGCAATATCAGTGTCTGTATCTTAACTGAATTAGAAGCGTTAGGAATAAAAAGGCAGAATATAAATATAAAGAGTATTGATAAGTACACCCATAAGTTAGAATTCAAATGGAAATATCCTGGAAGCAAGAAAGCCAAAAGAAGGATCTTGATATATAAAGATGTCAAGGATAATAGAGGGTATCGTCCAAAAAATATTGATATTATTATAAATAAAGGAGTAACGGATTTAATAAGTGTCGGTTTTTCTAAGTTAGTTGACTCTTTAACTTTAAGAGGCTTTATTGTTAGTGATATCCATCTCAGTAATTCTATCTACCCTGATATTATAATAAAGCTCAGAACTCATTTTGGTCATCGTGACGGAGGGATTAGTTATGGAGATAAACCAGGAGGGGTTTTTCTATATAAAAAACAAACCACCGCCTCCTCGCCGGTGGATATGCAGGGAACAGGGCGTAGGGGACAGAAGACAGCATTAGACTTATCCCGGAAACCGAAACCCCGAACCTTGAACCCTGAATACGCCGCCTCGCCGGTAGATTCTATGATTTTATCTGCGGAATCTAAGGAATTCTTCTACGGATATGCCAGCGTCTTTAAGGATGCCTTTAAGCGTCCAACGGTCTACTTCTCTATGATTAGGGATAATCAGGGTAATTTGTTTGGCGGGATTAAAGAGTTTGACATGACTGCCGCGCTGACCAACTTTGATATAACCGGCTCGCAGGAAAACATGAATAACCTCATTGCCGGAAAGCAATGGGGGCTTCATATTGCAAGGCTTAAGACTTTATGGGATGAATCTGTGCGAATATCCTTTGGGTTGGGTGTTAAATATAATTGGATCGCCTCTTTTATATTCCTAATAGCTTGTTTTTCAGTTTTGCCTTGGGAATGGCATCCGGGTAGAGTGGGAACACTTGCCACTATGTATCCATCTTCGCCTTTTTCAAGCATAATTTTTAGTTTCATCTTTATCACCTCTAACATTAAATATAAACCAATTTTAGGCCCAAGTCAAGGAGAAAGTGAAATTGCCGCCGCCTCGCCGATGAGCGAAAACAATGAAATAAAGAATTCACCCCTAAAAGAGACAATTTTGAACAGCGAAGGAGAAGATTTTGATGATGTTTTTAAACGAATGAAAGAAGCAGGAGAGATACAGCAGAATTTAACCGATCCTCGTATCTGGACAATGGATTCTCAAGAAGAGATAGTTATCGCAGCAAAGTATGGCAAGATGACACTTATTGAGCTCGAAGATGCTTTTAAGAAACTCATCGGCGGTGAGCATCCGGTGATAGAATCTTCACAATATTTGTTGCAGTTTTATAAATCAGGGAAAAATTTCATGCTATTAAGATTCTTGGACGCATTAAGCCAAAAAAAGTATGCGATACTTCATCATTTTAGATCTCCCCTTGCAAGAATTGAGATGTTGCAAGATGCTTTAAAAAAAGATACATTAGAGCATGAGAGAAAAATTAAATATCAAAGGTTTTTGTTTAATGCTTACGAATATAAGATTTTCTTAAGGGAGCTTATGCGTCGCTGGAAGAGATCCGCCGCCTCGCCGATATTCCAAATAAGAGAAATAAAAGGTAATAGTGAAAACCTGAAGTGCAGATTTTTAGTGGGTAGAGTGATGATGGCGTTGCCTACTGATAATAATGGATATAATAGCTACGGCAGCCAAGAAGGCAAAAACAATATACAACAAGTTAAGCCCTTGCATTTTTATTCCTTTCCTTTGTCAATTACTAAGCCCGCTATTAATAACAAAGAAGATAATAATAGGCCTGTAATTAGAAGCCCTATTTTAAATCACGAAATAAATGGACCAATTATTAATGTAGCAACGCAAATTTTACTTATATCAACTTTAATTATACCTGTCAAGCAGTTTTTGCCAGCCGCCACCTCGCCGGTGAAATTATTTTTTAATCTGAATTTTTATTTCCTTGAGGAAGGATTTAGCCATATCTATGGCTTCTTTGGCGTCTTCTTTACCGATATTGGCTTTTTCTTTATAATCGGCGTTCAATCTCATTTCTCTCGTCAGGGAAAGCATTTTGGCAAAGGCTATTTCAGGTCTTTTATGCGCGGCGCAGAATTTACGAAAGAGGATATCTACTCCTTTGTGGCTATGGGGGTCCTGGCCATAATGCAAAAGAAAGGCTTTGGCGGCGTAATAAATAGCATAATAGGCGCGGGAAACCGTGTCTCTATATTGATGGTTTGCAAGCAGAATTTTGGCCGCCGTAATTTTATCGCCAGCGAGCTTAAGTCTCAGTTTTACGTATTCTTCCCGGGCTTTTTGTTCGTCCATATGACAATACCGTCTTTCTTTATATGTGCCAGTAACGGAGACCACTCTTTAAAGAATTTTTCTTCCACGATAATCGGGGATAGCAAAACTTCAAAATGGAGAATTGGTTCGTGCGTAAGATTAACGATTTCCCGGCTGACTTTCTTGCCATTATTTTTAACCACCACAAGCAGGTCGATATCGGAGAATCGGTTGGCTGTGTCGCGGGCTTTTGAGCCGAATAGTATTAGTTTTTTAAACCGGCGGGGAAATTCCTTGAGGATTAATTCTTTATATTCGGCAATTGCCTTTGCCTCTCTTCCTGTAATGCCTTTAATTTTCATTGGAAGTTTTTCCTCTCGCAAAGAATATAACATGCTGACGATAAATAGTCAAGAGGATTCACCATTTTTTATAAATATTGCCGCCGCCTCGCCGGTGGAA
>CAKKQO010000031.1:0-36692 GCA_919902105.1 Omnitrophica bacterium GWA2_41_15 | reverse complement strand
GCCGCCGCCTCGCCGGTGGAAGAAATTGAAAGGCATTTTTATTCTTTAGGAACTCGTTATGTTGAACCTCAGGATATTCCCAAAGTCATGGTCAAAGGTGAGCAGGGTAAGGCGCTTTTTCATAACGTAGTTAAAGATTTTACTGTCAGGGGCGCTTGCGAGGCCAGCGTCAAAACCGGAGATAACCTTGAACCCTTCGTCTCTCAGGGTGTTGATTACTTCTTTATTGACGCAAAGGTCAGCGAAGATAGCCATAGGCAGGATTTAGGCTGTAACAATTGCCTGGGCGGGGTGTTCCATGAATTCAGCCGCGTATTCTATCGCCGCAACCACGTCTTGTTTGGTAATCCCGGGATATTCTTTAGGGATTTCTTCTATGGAGTATCCGGCGCCAATGAGGTTAAGAATATCGCCGACAGCAATTCCAGTCCCCTTGACGCAGGGTTTACCGAAGCGAATATCAGGGGAAACCGTAATTCTTTTATGCATAATAACACCTCCAGCATAAAGAATAGCATATCAATTTCTTTGCGTCAAGGCATTTCAAATTTTTCCTCCGCCTCACCGGTGGTTATAGGCCTGCACAAATACAAATCTTTATACTATCCTGCGGCAGGCGAGGATATAGAAATACTGGTTGAAATGATGCGTGTATTTCCAGAATTGAAAAATGTTACCTTCTCCAGCATTTATTATGGCGTTCTTGCTAAATTTGATGAGAATCCATATGAAATAACAAGCATTGCTAATGTTAGGCAACTTTATGAAGGTATAAGGGAACATTTTATTCTTAAGAAGTTGAATAAGTATGAATTACCCGGTGGTATTCAGGTAGATAAGTTAAAGCTTCGGCTTAAAGAAGATGAAAGAAAGAAAATAGGATTTACCTTAATATCCCGCGATTTATATTGTGTTGTTCCAAGCCACCTAAAATCTCCGACAATTCATATTATAAACGTTCCCGGGGATAATAGCTCTTTATCATTTGAGGCATATTTCTACCCCAAGATTATAAAAGATATGAAGATTGGGGATTTGCTTTTGATACAAAATGCCGCTTTGCCTCTTAGTGATAAAACCATTCCTTGGTTAATCGGCCTGCAGAGTTTAAGGATTTCAGAATTAGGTTTAAAAGAACCAAAGGTTATCCTGAAAGAAAGGAATGAGACTTTTCTAGTTGCTTATGGAGGATGGCAGTCTTATTTGAAGCTAAGAAATGTAGATCCCTATAGAATTATGAAAATTTGGCTACAAGACCATACAGAAGAATTAGGTGACTTGGATAGTCAAAGCCCACATTTTTCTGAGAATCAATGGATAGAATTTGATTGGCTTCCGAAATATAAGAAACTAGCGACAAAGAGAGATTTCATGGCGATTGAGATAGAGCCTGATTTTAAGAGAGGACTTTATGGGCGATATAAAGATGGGGGTAGTTTCTTGAACAACTCGGAAACTGTTTCCAGCCCCGTCGGGACACCGCAGCAACGAAACGCCGCCTCGCCGGTGGATAACAATAAGGAAACAGCAAACCGCTGGGTTAATAGTTTGACCATTCAGCAAATTAATGTAATTTTGTGGCATAGCAAGGCACATTTTTCACATGATTTTACTGGAATCAAAGAAATTAAGAGCCATGGGCTGGATGGGGTATGGGATATCGTCAGGAAGGCCGATATATGTAAAAAAGACAGAAGCGGTTACGTTAATAGGCTTGATTATTTTAATTATATAGAATATATCCTAAAGAACGAAAGCCAAGATGCGCCAGGTGTTAAGCCGATTTTAGAAATACTAAATAGTATTAGGTCTAAGAAAGAAAGCCCTGAAAAGAAAGATGCACAACTATGGTTATTCATTGAAAATGTTATATCAGCGCTGGCAGAAAGGTTTATTACGTTAGAGATTGAGCCAAGGATTTACACTAAAAAAGTATTTTTCTTGGATGCTGCGTTGGGTAGTAATGATATAAATAGGGAATACTTCCGCTTAAGGGAAATTTACCTAAGAGTTTCTAATAAAATTTGGCAGGAATATAAAATAAAAATTCTTGATTTTGAAGACTTGCCGCTTCGCTATAAATTTTTATTAATATTTAATTTCTGTTGGCTTGATGAGGAAAAGATAATCGTCGTTTTGATTGGTTGGGTTTTAAAAGCACAGCAGTTATTAAAGATAAAGAGGCAAAGGGATATAGGTAACGTGATGGCCGATAGAATAGAGCGCGCAGATACAGCATTAAAAATGATTTTTGAAAAATTAGGTTTTGGTTATAGCTCTATTGTTGAAAGAGCCAGGTTTTTTGTTTTAGAAGGGCTAAGGGGCGAAGGCGAATCATATGTTCTTACAAAAGACATCTTCTTAGATGTGAAAATATTTTCCGATCCTATGAATATTACGCCTGAACATGAAATCGCGCATTTAAGCGTGCAGGGATTCCCTAGTCATTTCTTAAATGAAGGATCTGTAGAATTATTGGCTATCCGGGCCTCTGCCGGCGCAAAGGCAGGACTGGGAGCAAGAGAACAGTTGTTGTGGGATTCTCCCCGCTCACATGAGTTAAATTGTATTTTATATCTCATGGAAAGGATAGACGAACAACGTTTATTAGATGCGTTTATCGAAGGAAGATATTCGTTTTTTATGATGCAGGTTTTTGATTTTAAATTATGGCAGAGATTATTATTGCTTGAAGATGAAGCCAGAGAATTAGGGATAAGAGGTTTAAAATTAAAAAGGCTGATTATCGCAGAGATTGAAAAGAAGATAAAAGAAGTTAATTTTTCTTCCTCTCCAATAAGTTATAAAGCCTACGGTTTGGCCGAAGAAGAAGGCAATCAGCATATAGCCCATGCAGGTTATAGAAAAATGAAGAGAGAATGGAAGAAACTGCTTAAAATAAGAATAATCAAGATTGAACGGGGTGATAATGTTTATTATTTTATTGTCTTTGACGAGAGAGAGGGTTAATATATGCTCATTAAGGGGGCGAGAGAGATGGTTTTTATGGATAAGCGGTTGTATGAGCGGTTTAGGATAGAGTTACCGGTAAGATTTAAGGACTACAGCGGACAGGACTGGCAAGAGGCTGTTTCTTACGACATCAGCGCCAGAGGGATAAGGCTTGCTTCAGTAAGGCAGGAGATCAAGCCGCAAGACAGCCTTATCTTGAGCTTGGAGCTTCCCGGCGAAGAAGGGAATATTTTATGCAACTGCCGCGTTGTCTGGGTAAAACCTCAAGCGCAGGATGCGCGGGAGGCGGGGTTAGAATTTAATGAAATAAGATTATTAAACCTCCGGAGGATTTTTGATAAAGAACGCGAGTTGATAGGCGAATAATTGACAAAAAATACCTTGTGTTTTGCTTAAAAAAGGATTAAAATATTTGTGTTAAAACAGGCCGGAGAGAGCAGGGTTGGTGTCGGTAACACCTCGCGCTAATCGGAATTGCGCGAGTGTTGCCTTACTGGCAAGGAGGCGGATATGAGCGAGAGCATTGCCCAAGATAGCGCAATGGAAGATAGAAGAATATTCGAACGCCGGAATTTTAACTCTCTTTTAAAATTTCGTAATACGGCCAATAACAGGAATGGCGATGGTTTTATCAGGAATATTTCAGCAGGGGGCGTTGCCTTTAGCAGCAACGATAAATTAAAACGAAGCGATGCCTTGGAATTATGGATAAATGTCCCGGATAACCGCGGCTCAATTAGCAAAACTGCGCGCGTGGTTTGGGTGAAGGAGAATTTATTAAATCGATACGAAGCGGGAGTTAAGTTTGATTCTGTGGGTTTGATGGAGTTATCCGGCATTTTCAGAAGCCTGGCAAGATAAGTAAACCCGCCTTTTACCCATAAATTTCCTTAAAGAGAGACAGCCGTAATTTTGCTTGACCCAGCAAGGCGATTATGTTAAATTATTTGCTCTATGTTTAGTATATAAAATATTTTAAAATCATTTCGTCCCGAAGTTCCGGGGCTCTATTAGAGATGAAATACGGATATTTTTCTGAAGACGGATTGGAATTTGTAGTTACCTCGCCCCTTACCCCCACCCCATGGATAAATTATCTTACTAACGAAAAATATTGCGCCATAATTTCTTCAACTGCCGGCGGTTACAGCTTCTATCGCGACTGCCGCACGGACAGAGTTTTGAGGTGGGCTCCGGATTATAAAAATTTTGACCGCCCCGGGCGCTATATCTACGCAAGGGAAGTTAAGGACGCAGGACGCAGGACGCAGGACGCAGGACGAAAAAATAAAAACGCAAAAGTTTGGAGTCTGACCTACCAGCCGATAAGACAAAAACCAGATTTCTTCCAAGCCCGGCACGGTTTGGGCTATACAGTCATCTCTACTAAATATAATGGTATAAAATCCAGCATTACCTACTTTGTTCCGCTAAATGATGATTGCGAGTTGTGGCTGGTAACGCTGTCCAATGAAACCAATAAAGAAAAAAAATTAGAACTCTATCCTTATGTGGAGTGGCTTATCGGAGACTATCAGGAAGAACTGCGTTACCGCAACATTATGAACCTTTATAACCGGATGTGGTTTGACGCAAACCACAAGCTTATCTTCGGCTGGAAGACTGCTTTCTGGCAGGATATGAATATCAAAGAGTTTAAAAATTATGCTTTCTTTGCCACGAATTTAGGTGTCAAAGGTTATGCTACGAGAAAGTATGAGTTTTTAGGCAGGTATAATACGGAAGAAAAACCCGAGGCCATTTTAGAAGGTAAATTTAAAAATACTGCACTCTGTTCCGGAGAAGACGGCATAGGCTGTTTTAAGCATACGCTTAAACTTGGCCCTAAAGAGACAAAGGAATTCGTGGTGATTTTAGGCGAGACAGAAGGACAGGCGAATGCAGTGAAATTAGTTGAAAAATATAGAGATTTAAACGTCGTTAAAAAAGCGTTTGAGCAGACAAAGGCGCTCTGGAAAAAACGTATTACCGCAAATATTGTGATTAAAACTCCAGATGCGGAATTTGACAATATGATGAATGTCTGGGTAAAATACCAGCTCTATATCTGTAATCTCTGGTCGCGTTCACCATCTTTCTATCATGAGGGTTCAGGCGGAAGAGGTTACAGAGATTCCTGTCAGGATTCCGAGGCGATTGTGCCGCTGGAGCCGGGATTAACGCGTAAGAGAATTTTACAGCTCGCTTCGCTTATACGTCGCGACGGAACCTCTGCCCCTGGATGGTCGGATATCTCTGGGCCGGCAGGGCATCGGCCGAATAAAGACCATCAAATTTGGCTGACTGCTACTGTGCGCGCCTATATCCAAGAAAGCGGCGATAAAGGTATTTTAAAAGAGTATATCCCTTACCTTAAAGATAAATGGCTTGGCGGCTGGGAGATTGATCATAATCATAAAGGCGGGCCGACTTCTGACGGCGAAGGCACGCTGTTTGAACATTTGGAGAAAAATTTAAATTTTTGTTTTAATGATGTGGGCGAACACGGCCTGCCTAAAATCGGTCATGCCGATTGGAACGACGCGATAGACGCCGCCGGTAAAAATCACAAGGGCGAAAGCGTCTGGCTGGCGCAGGCGCTGGCGCGCTCAGAGAAATATTTTGCCGAACTTGCCGAATTAATCGGCGAGAATGAAAAGGCCAACGAGTTTTTAGATAAAGCTAAGACAATGGCCGAGAGGATAAATACGGTTGCCTGGGACGGCGACTGGTACATCCGAGGTTTTACTGATGACGGCGTTCCTTACGGTGTCAAGAGCTATGAAGAAGGCAAGATATTTATTATGAGCCAGGCCTGGGCTATCCTTTCCGGCATTGTTGATGGCGAGCGGCGCAATAAAGTTTTAAAGTCTTGCGATAAATACCTTGACGGCCCGCATGGCATTGCGATGTTCTATCCGGCCTTTACGAAATTCAGGCCGGAATTAGGCCGTATCAGTATGTTTTCCGAAGGGACAAAAGAAAACGCCGCAGTATTCTGTCATGCGGCGCATTTTATGATTGTTGCCTATTGTATGGCAGGACGCGGGGCTCGCGCCTATGAATCAATGCTCAAGATAATGCCGAATAAACAGAAGGATTACGACCTTTATAAATCCGAGCCATATACCTATGCCGAATATTTAGTCGGGCCGCAAAATCCCTACCGCTACGGCGAAGGGCAGTTTACTTGGGTTACCGGAACCTCTGGCTGGGCTTTTATATCGGCAACCGAATGGCTTTTAGGCGCGCGCCGCGAATATGATGGCCTAAGGATTGACCCCTGCATACCGGCACACTGGAAAAAATGCG
This sequence comes from Omnitrophica bacterium GWA2_41_15, assembly GCA_919902105.1. Classification (GTDB taxonomy): domain Bacteria; phylum Omnitrophota; class Gorgyraeia; order Ghiorseimicrobiales; family Ghiorseimicrobiaceae; genus CAKKQO01. The sequence goes on along the minus strand of CAKKQO010000031.1, from coordinate 30,407 downwards.
CAATAACGCGGCCGTTCCGCGGCGATGTTTATGAAATAGAGATAGAAAATCCCAAAGGCGTAGAGAAGGGTGTTAAAGAAGTTTATTTAGACGGAGAACTTATCCGCGATAATCTGATTAAGCCTGTAGGCGACGGAAAAACGCATAAGGTAAGAGTGGTAATGGGATAGGAGAGAAAATGCCAAGTTTAAAGTTTAAAACTCAAAATGTAAAACTAAAACCTAAAACTCAAAGTTTTTTAAGGAAAACTTTTAACTTTAAGTTTCAACTTTACGCTTTGCGCCTTCAACTTTACACTTTTTGCGCTTTATCATTGGTTATTTTGATTAGCGGCTGCGGCGGCGGAGGCGGCTCTTCGGGGCAGCCCAAAGCAACCATAACCGCCTGGCACTGGATGACTGACAGAGACAGCATCTTTAATGAGCTGGCAGAGCGCTATGAAGAAAAGACCGGTGTCGCGGTTAAGTTTGAATTGTATGCCCCATCAGATTCCTACACCCAGAAAGTTCGGGCTGCAGCGCAAGCAGGAACTCTGCCGGATATTTATGGCCTCCTTGCTGAAAAAAGGGATTTTGCCTCTTTTATTATTGCTGGGCACGTGGCGAACCTAAACCCGGAAATGGAAGCAGATAGCAGCGTTTGGAAAAATGAATTTTTTTCGCGCGCGATAGCGGTAAATGAGTTTCTTCCGGATAACGAATTTAAAGTCGAGCCGGGGATATACGGCGTGCCTTTGGATGTAATGAATATCCAGATGCTTTATAATAAGGATTTATTGAAAGAGGCAGGTATTAAAAAGCCGCCAAAGACTTGGGAAGAATTTTTAGCGGCTGGCGCAAAATTAAAAGAGAGAGGTATTCAGGGATTGGTTTCCGGCTGGGGCGAGGTCTGGATGATTGATTGCTTTGCCAGCAATTATGCCTTTAATATTATGGGCGAAGATAAAGTAATGCAGACCATAAAAGGAGAAATAACCTATACTGATCCGGATTGGGTTTCTGTTTTTGCTTTATTCAAAGAAATGGCGGATAATGGTCTTTTATATAATGGCATAGTGACCATGGTAAATAAAACCGCCGAGCAGTTATTCGCCAATAATAAAGCGGCGTTTGCCTTTAACGGCTCTTGGTGCGTAAATGTCTATGCCGGCATGAACCCCAATTTAAATTACGGCGCGATGTTTCCTCCAAGCCACGGAATATACCCTTTAAAAATATGGGGCGGAGCAGGTTCATCTTTGTTGGTGAATAACCGCTCTTTAGTAAAAAATGAAGCGATTGAATTTTTGAAGTGGTTAAGTTCACCAGAGCAGCAGGCTTATTTAGCAGATGCCACCAAGAACCTCCCGGCAAATAAGAATTGTCTGGCTAAAATCAGCCCGATTTTATCTGAATTTTCCGCTGCAATGGAAGAAACCACGCACCCGAATATCTGGCCGGTGCATGAGTTTCCGCAGGTAATCGAGGCATTTGATAAGGGGATACAGGCAATTATTATCGGAGAAAAAACAGCTCAACAGGTAGCAGAAGATGTGCAAAAGATAAAGGAAAGAGAATTAGCTAAAAAGAATAAATCCTAATGTCGAAATTCGAATATCGAAACAAATTCTAATTCCCAAATTCTCTAATGACTAAAACTAAAAATTTTAGTTTTAGTTTAGGTCATTTGGATTTCTAAACATTATTTCGGATTTCGGGTTTAGGGTTTCGGATTTTTAATAATGAAAATCAAATCTACCCTCGCTAATTACTTATTCGTCCTTCCCGCAGTAGTAATTTTTGGCGTATTTTATATCTATCCTTTTTTAAAAGTGTTCCAGTTATCTCTAATGGAATGGGACGGGATACTGCCGACCATGCAGTTTGTGGGAATGAGTAATTTTAAAGAGATAATGCAGGATAAGATTTGGTGGAATTCGATGTGGCAGGCAGGATACATCACTTTAATTGCGCTAACATTTCAGAACTGTCTTGCCTTGCTTCTTGCCCTTGCCTGCGATAGGGAAATTAAGGCCGGGAATTTTTTCCGGGTTATCTTTTTCATCCCGCCGATTTTATCTGAAGTAGTCGTAGGTTTAATCTGGCAGTGGATTTTAGATGGGAATTATGGTATCTTAAATACTACGCTGCATAATTTAGGCCTCTCTGCTTTGGTGCATAATTGGTTAAGCGACCCAAAAACAGCTTTAACTTGTATTGCGGTGGTGCATAGTTGGAAGGGTTTTGGCTGGGGTTTTATCATACTACTGGCAGGCCTGCAAACCATACCGAGACAGCTTTATGAAGCGGCAAAGGTTGATGGCGCCGGGAGCTGGCATGTATTTACTAAGATAACCTTACCTTTAATGGTTCCGGTGTTTTCTATGGTGATTATTCTTACTATTTTAGGCTCAATGCAGGTTTTTGTCTTAATTGTTTCTATGGTAGGACAGGGCCTAGTGCATCATACGGATGTTCCGGTACTACGGATTTTAGCCTCGATGACCGGCTCATCACGTTTTGGTTATGCCTGCGCGCAAGGAATTATTTTTGGCTTAGTTTTAATTATCGTATCGTTTACGCAGAAGAAACTATCGGAGAGGATACGGCAAGTATGAAAGACGGCCTAAAATACATCTTTAAAAAACGGGCGGAGTTAATTGTTATCTATGTGTTTTTAGGTGTCGTGGCTTTGACCTGTCTTTTTCCGCTTTTATGGATGTTCGGCTCAAGCCTTAAGACTCAGGCGACCGTATTTTCTGACCCAAGTTTGATTCCGGCCAGGCCTGAATGGCGCAATTATTATTTGGCTTGGACTAAAGGAGAATTCGGGATTTATTTTTTAAACAGCGTTTTTTATACAGCCATTGTTGTATTCGGAATAATCATTGTTTCATCGCTTGCGGCATACGGTTTTTCGCGCTTAAAATTTCCCGGTAATAATTTTTTATTTGCTATGTTTCTTGCCGCAATGATGATACCGCTTCCGGGAAGTTTCGTTCCGCTCTACGTCTTAGTAAATAATATAAGGAAAGTCTTGCTTAATACGTTATCCGCTGTCAGCCCGCAGTTGGCGCATATTATGCCTGCGGGTTTTGTTCAGCAGTCCAACGGGTTTATCCTGAATCAGGTTTTTCCGCGCAGCGCCTATGTATTTTGCATGATTAATGTCGGGCTTTCGCTAAGCATTTACATTCTTAAAACATTTTTTGATAAGATGCCTAAGGAATTAGAAGATGCCGCGCGTATTGATGGCTGTAGCAAATTAGGTATTTGGCGCCACGTAGCCCTGCCTTTAGCCAAGCCGGCGATCGCGGTAATCACAATTTTTAATTCGCTTAATGTCTGGAATGAGTATATCTTGGCACAATTAATCCTTTCTTCTAAAGAGACGATGCCTTTGCAGCGCGGATTAATCGTTTTCCAGGGGATGCACGTGACTGATTACCCGCTTTTGATGGCGGGTATGACGATGACCGCCATCCCGATAATTATTATTTATCTTATTTTCCAGAAATACATTATTAAAGGTATTACGGCAGGAGCGTTGGTGGGATGATAAAAGACAGGTTACAGGTTACAGGTTACAGGTTACAGCGGAATCGAAGATTCAGATTTTTAAAGGTATATTTTTATTTATTTTTTATTTTCTGTCCCCTGTCCCCTGTCCCCTGCTCTCTGGTTAATGCTCAGGAATTATCTTCTAAAGAATTGGTAGTTAAAGCGCGGGAAGCCAAATCGACGAATGATATAGAAGGAGTTTTTAAATATACTCAAGCCTGTATCGATAGATTCGAAGAGGAAGCCCTTAAGGAGCAGGAGGCTTTGGGAACTGCAAAACAGCCTTCTGGGACAGAAAATGTTTATGAGTCCCTAAATGATGTGGCGGTCTCTCTCTTTATCCAGGGAGAAGTTTATAAAGAACAAGGTAAAACAGAGGAGGCGAAAAAAGTATTTAACGTTATTATTAACGAATATCCTTCCAGCCTTGCCTGGGATCCGCGCGGCTGGTATTATTCTTTAGCTGAGAAGAGCCAGGAGGCAATCGTTAATATGGGGCATCCGCAGGCTGCGCCCGCATCTCTGCCAAAAGTTTCTATGTTAAGGACAGAATTGAAGTTACATGATTTAGGCGCAGAAGAAGTTATTAATTATGAAAAGTATGGCAAGTTTACGAATGTGGGCACTAAGGATTATAAATATGTAATTTCTGACCGTGAAGGGTTATCCGAAGCCTGCGGCGAAGGGATATATCCGAATACGAACAGCGTGCGTTTTAACCCGAGGTTTGACGCCGTTAAAAAGGAAAAAAGATTAAACGGCTCACACTGGGATTTTGTCTCCTCCCCGGATTTAGAGGCGGCTTTCTTTAAATGGGCAATTGCCCCGGAGCCCCCCGGTGTTCGGCTCTATTTTACCGCCCTTATTTTAGAACATGCCGGCTTCCTTAAACAGGCGCTCAAGGCATATTATGCGGCCGTCGTGCATTTTCCTCAAAGCATCGGTTGGACCTATTGGCATACGCCTTGGTATGTATCGCAGGCATCGCTTGCAAAAATAAAATATTTAACACATAAACATCCGGAATTAGGTATTAAGCTAAAGGATGCCAAGGTGCGCATTATTAATGGGTTTGATAAAAACATAAACAACGATATTTTTGAAGTTAACCCTGGTAGATTAGAAAAAGTTGTGCCTTGGGTGGAAAAGCTACGAAAACAAAAAGAGCGTTTTTTAAGCTGGAATGATTTAAGGAATATTAAAAAGACCCTTGGTTACGGCAAAATAAAGCTCGTGCAATCTAAAAATAACCATTGGAGATTATTAGTTGATAATAAGCCCTATATCATCCGGGGTATTACTTATTCGCCGACGAAAGTCGGGCAAAGCCCGGATAACGGCACTTTGACCGATTGGATGGATTATGATTTTGACCACAACGGTAAATCCGATGGGCCGTATGATGCTTTTGTTGATAAAAATAAGAATAACCTGCAGGATAGCAATGAGCCGGCCAGCGGTGATTTTCGCTTAATGAAGGAAATGGGAATAAATACTATTAGGATTTATTACCAACCATTTAACCCGGACAAAAAGTTATTGCGCGATTTATATGATACTTATGGCATTAGAGTGATATTAGGGGATTTCTTAGGTAAATATGCGTTGGGCTCGGGTGCAAAATGGAGTGAAGGCACGGATTATGCCAACCCAATGCATAAGAAAAATATGCTGGATTCAGTGCTTAAGATGGTAGCCGAATTTAAGGATGAGCCGTATATTTTAATGTGGCTTTTAGGCAATGAAAATGTATATGGAGTCGCTTGTAACGCAGATAAAGACCCGGAAGGTTTTTTTAAATTCGCCAATGAGGCAGCGCTCGAGATTAAAAAAATTGATCAGGAGCATCCCGTTGCTATTGCCAGCGGAGATACGTTGTTTTTGGATATCTTTGGGAGATCCTGTCCGGACATAGATATTTTTGCCGCTAATGCCTACCGCGGTGATTATGGGTTTGTGGATTTCTGGCAGGCAGTTTATGATGAGGCAGATAAACCTGCATTTATTACTGAATACGGATGCCCGGCTTATACTAGCGAATCATTAGATGTAGCAGAGGAAGCACAGGCACTTTATCATCAGAATGCTTGGGAGGATATAATAGAAAATTCCGCAGGATTTTCCGGCCATGGCAATGCTATCGGCGGAATAGCCTTTGAGTGGCTTGATGAATGGTGGAAGGCGTATGAGCCTTCTTTGCATGATAGTAAGCGCCTTTGGGCAGGGCCGTTTCCTGACGGGTTTATGTATGAGGAATGGCTGGGCTTGGCAGGCCAGGGTGACGGAAAATCAAGCCCGTTCTTGCGGCAATTAAGGAAAAGCTACTATATGTATAAGAAGATGTGGAGAAAATAAGATAGCCCCGCCTCTTACCCCGCATCTTACGGGGCGGCGGGATCAATTCGACCAAATAACTTACGAAATAATAATTTCGTAAGTTATGGTCTCATTGAGAGGAGAGGATATGAAAAAAATAATGTTGTTGGGGTTGTGTTTATTTCTTCTGCCCGTCTGGATAAATGCAGAAGAGGTAAAGAAGGAAGAAGTAAAGGTCTTTGGCGTCTATAGCAATAAGAGATCCCCGGATAACCACTATATCCCTTCGGGGTGGATGGGCGATTACGGAGATATTAAGATTAATGACGAATTTAGCGCTAACCCGCATTCCGGAGCAAATTGTATTCAGTTTGTTTATTCGGCGAAAAAATCCAATAATCAGGGCTGGGCAGGTGTCTATTGGCAGAATCCGGCAAACAACTGGGGTGCGAAATCCGGCGGATTTGATTTAAGCGGGATGACCAAGCTTACCTTCTGGGCGCGCGGCGCAAAAGGCGGCGAAGTTATTGATAAGGTAATTGTGGGAGGTATCAAGGGCGTATATCCTGACTCTGATGAAATAGGGATGGGCCCGATTGTTTTAACTAAGGAGTGGCAGCAATACACGGTTAATTTAGCCGAGAAAAATCTCAGCTTTATTTCCGGTGGTTTTGGCTGGGTGATGAATGCGGATTCAAATGCCGAGGGAGCTGAGTTTTATTTGGATGACATAAAATATGAGGCTGATGCTTCAATCAAGCCTGAGGTTAAGGGCGCAGAAAAGATGCCTTTTTACGTTTATCTGGACAGGGGCTCGGTAAGTAACCACTATATCCCTTCGGGGTGGATGGGCGATTACGGAGATATTAAGCTTGATGTTGGCTCCCTCGAGGACCCGTATATGGGCAACACCTGCATTAAAACTGCTTATTCTGGTAAGGGCGCACAAGGCGCACGCTGGGCAGGCATATATTGGCAGAACCCGGCCAATAATTGGGGCGAGAAGCCAGGCGGATATGACCTCTCTAATGCTGCCAAGCTTACTTTCTGGGCACGCGGTGGCAAAGGTGGTGAACGCATTGAAGAGTTTAAGACCGGAGGTTTATTCGGAGAATATTCTGACAGCGATACCGCATCCATTGGCCCGGTGATATTGACTAAAGACTGGAAAGAATACACAATAGACCTTAAAGGCAAGGATTTTTCGTCTATCATCGGCGGTTTCTGTTGGGCAACAAACGTAGATGTGAATCCCGAAGGCGCAACCTTCTATTTGGATGAGATTAGGTACGAATAAAGTTTAAGAGTGCCAGAGTGTCAAAGTGTCAGAGCGTCAGAGAGAATTCTTTGACTCTTTGATACTTTGACTCTTTGACTCGTTTCATTAAATTTTAATATTGTGCAAAAAAAATTTAAATTAGTTATAGTTATAACAGCCATACTCTTTGTAGTTATGGCTTTATTTGTTTTTGTAAGAATCAAGCTTCTAAGACATAAGGTATTTGTTAAAAAAACGAAAGAAGGCAGATATCATTTAGTCGTAGAAGGCAAGCCATACTTTATTAAAGGCGTTTGTTATAATCCTGCCCCTATCGGAGAAGGCTATGACTATGATTTAGGCCAGGATAAATGTCAACCTTGGCTTATCGATGGTAAAATGATGTCTGAGGCAGGGGTTAATACCATACGGCTTTATAAATCAAGCGACAACCACAACGGCCTTAAAAAGGCAATTGGCGACTTTTACGAAAAATACGGCATAAGGACAGCTTTGGGGCATTGGTTAGGCTTCTGGGAATATCCCCAACCTTTTTATGCAGACCCAGAATTTAGAGAGAGGATTAAAAAAGAAGTTCTTGGGATGGTGAAAACCTATAAGGACGAGAAAGGAATATTATTCTGGATTCTGGGTAATGAAAATAATTATTCTTTTTCCGGCAGGGTTAATCCCTGGGTTTGTCCCGAGGCGGATAAGGCGGAAGTTAGCGAACAAGCAAATATAAGGGCAAAAATATATTATTCCTTTGTAAATGAGATTGCCTGCGAGATACACAAAATTGACCCTAACCATCCGGTAGTTTTAGGCAATGGAGAGCTGGGGTATTTAGATGTGGCAAATAAATTTTGCCCTGATATCGATATAGTAGGGATTTTAATATATCGCGGCAAAACGTTTGGAAATATTTTTAATGGCCTGAAGTCCATATTCGATAAACCGTTACTGTTAGTGGAATTCGGCGCCGATAGCTACAATAGTTTTAAAAAGCAGGAAGACCAAGAAATGCAGTCATTTTTCTTGGAGGCGCAGTGGAAAGAAATTTATAAGAATTCCGGTTTCGCTAAAGACGGCGCTGGAAACTGTTTAGGCGGTTTCATCTTTGAATGGAGCGATGAATGGTGGAAACATAATTCGGATAATTCTCTTAATTGGGAAATTCATGATACAGAAGCCGGCTGGTCGCAAGGGGCATATTACTTTGATAATAAAGCAGAAAAAAATTTGAATATGAATGAAGAATGGTTTGGTATCGTAGGAGTTTCCGAAGAGAAAGAAAGCGAAGTGAATAAACGCCTGCCGCGCAAAGCATATTATATGCTAAAAAAAATGTGGGAAAATTCTTCGTCAAAATAAAACTATTGCATTATTGTTTGATTGTATGTTAAAATTAAAATTATGAGAGATATAAGGCCGGAGTCAGGTTTGTTAAGTGAGCGCGCGCGTAAAAACTTAAATATTCTAGATGTTATAAGACGAGCAGGCCCTATCAGTAAAGCCGAGATATCTAAATTTGTCGGCTTAAACGTCGTTACCATCTCTAACTATATAGATGACCTTTTACGGCAGCATTTGGTTTTAGAAAAAGAGTTAGATGTTTCCGGCGGAGGAAGGCGTCCGGTATTATTGGACTTAAACCCCGAGGTAGGATTAGCTATCGGTGTGGGAATGAATCTTTTTAACGCGGTAAGTGTTTGCGTAGACTTAAGCGGCAAGATATTTAGTCATATAAAGATGGATAAGAAAAGCAGCGACGTTAAAGACGTGGTTAATTCAATTTTAGAGATTTTGCATAAGACAATAGAAACAATTGAAACAAAAGAAAGAATTAAGGGTATAGGTTTGGGGATTGCCGGTATAATAGATAAAGAAAAGGATACGGTAAGATGGCCCCAGAAGATAGGTGATGGTTACAGTTATGCCACGATAACTTTGCCTTTAAAAGATATTATTGAGAAGGAATTTCATCTTCCCTGTATAATAGAAAATGACGCAACGGCCGCCTGTTTTGGTGAACAGTGGCTGACGCTATCCCCTGAAGTAAAGAATGTTTTATTTCTTTTTTCGGGAGTGGGCTGCGGCATAATGATTAACGGCGATATCTATCACGGCTCAACCGGATGCGCAGGAGAGATTTCTATCTATAACCAGGCGCAAGATAAGGATTTTAATTGTATTGCGGGTAATCCCTGTTTTTTGAAACGTTGGGAAGCGGATTTAGGCATGGTTGATGAGGCCAAGAAAATTTTAAAATCTAGCCCTAAATCTTCAAAGCTCTTAGAGAAATCCGCTAGCCCAAATGAGCTCACCCTAAAAGATATATTTTGCGCCGCCAAAGCGAAAGATGAATTAGCCGTTAACATAATAAAAAATGCCGGAAAACGTTTAGGGATTAAGGCAGCATATTTAGTAAATATCTTTAATCCGCAGGTATTGATTATCGGCGGAGGCTTAGAAGAAGTTTCCGATATAATGCTGGATGCGGTGCGCCGCGCAGTTTCAGACTGGGCATTTGAAGAGATGTCCCGCGAAGTAAAAATCATTCCTTCAAGCTTAGGTGATAATGCGATAGCTTTGGGTGCGGCAAATTTAGTAGTAAGGCAAGTTTTTTCTCAGGTGTAACTAAGCCGAAAAGAACCTTTCGGCATCAATTCCGGCAGATAATTTACGCAAACAAAGTTTGCGTAAATTATGCCGTCATTGAAATGGACAATAAAAGTAAATTTATTATCATTATCTTAAGTGTAGCCTTAGTAGTTGCAGGCTTTATAGCCTTTCAAGTGGCGCAATCTTTAAATAGCCAGAAAAATAAGTATGAGGAGCAAATAAAGAAATCACAAAAATCCATAGATGATTTGAGCGTTTCTTCGGCTGGCGCCAAAGCGGATTTAAAAAACGCAGAAACCAAATTAGAGGAAATACAGAAAGAAATAAGCAATATTTCCAGCGAGCGCGATGATTTGAAAGGCAGGCTTGAAGCAGCGTCGAAAGATAACCAATTACTAACAGTAAAGATTAGTGAGTTACAGGAGACGCTCGCGAAAAAATCGCAAAATGAACAAAAAACACCTGTTGTCTCAGAAGATTCTTATTGGGCCTCTGTGTTAAAAGATAGGGCTGGGTTAGAGGTAGAGGTTAACAGCCTGGGAAAGCAATTAGAAGGCTTGAATAAAAAATTAGATGATTTAACCAAACAGAATAATAACTTAAGTGTTGACTTGAATAAAATTAGCCAAGAGAAGGCAGAATTAGAGCGCAAGAGCGAATATAACGAAGACCTGCCAAAGACTCTATCCGAAGAATTAGTAAAAGAGAAGAATGAACGCTCGTCATTAGCCGAACAATTAGATAAAATAAGGCAGGATTATTCTGTCTTACAGCAGCAATTGAAAGATGAAACAGCCCAAAATCTGAAACTGACAAGCCAAATAGAAGATTTAAAGAGGGAGAAAGAATTATTAACGCGAAGAATTGCTGGGGGAGACGCTGCTTTACAAGATAAAACAACAGAGGCCTTAGAAACTCAAGATCAAATAGCGGCTTTAGATCCTGAGCCTGTTAAGTCTTTAAGTAAAGATGCGAGGGTAGTGGAACTTGGGCCGATAGTGGTAGAGGGAGGCGCTCGCCAGGATTATCCGCAGTTAGATAGAGGGTTATCCGGAAGCCTGCTCGCTGTAAATAAAGAAAACAATTTTGTAGTTATTGATATCGGGGAGTCCGCAGGCGTAAAAAATGGGATAATATTTTCTGTATATCGTGATGATGTGTCAATAGGCTCTATTAAGATAATTCAGGCTAGGCGCGATATTTCTGCAGCCGACATACTGTCTATACAGCCAGGCCAACAGCTAAAAGTCGGCGATATAGTAAAAATAAAATAAATTATGCCTAAATTCGTAAACATTAAAGATGTAGCTAAACTTGCGGGAGTATCTTGCGCAACTGTTTCGCGCGTAATTAATAAATCTTCAACTGTCAAACCTGCAAAACACATCAAAGTAGAACAGGCAATCAAAAAACTTAAATTTAAGCCTAATCTTATGGCTCGCCAGTTAGCAAGGGGGAAGTCTAATACTATCGCTTTAGTCATTCCCCGCTATGAAGGTATTTTTTATTCTTATTACGGATTAGAAGTGATCCGCGGCATAGGCACTATCTGCGATAGCCTGAAAATGGACATTTTATTGCATATAACCGAACCTAAAAATGTCCTGAATCTTTCCAGCGTCGGAGGGATTATCTTTGCTGAAGTTTTTAAGGAGAGGCTCCAATTGGAAGAAGCCTTAAGATTAAGAATTCCTACAGTGGTAATGAATAGTTTAATCCAAGATTTAGACGTTACCTGCGTGGCTATAGATAATAAACAGGGAGCCATAGATGCAGTTAACTATCTGTTTGATCTGGGGCATCGTGATATTGCCTATATAAGCGGAGGCTTCTTAACGCAGGCCGCCAAAGACCGGACTTACGGCTATCTCTCTGCATTAAAGGCAAGGAAAATCCCGGTTAAAGAAGAATTTATAGTGCACGGAGATTATTCCCGCAGGTCAGCAAGGGCTGCTGCAGAAAAGATATTATCTCTTAAGCATAAGTCTACGGCGATATTCGCGGCAAGCGATGATATGGCGCAAGAGGCAATTTCGGTAATTATTGAAAAAGGCTTAAGAGTGCCGGATGATATTTCAGTAATAGGTTTTGATGATAATCCTATAAGTATATACGGTTCTGTGCCGCTTACTACGGTAAGACAACCCTTAATGGAAATGGCGCAGATAGCTGTAAGAGAACTCGACCTCTTAATGAAAGGCGAGGCCAAGGTCTCTAAATTTGTCTTACCTGCTAAACTTATAATCCGCGATTCTTGCAAAGCCATCGCAACAGGCTCAAAAACCGCCTAATCTTTTTTGTAGAATATCAATGTTCTATTTAGAGAAAAATCTTGCCACCGGCATAGGCAGCCTTCCTTATCAGGAGGCCAAGCAGGCCGTCGATTTTATCCTGTCTTGTTTTAAGGATGACGTTCTCTTCTGGCCGCAATTACCTAAAAAAAGTTTTTTAGAACAAATGATGGTGCAGTTTTCTGAAAAATTACCCGGCGTAGTAATTGACCAGAAAAATAAAAATATTTTTGTAGATACCAAAAATGATTCTTTTGGCAGGGAAGCAGAAGAGTGCTTTCAAAATTATCTTGATGGTAACTTAGATTATTTTGCCGTCAGCCCGGAATATGCCAGCGGGTTATATGCATTATGCGATAAATTAAATAGGGACACATCCCATTTTTCTAAAGAAAATACGAGTTCAGGAAAATGGGATGTGTCCCTAATAAAAGGGCAAATTGTCGGGCCGATCACCTTTGGAATGAATTTATTAGATATTGATAAACAACCGATAATTTATCACCCGGAGTTAAAAGAATGCCTGATTAAATTGTTAAGTATGAAGGCGCGCTGGCAAATAGAGAAACTTGCAGGGGACAGGGGACAGGGGGCAGGGGACAGAAAAATTATCATTTTTATCGATGAACCGTATTTATCCTGCTCTGGCTCAAGCTTTTTTACCCTGAAGAAAGAAGATGTAATAGAAAAACTTAATGAGCTGATAGATGCTGTGCATAGTGAAGATGCATTATGCGGCATACATTGCTGCGGCAATACTGACTGGTCTATGATTTTATCCACAAATTTGGATATTTTAAGTTTTGATGCTTATGGTTATTTAGACAATCTTCTGCTTTATAGCGAAGCATTGGATAATTTTTTAGCGCGAGACGGAATATTAAGTTTTGGAATTGTTCCTAATAATGAAGAGGCATTAGAAAAGGGGAAAAAAGAAGAATTAGCCGTAAGGCTTAAGAAGGTTATTGGCGGCAGGCGAGGCGTCGGAAAAGTCTTGATTACTTCTTCCTGCGGGTGCGGTACTTTAGAGATTAAACTTTCTGAAGCTATAAATCATCTTTGTGTAGAGATTGTTAAAGAATTGGGTTGATTGACAAAGGAATTTTTTTTGATACAATTATAATATTATAGTCAATAAGGGAGGTTTTGTATGTTTTTCTTAAAGTTACGCATGTACCTTTTACTTATAGTATTATTCGCGATTATCTATAGTGTAGTATCTATGGTTGCCTATGCTATGGGTATCTCGAATTTTTATTTTTATATAATTTTTTCTTTCTTAATGCTTTTTATTCAGTATATGATCGGGCCTAAGATTGTAGAATGGTCTATGGGGGTAAGGTATATTAAGGAAGGAGAATATTCAGAATTAAGAACAATGGTTGCAAATTTAGCCCATGCCGCAGAAATACCTGTTCCGAGAATTGGCGTATCGGAAATATCACTTCCTAATGCCTTTGCCTTTGGCCGCTGGGCAAAAGACGGACGGATTTGTGTAACCCGCGGCATTTTAAATCTTGTAGATAGAGATGAATTGCGCGCTGTTTTAGGCCATGAAATGTCGCATTTAAAAAATAGAGATGTATTAACCGTGACACTTTTGTCTGTAATTCCCTTTATCCTTTATCGTATAGCCTTTAGTATTCTATTCTATCGCCGTAGAGATGAACGTTCCGGCAGCGCGGTAATGCTGGTAGGCGTTGCAGCTTTAATCCTTTATTTTGTAAGTAACCTTTTGGTATTGTATGCTTCGCGTATAAGAGAATATTTTGCTGACAGAGGCTCGGTTAAGTTAGGTAATCCCCCGCATAAACTTGCCTCGGCGCTCTATAAATTAGTTTATGGCTCAGCACGCACCCCCAAAGAAGAATTGCGCCAAGTAGAAGGCCTTAAGGCATTTTTTGTTAATGACCCTTCCTTAGCAGCCAAGGAGTTTTCCGAATTAAAGCAATTGGATTTAGACAAGAGCGGGGCTATAGATAGACAAGAGTTAAACTTTTTAAATAATAAAAAATTAAATTTAAGTTTCGGTGATAAGCTTATGGAGTTAATGAGCACTCATCCTAATATGCTTAAGCGTATCAAGCAGTTGTCAAGTTACGTCTAAGCTTAAGTATGTAATTCCCCCCGGGTTCTTTATTTTTTAATGCCTAACACAACTTATTGTGGTATAATAATTAACAACATACAATATATGGTATATTTTTCTTGACGCTTTACTTTTCGTCTGCTATACTATAATTGGGGGTAGTAGACTGGTATTTTTTTCCCGTTTCGCCCCTAGAAATTGCGAAGCAATTTCAGGGACTGAGTCCTCGCAATTCTTCGAATTGCAGAGGGTAAGAAGTACCAAAATTCTCTTTGATAATTTTGGTACACTCAACGGGATCAATTCGCACATATGATTTACTCACACTTATGTGTTCGCAAATCATGTACTCATTGAGAGGTGGAAGATGATTGTAAAATTATCTGACAATGCAGTTAAGGTTTTAGAGAGGCGGTATCTTAAGAAAGACGCCAAAGGCGAGATCATTGAGACGCCGCAAGAGATGTTCCGCCGGGTTGCGCGTACCATTGCTGACGCAGAAAAGTTATACGGCAAAAAACCCAGCGAGATAAAAAAGATAGAAGAGAATTTCTATTCCATCATTTCTAATTTAGAATTTATGCCTAATTCACCTACCTTAATGAACGCCGGAAGGGAGCTGGCGCAGTTATCCGCTTGCTACGTTCTGCCCATAGAAGATTCCATGGAGGCAATTTTTGAAGCCTTAAAAAGCGCAAGCCTGATTCATAAATCCGGCGGCGGAACAGGGTTTTCTTTTTCTCGGCTGCGCCCTAAAAACAGCATGGTTAAATCCACAGGCGGTATTGCCTCAGGGCCGGTTTCTTTTATGAAGGTTTTTGATGCCGCTACTCAGGCGGTAAAACAAGGTGGAACTAGACGCGGGGCAAATATGGGGATTTTAAGATGCGACCATCCGGATATACTGGAATTTATTCAATGTAAAGAGAATAACAAAGATATCACCAATTTTAACATCTCCGTTTCCTTAACCGACGATTTTATGAAAAAATTAGAGAAGGCTGAGGATTATGACATAATTGACCCGCACACAAAAAAGTCCGTCGGACGCCTTAACACCAAAGAAGTTTTTGACTTAATTGTTAAGCAGGCGCATAAGAACGGTGAGCCCGGCGTTATCTTTATTGACCGGATGAATGAGTTTAATCCTACGCCACAATTAGGAGAATATGAATCAACTAATCCGTGTATTGGCGCAGATAGCCTTATTCCTACAGAGAAAGGGTTAATACCTATAGGCCGTTTAGCAAAAGAATATCCGGAGGGAGGCATTGGCATACTTAATAGCGTGGGTTTCTTTAAGCCGACAAAAATATTTAGTACCGGTATAAGAGAAATTTTTAAGATAAAGACTAAGGCAGGTTTTGAATTAAAGGTTACAGCTAATCACCCTATCTTAACCCGTAGAGGCTGGGTTAATGTCAGTGATTTGAGGGTAGGTGAAACCGAAATCAAATTGCAGAATATGGCAGGCGGATTTTCCGAAGATCAACGCCTGCCTTTTAATGTAGTGTCTAATTATCAAGGTAAAAACAATAGATATTACAGGACAAATTTGCCGCAGGTTTGGTCACAGGATTTAGGAATTTTACTGGGCTGGCTTATCGGCGATGGAAATATGCACGGCAATCAGGAGAGTGTATTTTTTTATTTTGGCAAAGACGATGTTGCCGCCTTTAAACAGATGCATAAAATTATTAATAACTTCTACGGTCGTAATGTATCTGTTTCGGACAGGGCTGGGGAATGGCAGATAAATATCAGCAGTAAATTATTTTTTAATTTCCTTACGGCCTTAGGTGTAGAGCGCCTTTTAGCCGATAAAAAACAGGTGCCGGAAAGCATGTTTACCGCGCCTAAAGAAGCAGTTATCGGTTTTCTGAAGGGGTTATTTTCTTCTGACGGTACGGTTAATTATGTAGAAGGTAAATCCAGCTATGCGCGTTTGTCGTCTGCGTCTTTAATACTTCTTAAGCAGGTACAGCTATTGCTTATTAATCTGGGTATATTTTCTCGCATATACGAGAATCGTAAACCAGAGAAGACAGGCCCTTTTAAATATATAACTCAGTACGGCAATGAGAAAGTTTATAATTCCAAGCCATATCACGAATTGGAGATATCGCGTCAGGATGTGATGAAGTTTATAAACGATATCGGATTCATTGGAGATAAACATACAGCGAAAATTAAATTATTATGCGTTAAGTCAATGAGGAAGAAAGGATATTATCAGAGAGAACGATTTGATAAAATTGTCAGCATTGAACCATTGGGCGATAGCGCGGTTTATGATCTTACAGAGCCAGTTATGCATTCTTTTGTAGCCAACGGTATGAATATTCATAACTGCGGAGAGCAAATACTCCTGCCTTATGAGTCCTGCAACCTTGGTTCCATCAATCTTTCCTTAATGCTAAAAGAGGCGCTGGCAGGCTGCGAAGTTGACTGGCAGAAACTAAAGCGAACGGTGCATACCGGGGTGAGATTTTTAGACAATGTCATCGATATGAATAAATTTCCTTTAGAAGAAATCGAGCAAAATACTAAAAAGACGCGTAAAATCGGTTTAGGCGTGATGGGCTGGGGAAGTATGCTTTGCCGCCTCGGAATTGCCTATGATTCTGATGAGGCCTTAAAATTAGCCGAAAAGATAATGTCCGAGATTTTAAAAGAAGCGCGCGCCGAGTCGCGGATTTTAGCCGAAGAAAAAGGGGAATTTCCTGCCTACAAGCAAAGTATTTATGCCAAGAAAAATGCTTCTAAGATGCGCAACGCCACACTTACCACCATTGCTCCTACCGGCACCATCAGTATTATTGCCGGGCCGTGCTCGTCTGGCATTGAGCCGCTCTTTGCCCTTTCTTATTATCGTAATGTTATGGATAATGATAAGTTAGTGGAAGTGGATAACGTTTTTGAAGAAGCCGCTAAAAAAAGAGGGTTTTATTCGCGCGCATTAATGGAAAAAATTGCTGAAAGCGGAGGCGTAAAAGATATCCCCGAAGTTGGCGAAGATATAAAGCGCGTATTTGTTACGGCTCACGATATTGCACCTGATTGGCATATCAAGATGCAGGCGGTATTTCAGAAATATACCGATAATGCCGTAAGCAAGACCGTAAATTTTCCTCAAAGTTCAACGGTTGAGGACGTAAAAAAAGTTTACCTTTCAGCTTATGAATTAGGGTGTAAAGGGGTAACCATCTATCGCGACAAATCCCGCGAAGAGCAGGTGCTTAATATAGGTAAGGCTGGACCAAAAGAAGAGCTAAAAGGTAAGCTAAGCCCGCGCCCGCGTCCCGAAGTTACTATCGGGACCACTACCAAGGTATCTACCGGATGCGGTAATTTATACGTAACTATAAACTCCGACGAAAATGGCAGGCCGTTTGAGGTATTTACCCAGATGGGTAAGGCCGGTGGTTGTGCGGCTTCACAGCTTGAGGCAGTGGGACGGTTAGTATCAATGGCGCTGCGTGCCGGTGTAGACTTAAAATCTATTATTGAGCAATTAAAAGGCATTAGGTGCCCTTCTCCGTCGTGGGAAAAGGGCGGCAGGATATTTTCCTGCGCTGATGCGATTGCCAGAGTAATAGAAAAGCGCCTCTTAGATAATTCCTTAAAAGAGAATATAAGTCAAGAAAAAATAGATATTGAGCCGGCATTTATCAGTAAGAGAGAGTTAGAATCGTTAAATAATATTATCGGGGTCTGCCCGGATTGTGGCGGTGCGCTCAGGCATGAAGAGGGCTGTATTAAGTGCCAGGCGTGCGGGTTTACGAAATGTTAATGACGGCACGAATTATGGAAGCCGTAGGCTGATATAATTCGTATGCCGGAATTAATCCCGCCGAGTGTATCAAAATTATGAAACAGAATTTTGATACATATTACCCTCTGCAATTCGAAGAATTGCGAGGACTTAGTCCCTGAAATTGCGAAGCAATTTCTAGGGGCGAGGTGGGACAACACGGATGGAAATAATTTTTGAGTTTTTAAAATGCGAAAAATATTTTATATCATCTTAGACGGTTTAAGCGATCTTCCGCTTAAAGAATTAGGCGATAAGACGCCTTTAGAGGCGGCGCTTACCCCAAATTTAGACCGTCTTGCCCAAGCCGGAAACACCGGCATAGTCTATCCGGTGGGAAAAGGCATTGCGCCTGAGTCGGATGTTGCGGTGATCAGCTTATTAGGTTATGAGGCGCAGAAATATTATACCGGCCGCGGCCCTTTAGAGTCTTATGCCGAAGGGTTGGCGGTTAACGATGGCGATTTAGCGCTTAGGGTAAATTTTGCTACTGCCGAAGCCTCAAGCCGAAAAATCATTGACCGCCGGGTGGGGAGAAATTTAACTACTGAAGAGGCAACTCTTCTCGCTAAGGAAATAAACAGTAAAGTCGCCCTTTCTGACGCCACCTTTGAATTTAAAAACACCATCGGACATCGCGGTGTATTAGTTATCCGCGGGATACGCTCAAGGCTTTCCGGCTGGATTACCAATACAGATCCGGCTTACGGCAAAGAAGGCGTTTTTGGCGTGGCATTAGAAAAATTCGGAAACGAAATCTTGGAGGCCGCGCCCTATCACGGCTACGAAAACAATGCGCAGGCAGTTAATGCCGCCCGTCTCTTAAACGAATTTACGGAAAAATCCCGCAAGGCCCTCAATGAAGCGGCAATAAACAAAAAACGAATATCCGAAGGGAAAATGCCGGCAAATATTATCGTCTCGCGCGATGCCGGTGATAGATTGCCAAAATTCCCGCCGCTATCAGAAAATTACGGGGTGAATTTCGGCTCATTTGTGGAGATGCCGGTGGAAAAAGGCATCGCCCTTTTAACCGGCATAAAAATAGTAGAGGTTCCGCCGCGCACCGGTAATTTAGATGTAGATTACGCGGTCTGGGCAAAATTAGCTTTAGAGAAAATTAAGGACTATGACGGGCTCTATATCCACATTAAAGGCCCGGATGAGCCGGCGCACGACGGAAATTTTGCCAAGAAAAAAGAGTCCATTGAAGAGATAGATAAACATTTCTTTAAAAACCTGCTTGAAAAAATAGATATGCCTAATAGCATTATCTGCGTTACCGCAGACCATTCCACTCCCTGTAAGATGAAGGCTCATTCAGCTGATCCCGTTCCTTTGCTTATCTCAGGCGGAAATATTAAGCCCGACGGCACAATGAGTTTTTCTGAGCGCACGGCAAGATTGGGCTCGTTAGGTGAAATCCTCGGCCGCGAGCTCTTATCTCTTCTCATCAAATTCGCCAAGCAGTAAGCTATTATTAAATTTAGGCCTTATGATAAAAATTAGGGATAGTATTATGAGGATGATTATCGCAATAAATGGCGCCTGGCTTTTCGGATAAGCGGCTTTTCCTTCCAGGTTCGCCAGCATTGATTTTAATATAGCGTACATTTCCTTTTCGTCTTTTTTGTCACCGGAAAGCTTGAATTGTATGGGCTCCGGGCTTAAATTAACCACCGCCGTTAAGGTAACCATCACATCGCCTTTAGTCGTATATGTTTGGTACTTGCGAAATACGTTAACCTGCCGGTTTTTCCATTTTTCTCTTAATATTTCTTCCGAAGCGCTGATATATTCGGAAGCCTCTTGCCCGGCCATTACCTTTATCGAGCGCTCGATATTTAAAAATATGCCCGTGTATTGGTTATTCTCCGGCTCACCGCCTTTATTGTAGGCATATAATAAAATTGACTTGAGATAGTTTTTTGTCCGTTCGTCCCTCTGGGCCTTTAGCGGGTCGTATTCCCGGAATGAATCGGGGATGGAAACCTTAAAATTCAATTCGCTATTATGTATTTCAAATGCAAAGGTATTGCCGGCAGAGAATAAAAACGCAGTAGTTAAAACGGCTAATTTAATTTTTGTGTTCATTAACCTAACCCTCCAAGCTCATCTGTCTTTGAGCGCATCGATTACAGCGCGGAAAAAGGTTATCTGTAGGTGTTGGCCGCTATTTATGTTAATTATAGGGGTTATTTTCCGCTTTTGCAAGCAATAAAAAACTTGATAAGTAGCATAAACCATTATAAGATAATCTAACTGTTTGCTACTTACGAGGCGGGAAACGGTTGGGTAATTTAAATATGGATAAATACGAGATTATAGTCATCGGTGCAGGCCATGCCGGCATTGAGGCGGCGCTTTCAGCGGCGCGCATGGGTTGCTCAACGCTGTTGGTGACGCTAAAGAGAGATAGTATCGGCAGGATGAGCTGTAATCCGGCTATTGGCGGTGTGGGTAAGGGGCAGTTAGTTAAAGAGTTAGATGCCTTAGGCGGTGAAATGGGCCGCGCGGCGGACGCCTGCGGCATTCAATTTAGGATGCTTAACGCCTCAAAAGGCGCGGCAGTGCAGTCATCACGCGCCCAGATAGATATGAATAAATACAGCCGCTATATGCAGAAAATCGTTCAATCTCAAAAAGGCTTACGTATAAAAGAAGCAGAGGTAAAGAAGTTAATTATTAAGAATAATCAGGCTTACGGAATAATTACGGAGAAGGCTGAAGAAATCGAGGGTAGTTGCGTGGTAATTGCGCCCGGAACATTTTTAGACGGCCTAATTCATATCGGAATGAGGCATTTTTCCGCAGGCCGGATTAATGAACCGGCATCAAGAGGATTGGCGGATAATTTAAAAGATTTAGGTTTTAACCTGTTACGGTTTAAGACCGGGACTTGCCCGCGCTTAGACAAGAACACGATAGATTTTTCGCGCCTTGCTGTGCAATATGGAGATGAGCGGCCTAAGCCATTTTCATTCTCTACAAAGAAGCTAACTCAAAAACAAGTTCCTTGTTATATTACTTATACCAACAAGAACACGCATAAAATTATTCTGGATAATTTGAGCCGTTCACCGCTTTATAGCGGAGTAATTAAGGCATGCGGCGTGCGCTATTGCCCTTCAATTGAGGATAAAATTGTTAAGTTTAGCGACAAGGAGAGGCATCAGATTTTTTTAGAGCCGCAAGGTTTAAAAACCAATGAAGTATATCCTAATGGTATATCTACAAGCCTACCGGAAGATGCACAGTTAAAAATATTACATTCTATCGAAGGTTTGGAAGAGGTAAAGGTGGTGCGTTTTGGTTATGGGATAGAGCATACTGTGGTTGAGCCGACTCAAGTTTATCCCACACTGGAAACCAAGCTGATTAGGAATTTATACCTTGCTGGGCAGATTAACGGCACTACCGGTTATGAAGAAGCGGCGGCGCAGGGCTTAATTGCCGGGATTAATGCGGCATTAAAGGTAAAAAATAAAGAGCCATTGATTTTAGACCGCGCAACAAGTTATATCGGCGTCTTAATTGATGATTTAACTACCAAAGGAACAACTGAGCCATATCGGATGTTTACCTCGCGGGTGGAATACCGTCTTATCTTACGCCAAGATAACGCGGATTTACGCTTAAGTGAAATAGGTTATAGAATAGGTTTAGTTAGCAAGAGAGATTATCTTGCCGTAGAAAAGAAAAAAAAGGCAATTAAAGAAGGAATAAAGCTTTTAAAATTAACGCGGTTTAAGCCTAATAAAGAAATAAATAACGGGCTGATTCGTTTAGGCACATCTGGGCTAACGAAATCGGCTACCTTAGAGGAAATTTTAAGAAGGCCAGAGGTAAATTTAGAGGATTTAAAAAGATTAGACCACATTAAATTAAAAATTCCTGAATGTGCTTTGAGTCAAATTGAAATTGAAATAAAATATGCCGGTTTTATTCAGCGGCAGCTTGTGGAGGTAGAGAAGTTTAAAAATTTAGAAAAGATAAGGTTACCCCCGGATTTAGATTACAATTCTATAAACGGCCTCTCTTGCGAGATAAAAGAGAAACTGGGCAGGTTTAAGCCTCTAAATTTAGGCCAGGCATCCCGTATCTCCGGTATAACGCCTGCGGCAATATCAATGTTGATGGTCTGGATAAAGAGAGTGTCAGAGAGTCATAGAGTCAGAGTATCAAAGTAAAAACTTTGACACTTTGATTCTAACGAGCGAAGCGAGTGATGATTCTTTGATACTTGGTTTGTGACAGTATAAACATATGAATAAACTACAGCTATACAATATTCTTAAAAGATATGCTCAAAGCCAAGGCGCGGATTTATTTGGCGTGGCCGATATCTCGAAGATTAAAGATGAGTTTGAGCTCGATAAGAAGGTTTTAGAGAAGTTAGATTACGGAATAAGCTTGGGCGCGCGGATAAATGCATCGGTTCTCTCTGAAATTGAGAATCACCCTACAAAGCTTTATTTCCATCATTATAAAACCGTTAATCACTTTTTAGACCAGTTGGCCCTAAAAGTAGCAAATTATATTGTCCAAAAAGGCCATCGCGCCATTCCTATCCCGGCTTCACAGATTGTAGATTGGCAGAGGCAAACCGCGCATCTTTCGCATAAAAAAGTCGGCTATTTAGCAGGATTGGGCTGGATTGGCAGGAACAACCTTTTGGTAAACGAAAAATTAGGCAGTCAATTTCGCCTGGTGACTGTTTTAACCGATATGCCGTTAGGACCGAATAAGCCCAAAGATTTAAGTTGCCAAGAATGCATAGAATGTGTTAAAGTATGTCCTAAAGGTGCGATAAAAAAAGAGCCAAAAGATTTTGACCATCTCGGCTGTTTTGAGCAATTAAAAGAATTTCAGCGCCAAAAGCTGGCAGACCAATATATCTGCGGAATATGCGTTAAGGCGTGTTCCGGAGAAAAAGAGAGGTAACAAAATGGGAAAACGCAATCGCCGGGGAAAACTTAGATGGCGTTCTAAAAAAGCCAATCACGGCAGGAAGCCGAATTTAGGGTAGGCGGGGTTAATTTATTTTATTTTTGTCCCGCCTTGTAATATGTATCAAAATTCTCTTCCATAATTTTGATACACTCGGCGGGATCAATTCCGACATACAACTTATGTCAATCTACGATTTCCATAAGTTGTGTCGTCATTGAGGAGAGGTCTTATGGATGAGATATTAGAAATTTTAGAAAAAGATGCGCGGTTGAACCCTGAAGAGATTGCAAAACTTATTAAAAAAGATGTATCTACGGTAAAAAAAGCGATAAAGAAATACGAAAAAGATGGGGTAATTCTTAAATACCGCGCCGTGATAAATAAGGAATTGGTGCGCGATGAGGAAAATTATGTCCGCGCTTTAATCGAGGTAAATCTTGTGCCGCAGAAAGATTTAGGTTTTGACCATATTGCCGAGCGCATTTATCAATTTCCGGAAGTAACCAGCTGTTATCTTATTTCGGGGACTTACGATTTACTCATTATTGTAGAGGGAAAGAATATTCATACGGTATCTAATTTTGTTTCAGAAAAACTCGCGCCGATGGAGAATGTGCGCGGCACAGTTACGCATTTTCTTTTAAAGAAATATAAAGAAGACGGAGTGATTTTAAAACATAAGGAAGAGAATAAAAGAATAGCAATATCTTATTAAATTCCGAAAACAATGAAGGATATAATTTCTAAAAAAGTTTTAGATATGCAGCCATCCGGAATCCGGGCATTTTTTGATTTGGTGCTGGGGATGAAAGATGTTATATCCTTAGGCGTGGGGGAGCCGGATTTTGTTACTCCCTGGCAAATACGCGAGGCAGGTATTTATTCGCTGGAGCAGGGATTTACATCATACACTTCAAACAAAGGGTTATATAAATTAAGACTAAGCATATCGCGCTATCTAAAGAATAAATATGGATTAGATTATAATCCAGACGATGAGCTCTTGATTACCGTTGGGGTCAGCGAAGGTTTTGATTTAGCCCTGCGCGCAATTATCAACCCCCAGGATAAAGTCTTAATCCCTCTACCGAGTTATGTCTCTTACGGGCCACTTGCGGAATTGGCAGGGGGGATTCCAGTTTACATTGATACAAAAAAAGATAAGTTTAAGCTTACAACGAGCTCTTTAGAAAAGGCAATTGATAAAAAAACTAAGGTTTTAATCTTTAATTATCCGGTCAATCCCACCGGTGTTTCTTATAATAAGAAAGAGTTAGAGGAAATAAAGAAGGTTTTATTGAGGCATAGAATTCTCTGTATATCTGATGAGATCTATAGCGATTTAACTTATGAATTTGAGCATACGCCCTTTGCCACACTATCCGGTGCAAAAAATAACACAATTTACCTGAACGGTTTTTCTAAATCCTATGCCATGACCGGCTGGCGGGTAGGTTTTGTTTGCGGCCCAAAAGAAATAATTGCCGCAATGACTAAGATTCATCAATACACGATTATGTGTGTACCGATTACGGCTCAAATGGCAGCTTGCGAGGCATTGCAGAGCGGGCGCAGGTCAGTTGAAGAGATGAAGCGTGAATATAGGCGCCGCCGCGAATTTATAGTGGATGCTTTAAATAAAATAGGGCTAAGATGCGTTAAGCCCGATGGAGCATTTTATGCCTTTCCTTCCATAGAAAATACCGGCTATAATTCTTTAGAATTTGCTCACCAATTATTAAAAAGGGAGAAAGTTGCGGTTGTCCCCGGTACAGCCTTCGGCGCCAGCGGTGAAGGTTATGTGCGTATTTCTTATGCTTCCAGTCTCGATAAGTTAAAGGAGGCAATGGTAAGGATCGAATTATTTTTAAAAAAAGATATTCTTGCGCCGCAAAAGTATTTGCGGCATCGCGCAAAATCAAAACGCAAGTTTGCAGATTTTGCTTGACAATTTTTTTTTATAGTGTATACTCTACTATAACGATAGGGATTATAGAGAAAGATGAACCCCACCCTTCCTAAAGAAGGGTTGGGGTGGAAGTGAGGAAGAGCGGGGTGAAGATTACTTATAAAGGCGATTACGCCTTAAAGACAATACTGGATTTGACGCTGCATTATGGAAATGGCGTAGTGGCTATCCATGATTTAGCCAAGCGGCTGGATATACCGGTAAAGTTTTTAGAACAAATACTTTTAGACTTAAAAAAAGGCGGGTTTGTGGCAAGCAAGCGCGGAAAGATTGGCGGTTATCATTTGCTACGGCCGCCGGCAAAGATAAAGTTGGGAGAAGTCGTGCGTTTTGTAGACGGCCCGGTTGAACCGATTGCCTGCGCAAGTTTAGAGGCGGCTTATAAAGGATGCCGGGACGCTCATAGGTGCCTATTTAAAGATATATGGTTAGAGGTGAGTAAAGCGATTGCAGATATCATAGACGATGTAACCTTTGAAGACTTAGCGAATAAAATAAAAGCCAAACGCGGTGAGATAGCGTATCAGATTTAAATGACGACATAATTTATGCCCCGCCTCATATGATATCCTAAAATTCTCGTACGATAATTTTAGGATATTCGGCGGGGTTAATTCGCACTTATAAGTTACGTTGCTTACGCTCCCGTAACTTATGTGCTCATTAAGGAGAAAAAGAAGATGGGTTTATTAGACAACAAGGACGATTTAAAAGAATTGGTAGAGAAGCTAAATTTTAAGGAAAAGGTGGATAGGTCTTTGGCTTTAATTGACGAGGCCTATAGAAAGTATAAAGACGGCTTAGTGGTGGCCAACAGCTTAGGCAAGGATTCTATGGCAGTCTGGGACCTATCCAAGAAGGTAAGCCCAAAGATTAAGGGTTTTATCGTTACCACGCGTTTTAAGCCAAAGCAAACTAAGCAGTTTATGCAGGAAGTAGTTACGCGTTATCCGGAGTTAAAAGTTTACGAAAGCCACGCAGAGATTCCGCCTGAACTTTATAAAACCGATCCGGATAAATGCTGTGAGATACTGAAAGTTGAGCCGGTAAAACGGGCAGTGGAAGAAATGCAGGTAACCTGCTGGGCGACAGGGCTGCGTTGTACCGAAGGCAGGACCCGCACCGATTATAAGGAAGTAGAGGAAAGAGATAAAGGGTTGATTAAGCTTAATCCCATATTAATCTGGGAAGAGCGTGAAGTCTGGCAGTATCTGGCGCTCTATCAGGTGCCGGTTAATCCGCTTTATGGCGAAGGATACCGTTCGCTAGGCTGTGCGCCATGCACGCATATTTCAAGCGGCGAAAACGAACGCTCCGGCCGCTGGATAGGCACCTCTAAATGCGGCGGCGAATGCGGGATACATACCCGTCCGCTTAAGGATGCGGGTTCGGGAATATAAACCTTGAAACCAATTTCACCCCCGCGGTGCACGTTTACGTGCACCGCGGGGGTGTGATACAAAAAAAGTGTTAATTTTAGTAATTGCAATTACAATTTTTTTTGCGATGAATATGGGCGCCAGCGGCATTGCCCCTACTTTTTCTGCTGCTTACGGAGGAAAGCTGGTAAATAGAAAATTAGCCGCCCTCTTATTTGGCATCTTTGTTTGTCTGGGGGCAATTAGCTTAGGCCGCGGCGTGGTTAAGACCATAAGCCAAGGGATATTACCCCAGTCGTTTATGAACTTTGATGTTGCCTTAGTTATTCTACTTTCGGCTACTGCGAGCTTATTTTTGGCAAATCTGTTAGGAATTCCTGAGTCAACTAGCATGGTTACCGTCGGGGCAATTACCGGAGCAGGCTTGTATTTTAAGCATCTACAGCTGAGGACGTTCTTATGGCTGATTCCGCTGTGGGTATTGTTTCCGGTTATTTCTTTTTTGCTTACTTACTTTATCTATAGGATGATCTATCCTCCCAGGGATAAAAACCTCTGGTTGTATGAGAAAATTCTTTCTCAGGAGAAGGCTTTAAGGGTATTAGCCCTGATTATTAGTTGTTACGGCGCATTCGCCGTTGGCACAAATAATGTCGCTAACGCCCTTGGACCACTGGTCGGGGCAAAAATCATTGATATGAATTTAGGCCTGTTTTTAATCGCACCTTTTTTTGGGTTAGGGGCGTTGTTTTTCGGAAAGCGTAACATTGAGACCTTTGGCAAGGAGGTAGTGCCTTTAGGGACGATTACCGCCAGTTTAGTCTCTTTAGTTACCGGCTCGCTTTTGGTGGTTGCCTCAAGTTTAGGGGCACCATTTCCCTATGTACAGCTGACAGCTTTATCGATCTTTGCTATTAGTTGCATAAAAAATGGGCACAGAGTTACTCTTAGCCATCATATCACGCGGCGCACAATGATGGTCTGGACCCTCACTCCTTTATTAGCAACAGGAGTTTCTTATCTATTGTTGAGTTTATTTTTAAAGAAATAATATGTTGAGGTTGAAAGAAGAATTCCAAAAAATAATAATCAAACAGTGCCTGGAAGAATTTCCTAACGAGGCCTGCGGGATTTTAGCGGGTAAAGACGGCAGAGTAGAAAAGGTCTATCTAATGACGAATATTGACAAAAGCCCGCAGAGTTACATTATGGACCCTAAAGAACAACTCAAAGTTCAGAAGGAGATGCGTACTCTTGGTTTGGAAATGGTGGGGATATATCATTCGCATACGGCAAGCGAGGCGCGGCCGTCAGCGCGCGATATTGACGAGGTTTTTTATCCTGACGCCTTTTATGTGATTGTTTCATTAAAAGATAAGTTTAACCCGCAAATTCACGCCTTTAAAATTAATGAAGGGGATGTAGAAGAAAAGGAAGTTTGTATTGAGTAGGGGGCTATCATGATTAATGTTATCTTAAACGGTAAAGAAGAAAAATTAGAGAAGGCCTTAAGCCTTTCGGAATTATTAAAAATAAAGAAAATCAGGCCGGAAGTGGTTACTATTGAGTTAAACGATCAGGTTATTGAGCGGGATAAATACCCCAAAACCGTTATAAAAGAAAACGATCGCCTTGAATTTGTCTATTATATGGGGGGTGGGATGCCTTTAAGTGAAAAATTAGCAAACAATGTCGTTGAATTAATCGGTAATACCCCGATGGTGCGGCTTAATCGGGTAATTGAGCCGGGGGGCGCTGAGATTTTAGTAAAATTGGAATATTTTAACCCCGGCGGAAGCGTCAAAGACAGGATTTGCCTTTCGATGATTGAGGATGCCGAGAAAAAAGGACTCTTAAAGACAGGTGCTGTTATTATTGAACCAACCAGCGGCAATACCGGAATAGGCCTTGCTATGATTGGAGCAGTTAAGGGTTATAAAGTAATGCTTACTATGCCTGAGACAATGAGCTTAGAAAGAATATATACCTTAAAGTCTTATGGCGCAGAAGTAGTGCTTACCCCCGGAATTGAAGGGATGAGCGGGGCAGTAAAAAGGGCAGAGGAGCTTTTAAAGAAGACACCCGGCGCCTTTATGCCTCAGCAGTTTAAAAACCCTGCTAACCCTGAGGTGCACCGTAAAACCACTGCGCTTGAGATTTTGCGTCAGAGCGAAGGAAAACTTGATGCCTTTGTGGCAGGCGTGGGCACCGGAGGGACTATCACCGGTGTTGGCGAGGTTTTAAGGAAAGAAAAGATAAAAGCCGAAATAATTGCGGTTGAACCGAAAAGCAGCGCGGTGCTTTCCGGCAGGCAGCCCGGCCCGCATAAAATTCAGGGTATAGGCGCGGGTTTTATCCCGGATATTTTAAACCGTGAGATTATTGACCGTATTATTCAGGTAGACGACAACGATGCCTTTAACACTTCCAAACGGTTAGCCAAAGAAGAGGGTTTGTTTGTAGGGATTTCCAGCGGTGCGGCGGTTTTTGCGTCTTTACGGGTAGCCCAAGAATTAGGTAAGGGTAGGCGAGTGGTGACGGTTTTGCCCGATAGCGGGGATAGGTATTTTAGTATGGAGCAGTATTTTGGATAATCTTTAAAATTCCTTAGCCGCCTTAGGGCAAAATTATTCTTGGAAAATCTTAATTCCGGTGATATATTGGAGATTATTCTTGATGATGGCGAGCCGATAAAAAATGTGCCGCGTAGCCTGCGGGAAGATGGGCACCAAGTGCTCAATATAGAAAAGCAAGGCGAAGTTTATAAAGTAGTAGTTAAGAAGGGATAGAGGGAACAAAGATGTCGTACATAAAGGGTTTAAAATGCCGCGAGTGCGGAAGGGAATATCCGATATCAGTGGTATTTGTCTGCGAATACTGTTTTGGCTCTTTGGAAGTGGCTTATGACTATGAAAAGATAAAGCATATACTAACCCGCAATGAAATAGAGAAGCGTCCGCAGAATATGTGGCGATATAAGGAACTGCTTCCTCTTTCTCGCGAGCCGACCGACGGTTTTAACACCGGTTTTACTCCTTTAATCCGCTCGCATAGCTTAGCCAAGGTTTTAGGCGTCAAAGAACTTTATATCAAAGATGACTCAGTAAACCACCCGACGCTTTCTTTTAAAGATAGAGTGGTGGCAGTGGCGCTTTCTAAAGCCAAAGAATTTGGTTTTCATACGGTCGCCTGCGCCTCAACAGGAAATCTGGCCAATTCAGTTTCTGCCAATGCGGCGATCGCCGGCCTGCGCGCCTTTATTTTTATCCCGGCAGACTTAGAGTTAGGCAAGGTGATTGCTTCATCTATTTATAATCCGACATTGGTAAAGGTTGAGGGTAATTACGATGAGGTCAACCGCCTTTGCGCGGAAATCGCCGCTAAATATAAATGGGCCTTTGTAAATATTAATATCCGCCCCTATTACGCCGAAGGTTCAAAGACTTACGGTTTTGAGATTGCCGAGCAATTAGGGTGGCGGGCGCCGAAACATATCGTGGTTCCTGCCGCAGGCGGGTCGCTGACAACAAAGATTTATAAAAGTTTAAAGGAATTTTATGAGTTAGGGCTAATACCTGAATTTAAAACCAAACTTTATGTGGCTCAAGGAGAGGGATGTGCTCCGATTGTAACTGCGATTAAGGAAGACAGTGAAGTGATTAAGCCGGTTAAACCAAAAACCATCGCTAAGTCCTTAGCCATCGGTAATCCTGCCGACGGATTTTATGCCTATGATGTAGTTAAGAAAACCGGCGGATGGGGTGAAGGGGCGAGCGATGAAGAGATTATTGACGCGATTAAACTTTTGGCTGAAACTGAAGGCATCTTTACTGAGACTGCCGGAGGAGTAACAGTGGCGGCAACCATAAAATTAATTAAACAAAAGCGTATCCCGAAAAATGAATCTTTGGTAGTCTGCATTACCGGAAACGGCCTAAAGACGCAAGAGGCAGTAGCAGATAAATTAAATAAACCGTTAAAAATAAAGCCGAATCTACATTCGTTTGAGGAAGAGATAAAGAAAAGAAGAACCGCGGATCATTATTCTATTTAAATGGTTAATGTCCCTTGTTTAAACAATTGAAAATTTTCTTCGATAATTTTCAATTAAACTTCGGGATCAATTCGCGCAAATAACTTACGCACACTTTCGTGTTCGTAAGTTATGCATTGC
>CAKKQO010000030.1:44866-65901 GCA_919902105.1 Omnitrophica bacterium GWA2_41_15 | reverse complement strand
CGGGGTGAACCGGCTTCCTGCTTGGTTTAGGCAGGCTCTTCCCGATGAAAGTGTATTCAGGGTTGGGCAGTTAATTTCTGAATTCAAGGTGCACACTGTATGCCAAGAGGCAAAGTGCCCGAATATCAGCCGCTGTTTTAAAAGTAATAAGGCCACGTTTATTATTTTGGGCAATAGGTGTACAAGAAATTGCCGCTTTTGTGCGGTGCCTAAGTCGGAAGATAAAAAAATGGAGATTGATCCCTCTGAGCCTCAGAGGTTAAGTGAATTAGTGAAAATATTAGGATTAAGTTATGTAGTAATTACGTCTGTAACCCGTGATGACCTTATTGACGGCGGGGCGTCGAGCTTTGTTGAGACTATTAGGTTAATCCGCAATGCCAATAAGAAGGCAAGAGTTGAAGTATTAATACCGGATTTTCAAGGAAGATTTTCCAGCCTTAAATGCGTGGCGGACTTGCGCCCGGATATTTTAGCGCATAATATAGAGACAGTCAGGCGTCTTCATAGACAGCTCAGGCCGCAGGCAGATTATGCGTGCTCTCTAAATTTGCTAAGTGAAATAAAAAAAATAAATTTTGAAATTATCACCAAGTCATCTATGATGTTAGGATTAGGCGAGACTAAAAGAGAAGTTATTTTAACCTTGCAGGATTTAAGGAATGCTGGCTGCGACATTCTGACGCTCGGGCAATATCTCGCTCCTTCCAGAGGGCATTTCCCGATAAGGCGTTTTATCACACCGGAAGAGTTTAAGCGATATAAAGATATCGGATTAGAATTAGGCTTTAGAGAAATTATTTCCGGCCCTTTGGTAAGGAGTTCATATCGGGCAGAAGAGGTGTATGAATCGTTACAGGCTGCATGCTACAAGCTACAGGCTTAAAGATTTTTTAGATTTAGCCTGTAGCATGAGGCCTGAAGCATGAAGCATAAATATGTATGACCTACTTATTATTGGCGCAGGGCCTGCAGGTTTAACTGCGGGGTTATATGCAGGCAGGGCGCGCCTCAAGGCGCTGATTTTAGAAAAACTCACCTGCGGCGGCCAGATTTTGCTTACCGAGACAGTGGAGAATTATCCGGGTTTTCCAGGCGGAATTTCCTCTTCAGATTTAATGGGAAATATAGAAGAGCAGGTAATGAAATTAGGGGTGAAGATTTTAGAAGAGGAAGTTAGGCAAATAGAAAAGATAGGGATATTCTGGCGGATTAAAACCAGAGAAAACCAATACGATGCCAAGGCCGTAGTTATTGCGGCGGGTTCGCTGCCTAAAACTTTAGAAGTAGAGGGCGAAAAACATTTAACCGGCAAAGGAGTTTCTTATTGTGCTACCTGCGATGGCCCTTTGTATCGCAATAAAATAGTGGCAGTAGTGGGTGGCGGGGATACTGCGGCAGAGGAGGTTTTATTTCTTACGCGCTTTGCCGCTAAAATTTTTCTTATTCATCGCCGTAGCCAACTTCGCGCCGCAGAAATATTAGCCCAGCGCCTTAAAGACAACATTAAGGTTAAGCCGATATGGAACGCGCAAGTTTTAGCGATATTAGGTAATGAGAGAGTAGAAGGCTTAGTTATAAAAGATGTAAATAGCGGGAATGAAGAGACTATTCTCTGCGATGGGGTATTTATTTATGTGGGGAGGGCTCCGGATACGGGATTTTTGGGTAATTTGATTAAGTTAGACGAACACGGCCACATTATTACAGACGAGGCAATGCGTACAGATGAACCGGGAATTTTTGCCGCGGGCGATTGCCGTAAGAAAACCTTTCGGCAGGTAATTACTGCGTGTTCCGATGGAGCGGTAGCTCTTTATTCTGCACAGCAGTATCTCGAAGGATTAAAATAACTGACTCCTTGCCTAAACACTGGAAATAATAGGGACACATCCTATTTTATCTTTAGTATCTTTAGGACGATTTATTGTGGGAGATGACTAACTAAAAAATAATAGCCTTTCCGAAAATAGGAAAATAAAAAATAGGATGTGTCCCTATTATTTAAAGCAAAGGGGAGATAATTCATTGAAAAATATTTTATCAATAGTAATACGCATTTTGTTGACAGCAGCGATGCTGTTTTTTTTGTTTAAGTGGATTAAAATTGAAGAGATTGCCAAAGTTTTACATTTGGTAAGGTTGAATTATCTTATCGTGGCCTTCGCACTTTTTATTAGTCTATATTTTTTGTGCTTTATCCGCTGGTATTTGCTGCTTAAGGGCATCGATATACGTGTGCCGTGGAGGAAACTCATTATTTCTAGTTTTGGCGGTGTTTTTTTTAACCTTTTCCTGCCTTCAACTATAGGCGGAGATTTTGTGCGGATTATGGACTTAACCACTCACTTAAAGCGCACTAAAGAGATTGCCGCAAGCGTCTTCGTTGATAGACTCAGCGGTTTTGCGGCCTTGGCATTTATTGCGCTATTGGCAATGCTCTATGGATATTCCTATATCGATAAAAGCGGTATCTTTATCCCAATTATAATTTTATTTTCCTCTTTGTCGGTTATCATCATAATTTTATTTACAAAAAACATTTTTTCTAGGCTAAAAAATCTTATCCCCGGTAAAAAGATAAGGACAAAAATAGAGAATCTCCATAGCGAAATCTTTTATTTCCGCACTAAACCTAAAGCATTATTAACCGCCTTGTTGATTTCTTTTACGGTGCAGGTTATCGGTATTATGAGCAACTATTATATCTTTCTTGCCTTAGGCATAAACGTGAAACTGATTTATCTTTTTATATTTGTGCCGTTGGTTGGCGCTGTAGCAATGATACCCGTATCAATCGGCGGATTAGGCATCCGTGATATGGGCAGCGCCTTCTTTTTTGCCAAAATAGGCATAACTAAAGATGTGGCTGTGGCTTCGTCATTGTTAAACTTTTTCTTTATCGCAGCGATTAGTTCGTTTTGCGGATTAATTTATGTCTTTGCATTATATAATCGATGGTTACAACGTCGTTAAGCAGGCTTCTCCTTGGCTGGATATGCCGTTAAAAGAAGCAAGAAATTCTTTTCTGGAATTTATCCAAGATAAGCAATTAGCGGGGAGTTTGCGCAATAAAATAACCGTGGTTTTTGACGGCCGGGACGATATTTTTTCTTTGTCCTCTTATTCAGATGATACCTCCCTAATCCGGACCATATTTTCAAAAGGCCAAACCGCGGATGACGTAATTCTTGAAATTTTAAATAATAGTCCTAACCCTAAGGATATCGTTGTCGTCAGCGACGACCGAGCGTTATCGCAAAGCGCGCGCGCAAGCTCTGCGCAATTAATGCAGGTAAAAGAATTTTTGGCTAAGGCAGATAGGCATAGGGGCGGACCTGCTAATCCTTCTGACAATAAATTGTCTGTTCTTGAGGAAAAACAAATAAACCAAGAGTTAAGAAAGATTTGGCTCAAAGAAAAAAAATAGAAAAAGATAATTTTATTAAATTCTTGGGTACTGCCGGCGCGCGCTTTGTAATGCTCAAACAATTACGCGCCTCAGCCGGCATCTGGATAAATTTTTCCGGAACAAATATTTTAATTGATCCCGGGCCCGGCAGCCTGGTTAAATGCCTGTCTAGCAGACCTAAGCTTGACCCCGCCAAATTAGATGCCGTGCTTCTGACGCATCGCCATTTAGACCACGCCAATGATGTCAATGTGATATTGGAGGCAATTACCGAAGGCGGTTTTAAAAAAAGAGGGGTTTTATTTACTCCCTCTGATGCAATAGAGGCAGAGCCGATAATATTACGGCATTTAAGAGAAATCGTCCATATCGAATTATTAAAACCCCATACTAATTATGAAATCGGCGGCATTAAGTTTTCTACAGGGATGTGCCATATTCATTCGACAGAAACATACGGTTTTAAATTTAATCTTGGCGAAAAAACAGTTTCCTTAATCAGCGATACAAGATATTTTGACGGGCTCAGTGATTTTTACAAAGCAGATATAGTAATTATTAATGTGGTGTTTTATGAGCCGCATCCTCAAGTGGACCATTTGAGTTTAGAAGACGCAGAAAAAATTATTAATGACCTTAGGCCTCATTGCACAATACTTACTCATTTTGGCATGACGATGCTTAAGGCAAAGCCACATTTGTTAGAAGAGGAGTTGAGCAGGCGGCTGAAGATTAAAGTAGTTTGCGCCTATGATGGAATGACAGTAAAGATATAAATATTTTTAGCTTACAAGTTAACCGTGTACAATTTACACAAAAAATTTTTAAATACGGTTCACTGTAAACAGTAAACTGTAAACTTTACA
Source organism: Omnitrophica bacterium GWA2_41_15 (assembly GCA_919902105.1). Lineage (GTDB taxonomy): Bacteria > Omnitrophota > Gorgyraeia > Ghiorseimicrobiales > Ghiorseimicrobiaceae > CAKKQO01. Next base: position 61,623 of record CAKKQO010000030.1, on the reverse strand, counting down.
TTATGGAGAGAGCATTATTAGTTACCGCGGTATTTTATGGCGATGCGCAAGGACTGTCTTCAGAAAATAGAAGCAGCGAATTATTTGAGCTGGCCAGGACTGCCGGCGCATCAGTCGCGGATAGAATTATTTGTAATTTTAATAAGCTCACGCCTAATCTTTATGTTGGATGCGGCAAGGCAGAAGAGATTAAAGCTTTAGCGCAAAAGTATAACATCGATACCGTAATTTTTAATAATGAGTTAAGTCCGACACAACAAAGAAATCTGGAGGAATTAACCGGGGTTAAAGTCTTGGATAGGACGCAGTTGATTATGGACATTTTTGCGCGGCATGCCCGCTCAAAGGAGGGTAAGATTCAAGTGGAGCTGGCACAATTACAATATTTATTGCCGCGCCTATCCGGAAAAGGGATTATGCTTTCTCGTCTGGGAGGCGGAATAGGCACTCGCGGCCCGGGTGAACAAAAGCTGGAGGTAGACAGGCGTACTATTCGCGCCAGAATCGCTAAGCTAAAAACTGAGCTTTCGGACTTAAGCCAGCACCGCAGGACCTTGCGCAAAAAAAGGCATGACGCAGGAGTTCCCCTTATTTCTTTGGTGGGTTATACAAATGCCGGAAAATCTACGCTGATGAATGCACTGACAGCTTCTGAACAAGTTGTCGCGGGCAGTCTTTTTACTACCTTAGATTCTTTATCGCGTGCTCTTGTCTTACCCAATAGCCAAAAGGTTGTCCTTTCTGATACCGTAGGTTTCCTCTATCACCTGCCGCACAACCTTATTGAGGCGTTTAAGGCAACCTTGGAGGAGATTAAAGAAGCAAGCCTCCTTATTCATGTTTTAGACGTATCGAATAGCGAGCTTGGCGAACATAATGATTCTGTGCGCCAAGTACTAACTGAATTAGGCGCAATAGATAAACCCATAATTACTGCTTTAAATAAGATCGATAAATTAGAGGATAAAAGTTGTCTTGCGAGATTTAAAGGAGATTTTCCGCATGCGGTAGCAATTTCGGCGAAAAACAAAGAGAATTTAGATATGTTGCTCTCTTTAATTCTCGAGTACCTGCCGATGCATCTCGAGAAAAATAAATTGTTTATCCCAAAAGGCCATATGCGGCTTATAGATATGATTTATAAGGAGGGAAGGGTAGAAAAAATAGATTATCGGGATAATGGTGTTTATATTGAAGCGTTTTTGCCGCAGATGGTTTTGAATAAACTCACTAATATATTAGAAAAAACAATCTCTCGTTTGTGAAAACCCTTGACTCTAACTAGTTGGTATGTTAAAATCTACATAATATAGAATTCTCCCTAAAAGTTATAAAAAAAGAGGTATACCTAAAAAATAGGTGCTCGATAAATTAGATAGCAAGAACTCCATAAACTCCAGAGAAAGCCCTGCAGAAAAAAATAAATTTATTTTCCCATATAATAAAATATTTAAAAAAGGTTATGCTGAGATTTTAAATATCCTCCCCAATCTTAAAAATCTTTTCATCCCTCCGCAGAACTATCAAAATATTTTCGGATTAGATATCGGCACAAGCTCTATAAAGTTAGTGCAAATCGTGCATACGAAGGCCGGCATGGAACTGGCTAATCTTTGGAGCGAAGAACTCCCCTTTGGTATGCAGCCAGAGAAGAGCAGGGAAATAATAAAAGAAACCTTAGGGAAAATAATCTCTGCAAATAATATTAAAGGCAGGGTTATCGCTTCTGTCGGCGGCTGGGCAGTAAATATTCAGACGGTCAAGATTCCTTTTATGCCTGAAGAAGAAATTGCAAAGGCGGTAGAGTGGGAAGCGCAGGAAGGCTTGTCTATAGATTTAGAGATTAACTCGATGGATTATGTAGTCTTAGGCGAAACTGAAAAATCCGGCACCCGGCAAATCGAGGTTTTGATTATTACGGTGCCGAAGAGCGTAGTCTCTGAGTTGGTTACCACGATTAATGAATTAGGACTTACTCCGCATGCTCTTGAGCCGCCGCCTTTAGGTATAGCCGAAGCCTTTGACCGTGATGAGCTAAAAAGCCAAGGCCGTGTTTTAGGTATATTGGAATTAGGCGCGGGCTTGACAAATTTCAGTATTCTCATCGACGGAATTTTGCGTTTTACCCGTAATATCCCAATTACCTCTGGCTCTTTCAGTGATGATATAGCCGAATATTTAGCTATAGATAAATTAAGCGCAGAAAAGCTTAAAATTAGATACGGATTAACCGGCTTGAGCCAGGCGCCTGTTGCAGAAGATGCCGCCGCTGAATCTATGCGGGTTACTCAGGCAATGAACTTTAAGCTGGAGAAGCTGGTTTCCAGCATCGATCACACGTTTAAATTTTATCTGCATCAGTTAAGCAACTTAAATGTTTCAACTTTCGATAAATTGATTCTATCTGGAGGAGGCGCTTTAATGAAAGATTTAGATAAATTTTTATCCAGCCGCCTTAATCTTCCAGTTATAATTGCTAACCCTTTTAAGAAAATCCTAATTGATGAAACTAAATTTAACTGCGGATATTTAAAAGAAAATGCCCCGCGTTTTACGCTTTCCGTAGGATTAGCTTTAAGAAAGGATGGTTTTTAATGCGCCGGACAAACCTTATACCCCAGTCATTACTTCGCGCTCAATCGCGTTTTACTTTTCAGACGCAAGGCGAATATTTTTTCTTTATACTATGTCTGGTTATATTTTCTTTTTTTCTTGTTCTGGAAATAGTTCAATTAACAGGCATAGGCATTTTTGCTTATCAGATAAAAACAAAGAATAACAGATTGGCGCAGCTTTCGGCGCAATTAAGCGAAAATAGCAAGGCAAGAGAAAATATTGAGGCTCAGCTTAAGAGCTGGCGCGATAAGTCAAGGCAAACCAAAGAAAGAATAACTTTTTTAGAGAACGAAGTTAGGCAGGACCTTGCCTGGAGCGCTATACTTGAAAAATTAAATAGTTTAGTTCCGGCACGGTTGTGGCTGGTAAAGCTTTCTCTCGGCAAGGACCTTATTAAGCTCAAAGGCAATACTTATGATAATTTACTGATCAGCACTTTTATCTCTGGGCTTTCTAATTCTAATCTTTTCACTGATATTACACTTGTTTATGCGCAGAAAAACAAGCTCAAGGAAGGCAGCGACGGCGAGGCTGGCCGTGAAGTGATAGAGTTTGAGATTACTTGCCGGCTTATGTTTCAGGCTTTGGCGCAAGATGGTTTATCTAAAGAGAAAGAAAGTGAAAAGAAAGGAGTTAAAATAGATTAAATGATTACCCTATCCGCATTGAATAAAAGGGAAAGAATTTTATTGGGCTTAGGCATATTTCTTTTATTTTTCTCTTTATATATTGGAGTAATTTATCGTCCTACTTTAAAGTATTTTATGACACTGAAGAAACAAGTCTGGGATTTAAAAAATCAAATCACAGGCTTAAAATTTCAATTTGTAAATATTGATGAAGAAAAAAGGATTTTAGAGCAGGAAAAGAATACTTATCAAAAACTGCAGAATGATTTAGATGCTTATGAGAATAAATTATTTAGTCAGGCGCAATTAGGCAATCTTTTAAGGAAGATAACCGAAAGCGGCGCAGCTCACAAGTTAGATTTTATTTCTATCACCCCTAAGAAAAGCCAGGCCCAGGAACTTTATTTGAGGTTTCCTGTAGAGATTAAGCTTTCGAGCCCTTACTCAGGATTCCTGGATTACCTTAAGGAGTTGGAGACAATTTCCGATGTTTTAAAAGTTAATCGTGTAAATATAGAGTTGGATAAGGCGGTTTCCGAGAATCCCACGGTTTTAATCGAGGTAAGTACCGTGCTTTCTGACCGTCCAGCGACGGCCGCACAAACTAAAGTTGTATCGTTACCCTCTGACGTTATAAAGCTTTTTACACCTGAAAAACCGGCTTTGACTTCCAGCAGCGCTAAGTTAGAAGGCATAGAGTTAAGCGGTATTATTTGGAAAGGCGCAGAGCCCACAGCTATAATCAATAATCAGGTAGTTAGGGTGGGAGGGATGGTAGGCAAAAAGAAAGTTACCGAAATTAAACCTGATGCGGTAATTTTAGAAGAGGGCGAGACTAAATATACTTTAACTTTCCAGCGGTGAGGTTTATGTTACTAAAGATGTTTATGTTATTAAATAGGAAAATATTTCTTGTGTGTCTGGAGGAAAAATGAGAAAACTAATTAAATGGACAGTGGTAATCTTTATCCTAACATTTGTTTTGCTGCCGCTGACTGCTCAGGCAGCAGAAAAAAAAGACAATAAGCCCAAGGAGAATAAACCGCAAGATATTACCTTGCCTTTACGTAATCAAATACAGGCATTAGAAAAAGATAAGAGCGCCTTAAAAGAACAAGCTTCATCATTAGAAAGTAAAAGAGCTTCGTTAGATAAAGAGTTAGCTAATTCAATGGCGGCGTTAAATGAGTCAAATAAAAGGATAGTCTCATTAGAGACTGAGTTAACTAAATTAAAATCCGATTTTGCCTCGCTCAGGCAGAAAAATTCTTCTCTAGATGCGGGCCTCAATCAAAGGTCTGGTGAATTAAAAGCAACAACCGCAGAAAACGCTTCTTTAAAGCAGCAATTAAGCGAAAAAGATAAACAACTATCATTAAAAAAACAAGAGGAAAAAAGCTCTTCGGCTAAACAAGTAGACAGCCTGAATAAACAATTAAAAGATAAAAGCGACGCATCATCCAGAATAAATAATGAAAAAGTTGCGTTATCGGAAAAGTTAAGCCAGTATGAGAAGGATAGAGAGTCATTATCTAAACAAATCGCTTCTCTTAAACAGCAATTAATAGAAAAGGATAAACAGGCAGCGAAAAAGTTGCAGGAAGAGTCTAAGTCTATTGGCGAGAAAGATTCTTTATCTAAAGAAATAACCAGCCTAAAGAAACAAATAGCAGAAAAGAGCAATGTCGTTTCTATGGTAGAGAAAGAATCGGAGTCTTTATCGGCAAAACTGGCTCAGATAGATAGTGAGCGGGAAGTTTTATCTCGAGAGAGCGCTTCCTTAGCCAATAGCATAAACGAAAAAGATAGATTAATTGCCCAGCTGAATAAAAAGAGCGACGAGAATAGTTCTCGTCTTGCGGCAACATCCAAGAAAAGCTCTGATTTAGGCCATCAATTAAGTAGTCTTCGGGAAGAATTAACCAATGTCCTTAAGCAAAAGGTAGAATTAGAGCGAGACGCCTCTCGTTTAAAAAGCCAGTTAGAGAAACAACGTTCTGATTCCGAAGCTATCTCAAAGCAGCTAGGTGAGAAAAATGAGGTTTTAGCCAAGTCTATCAATGATAAAGAAGAGGAAAAAAATACCCTAAAAAATGAGGCCCTTGATTCTGAAAAAAAAGCTAAAGAAAATAAACAGATAGCCTCTGATTTAAGCCAGAAGGTCTCTAACTTAAAAGCGGACCTCAACGCTAAAGAAAAGCAGTTGAATAATGTGATTGGCGAACTTAATTCTTTAAAAGAGGCAAAAAATAAACAAGACGAGGTTATTAAAGGAAATGATGAGAAAATAGCTAAATTGAATAGTTCGCTTAAAGATTTAAATGCCCAGTTAGAAAAGGTAAATATTATCAAATCTACCTTGGAAGACGGCATAGTAAAGTTAAAAAAATATTCAAAGGAAAAAGAATCCGCTGCGTCAGGCCGTCCAGCCAAAGATAAAGATACAGCCGCGAAGGTAGAAGTAAAAGAGGCACCGATAGCGCAAGTAACCCCTGTTGCTGCGCCCGCTGAAGCGGTAATGACCGAGAGCGAACTAATAAAAATGCATTTGTCTAAAGCCGATACTTATATAAAAAGCGGGGATTATTCATCTGCCAAAAAAGAAGTAGAGGAAGTATTAAAAATAGATTTTGAAAATACCGAAGCTCTGGAATTATTAGAAAAGATAGACACCATAATTAATATTAGCAAATAAAATAAAAGGTTCAAATTATTTATTTGAATATAATCATTGCTCCTTGCTTAAACGCTTGTAAATTTCTGACGAAATTTACCACGCAAGCTTCGGAGTCAATTCGCCCAGAGCAACTTACGAAAATTACTATTTTCGTAAGTTGCGGGCTCATTGAGGAGATGCTATGAAAAAAAGAAAAAATGGGTTTTGTTTATTCCTTATGTTCTGGATTTCTTTAGAATTTCCGGCAGTTGGCTTTTCGGAGTTAGCTAAAGATTATTTTGACCGGGCCGCACAATATTATCTTAAAGGCAATTTAGAACAGGCAAAGGTGCAGTTAGAGACGGCTCAAAGGATAGACCCCGATTATCAGCCGGCCCAGAAGTTAATGGCTTTAGTGAAAGAGAATTTGGGCTTAGGCGCAAAGGGCGATACATTATTATCATTAGATTTTAAGGAGACAGATATCAATGTCGTGCTTCAGGCATTATCACAGGCCTATGGTTTAAATATCGTAGCCGGAGATGATGTAAAGGGCAAGGTTACGGTAAGTTTTAGAGACGTGACTTTAGAGCAGGCTCTAGACAGCGTCTTAAAGGTAAACGGTTTTGCCTACGAGCGCAATAATAACATTATTATGGTGCGTCCGGAAAAAGGCAGTAAAGTCACAACAGTTTTACCTTTGAAATATGCTTCTGCAGAGACAGTTAAAGGTATGTTAGGTAAATCTCTTTCTTCAGATGGGGCAATTGAGGTCAATAAAGAAAACAATGCTTTAGTAATCACAGATTTATCCCAAAACATAAAACAGATAAAAGGGTTGCTTAAAGATATAGACAACCATCCGATTCAGGTAAGTATTGAAGCAAAATTAGTGGATATCCAGTCAAAGGATTTACGCGCCCTTGGCGTAAAATACAGCGTAGATTACAAAGATACGGATATATTTGGCAGCAGAGGCTCTACTAATAAAACTGCCGAGGAAATAAAACACACGGTTGATTTAGCTACAGAATCGACGGCGGTAAGCGGCGGGCAATTTGTATTAAATACTTTCAGCCTTAAGCATTGGGTAGCCGATGCCACTATCGATGCGCTTATCTCCAAGCAGAAGGCGCATCTTTTAGCCAGCCCCAGCATTACCACTCTTAATAATCACACCGCTAAGATTATTATTGGTGAAAAAGTGCCGTATCGTGAAGAGACGCAGACACCGGTGGGCACAACCGAAACCACGCGTTTTATTGATGTGGGCACGAGTTTAAGTGTTACTCCCCGCGTAAGTGATGACGGTTATATTACGATGTCTATCCACCCGGAGGTGAGTTCTGTTTCAGAGCTATTGGATGCCGGGCCGAGGATTACTACGCGCGAGGCGGATACAGTGGTAAGAGTTAAAGATGGAGAGACAATAGTTATCGGCGGGCTAATCAAAAACGAAAATAATGGCACGCGTTCGCGCATTCCTATCTTAGGCAGTCTTCCCCTCATAGGTTTTCTCTTTAGCAATAAAAGCGAAGATAAGATTCAGACCGAGTTAGCTGTATTTATTACGCCGCATATCATACGTCCCGATAGAAAGGCAAGTATAGAAACTAAGTTTGAGCCCGTAAATGCGGAGATATTATATAACAGAGCAGAGGATTTCCTTGCGCGGTTAGGGGTAGAAACTTGGGATAAACCGAAGAGAGAAATTTTAAGAGAAGCTATTTCATTATTTGAACAATTAGCGGCTACTTATCCTTCATCTGATAAAGCAGACGATGCGCTTTATAGGGCGGCCTTGATATATTACAGCGAAAGATCGGTGAGAGATTTATCTAAAGCAAGAGTGGAATTTAAGAAGTTGATAGCTATGTATCCGAACTCTGAATATGTAGACCGCGCCGCATCTATATTGAAAAAAATAGAACAAAAATTAAAGACTTCGGCAAAACGCTAAAACCATAAATTTTTTATGCCCTTTTTTAGATACAAAGTAAGAGATAGGTTTGGTGCTTCTGTTACGGGTTTAATAGAGGGAGAGGCATCAAAATCCGTCGCGCTTAATTTAAGAAAATTAGGTTATAGCATTATCTATATAGAGGAACAAGGGCCATTTGAAGTTTTTCTGGATAATTTCCTTAGTAAGATTAAAAAAATCAAGAATGAAGAGGTTGTTCTTTTTACGCGGCAGCTTTCGGCAATGATAAAATCAGGACTGCCTCTTTTGGTAAGTTTAGAAAGCACGCTGCCGGAGATAGGCAATAAAAAGTTTAAAGATATAGTAGCTCAGGTAAAAAAAGACGTAGAGGGAGGAGCAAGTTTTCATGAGGCTTTAAGTAAGCACACTACAGTTTTTTCTCCTCTCTATGTGAATATGGTTAAGGCAGGAGAGTCGGCCGGTATATTAGATGCAATATTAGAACGTCTGGCACAGTTGGGGCTGCGCGATATAGAACTAAAAAGTAAAATAAGAGCCGCTTTTATTTACCCGGCGGTTTTATTGAGTTTGGCTATCGCGGTAATAATATTCTTGTTAGTTGCGGTTTTACCTAAGTTCATTGCTATATTTGAAGCGTCTGATATGAGGTTGCCATTACCTACCATAATTTTAATTACTCTCAGCAGATTTCTAAAGGATTTTTTTATCCCGCTTGCATTTATAATTACTTTTGCTGTTGTTTTATTCTTAAGATATATCAGAAGCGATAAAGGCAGATATAACCTGCATCATTTTTTTTTAAATATCCCCGTATTCGGCCCTCTTTGGCTGAAGATAATTGTTGCGCGTTTTGCTTACATTTTGTCTTATTTGACGAAAAGCGGTGTGCCATTACTTTCGGCTTTAGCAGTAGTAGAAGGAACAGTGGGCAATGCTGTAGTTGTGCACGCGCTTCAGCATGTGCGTTCAAGCCTTACAGAAGGCCAGAGTTTGGCTGAGCCGTTTCGCGCAAGCGGACTTTTCCCTGCGATGGTAGTCCAGATGATCTCGGTCGGTGAAAAAACCGGAAAACTTGACACAATGTTAGAAGATGTCGCTAATTTCTATGAGCTAGATACGGGATATGCGATTAGGAATATGACTGCTCTTCTTGAGCCAATCCTGCTATTATGTATGGGTTTGCTCGTGGGATTTATTGCTCTTTCAGTGCTTTTGCCGATATTTAATGTGGTCAGAGCAATGCAGCATTAAAATGGAGGACTAAATGATAAAGCTTATCCGTTATAGAAAAGGGTTTACTTTGGTTGAACTCTTTATAGTAATGACTATTATAGGCATACTTGCAATGATTCTTATCCCTAGTTTTACCGGATTTGATGTAGGCGCAAAGGTTGCCGCAACGCAGAGTAATTTAAACATTTTAAGAACCGCTATCACCGTTTATAGAAGCAAGGAGGGGGCGTATCCTAATTCTTTGGTAGATTTGGTAAAGACTACTTATCTTGATGCAGGGATTGCGCGTCCTTATTTAAAGAAAATACCCCCGGAGTTAATCAGCGATAAGGCAGGAAACAGCTCTTATGTTGACCAGCTCGCATCGTTCCCTTTATCAGATAAAGGCGGCTGGGTTTATTTTACGGATAAGGCGGAGGTAACTGTTAACATCGATACGCCGTTAGACAATAAATGGAGCGAATACAAAGGCCAGAAACCTTCCGAATGGTAAATCCTATATGCCTAACAATCTCTAGCCGCGGCGCCACCCTATTATTAGCTATAATAATTATCTCTGCGCTTACTTTATTTGGCATGAGTTTAGTCAATTTAACGCTTTCCCGAGTTAGCAGTGTTGACCTGGAGGTAGAGAAAGTGAAGGCTCTTTATATAGCCGAAGCAGGAATTGCTAAATCACTTAATGAATTAAAAAAAGGCATCGATGCTGACGGAGACGGCATAGGCGTGATAAAAGAAGCTCAATTTGCCGAAGGCGTATTTGAGGTGACTTACAATCCGGCAATGTTTACTTTTACTTCAGTAGGCCGCGTGAATAAAACCCAAAGAGCAGTTCAATTGAAATGTGTCGGTGGATGAGAAATAGCGCACAACGCACAACGCACAACGCACAACGCAAAAGAGCTTTTACCTATATTGAGATGGTGATTACGGTGGTAATCATCGCTATTTGTTTTGTGCCTTTAATACGAATGTTTTCTACTTCTATTGCTGAAGTAGTTTATGCAGGAGATAAACTTATTGCGCTTAACCTCGCACGCGAAGAGATGGAAAAAGTTAAGAATTTGAATCTTACTGAAGCGCAACTTTTGGCTTTGGGCAATAGACTAAATCCTCCCAAAAGCGAACCTGCGCTAAAAATAAATAAGGCCGATTGGCGTATTGAGCGCGTATTAAAACCCGATTCTGACCCTTTAGAGGTAAAAGTGATAGTTTGGCACCAAGCTAAAGCGCCTCAGAAGGCGTTAGAATTAACTACCTTAATCGAGGATTTAGAGTGGACAGAAGAGGATTGACCCCGTTAGAGATGACGGCTACACGTTTATATGGTTTGAGTATTTAACTATGGAAAATAGATGTTTATCAAATGCGATTAAGGTTAGTAGACGGCCACCTAAAGGTGGCCTATCTCTAACGGGGCTAACCCTCATTGAATTATTGCTGGTAGTGGTCTTGGTAGGAATTGTAGTTGGGGTAGTAGGTTTAGTATTTCGCCAGAGCTTAGATACTTTCAGAATTGGTGAAGCAGAGGTTTCTCTACAACGTGTGGCACAGAGTATAATGGAGGAGATGATTGAGGGTACGGATAAAGTTCCGGCTATGAGAGAAGCGTTAGAGGTTAGCGAGGCGACAGAGACCTCTCTTGGATTTATTCCCTTTTGGATGGATTCCTATAGTGATTATAGAGAAGATTCAAATGAATTTACCTTAAGCCGCGAAGTAAAACCCGGTAGCTCACTACCGATAGGACAAGTAAAAATTCCGAATGCAAGGCAGTTTTCGTCTATGCCAACCATTTTTATTATGGGGAAAGTTCGTAACCCCAGCCTCCCAGATGATAAAGTTAGATTTATTAATCCCATACCTAAAGGGTCTAACGTAAGGATATTGTTTTGCCCCGATGCCTCTTTGGACGATAGCGTAATTATGCGGTATTACTGGGATAATAAGTTAAAGCGTCTGTTCCGCAGGTATAACGGAAAAACAGAAGATATAATAAGATACGATCATAAAGTAAAAGTAACTAATTTTAAATTTTCTTATTATGATAACCTTAATCGTCAAATTGAGGCGGTCCCGCTGGCATCCGGGGTGGTTAGTTCATCATCTTATCATCCTAATCTCCTTTCCGCTATAGGCATAGAATTTAGCCTGGAGAGAGATTCAATAAAACGTCAGTTATCTTCTTTTGTCAGCATCAGGACATTAGGAGGAAATTTAGGTACCGGCATAGCCTTAAGCGAAGGCACAGAGTTAAATATTCCGGATAGTGCGCATATCAGGATGTTGGTATTAGATAATATTAGCGGGATAGAAGAAGGCGGCAGGTTAGAAATAGAAATCAGCTCTTCGTTAAGCTCAACCTGGAAAATCAGTATTGATTTTGGGCTTGTTAATCAAGAACCCTATATTACAGGTTTTAATATTGAATATCCCAAAGGAACGATTGCTTACTCTAACAATAATAAAAAGCCTGTTAAGGGAGGTTTAAATCTTCTTAAATCAGGTAATGATTATTATGATTACGATGACGATATTAACATAGAAGATATTGTTAAGATAGAGGGCGATAGTGCTAAATTTAAGGTATTGAAAATGAATATAGGAGCGGCGGCGGTATTCGTGCGGCCTTAATAATCTCCTTGCATAATCGCTTGGAAATTCTTTTCGCTTCGTTTAATAATTTCCCGCGCATGCTGCGGAGTTAATCCCGCTGTTCGCGGGATTAAGGAGAATTAATAATGGAAAAACAAGATAAAAGAAGGATATTGATAGGTGAGATTTTATTAAAGCAAGGTAAAATTAGTTCTAAGCAGTTAGATGAGGCTTTAGCCGAACAGCGCGCTACCGGAAAACCCCTATGCGATATTTTGGTACAGACTAAAGTTGTTAGCGAGGAAGAAGTAGTTTTACTTTTAAGCGAGCAATTAAAGATTCCCTATGTAGATTTAGGCTCCTACTCAATAGAGCCCAAAGTATTATCCCTTATGCCGGAGCAAGCCGCGAGAAAATTTACGGCTATGCCTCTTTTTAAGATAGGAGATACCATTACATTGGCAATGACGGATCCCTTAGATATAAGCGCGGTGGACCAGATTGCTCAGGTTGTCAAATGTACAGTAGAGCCGATTTTTGCTACTCCTTCAAGCATTAAAGCGGCGATAGACAAATATTACGGGGTTTTAGGTATTAAGTCTTTGGAGGATACTATTCAACAGATGAATACTCTGGAAGCAAGCAGAGAGGGGGCTGTCTCCGAGAAAGATAAAAAAGCCCAAATTTATCAAATGGCTCAGGCAGCTCAGGAAACACCGGTAATAAAATTAGTAAATTTTTTTATCGAAGATGCGGTGGCTAACGGCGTCAGTGATATCCATCTTGAGCCCGCAGATAATGCCTTGTTTACACGTTATAGGATAGATGGCGTGCTTTATGATGTAACCGCGCCTCCTAAGAAGTTTCAGGATGCGATTATTTCCCGGGTAAAAATTATGGCAAATATGGATATTGCCGAGAAAAGACTCCCTCAGGAGGGCCGTATCCAGATAAGGGTAAAAAATAAGGATATAGATTTAAGAGTTTCGACCTTTCCTACTATTTATGGAGAGAATTTAGTTATCCGTATTTTAGACCGTAGTAATATCTTGTTAAGCCTGACAGAGTTAGGCTTAAATTCTGACTCACTGACGGTTTTCGAGTCTTTAATCAGAAAGCCGTATGGTATAATTTTAGTGACCGGCCCGACTGGCTCAGGTAAAACTACCACGCTTTATGCCGCCTTAAATACAATTAATTCCACCGATAAAAATATAGTTACCCTAGAAGACCCCGTTGAATATAAGATAGAGCGCATTAGACAGTCACAGATTGATGTAAAAACAGGGCTTAGCTTCGCCCGTGGCCTGCGTTCAATACTGCGCCAGGACCCCGATGTAATTATGGTTGGTGAAATCCGCGACTTAGAAACCGCGGAAATTTCAATTCACGCCGCTTTAACCGGGCATTTAGTTTTTTCGACGTTGCACACTAATGATGCCGCTGGGGCTGCCAGCCGCCTTGTTGATATGAATATAGAACCATTCTTGATTTCTTCTTCATTGGCAGGCATTGTTGCACAAAGATTAGTGCGTTGTATTTGCCCGGATTGCAAAGAAAGCTATCGGCCGCAAGAAAGAATAGTTAAAGAACTTGGGTTTGAAAGAGATGTTTTATATAAAGGTAAGGGCTGCGTAAAATGCAGAAATACGGGTTACCGCGGCAGGACCGGTATTTTTGAATTACTCGTCCTAAATAATGAAATCAAAGAATTAATTGTAAATAGGGCATCATCGGATAAGATCCGCAAGGCCGCAGTTGCTCTTAAGATGCAGACACTTTACGAACAGGGTATAGCAAAAGTAAAATCCGGCGTAACTACCATTGAAGAGGTTATGCGGCTTACGATGGAAGAGTAAGTTTTTTAAATCCCCCCTTTCATATCAATCACTAGAAAATTTGCCAGCTTCATCTTTGCTTGCCAGACCCGCCTGAACGACGTAGTCGGGCAGGCTGAACTCGGGCTGGCCTGTCAGAGGTTAGCCTAATCTGAAGGCTGTATCATTATCTTGTGAAAGAATTAACAAGCAAAAGTGAAATTTTATGATATAATAAATGAGCTATGGGTAAATATTATCCTATAAACTTAAATTTAGAAAATAAGGATTGTCTGGTAATCGGCGCAGGAGTTGTGGCAGAGCGTAAAATAAAACGCCTGCTTGAGTATGGCGTAAACCTCACCGTGGTTAGCCCTAACTTCAGCCGGGGTATAAGTATGCTGGCTAAAAAAAATAGAATCCGCCTGATCCAGCGCCGCGTTAATTTAAAGGATATAAGAGGAAAGTTTCTGGTGATTTCGGCCTCAGGTGAGCGTAGGATAAATTCATTAGTATCTAAGTATTGCAAAGAGTCGAATATCTTAGTTAATGTGGTGGATTCGCCTATTGAGTCTAATTTCATCCTGCCTTCTATAGTGAAAAGAGGTAATTTGACGATTAGCATATCTACCGAAGGGATAAGCCCGGCGCTAGCAAAGAAAATACGGCAGGATTTAGAGGAAAAATTCGGCACTGAATACGAAAAATTACTTAAGATAATGAAAAAAATACGGCCCGAGGCGTTAAAAAAGATAAAAGATGGCAAAAAAAGAAAGGCATTTTTTGAAAAAGTGGTTAAGCAAAAAGTACTTAATTTGCTTAAGCAGGGTAAACAAAAAGAGGCAAAGAGAAGCATAGAACGCCTTTTGGAGAATGTTGCATAATATGCTGCCCTTTTTAGAAAATCCATATTTGTTCTTACATATAATTACTATTCATCTTAGTTATATTATTTTCTTTCTCGCTTCAGCTGCCGCCTTAATATACCTGGTTGAAGATACCCAGTTAAAACATAAAAAGACAAAAGTGCTTTTTAGCCGCCTGCCTGATTTGTCATTTTTAGATAAGTTGAATTATCGTTTGATAGGTTTAGGTTTTCCGATTTTAACACTTTCAATTATCAGCGGTGTTTTCTGGGTGAGAGATATTCAGGGCGCCTATTGGAGCTGGAATCCGCGTGAGGTTTACTCGCTGGTTTTGTGGCTTCTTTATGCGGCTACTTTGCACGTGCGGCTTTCTGAAAAATTACGCGGTAGAAAAGTGGCAATTTTGTCTTTAGCGGCATTCGCGATAATCGTTTTGAGTTTGTTTAGTAATTGCCCTTAAGGGATAGAGGATGGAATTGGTAGTTTTAGGGATAAATCATAAGACAGCGCCGGTGGAGATAAGAGAAAAATTTTCTTTTACAGGGAAACCGATTGTTGAAGTTAACCGTCTGCTTAAGGAGAGCGCCGCCCTCTTAGAAAACCTGATTTTATCCACCTGTAACCGCGTAGAAATTTATGCGGTAGCAGGAAGCCATGATAAAGATTATTTAAGCAGGATAAAGAATTTTTTAGGCCAATACCATAAGATAAATATTACAGATTTTGAAAACAGGTTTTATCTTCATAGGAATGAAAAAGTTGTAGAACATTTATTCAGGGTTTCCAGCGGCCTTGATTCGATGGTAATAGGCGAGATGGAAATTCTAGGCCAAGTCAAACAGGCCTATCATGAGGCACGTCATGCCCAGACTACCGGTAAAGTGCTTCATCGCCTTTTTGAGAAGGCGTTTAATACCGCAAAGAAAATTCGCACCGAAACCGCAATTACCTGGGGCACAGTTTCGGTAAGTTCTGCGGCAGTAAGGTTGGCCAGGAAAATTTTAGGCGAATTGGCCGATAAGAAAGCCTTGATTATCGGCGCAGGCCAAGTCGGCGAGCAATTAGTTTTATATTTAAAGAAAAACGGGCTCAAATCTATTTTAGTTACTAACCGTACCTTAGAGAAAGCAGAGGTTTTGGCGAAAAATTTTGGGGCGCAAGCATTAGCCTTTGAGGGTTATCGCGAAAAATTAAGCGAGGTAGATATTGTTATTGCTTCAACCGGTGCCCCGCATTGTATTATTAAAAAAGACGATATTACGCATCTTATGCCTAAGCGGCACCAGAGGCCGCTTTTCTTGATTGATCTTGCCGTTCCCCGCGACGTGGAGCAAGAGGTAAATAAGATAGATAACGTCTATCTTTACGATATAGATGATTTACAAAAAATCGTCGATGTTAATATAAATTTAAGAAAAAGCCAGCTAGAGAACTGCGAAAAGATAATTGTCTCAGCGCGCCAAAGGTTTATAGATTGGTTGGCTAATGAAAATCTAAAGCATCATGAAAACTAAAGTTCTAATCGGTTCACGTGGGAGTAAATTAGCGCTTATACAGTCAGGATTAGTTAAAGATATTCTTAAACGGGCCTATCCGGATTTAAAGATAGAGATTAAGGTTATTAAGACTACTGGTGATAAAATCTTAGATGCGCCGCTTGCTAAAATCGGTGGAAAGGGGTTATTTACTAAAGAAATTGAAGAAGCGTTATTAAGGAATGAGATTGACTTGGCTGTGCATAGCATGAAAGATTTGCCGACGGATATGCCTCAGGGATTAACAATTGGGGCAATAACCAAGCGAGAAGACGCCTGCGATGTTTTGGTATCTTATGAAAGTTTTACTATAAAGACCTTGCCTAAAAAGGCGAAGGCAGGGACGAGCAGTTTACGCCGCCGCGCCCAGCTCTTAAGCATTCGGCCAGATTTAGATACTCTAGATTTACGCGGCAATTTAGATACGCGATTGAAGAAATTAGAAAACGGCAGGTATGATGCGATTATTCTTGCTTATGCCGGTATAAAACGCTTGGGGTTGAAATTGTCAATGACGAAGATATCATTTGATGAAATGCTGCCGCAGGCAGGCCAAGGCGCTTTAGGTGTTGAAATACGTAAAGATGACGCGGAGGCGCGTAATTTGATTAAAATTTTAGATGATAATGATTCGCGTTTATGTATTGAGGCAGAGCGGGCTGTATTGTCAGGCTTAGGCGGCGGATGCCAGGTACCTATCGGGGTATATGCTAATATAGAAGACAATGAAATCAGAGTAAAAGCAGGCGTATTTTCTTTAGATGGTAAAACCAGTATTAAGGACGAAATTCGCGGCAATAAAAAAGAAGCAGAAATTTTAGGCAAAAAATTAGCCGATAGTTTGCGCAATAAAGGGGCGAAGGAGATT
>CAKKQO010000030.1:42968-44766 GCA_919902105.1 Omnitrophica bacterium GWA2_41_15 | reverse complement strand
AATTTTAGGCAAAAAATTAGCCGATAGTTTGCGCAATAAAGGGGCGAAGGAGATTCTAGAAAAAATTTTTAAATAGCAAATGAAAGCCTTTATACGCCGCACGGAAATTTTTTACCGTCTACTACAGTTTATATCTCGTTCGTTTGACGGAATTCCCTGCCTGCCGGCAGGCAGGCCTTTGGTCAGTTCCGTCACTCACTCGCTATAATTCTTTGTAGACTTTTGCCAAAAAATTTCTTATTGTGCGGCTTAACAAAGTCTTTCATTTTTACTAATAATTATGAATAATTCAACAGTTTATTTAGTTGGTGCAGGTCCCGGGGATGTAAAATTAATCACGCTAAAAGCGTTGGAATTAATTAAACGCGCGGATTGCATTGTTTATGACTATCTGGCAAATCCGGCTTTGCTTAAATTCGCGGATAAGAGTTGTAGGACTATTTATGTCGGGAAAAGGGGTGGCGTGCATACTTTGCCCCAAGGGAAAATAAACCAGCTTTTAGTTAGTTGCGCCAAAAAATATAAAACTATAGTGCGGCTTAAAGGCGGAGATCCGTTTATTTTTGGCCGTGGCGCAGAAGAGGCGCTATACTTGAAAAAACACAAAATTAGTTTTGAAATTGCCCCGGGAGTTACCAGCGCGGTCGCGGTACCTAGTTATGCCGGAATTCCTTTAACCGAGCGTAAGCATAATTCCAGCGTCGGTTTTATTACCGGACACGTTGACCCGACAAAAGAAGAGTCAGGCCTTCACTGGCAGTCGTTAGCTCGCGGTTTAGGCACTTTGGTATTTTTAATGGGTGTAGGAAATTTAGAGTCAATTTCTAAAAAATTAATTGGGGCGGGAAAATCAAAAAATACGAAGGTCGCAGTAATCCGCTGTGGCACGACCGCAAGGCAAAAGACAGTTATCGGAAACTTAGGCAATATCGCAGAGCTTGTTCGTAAAAATAAAATAACGCCGCCTGCAATAATCGTGGTAGGTGAAGTTGTGGAGTTACGCAAACAGTTAAATTGGTTTGAGACAAAACCACTGTTCGGTAGAAGAATAGTAGTTACCCGTACCCGCCAGCAGGCAAGTAAATTATCGCAAAGGTTAGAAGACTTAGGTGGCAGCGTAATTGAGGCTCCGGCAATTAAGATTGTATCACAAGGTGCGGATAAACAAGTAAAAGAAGCCCTGTTAGAAGAAAAACCCGCCACTGATGCGTCGGCGGGCAGGCCTGATTGGATATTTTTTACGAGCACAAACGGTGTTTACGAATTTGCGCAAATTTTACAACGAATCAGAAAAGACGTGCGCATATTAAGCACTGCCAAAGTTTGCGCGATCGGCTCTGAGACCGCTAAAAGTTTAAGAGTAATTGGGGTAAACCCTGATTATATTCCCTCGCAATATTATGCCGAGGCAATAATCAAGCATTTTGAGAGCATTGAGTTTAAGAATTGTTCTGCTTTAATACTCCGCGCAAAGAAAGCGCGTGATATCCTGCCGCAAGGGTTGCGCGAAACAGGTATGGCGGTTAAGGTAATTGACCTTTATGATACTTGTATTGACACTGATACAAAGGTATTGATAAAAGATGTGTTTAAGGAAAAAATAGACTGGGTTACTTTTACCAGCTCATCCACAGTTGAAAATTTTATAAAATTATTAGGCAAGGACTATCGGAGAAAACTTAAAGGCGTAAAACTTGCCTCAATCGGCCCGGTCACTTCAGCAACCTTACGCAACCTCGGCTTAAAGCCGTCTGCCGAGGCAAAGGTTTATACCATTGAAGGGCTGGTGGATGCGATT
>CAKKQO010000030.1:15016-42868 GCA_919902105.1 Omnitrophica bacterium GWA2_41_15 | reverse complement strand
ATGATTAACTGCACTCGTTTACTTTGCGGAAAATTAGGCGTTCAAGACGAGATTCGCTATAAAAAGGGCAAGCCCGCGGATACAAATCGGCCGATTGTAGTCTGGAATTCTACGCGCCGCTGCAATCTAAAATGCATCCATTGCTATATTGACGCAAAAAGAACACAGGATGCGGGTGAATTAACAACGGCCCAGGCGCGGGCATTGATTGACGATTTAGCGGTATTTGGGGCACCGGTATTTTTATTTTCCGGAGGCGAGCCTTTTATTCGCGAAGATTTATTTGAACTTGGCAAATACGCCAAGGATAAAGGCCTGCGCACGGTAATTTCTACCAACGGCACATTAATTACCGACGATATGGCAAAAAAAGTCAAGGATGCCGGGTTTTCTTATGTGGGCATAAGCTTAGACGGTCTTGAGGCGACTAATGATAAATTCCGCGAGCAAAAAGGCGCGTTTAAAAAAACGCTGGAAGGTATTAGGAACTGCTTAAAAAACAGCGTGCGCGTGGGCCTGCGTTTTACCATCAATAAACATAATTTTGGCGATGTCTCCGGTATATTTGATTTAATAGAAAACGAAGGTATTCCGCGTGCTTGTTTTTATCACTTGGTTTATTCGGGTCGGGCAAGCGCACTGATAAAAGATGACTTAAGCCATAAAGAAGCCCGTGACACAGTAGATTTGATTTTCGCGCGCTCCCGAGAACTTTGCGCTAAAGATAAAGACGTGGAAATTTTAACCGTAGATAATCATACGGACGGGGTTTATTTGTATTTGAGATTAAGAAAAGAAGATCCAAAAAGAGCCGAGGAAGTTTTAGAACTCTTAAAAATTAACGGCGGCAATAAATCCGGTATCGGTATTGCTGATATAGATAACCTAGGGAATGTTCATCCTGACCAGTTTTGGAGAGGACATACATTCGGTAATGTGAAAGAGCGCAAGTTTAGCGAGATTTGGATGGATGAGAGTAATGAATTATTGAAGAATTTACGCAACCGCCTGCCGCTTTTAAAAGGTAAGTGCGGCATCTGCCATTTTCAGGATATCTGCGCCGGTAATTTCCGCGCAAGAGCCGAGGCGGTTTACGCAGATATCTGGCAGGAGGACCCTGCTTGTTATTTGACGAGGGATGAGGTATTGAGTAGGTAGTTTTTTAACGAATCTGGCAATTTTCTCCGCTCAGGTGATGATTTTTAACGCAAAGGTCTTTTATCATTTCGGAACTGCGCAACTCGCCCTTCGGCACTATCGTGCCAGGAATGGGCTCAAACAGTGCTCGTTCCCCGCCGTTGGCGGGGTACCCTCAATGATAAAAGCGTGCTTTGCTAAATCATCAATTCGCTCAAAAATTCCAGTTTCGTTAAAAATTTGTGAATAGAAATGTGCTTGCGCGCAAAACTCTCATTACCTTACAAAGGTGTGCTTTGCTACCTGCCTACCGGCAGGCAGGAACCGTCAATTCGCGCGAAAATTGCCAGATCTATTTTAAAAGAAGGAAAAACGAAGTTCGTCTATTAAATGTTAGAGGGAAATATGATTAGCATATTTTTACCCGTCATTGTAATTTTATTGTTTGCTATTCCAGTAATTATGTATTTTCGTTTTTCCAAGACGAAACGTACTCTTGGACTGGCAAAATTACTCGGTGTTATTCATTTTTGTTTCGTAGCGTTGTTTGCTGTGCTTATATACTTTGGCATGAAGCAAGATGCCGAGGTTGCGATGATATGGATGTTATTTTATATTATTGATATTCCTGTTTCATTATTTTTGCCCTATTTAGACAACCTAGTCACAAAAGCCATTGGGGATAACTTTATGTTAGCAAATTTTTATATTCCCTTTATGTATTTTAGTTTATTTGGATCGATTCAATACTTTTTTATCGGTAGAGTTATGGGTTGGGTATATAATAAATTAACCGAAAAGAATAAAGGGCCAGAGTGATTTTAACCGTGTCAACCGCGTAGGTTGATATGGTACGCATGAGAGATAGTCGAAAAGATGAATTCTAAAATAGATAAAATGCCCGCCAAGGGCGGGATTGTAATTTTTCAGACTAAGGATAAAAAAGTCCGGATTGATGTAAAGCTGGAGCAGGAGACGGTCTGGCTTACGCAGGCGCAGATAGCAATACTTTTTGGCACTCAGCGCCCGGCAATTACAAAACATCTAAATAACATATTTATTAGCAAGGAGTTAGAAGAAAATTCAGTATGTTCCATTTTGGAACATGTTGAACAAAAAACACCAGAGCGAGTTTTGTTAAAATAGAGCAGGGGGGGATTATGCAGTATGAAAATTGCATTAAAGAAATAGATGAGCTCAAGGCCAAGATTGATAAGCACCGGCCTTTATCTGAGCACGCCCTTAAACAGTTAAAGGAATATTACCGTATCGGGCTTACCTATTCTTCTAACGCTATTGAGGGTAATTCCCTGACCGAGACAGAAACAAAAATTGTCATAGAAGACGGCATAACCATAGGCGGAAAGCCGCTGAAGGACCATTACGAAGCGATGGGGCATAGCGAGGCATTTTCTTTTCTTTATGAATTAGTAAAGAATAAGTCTATAACGGAAAATGATATATTAAAACTTCATCATTTATTTTATTACCGTATTGATGAGAATAAGGCGGGTAAATACCGCACGGTAAATGTGCTTATTACCGGCTCTGCCTTTAAACCGCCGAAATATCCGGAAGTCCCCGTTCTTATGAAAAAATTCGCCGGTAATATCGCGTCTATGTGTAAAGAGTATCATCCGGTTGAATTTTCCGCCCGCTTGCATAAAGAACTCGTTACGATACATCCGTTTGTTGACGGAAACGGCAGGGCCGCGCGGCTGCTTATGAACCTTGCCCTTTTGCAAGCCGGATATGTGATAACGATTATCCCGCCCATTTTAAGAAATGACTATATTAACGCCATAAAACTGTCTCAAGTTGAACCAAAAAGCGACAAACCTTTTATTAATTTTATTTCATCTATGGTTTATGAATCGGCAAAGGATTATATAAGATTGATAGAGTCTTTAGAAGAGAAAAAGGGGCGAGAGTGATTTTTCCAAAAATACGAATGAGAGAGAGAAGGAAAGATGAGGCAGCGCGGAAGAAATTTCGCCAGACGGCCGAGGTGTCGGTGCGGGATTTGATAATGCCGGTTTTTGTTAAGGAAGGCATAGACAAGAAAAAAGCGATTAAGTCAATGCCGGGGATATATCAGCTTCCGCTGAAAGAGGTAGTAAGCGAGGCAAGGAAGATTTACGACTTAGGTATCCCGGCGGTGATTTTATTTGGTATTCCTAAACATAAGGATGAGGCGGGTTCGGCAAGTTATGATGATAAAGGCATAACGCAGGAAGCAATCCGCGTAATTAAAAAGAAAGTTCCGAAATTAACCGTAATTGCTGATGTTTGTATGTGTGAATATACGTCTCACGGTCACTGCGGAATAGTCAAGCCGCAAGCCGCAAGCCGCAAGCCGCAAGCCGCAAAAAAAAGTATGGAGTATGGAGCTTGGAGCATGAAGCAGAATTATATTGTTGATAACGATGCGACGATAGAGGTCTTGGCGAAGATCGCGGTGTCATATGCAAAAACCGGGGTGGATGTGGTAGCGCCAAGCGCGATGATGGACGGGCAGGTTAAGGCGATAAAAGTAGCGTTATTAAAGAATAGTTTCCCAAAAACAAAGATTATGTCGTATTCCTCAAAATATGCCTCAAGTTTTTATGGGCCGTTTCGCGACGCAGCAGAATCGCCTCCGCAGTTTGGGGATAGATTGACCTACCAGATGGATTATCATAATAGTGATGAAGCAGTATTGGAGGCAAAATTAGATATTGGAGAGGGTGCAGATATGGTGATGGTTAAGCCCGCTTTGGGGTACCAGGATATAATTTACCGCTTAAAGAAAGAGCTTAAATTTCCGCTTACCTGCTATAGCGTCAGCGGTGAATACGCGATGATTAAGGCTGTCGCACAGCGCGGCTGGCTGAATGAGAAAAAGGTTGTCTTAGAGATGTTAACTGGTTTTAAGCGCGCAGGCGCTGATAAAATTATCACCTATCATGCGAAAGCCGCCGTCCGCTGGTTATAAAACCATGTAGACCGCGTAGGTCTACATCATAAGGCGTTGGTTGAAGTTATGGATACACAGAATGTGAATTTAAGGATGGTGGCGTGGGAGGTGACGCGTAGTTGTAACCTGGCATGCAGCCATTGCCGCGCGAGCAGTTTGCACGGGCCATATCCGGGCGAACTTTCTAAAGAAGAATGTTTCAAGGTCTTAGATGAGATTTCCGCATTTGCCAAACCGGTGATAATTCTTACCGGTGGAGAGCCGTTATTACGCAGTGATATTTTTGAGATTGCCGAATATGGGAAAAAGTGCGGCTTGACTATGGTAATGGCGCCGAATGGGCTATTGCTTACGGATGAAAATATTAAAAAAATCATGGCTGCAGGTATTAAGCGTATATCGGTAAGTTTAGACGGCCCGGATGCAAAGACACACGATGATTTAAGGCAGGTGCCGGGCGCCTTTACCGGGGCGGTTGAGGGGATAAAACGGGCAAAGACAGCAGGATTACAATTCCAGATAAATTCCACGATTACTAAGCGTAATATTAAATATTTACCTGAACTTATGAAATTAGCCAAGGATTTAGGAGCGGTAGCGCACCATATATTTTTACTGGTGCCCACAGGACGCGGTAAAGAAATGGAGAAAGAGGAGTTGTCACCGCAGGGATATGAAGAAACGCTTAAATTTTTAGAAAAAGAAAAAAAGAATTTTCCTTTGGAAATAAAAGTAACCTGCGCTCCGCATTATAATCGGATACTGGCGCAAAATAATCATGAAGTCGGTGTCTCTTTACGGGGCAGGGGCTGTATGGGAGGAGTAAGTTTTTGTTTTATTTCCCATATTGGCGAGCTTTCGCCATGCGGATATTTAGAGATTAAGTGTGGTAATGTGCGTAAAGAAGGTTTTAAAAAGGCATGGCTTGAGTCAGAGGTATTCAATAATTTACGTGATTTTTCCAAATTTAAAGGTAAATGCGGAATTTGCGAATTTAGGTATATCTGCGGCGGTTGCCGCGCCCGCGCCTATGCCAAATACGGGGATTATTTAGCTGATGAGCCTTATTGTGTATATAAACCCAAATTTTGTTAATGCAAAATTTGCCCGAAGGGCCGACCATTTAAATCCATTTGGATTTAAATGAGTTAGTCGGGGTAATCCCAGTAAAATTTCTATTGTAAAATCCGGGATGAGCCGAAGGGAAAATAAAGTGTCAAAGAGTCAAAGTGTCAAAGAGTCAAAGTTAAATCTCTTGGATAGGCGGATATTGAATAGATTGCAGGAAGATATTCCTTTTCTATCGCGTCCGTGGCAGGAGGTTTCTAAAGAGTTAAATATTTCCGAAAGCGTTCTTCTAAAACGCGTTGAAATTTTAAAGAAAAGGGGTATAATCCGAAGAATAGCCGCGACCTTTAACCCCAAAAAATGCGGCTCTATTTCGACGCTTGTCGCGGTAAAGGCGAGCCTGTTAATGACGGATAAAGTTGCAAAAAAAATAAACGTCTTTAGCGAAGTAACGCATAATTATCTACGCGATGCTGAATACAATATTTGGTTTACGATTGTGGCGCAAAGTAAAAAAAGAATTGCGCATATTATAAAGAAGCTAAAACAGGATAAGGATATTGACAGTATAATTGAGCTTCCGGCGAAGAGACTGTTTAAGATAGACGTGAATTTTAAAGTATAATATAAAATGTTATCCCTGCTGGATAAAAAAATAATTAGATTAGTTTCGCGGGATATGCCGTTGGTTGATAGGCCATTTAGACATTTAGCAAAGAAAGCAGGCATAAAGGAACAAGCGCTTATCAACCGTATAAAAGCGTATAAAAAACGCGGTCTTTTGCGTAAATTTTCCGCGGTACTTAATCATCGTAAGGCCGGGTTTGTCGCCAATGCGATGTGTGTTTGGGATGTGCCGGAAAGTTCAGTCGTTAAGGCAGGTAAGATTATCGCGGGATTTTGCGAAGTAAGCCATTGCTATCAGCGCAAAAAATACCCTGGCTGGAATTATAACTTGTACGCGATGGTGCATGGAAAGACAAAAGATGAATGCATTAAGACAGCCAAGAAAATTTCAAAAAAAATAGGATTTTCTGACTACAAAATTTTGTTTTCCTCAAGGGAATTTAAGAAAACAGGCGTTATATATTAATAAAAAAGTAGAAAGTAGAGGGTAGCGAGTAGAGAGTAAAAGATAAGATGCAAAATTGGATAAATTCAAAAAAATACTTTAGCGAAGCAAAGAAGGTTATTCCCGGCGGGGTAAATAGCCCGGTAAGGGCGTATGTAGCAGTGGGGGGAGAGCCGTTATTTATAGAGCGCGCCAAAGGCGCCTATATCTATGATGTGGATGGTAATAAATATATTGATTATGTTTTGTCGTGGGGGCCGATGATTTTGGGGCATAGTAACGAAACTGTGCTTAAGGCGGTGTCTAAGGCGATGAAAAAAGGCACAAGTTTTGGCGCGCCTACCAAAAAAGAGGTGGAATTAGCCAAGCTTATTACTGAGATATATCCTTCTATTGAAAAAGTTCGCCTCGTTTCATCCGGGACAGAGGCGGCAATGAGCGCAATTCGGCTTGCCCGCGGATACACCGGACGAGAGAAGATTATTAAATTCGAAGGGTGTTATCACGGCCATTTTGACAGCTTATTGGTTAAGGCGGGTTCGGGTGCGGCTACTTTTGGCGTTCCCTCATCTAAAGGTGTGACTAAGGGAATTGCACAAGATACTATAACCTTACCTTTTAACGATATCGAAAAAACAGAAGAAGTAATTAGAAGAGAGAGAGAGAATCTCGCTTGCGTAATTTTAGAGCCGGTTCCGGCAAATATGGGCGTGGTTTTACCCAAGGATAATTTTCTAAAACGGCTGCGGCAGGTGACAAGCGAAAATAATGTGCTTTTAATTTTTGATGAGGTGATTACCGGTTTTCGTGTTGCCTTAGGCGGCGCACAGGAAGTTTTTGGGGTTAAGCCGGATTTAACAGTTTTAGGTAAGATTATCGGCGGAGGTTTTCCCATCGGCGCCTTTGGCGGAAGGGCTGAAATAATGGATGAGCTTTCACCGGACGGCCCGGTGTATCAGGCAGGCACACTTTCCGGCAATCCGGTAGCGGTGAGCGCAGGTATTGCTACCATAAAGGAATTAATGGAAAAAGACACATACGAAAAATTGGATAAGATTACCGGGGAACTCGTGACGGGATTGAGTAAAATTATAGTAAAAACTAATCACGAGGCAGTAATTAACCGTATCGGTTCTTTGTTCACAATATTTTTTAGTGACAAAAATGAAATTTATGATTATAATGATGTTTCATCTTGCGACTTAAAAAAGTTTGCTGAGTTTTTTCAAGGGATGCTCGCGCATGGTATATATCTTGCGCCGTCGCAATTTGAGGCAAACTTTGTTTCCACAAAACATAGCTCAGTCGATATTAACAAAACAATAGAGGCATTCGAGCATACTTTAAGACGTGAAAAGAAAACTTATTAAGATAATTATAGGGATTGCCGCGTGTTTTATTCTTATCATCCTTTCTTTCTTAAAATTTTCCACCAGCCCCCAATTTTGCCGCTCATGCCACATAATGAAGCCGTATTATGAGTCGTGGCGCATCTCTAAGCATAACCACGTCAGCTGTGTGGATTGTCATTATCCTCCTAGCGCCCCCCAAACTCTTTTATGGAAGAAATTTCAGGCGATGTCGCAAGTGGTAAAGTATGTAACCCGCACTTATTCATCAAAACCCTTTGCAGAAGTCGACGATGCCGCATGCCTGCGCGAAGGATGCCATTCAAAACGGCTCTTGGAAGGAAAATTGACATTCGGCAAGGGAATAAAATTTGACCACCGGCCGCATCTTTTGGAGCCGCGGCGTGGAAGGCAGCTTCGCTGCGTTTCCTGCCATTCGCAGGTTGTAGTCGGCAGGCACGTAGAGGTCGCATTGGAGACTTGTTATTTATGCCATTTTAAGGGGATGAGTGAAGGCCGTAAGTTAGATTCCCTTGGCGGATGTTTATCCTGTCATACACTTCCGCAAAAAGAATTCAAGATAGGTAATATTACCTATCAGCACAAAGATTTTGTTACTGAGCATGGCATTGAATGTCAGAGTTGCCACTTAAATGTAATTCAGGGCGATGGGCAGGCATTAAAAGAGAGGTGTTTTGCCTGTCATAACCAGCCGGAAAAATTAGAAAAATATTCAGATATTCCGTTAATCCACGAAAATCATGTAACCGAACACAACATTGCCTGTTTTCATTGTCACAGCGAAATGACGCATTCTATGAAAGCAACGCAGGTTGCAAGACCGACGAAATTAGATTGTTCCATTTGTCATATTGATATGCATTTAGGGCCAAGGGATATTTATGAAGGACGGGGCGGTAAAGGAATACCTGATATGCCTTCGCCGATGTATCTGGCACAGGTAAATTGTGTGGGCTGCCATTTTGTAGAAGATACAGAAGAAGAATTCGTGCAGAAATTAAACGGGAGGACATTTAAGGCCTCTGATGCGGGATGTGCCAAATGCCACGGCGAAAAATACGCCGGTATGGTGAATGAATGGAAGAAGGAACTTAATATTGCGCTTTTGGCCATAGAGCCGCGGCTTAAAGAGGTGCAAAATATGCTATCGCAGGTTTCAAGTGACGCGGCTAACTACACCTACTTAAAAAATCTCTATGACGAGGCCAGACATAATTATGATTTTGTACGCCTTTTGCCAGCCGTGCATAATATATATTATAGTGCTAATCTCTTGGAAAAAGTAAATGATAATCTAGAGAGGTTTTCTAAAGAGTCAAAAAAAATACTGCCTGCCTTGGCTGAGTCTATGTTTTTAGACGGAAGTTTCTGTACAAAACTCTGCCACGCTAAACTTGCTGTGAAACTGCCCGAGTCGGTTAAATATAAAGATAAGGATATGCCGCACAGCGTGCATGTGGAGATGGCAGGGCCATGCAGGAATTGCCACCAAATCAATCGGCACAAAGAGATTCCGCTTAAAAACGATCTTTCTGCTTGTGGTTCCTGTCATGAGGCAGGAATTTAGCTATAAAAAAAGTTGATTATGTTAATTACCGTGTTATAATTACAAAATTATGAAAATAGGCATACTTACTAAAAAATTTACCCGCAAAGAATTTTTAAATTATCTTATCGGTATAAGCGGCGCTGCCCTTGCCGGTTCAACGCTTTTTCCACTTGTTAAATATATTATGCCGCCAGAAGGCGTCGATAGAGATATTGATGTTTCTCAGGTTAATGCGGCCAAGGTAGGGGAGTTAATGCCAAATTCTGCCAAGATTTTCCGTTTTGGAAATAAGCCGGCAATTTTGCTAAATACGCCTCAAGGTGTCTTTAAGGCATTCAGCGCCGTATGCACGCATTTAAATTGTACTGTGCAATATTCGCAAGAGACGAGCCATATTATATGTGCCTGCCATAACGGCCATTTTGATTTAAACGGCAAAGTTATTTCCGGGCCGCCGCCCAAGCCGTTAGAGGAATATAAAGTGTATGTAGCGGGTGAGGATATTATTGTCTCAAAGGTTTAATAATATGGATAGAGAAGCAATAAAAAATGGGTTGGTTAGATGGTTTGAAGGGCGTTATCATATAGAGCCATTCAAGGAGCTTTTAACGAAAAAAGAAGTTCCGGTGCATAAACATTCTGTCTGGTATTATTTTGGCGGAATTACCTTATTTTTATTTATTGTTCAGATTATTACCGGTATACTCTTACTTTTTTATTACAAACCGACGGCAAATACCGCATTTGATTCGGTAAAGTTTATTATGACTAAGGTAGAGTTTGGCTGGTTAATCCGCTCTATACATGCCTGGAGCGCGAACCTTATGGTGTTGACGGTTTTTATACATATGTTTTCGACGTTTTTCTTAATGGCCTACCGTCCGCCGCGCGAATTAACCTGGGTGAGCGGAGTAATTCTATTTTTTCTAACACTTGGCACCGGTTTTACCGGATATCTCCTGCCTTGGAATGAAGTATCTTTTTTTGCCACGAAAGTCGGTACGCAAATCGCTGGCTCAGTGCCGGCCGTTGGCGGTTTTTTAAGGACGATACTCCGCGGAGGCGAAGAGGTAACTGATGCCACCTTGGGAAGGTTTTTTGCCTTTCATGTTATAGCGCTTCCTTTATGTATATTTCTCATCTTAGGCCTGCATTTGGCTTTTGTGCAGCTTCAGGGTATGTCTAGCCCGCTTTCGCTTAAAGACAAAAAAGAAAAGAAGTCAATTCCTTTTCTGCCGAATTTTTTATTACGGGATATTTTAGCCTGGACCATTGCTTTAGGCATATTAGCATCTTTGGCAGTGTATTTACCTGCAGAATTGGGCAAAAAGGTTGATCCGTTCGCGCCGACGCCCATAGGAATTAAGCCGGAATGGTATTTTTTATGGATGTTTCAGGCGCTTAAAATTATACCCAGTAAGATTCTTATTTTTGACGGCGAAGTGGTGGGAATTTTAGGCTTTGGCGTAATGGGTATGTCGTTATTAATCCTGCCATTTATTGATATTTGGTCACGCAAAGAAAAACGCAGTTTAGTTTTTACGTTTTTGGGTGTATTTATGCTTTTTTTTATCATAGGAATGACGATTTGGGGTTTGTTAGATTGAGGTAATAATGGCGCGGAAAAAATTTCTGAAGTGTATTTTTTGGGTTTTTGGGGTTATATTTTTTAGCCGTCTTTCTTTTTGTGCAGAAATTAAGGATTCCTGCCTTGGCTGCCATAAGGCCCTTGATGACAAAGCGTTATCCGCACCGGCAAATTTTAGCGCGAATGATATGCATGTGAAGATAGGGATATCCTGCGCTGATTGCCATGGGGGCGATCCTTCTTCTGATGATATATCCGTAGCTATGGATGCGGCAAAAGGTTTTATCGGCAGGCCTGGCAAGGCAGACATACCTAAATTGTGTGCTAAGTGCCATTCTGACTCTGGTTATATGAAAAGATATAACCCCAATATCCCCACTGATCAGTTAAGCAAATATGAGGTAAGCCAACATGGTATTTTGAATGCGCAGGGAGATAAGAAAACCGCGGTTTGCACCAGCTGCCATAATGCCCATAATATTTTAAGTGTTAATAACCCCGCTTCGCCAACCTATGCTTTAAATGTACCGGATACCTGCGCTAGATGCCACTCGGATAAAGAATATATGGAAGAATACGGCATACCCACTAACCAGATTGATGATTATAAAGAAAGTGTTCATGGCCAGGCACTACTGGTAAAGGGCGACAGGTCAAGCGCCTCATGTAAACATTGCCATGGTAACCACGACGCAGGCCTGCCGCGGGCGATATACGTAGGAAACATCTGCAGCCAGTGTCACGCTTTAACTTACGATTTATTCAGTAAGAGCCCGCACAAAGCCGCGCACGATAAATTAGGCATACCCGAATGTGAGGTATGTCACGGAAACCATAAGATTATGAAGCCAACAGATGACATGTTAGGCGTCGGTAAAGATGGGGTATGCCTAAGGTGTCATGATTCTGCTTCCGCAGGATTTAAAACCGCTTCTCTGATTAAGGATTCCATCGATGATTTAAAAAGGGAAATTACGCAGGCAAAAGAATTAATTTTAAAATCCGAACGATTAGGGGTGGAAGTGGAAGATGCTTTATTTGATATTGACGAAGCAGATAATTCGTTAACCAAGGCAAGAGCTTACATTCATTCCTTCTCTGCCAAAGAGGTAAATTTAGTTGCCGATGAAGGCAAGTCCTTAGCTAGAAAGGCAAAGGAGTTTGTCCAAAAGTCAATAGACAACTTTAATTACCGAAGAAAATGGTATATATTCGTTATCCTAATAATTTTTGTTTTCTCTTCGGCATTATACGCTAGGATAAAAATATTGGAAAGAACAAACCGGAGATAAAGAGGATTAAGTCAGGAGGGAGAGACGAAGAAAAAAATTTTGGTAACAGTATGCCTTATGGCATTATTGTTATATTGGACTAAACTTTATGCGGCTGAGCATAAATATATCGGGGTGGCTAAATGCAAAATGTGCCATTCCAGCGACACCAAAGGCAACCAGTATAAGCATTGGTATGAAAGCAGACACGCCAAGGCATATGAGACATTAGGTATCGATGCGGCAAAAGAAACAGCGCAAAAAGCAGGCGTTACCGGTAACCCCCAAGAAGAACCTAAGTGCTTAAAATGCCATGTTACTGCTTATGGTGTAGATAATAGTTTGTTAGGTGAAGGGTTTAAAAAAGAAGAAGGCGTGCAGTGTGAATCCTGCCATGGCGCGGGAGGCGATTATATGGCAATGAGTGTAATGAAGGATAAACAAAAAGCAATCGAAAATGGTTTAGTTATGCCGACGAAAGAAGTCTGCATTACCTGTCATAACCCGGAAAGCCCGAATTATAAAGAATTTAGTTTCGGTGAGTTTTATCCTAAGGTTGCGCATCCTCGGCCGAAAAACTAGAAAACAACGTGCCTATCAAACAGACTAAAATCTGGCGGTTTTTTTCTTCAATAAAGTTAGCGATATGGCTCCTATCCATTATCGCCGCGCTTTCTTTGGTGGGGACCTTTATTCCGCAGAATGAAGACGCATCTTTCTATATCGAAAGATTTGGCAGCGCCGGCTTTAATTTTTTGTCGAAGGCCGGCTTAAACAATATTTATTCAGCATGGTGGTTTATTATATTTCTGATTTTGCTGGCTTTTAA
Source organism: Omnitrophica bacterium GWA2_41_15 (assembly GCA_919902105.1). Classification (GTDB taxonomy): domain Bacteria; phylum Omnitrophota; class Gorgyraeia; order Ghiorseimicrobiales; family Ghiorseimicrobiaceae; genus CAKKQO01. The sequence continues at coordinate 30,028 of CAKKQO010000030.1, read as the reverse complement.
TTTATTGATTTGTTTATTAAACAGGGTTTCTTTTAAACTGCGCATGCTGGGGACGTTACTTGCGCACTTTAGCATCCTGGTGATATTATCCGGGGCATTGATTGGATTATTTTTTGGAGAGAAGGGCTATATCAAAATTAAGGAAGGCGAAACAATAAATTCCTTTGTTTCCAAAAATAGGTTAGTGAAATTAGGTTTTTCTTTAAGATTGGATGATTTTATTTATGAGGAACATATTGATGTTAAAGAAAAACTTATTATTTATGCAAAAGACGGCTCAGTCTTAGGCGAACTTTCTCTTTCGCAAGGGAACGATTTAAAACTTCCCGGCGGCGAGAGCGTAAGAATCTTGCGTTTTATTCCGGATTTTAGTATGGATATAACCACTAAACAGGTGGTATCGCGCTCAAGTGAGCCGAAAAATCCGGCAATAGAAGTGGAGCTTTCTGCCTCCGGCGGAAAAGATACTAAAACCCTGTGGGTATTTGCGCATTTCCCCGATATTCACGATGCATTAGGAAAAGATTACAAGTTTGTTTATCAGTGGGTAAACCGCCGGCCAAAAGATTTCATTAGTAGAGTCACTATTTTAAAAGAGGGAAAAGAAATCTTTGAGAAAGATATAAAGGTAAATTTTCCTTTGGAGTTTAACGGCTATTCTTTTTTTCAGTCAAGTTATGATAAGGAAAATTTAAGCTGGTCGGGACTGCAAATAAATAAAGATCCGGGTGTACCAATAGTCTATCTGGGGTTTATTCTGCTTATTTCAGGCTTAATAATAATCTTTTATATAAACCCGCTTTTAAGGAGAGCATGACGCATGCCTAATATAAATATCTATTTAAATTCTGCCTTTGTTGGTTATTTTTTGGCAATGTTTTTTTATTTTATCGGTCTATTATTTCCGACCAAGGTATTTCCGCTCTTGGCAAGATTTTTTAGTTTGGCGGGAGTTTTGCTCCTTTCGCTTTATATCGGGATGCGCTGGCAGGCGGCAGGCAGGCCTCCTTTAAGCAATATGTTTGAGTCATTGATAATTTTTGCCTGGGGAATTACGGCGGTATTTATTTTTATTGATTTAAGATACAAAATTAAAAGTATTGCGGTGTTATCAAGTTTATTAGGCCTTTTGGCATTAGGTTACGCTTCCTTATTGGACAAAGAGATAGCTCCGCTTCTGCCTGCCCTAAAAAGCAATTGGCTGACTATACATGTTTTTACTTGTTTCATCGGTTATGCGGCATTAACAATCGGGTTTGCCGCAAGCCTTATTTTGCTTTTCAAGAAAGGTAATATTGAAAATCTGGATAGTATTAGTTATAAAATGATTGCTTTGGGATTTCTTTTCTTAGCCTTAGGGATTATTAGCGGCGCAGTCTGGGCAAATTCGGCCTGGGGAACATACTGGAGCTGGGATCCCAAAGAAACGTGGTCATTAATTACCTGGTTTGTTTATGCGATATATTTACATGTACGTTTTAGAAAAGGATGGAGAGGTAAGCGAGCGGCATGGTTATCTGTCTTAGGGTTTTTGGCGATGCTGTTTACTTATTTCGGGGTAAATTATTTATTATCGGGGTTGCATAGTTATGCATAAAATCAGAAAGGAGGTGTTTATGGCGGATAAATTTCGAAGTAACCTTATTTTTGCTTTGGTATTTATGTCTTTGGGCGGGATGCTATTGCATCTAAGGATACATCCTATTTTCTTCAACGGGCAATTCGAGTGGGAACGTCTCATTCCCCTCATTTTTGATACGTTGAGCATTTTGATTATACCCTTACTTTTTTTGAATCAAAATACCTCTGATTTAGCCTATCTTCTTACCGGCTTAGGCGTAATTCTCGGAATTATAACGATGAGCCATTTATCGATTGCCACGTGGCAGGGGCCGGTTTCCTTGGTAAATATTATACTTAAGACGACTATAGCCGATTCTTTAGTGCTTTCGGCAAAAATTTTAGTCGCTAAAACAATATTTGAAAGTTATTATCCTGAAAAGGCTAAATTAAATTGTTCCTTTCCGCAAACCTTTCGTTTCTTATTTGATGGCTGGTGGCTGGTGCATCTTTTAGGTATTTCTGCCGTTTACACTTTAGGCGTAGTTATATTTAAATAGGAGAAAGCCATGAAGATTATCCGTTATTTTACCATAGGAAGGCCGGGTTTCTGGATACTGCATATAGCGGCCATATCTTTAATTTTGTTTTTAGGGGCGAAGGTTAAATTTTAGAAGCAACTTATGCGGATGCCACGGATAGCAACGGATTCCTTGGAGGAAAGATGCTAAGTGAAATAAGCATTCTAATGGGCACAGCTTTAACTATTGGTTTTTTTCATACCATATTCGGCCCTGATCATTACCTGCCTTTTATAGCGATGTCTAAAGCGCGCCACTGGAGTATGCTTAAAACCGGAATAATTACCTTATTATGCGGCTTAGGGCATGTTTTAAGCTCGGTAATACTCGGATTTATAGGGATAGTTTTAGGTATTGCGGTATTTAAGTTAGAGGCTATAGAGTCTTTTAGAGGTGATATCGCCGCTTGGTTTCTCTTAATTTTTGGTTTTAGTTATTTTCTCTGGGGACTACGTGAGGCTATTCGTAATAAGCCCCACAGCCATCTCCATTTGCACGATGAGGAAGATTTGCATGAGCATTCGCATGGGCATAGAGAAGGACATTTGCATCTCCATGAAGTTAAAGAAAAAAGTAATCTAACCCCATGGATTCTTTTTACTATTTTTGTCTTTGGCCCGTGCGAGCCTCTAATTCCTCTTGTGATGTATCCCGCGGCTAAGGGTAATATTGCGGCTGTATTAATGGTGGTAGGCGCATTTTGTTTTATCACTATTTCGACCATGTTAGCAGCAGTGTTTATCATTTCCTATGGATTATTAAGGCTGCCACTCGGGCGATTAGAAAGGTATTCACATGCGTTTGCGGGTTTATCCATTTTTTTATGCGCAGGAGCAATTAAGTTTTTTCAGGTTTAATATATATTTATATTTCCCCCCGCCGGCAATTAAAATACTTTCCAAGTCCAAGTTATTATAATATAATAAGTGAATTGTAACTTATATCCCTGCCTGACGCCTGCCTGTCGGCAGACAGGGTAGGCAGGTCTAACCCGGGGTTATAATTATATGAGCTCTTTCCTTATCATGATTTTGATTGCTTTTTTATTGTCGGGTTGCTTTGGCCAAGATAAAATGCAGGCAATTAATACACTTCGTGATTTAGCTAAAGAGCGCTCTGAGCAAGAAGCCATTATTAAATCGGAGAGAAAGAGATTTCGGTTATTGCTTAAGGATATAAAGGATATGAGGTTAAAAAAGGGTTTAAGTGCGGATAAAGTTTGTAGATTATATGGCGACCCTGTAAGTATTAAGTACTTAGACAGTGAAAAGGAGAATAGGATATTGGTATTTTCTGAGCCGATGAATTATTTTAAAGAAGTAAAGGCCTATCTTTATTTTGATGAGTATAACAAATTGAGTTCATGGGAGGTTAAATGAAGCCTCCGCCGAAGGCTGATCCGCCTGCGGCGGGGTCATTGTCCCGATAGCAAAGCGCTGCGTAGATTTTTTCAAAATCTACTTGCAGCTATCGGGATCAATTCCGGCTGATAACTTATGTCGCCCCCAGGCTCCATAAGTTATGCCGTCATTGAGGAGGAAGAATATGCCGTATGATAAGAATTTGGATCAGGAAATTTTTTCAGAAAGTTCTGATTTTGGAGATTCTAAAATTACCGTAAGTGTATTTTCTTATAACAAGGGCGAACCGAAGCTGCAGATATCGCGTCAGGTAAGACGGGCGCAGGACGAATGGATTTTTTCGAAATTAGGCAGATTGACTAAGGCCGAGGCGGAAGTAGTAACTCCTTTAATACAGAAAGCCATGGGAAAAATGTAGTTTTGGCTTTTGACTCTGCCTCTTCCCCAAAAACACGATGAAAAACGGGCTGCGTAAAAGAATAGAAGTTTTTGCTTTATTTCTTCCCGAGATAAAGGAATTGCTTCAAGCGAAAGATTTTAACGGCTTAAAATCCCTGTTTAAAACCATCCCCTCTACGGATCTTGCAGAGGGATGGAAATTATTAGAGCCGAAGGAGAAAATTTTTATTTTTAAGTTGCTCGGCACAAAAAAGGCAGTTGAGGTTTTTGAAAATTTAAAGTTTTCCGAGCAGAGCTTTATTCTAAATAACTTAGATAATGCCGAGGTATCCCAGATTATCAATGAAATGGCTTCCGATGTAAGGGCTGACCTTTTTAAAGATCTTCCTCAAAAAGTATTTAAGAAGCTTTTTAGCCTTATAAACAAAGAAAAAGCGCGCGACCTTACGCGCTTACTTGACTATAAAGAAGGCACCGCCGGCAGTTTAATGACTACCGAGTTTGTAGAATTAAAAAAGGATATGACGGCAAGGTCGGCAATGCTTTATATCCAGGAAAACTTAAGGGCAGAGCACCGCGAAAATATTTATTCGGTTTTTGTCTCCGATGACAACCATCATCTAATCGGAAGCATATCGCTGCAGGATTTGTTGAAAGCGCCTCCGGATATCCTTGTTAAAGATATTATGGAAAGCGCGGAGTTTATCAAAATCGACGTTAATTCAAGCGTAGAAGAAGTGGGCGGACAGTTTAAGCGCTACGACTTATTGGATGCGCCTATCGTAGATAAGGAAAATACGCTTTTAGGGATAATTACTGTTGATGATATAGTTGCTACGATAGAAAAGCAGGCCACCAAAGATATTTATGAAATCGGTAAAATGGATGCCAAGGGCGGCGAGATAATCAGCTACGCCCGGATAACTGTCCGTGAATTAATTAAAAGGCGCGCCGGATGGCTTATACTTTTGTTGATTTTTGATTTTTTAACCGGAACGGTTTTGAAAAATTTTGAGCATACTTTAAGTTCGGTGGTAGCTTTGGCATTTTTTATACCAATGCTTTTAGATACCGGGGGTAATGCCGGCGCTCAAACATCTATTACCATTATAAGGGGTTTGGCTACCGGAGACGTTAACCTGAAAAATATTTTTAAAATTATCAAATTAGAGCTCATTACTGCGGCATTAATGGGTTTGATTGTCGGAGGAGTAGCTTTTGGCAGGGCATTTCTTTTGCAGAAAGATTTTTTTCTTGCCTCAACAGTAGGTTTAAGCATGCTGTTTATCGCTATTCTCGCTATTGTTACAGGCGTATTCCTGCCGCTTTTTTCCAAAAAGGTTGGGCTTGATCCTGCGGTTTTGGCCGGCCCGATAACTACCAGCATTGTCGACATCTTAGGACTGATTATTTATTTTAAAGTTGCCCAGTTTTTTATCCCGGCATTGAGGATATAAAATGCGTAATAAAATCAGGCAGCAGCCTCCTGGCGAGCGTATAAAAAATTTTTTTGAGGTTGCTTTAGGGTTTTCCAAAGAAGAGGCAGAAAAAGAAGCCGCGCGCTGTCTAAATTGTAAAGATCCGTTATGTGTGAAGGGTTGCCCGGTTGGGATAGACATCCCATCTTTTATTATGTTGATTAAGGAAGGCAAGGTTAGCGAAGCGCTCAGTAAAATAAAAGAAAAAAACAGTCTTCCGGCAATCTGCGGCAGGGTCTGCCCGCAGGAAGATCAGTGTGAGGCAGTTTGTATCTTAAATAAAAAGAAAATTCCTATCAATATCGGAGCGCTTGAGAGATTTGCTGCTGATTATGGTTTAGAACAGTTATCTGTAAGGGTATCTGACGAACGACGAAATAAGGTTGCCGTAGTCGGTTCGGGGCCAGCAGGCTTGACCGCCGCAGGAGAACTTGCTAAAATGAGCTATCAAGTTATACTCTTTGAGTCTTTGCACTCAGCTGGCGGCGTACTTGTATATGGCATACCGGAATTCCGCCTGCCTAAAAAAATCGTGCAAGCTGAGGTGGATTATATTAGAAGCTTAGGCGTAGAATTAAAGACGGATGTGTTAATAGGGAAGACATTGACTGTATCCGATTTATTTTCCCGCGAAAGCGGAGAAGGATTTGCGGCTATTTTTATCGCAACCGGAGCCGGCCTTCCCCAATTTTTAGGCATACCGCATGAGAATGCCTTAGGGGTTTATTCGGCGAATGAGTTTTTGACCCGGATAAACCTGATGAAGGGTTATAAATTCCCTGAATATGCTACCCCGGTAAATATCGGAAAGAAAGTAGCGGTTATCGGCGGCGGTAACGTTGCCCTCGATTGCGCCCGCTCAGCGCTTAGATTAGGAAAAGTTGTAACCTTGGTTTATCGCAGGAGCGAAAAAGAAATGCCCGGCCGCCTTGAAGAAATAGAAAACGCTAAAGAGGAAGGAGTAGTTTTTAAATTTTTGACCCAGCCGGTTAAAATTATTACCGATGAACAGGGCTTTGTGAAAGGTTTGGAGTGTATTCAAATGAAATTAGAGGCGCCGGACGCCTCCGGCAGGAAAAGGCCGGTCCCTGTTAATGGTTCTAATTTTATCATAGATGTTGACACAATAATTGTAGCTATCGGACAACGGCCGAATCCGCTCTTGACTTCCGTAACGCCAGAGCTGAAAACTAACGCCGAAGGAACAATTTGGGTGGATGAGCATTACCAGACGTCAATCCCGGGTGTCTTTGCCGGCGGCGATATTATTACCGGCGCAGACACGGTAATTTCCGCAATGGGGGCAGGGAAAAAAGCGGCAAGGGAGATCGATCAATGGATACGCAAAAAGTAACTGTTTCTGATATTCGTAATGCAAAGAATAACCGCAAGCTGACCATGCTTACCGCTTACGATTATCCGTTGGCGTCATTGATAGACAGAGCGGGAATAGATATGATTTTAGTGGGTGATTCAGTAGCGAATGTGGTCTTAGGGTTGGAGTCAACCACACAGGTAGGGATGCATGAGATGTTGCATCATGCTAAAGCTGCCAGCCGCGCTGTAAAAAATGCCTTAGTAATCGGCGATATGCCTTACGAGTCATACCAAGTTAATCCTCACGAATCAGTAAAAAATGCTCAGAGGTTTATTGATGAGGCAAAATGCGATGCGGTAAAATTAGAGTGGTTTGATCAATGTTTAGAGGTTACCAAGGAGATTATTAAAGCAGGAATTTCCGTAATGGGCCATATCGGTTTGACGCCGCAGACTGCAGACAAGTTAGGGGGGTTTAAAGTGCAGGGTAAAGATGCTGAGGCCGCCCAAAGATTAATTAAGCAAGCCCTTGATTTAGAAAAGTTAGGCTGTTTTTCTCTCGTTTTAGAATGCGTCCCGGATAAAATTGCCGAGATAATTACGAAAAAGCTAAAAATTCCTACGATCGGTATTGGTGCAGGCGCTGGCTGCGACGGACAAGTATTGGTTAGTTATGATATGTTAGGCTTATTTGAACGTTTTACGCCAAGGTTTGTCAAAAAATATGTTAACCTTTCCGAGCAAATTTTAAACGCGGTTAAAACATATAAACAGGAGGTAGTATCCGGGGCCTTTCCGGCAAAGGAGCATACTTTTAGCATAAAAGAAGAGGAGTTGGAGAAACTGAAAGGAGAAAAAAATGGCTGATGTGCATTTAATAAAAGAAATTCGTCTCGATACAGGAGATAGGCCGGGGATGCTAGAAGAAATTTCCGGCGCTTTAGCGGATAATAAGGTAAATATTAAACATATAGCCGCTTATGCAACAGAAGGAAAAGCGCATTTTATGATTATCACCGAAAATAACGAGAAGGCCTATCAGGCGTTAAGAAGCAAAGGTTATGTTGCTAGCGAAAAAGAAGTAGTTTTACTTAAGCTCGCGGATAAGGTGGGCACACTTAAGAAGGCATCAGAGAAAATAAAAGCAGCAGGTATAAATCTAAGTTATATTTATGGCACTACCTGTGCCGATGCCTGTGATGCTCAATTGATAATGTCATCTGATGACAATAAGAAGTTAGCGCAGATATTGGGATAATCTCCTATGCCTGCACAAACCACTTTAAATAATATGGATAAAATTGTTTCGCTTTGCAAAAGGCGGGGGTTTATATATCAATCATCTGATATCTACGGTGGCTTAAGCAATACTTGGGATTACGGGCCATATGGCGTAGAGTTGAAAAATAACCTAAAAGATGCCTGGTGGAAGGCAAATGTTTATCAGCGCGATGATATTTATGGTATGGATGCGGCAATTTTAATGCATCCCAAGGTTTGGGAGGCAAGTGGCCATTTAAAAAATTTTAATGATCCTTTCGTAAAATGTCCTGCTTGCTTAAAGTTTTTTAAATTTGATAAAATCTGGGATGACATCTGGAATAGTCCTTGGTTTTCCTCGTTGAGAGAAGTAATGGCAGGGAGTAGAGATAGCTCGGTTATGTTAAAGTGGGCTAAGAATGAAGGAAAAAAGTTAGTCCCTAATTTGAATTTGGTTAAAGAGCCCGAAGTGACGATTTCATGGATTGCGGATTTGCATCATAAATTCGGCGGGGTAGAGTTTGATTTTAAGACATATGTCGGCAGGATCGCATGTTCTGCCGATGGTGTAGCGAGAATACCTTGTCCTAATTGCGGTAATCAGTTGCCCGAAGAATCAATGGCGGCAAATTTGATGCTGGCAACTAATTTCGGCCCCGTAAAAGAAACTGCGCAGACAGTATATTTACGCCCGGAGACTGCGCAGGGGATGTTCGTAAATTTTATAAATATCTTAGATTCAAAGCACCCCAAGCTTCCTTTTGGTTTGGCGCAAATCGGCAAGGCATTTCGTAATGAAATCACCCCCGGAAATTTTACCTTTCGGACACGCGAGTTTGAGCAGATGGAGATTGAGTATTTTGTTAAACCTATTGATGCGGATAAAGAATTAGAGCAGTGGATTGAGGCGCGTTTTCAGTGGTATCTTAATTTAGGCCTAAAAAGAGGAAACTTACGCCAGCGTCCCCACGGGAAGGAGGAGTTAGCGCATTATGCCTTGGCCTGCACAGACATAGAATATAATTTTCCTTTTGGCTGGTCAGAGTTAGAAGGCATTGCCAACCGTACAGATTTTGATTTAAAACAGCATGCTAACACCAGCGGAAAGGATTTGCAATATTTTGATGATCTTGCCAAAGAAAGGTTTTATCCTTATATTATTGAACCATCCGGCGGGGTGGACAGAAGCGTTTTAGCGTTTTTGACCGATGCTTATTGCGAGGAGAAGGTAAAGGATGATACGCGCGTAGTTTTAAAACTACATAAGGATTTAGCGCCCACAAAAGTAGCAGTGTTTCCGCTTTTAAGAAACCGCCCTGAGATTGTGGGGACAGCGAGAAGAATAGCCGGCGATTTAAAGAAAAATTTTGTTAGCGTCTATGATGACACCGGTGCAATCGGTAAGCTCTACCGCCGGCAGGATGAAGTCGGGACTTTGTATTGCATAACCGTGGATGTGCAGTCGTTAGATGATAGAAAGGTAACGGTGAGAGATAGGGATACGATGTTGCAGGAAAGAATAGGAATAGATAGGATAAAGGAATATTTATCAGAAAAATTAAGTTATTAGGTTCCGCCTCGCCCCTAGAAATTGCGAAGCAATTTCAGGGACTAAGTCCTCGCAATTCTTCGAATTGCAGAGGGTAAGACATATCAAAATTATAGTCGATAATTTTGATATGCTCGGCGGGATTAATTCGCCCCGAAGCTTCGGGGCTCATTAAGGAGGGTTTTAAAGGAAATGAGCAACAAAAAATATGTTTACAGCTTTGGCGCAGGTAAGGCAGACGGGAATGAAAGCATGAAAAATCTTTTGGGTGGCAAGGGCGCTAATTTGGCGGAGATGGCAGGCCATAAAGATCTAAGGCTTCCTGTGCCCGCGGGTTTTACTCTTACTACCGAAGTCTGCACCTATTACTATAAAAATCGCCGCACATACCCGAAAACTCTAAAGGCAGAGGTAGGCGCGGCATTAGAAAAAGTAGAAAAATCAATGGGCAGGAAATTCGGCGACCCGTATAATCCTTTATTAGTTTCAGTTAGGAGCGGGGCGCGTAAGTCAATGCCCGGGATGATGGAGACGGTTTTAAATGTGGGCTTGACCGAAAAAACTATTCCCGGACTAATTAAGCAGGCAGGCGGAAACGAACGTTTTGTCTATGATGCCTATCGCCGGCTGATTATGATGTATTCCGATGTGGTTATGGAAAAGGCGGCCGGCATTGAGCCGAAAGATGAAGAAGGCCTGCCTGACGGCGAGGCAGGTATACGTAAGCAATTAGAGCATATTATGGCTGCCCTAAAGAAAGAAAAGGGCTATAAAAGCGATACAGATTTAACCACGGAAGATTTAAAAAAACTCTGTGGGCTTTTTAAACAGAGAATTAGAGAAGTCTTAAAAAAGGAATTTCCTGATAATCATATGGAACAGTTATGGGGCGGCATAGGCGCGGTATTTGTTTCCTGGAACGGCAAGCGGGCGATTAGCTACCGCCGGATTGAAAATATCCCGGATGAGTGGGGGACTGCGGTAAATGTGCAGACTATGGTATTCGGCAATATGGGTGAGACTTCAGCTACCGGTGTGGCATTCTCGCGTAATCCTGGAAACGGTGAAAACGAATTTTACGGCGAGTATCTGATTAACGCGCAAGGTGAAGACGTAGTCGCCGGGATTCGTACGCCGGCGCCGATTAACAGTTATTCCCAGTCAGAGCAGAATAAGGATTTGTTGACATTGGAAAAAGGAATGCCTAATCTCTATAAAGAATTGGTGGGTTATCGTAACCGTTTAGAAAAGCATTACCGTGATATGCAGGACATTGAGTTTACGATTGAAAAAGGGCGGTTATTTATGTTACAGTGCCGCGTGGGTAAGCGCAATGGCCCGGCAGCAGTGCGGATGAGCTTGGATATGCTCAAAGAAAACCTGATTAAGAAAGAAGAAGCAGTGATGCGGGTTAGCCCTGCGCAGTTAGACGAGTTATTGCATCCGATTATTGACCCTAAACAGGAGATTACGCATAAGCCGTTAGCCAGAGGCTTACCGGCAGGGCCGGGAGGGGCTGCGGGCCAGATTGTTTTCTCATCTAATGACGCCGTAGAATGGGCGAAACAGGGCAAAAAAGTAATCTTAGTGCGCGAGGAGACTAACCCCGAGGATGTCGAAGGGATGCGCGCGGCCCAGGCGATTTTGACTGCCAGAGGCGGAATGACTTCTCATGCCGCACTCGTTGCCCGCGGCTGGGGTAAATGCTGTATTGTCGGATGTTCCACTCTCCATATTGATTATAAAAATAAGCAAGTTAATGCTGATGGTAAAGTGCTCAAAGAAGGCGATTGGGTTACCTTAAACGGTACTAAGGGTAATGTCTATGAAGGTAAACTTTCGATGATAGATGCTACCGAGGAGAATAAAATACTTAATGATTTCTTAAAAATTTGCGGCTCGATTAAGAAATTGGGCGTCCGTACCAACGCCGATACTCCGGAGGATGCGGCAAAGGCAAGGCAATTTGGGGCAGAGGGCATCGGCTTATTCCGTACCGAGCATATGTTTTACGGCAAAGGTTCGGATGAGCCGCTTTTTATCCTGCGTAAAATGATTATGTCAAAAACGCTTGATGAAAGAAAAAAAGCGCTGGATGAATTATTTCCCTATGTAAAGAAAGATATTAAAGGCACACTTTCCGCAATGGATGGCTATCCGGTGGTAATCCGCCTGCTTGATCCGCCTTTGCATGAGTTTGTCCCGCGTCAGGCGGAAAAATTAAACCAACTCGCTCGCGACTTAAATATCAGTTTAGACGAACTGGCAAAACGTGCAGAAGGCCTGCATGAGTCAAACCCGATGATGGGGCATCGCGGCGTGCGCTTAGGGGTTACGTACCCTGAGGTAAGTTCCATGCAAATCCGCGCGGTTTTTGAGTCGGCGGCTGAGTTAATTAAAGAAGGCAAAAAGCCGTATCCTGAAATAATGATTCCGGTAGTCTGTGATGTCAAGGAATTAAATGACCAGATTGCCATTTTTAAGCAGGTTTATCAGGAGGTACTTCTCAAGTATAACCTTAAAAAGATTAAGCATATGTTTGGCACAATGATTGAAATTCCGCGCGCGGCATTGGTTGCTGGAAAATTAGCCGAGGTCGCGGAATTTTTCTCCTATGGAACCAATGATTTGACTCAAATGGGTTTTGGTTTTTCCCGCGATGACATCGGCGGATTCCTGCCGGACTACCTTAAAAAAGGAATCTTGCCGGAGGATCCGTTCCAATCAATAGACCAGGAAGGAATTGGTGAATTAATAAAAATCGGAATTGTTCGCGGAAGAAACACGCGTAGAGGATTAGAGGTTGGTATCTGCGGCGAACACGGCGGGGAGCCGCGTTCAGTAGAGTTCTGTCATAGCGTCGGGATGAACTATGTCAGCTGTTCGCCGTTTAGGGTGCCGATTGCAAAATTAGCCGCGGCGCAGGCAGTGTTAAAAAATAGAATTAACGGGTAAGCGATAATTTAATCATTTCCCGCCTCACCCCTAGAAATTGCAAAGCAATTTCAGGGACTAAGTCCTCGCAATTCTGCGAATTGCAGAGGGCAAGACGCTTAAAAATTCTCTATCGATAATTTTTAAGCATTCGGCGGGATCAATTCCGGCATTAAAGTTATGCCGCATTCTGCTCCATAACTTTAGCCGTCATTGAATGGATACAATCCGAGCATATTTCAAGCAGTTGAAGGTTATCCCTCTTTTAACGGCTAAAGAGGAAAAACAGCTTAGCCGGAAGGTGAGGCGCGGCGACAAAGAGGCGCGCAAAAAAATGATTCAATCAAATCTGCGTTTAGTGGTAAGCATTGCCAAGCGCTATGCCTATTTAGGCGTGCCTTTGATGGACTTAATCGAAGAAGGCAACGTCGGCTTAATGAAAGCAGTGGAGAAATTTAGCCCCCGCCGCGGTTTTCGTTTTTCTACCTATGCCGCTTGGTGGATTAAGCAGGCAATTTCCCGCTCTATTTTTGACCAGGCTAAGATTATTCGTATACCGGTTTATATGAATGAACAGATGAATAGATGGAAGAAGGTAAATGAAGAATTATCGCAGAAGTTAAAACGCATACCATCAAGCGCTGAGATAGCCAAGGCAATGAAGATTTCTGTAAAAAAAGTAGAAGAGACACGTAAATGGATGACTAAGGTTACGTCTCTGGAGGCGCCGGTGGGTGAAGAGGGCGAAGGAGAGATGATCGATTTGGTGGAAGATGAAAAATCTGCCAGCCCGGACAGCGAACTCGCCCATTTTATAGATAAGGAAAGGATAAACGGCCTTTTGGAAATTATGGATAGCAGAGAAAAAGAGATTCTGGATTTACGTTTTGGTTTAGCTGACGGGACGAGCCATACCTTGGCAGAAGTGGCACTTCGCCTTAATCTTTCGCGCGAGCGTATCCGTCAAATAGAGGAGCGGGCTTTATATAAGCTGCGTAAATTTATAATCGAACAGGAAGGAGAAATTAGATAATGCTTAAACAAACTTCTCATCATGAAATATTTGCTTTGGTGGTACGGCGTTTTGAAGATATTTTTCATTCCTTTTATGTTACCGAAGCGATAAAAGGAGCATCCTATTCAGCCAGCCGGCTTAAGATCGACTTACTTATCCATATTACCGAAAAAACGGTGCATGAGGATTGGCTGAATTCTCCGACTTTAAACCTTGATTATGTGGACGGAATTATTTTCGGAGATATCGATTCCGATGTCAGGACGTTAAAAAAAGTAGTTGAGAAAAAAATTCCCTGCTTAGTAATGAATAATTATCTTAAAGAACCGATTAACTGTATCGCTATAGATAATAAGAACGCAACAGTAGAAGTAGTAAATTATTTAGTCGGTTTGGGGCATACGAAAATTGCCACGATCACCGGTGACTTAAGCACGCAGGCTGGAATTGACCGGCTTGAGGGCTATAAAGTTGTTTTAACACAGCATAACCTTCCTATTAATGCCAATTATATCCGGACAGGAAATTTCTTGCGTACGCCCGCGCACCAGGCTGCACTTACCTTACTTACTTTAAGGGAGCGCCCAACGGCAATTTTTGCCGCCTCAGACGTGATGGCATTGGAAGTAATAAACGTAGCGAAAGAAAAGAAAATTAAAGTACCTGAAGAATTATCAGTGGTTGGCTTTGATGACAATCCGATAGTAGAATATAGTTCAGTAAGCCTAACTACGGTAAGGCAGCCAATTACAGAGATGGGAAGGCTTGCTGTAGAGAATCTTTATAATATCGTTACCGGAAAGATAAAAGGGCTGCCGGTAAAAATACTTCTACCGACGCAGTTAATTAAGAGGAAAAGTTGCCAGGCGCGTCCTTCTAAGGGATAAGGAAAATATCAATGACTATAAAACAATTAGAAAGGTCTATTCGCGCAATAGCGGATTTTCCTAAAGAAGGGATTTTATTCCGCGATATTACAACCTTACTTGGCGATAAAAAAGCGTTTAATTCCGCGATTAATCTTTTAGCAAAGCCGTATAAATCGAAAAAGATAGATGTGGTTGTGGCGGTTGAGTCCCGCGGTTTTATTTTCGGAGCGGTCCTTGCTTATAAATTGGGATGCGGGTTTGTTATGGTGAGAAAAAAAGGCAAACTTCCCTATAAGACTTATAGCGTAACCTACGAATTAGAATACGGAACTGATACTTTGGAAATTCATCAGGATGCCATAGCTCGCGGGGCGCGGGTTTTAATCGTTGATGACCTTTTAGCTACAGGCGGTACTATAAAAGCAGTGAGCGATTTAGTGGAACAAATGTCGGCTAAAATTATCGGCGTATGTTTTTTAATAGAATTAGTTGCTCTATCTGGTCGTAAAAAGCTTAAAGGCCTCCATATTCATTCTTTGATTAAATTCTGATTTTTTGTTTTTCCGTTAACCGTAAGCTGTCAACTCTTCACTGATGTTTGCGCCTGTAGCTCAGTTGGATAGAGCGTCCGCCTCCTAAGCAGAAGGTCCCCGGTTCGACTCCGGGCAGGCGCACAAAACCAGAACTTC
>CAKKQO010000030.1:0-14916 GCA_919902105.1 Omnitrophica bacterium GWA2_41_15 | reverse complement strand
ATTTTGCTTGCGCCGCACAAGTATGTGCGGCATCGCGCAAAATCTAATCGCCAGTTGGCAGATTTTGCTTGACAAAGTTAACAGAATGTGGCATACTTAAAATTCTTGCAGGAAGTAGCCGTGATTGAGTAGTGCGTAAGACGGAAATATATTGATATAACCTTAATATTTTCAATAAGTTAGGGAAAAAGATATGTTTGGTTCGCGCATAAAGAGATTAAGAGAAGATAAGAATTTTACTCAGGATGGTTTAGCGAGAAGATTAGGGGTCTCGAGGCAGGCAATCTGTATGTGGGAGGCAGATAAGCGGGGGCTTACCGCAGAAATGCTTACTAAGATTGCCGGTGTCTTTGAGGTGTCAGTGGATGAGATAGTCAGGTTACAGAGTATCTCTGTAACAAGAAAGGAGGAAGGTATGATTACCGCTATGAGAAGGGTTAAGGAAAAGGATGTAGAGTTTCAGCTGAATGCTCCGCAGGCAAGCAAGGTTACTTTAACGGGAAGTTTTAATTCCTGGTCAACTAATGGAATAAAGATGTTAAAAGGTAAAAATGGCGCATGGAAGGCAAATCTTAACCTTAAGCCCGGCAGATATGAATATAAATTTATCGTAGATGGGCAGTGGTGGACGGATCCGGCTAATAAGAATACTTCAACTAATTCATACGGCAGTATTAATTCGGTTAAGGAAGTAACAGCCTAAAAAAAATGCGCATTGCGATTTTTTCTTGGGAGTCCGTGCATTCTATCTATGTAGGCGGGGTAGCGGTGCATGTTACGGAACTTGCTTGTGCTTTAGAGCGTAAAGGCCACCAAGTGCATGTCTTTACGCGTCTTGGCAGGCATGACCAACCTTGGTATGAGCGTATCCACGGCGTGCATTACCATCGTTGCCCTTTCAACACCAATCCGGATTTCGTAGAAGAAATGAAAAATATGTGCCGTGCCTTTGTGGATGCTTTTTATCAGACTGAAAATTATGCCGGGCACTTTGATATTATTCATGCCCACGACTGGCTTACCGCATATGCGCTTATCTGGATTAAAGAAGCCCGTGCGAAGAAATCAATTTTTACCATACACTCGACCGAATACGGCAGGTGCGGCAATAATTTCTTCGGCGGGAACTCTGAAAGGATACGCCATATTGAATGGTATGGCGCCTATTGCGCGGATAAGGTAGTTACTGTTTCCAAATCGCTCAAAAATGAAGTAATGTGGATATACAGCGTTCCCGAAGATAAGGTCAGCGTAGCTTATAACGGGATAAATTATCGTAATTACGATGGCTGGGTAGAGCCTGCGGCAATAAAACGGGCCTACGATATCGCACCGCTTGACCCTATGGTGCTTTTTGCAGGCAGGATGGTTTATCAGAAGGGGCCGGATATTTTAGTTGATGCTATCCCGTATATCCTGAAGTTCTACGGCAATGCCAAGTTTGTTTTTGCCGGCGACGGCGATATGCGCGCCAGTGTAGAGGACAAGGCGAAACATCTGGGGGTTTCGCATGCGGCCAGATTTCTTGGCTATCATAATGGCTGGCGTTTAACTGACCTTTATAAGGCAAGTGATTGCGTCTGCGTCCCCAGCCGCAATGAACCGTTTGGCATAGTTTTATTGGAAGCATGGAGCGCAGGGAAGCCGGTGGTGGCAAGTTCTAACGGCGGGCCTTCAGAGATAGTCTGGCATGACGTAAACGGCTTGAAAGTTCTTCCCAATCCAGATTCAGTGGCTTGGGGCATCGGCACGCTTTTTAGCGATTTTGAGCATGCGCGCTGGATGGGCAGGAATGGCCGCATAGCGGTTGAGACAGTATTCTCTTGGGATACTATTGCCGACGAGGTATTAAACATTTACAGTAATTAGGAGGGTAAGTTTGGCGGTAAAAAGCGTAAAGAAACCTGAGCCTAAAAAAGCGTCTGCTAAGAAAAGGCAAAGTCTTGCTTCGCCTTCTAAAGAAACTGTTTTTGAAACAATTCATCCTATCCCGGCATCATTTCCGCCGGAAAAATTTTCTGCTTTTGAAAAAGTCTCGCCTGCAAATGGCGTTCGGCAGGAATCTTTCCAGAAAGCTGCCCCTCAGCCGTCAAAAAAAGTTTCCCTTGAGAGTTGTGAGCTTCCCATAGGTTATAATGCCACGTATCTTACGCTTATTGCACGTGATCCTTACTGGTTATACGCCTATTGGGAAATTGCGCCGAATACACTTACGGATTTAAGAAGCAGAATTGGCGCTGATATAGACCACTGTGCCTACATTTTGCGGGTATATGATGTTACCTGCGTTGATTTTAACGGCACAAATGCCAATAGCTGGTTTGATATTGAGGTAGGCGCCTCTGCTAATAATTGGTATATTAATCTCTGGAAGGAAAGCGTCAGTTGCTGTGCGGAGTTTGGCCTGCGCGCGCCGAGCGGTCGGTTTTTCGCGCTTACACGTTCTAACTTTGTGTATACTCCGCGCTCAAGTTCTTCTTGGCGCAAGGAAGAGATGTGGCTTGATGTTAAGAACGACGCGCCGCAAGACCCCCCTTTTGTAATTATCGAAACGGAAAAAGAGAAAAGCGCAAGAAAAAACTCCGCAAAAAATAGTCTTGGCGCCTACAGTTTTCAAAATCCGCGCCGGCGCAAAATTCTTTTAACTGAAGGCGATATCCGCGCTTATTATTCAAAGTTATTTCCTTTATTAAAGAATATTTTATCAAGGCGCAGAGGAGGGGGCGCACGAGGAGCGAATCTACGTTTTAATTTAAAAGATGGTATATCACTTGACGATATTTTACTGCGCGGCACATCGCGCGGCCATTTTATGAAAAAGATTCTGCTTGGCGCCTCAGAAGAAATGGTTCTCTTCGCAGGAGGAAGCGAAGAGGTTGGCGGCGCAAGCGAAAGAAAAGAAATTAAAAGAAAATTCTTTTTTGATATAGGCAGCGAACTGATTGTTTATGGACGGACCGAACCGGATGCAGAGGTCTGGCTCGCTGATAAAAAGATAAAATTGCGCCAAGACGGCACCTTTACTTTAAGATTTGCCCTTCCTGATGGTAAAATCCCCTTAGATTTTTCCGCTATATCCAATGACAAGCAAGAAAAACGACGGATTGCTACTTCTGTTGAGCGTGCGAAAACCATATACGAACCATAAAATAATTTAAAATGGCTGAAGGATATTTATGTTTATTTCTGCATGCCCACCTGCCTTATGTGCGCCATCCCGAAGAAGAATACTTCTTGGAAGAAAACTGGCTTTATGAGGCGATAACCGAAACCTACATACCTCTTTTAGACGTCTTTGAAAAATTGGTCGGTGATGGGGTAAATTTCCGCATTGCTATGTCGCTTACCCCGCCGCTTGCCTCGATGCTAAAAGACCCGCTTTTGCAGGAACGCTACATCCGCCATCTAAATAAACTTATAGAACTATCCGAAAAAGAGATCCAGCGCACCGGCTTTGAGCCGCATTATCACGGCCTTGCCTTAATGTATAACCAGAAGTTCCTTGATGCCAAAGAAACCTTTATTAATAGATACCAAAGAGATTTAGTTTCCGCGTTTAAGAAATTTCAGGATTTGGGAGTTTTAGAAGTGGTGGCTTCCTGCGCTACGCACGGCTTTCTTCCCAATTTAAGCATTAATCCTATTTCAGTAAAGGCGCAAGTGTTTATCGGCATAGAAAGTTATAAGAAGATGTTTGGCAGGCCGCCGCGTGGATTCTGGCTTCCCGAATGCGGCTATTATCCGCACGTTGATGAAGTTTTAAAAGAGGCAGGCCTGCGCTATTTTTTTGTGGATTCGCACGGCATAATGAATGCCGACCCTGCGCCCCGTTACAGCGTCTATGCCCCGCTATATTGCCCCTCGTCAGTTGCCGCCTTTGGCCGCGACTGGGAGTCGTCAAAACAGGTTTGGAGTTCCAAAGAGGGCTATCCCGGAGACCCGGATTACCGCGAATATTACCGCGATATCGGATTTGAGCTGGATTACGAATACATTAAACCCTATATCCATCATTTAGGAATTAGGACTAATACCGGCATAAAATACTGGCGGATTACCGGCAATACCGAATATAAAGAGGCATACCGCCCGGACTGGGCGCGGGAAAAGGCGGCGATGCACGCCGCAAACTTTATGTTTAACCGCGAGCGCCAAATTGAATTTCTCTCTTCGCATATGGACAGAAAGCCGATTATTATTGCGCCCTATGACGCGGAACTTTTCGGCCACTGGTGGTTTGAGGGGCCGATGTGGATTGATTTTTTAATCAGAAAAATTGTCTATGACCAGAAGACTGTTAGGCTTACCACACCCTCTGATTATTTGGCAGAATATTCCACCAACCAAATGTCGCTTCCGTCCTTATCCAGCTGGGGCTGGAAAGGATATTCGGAATTTTGGCTGGAAGGTTCCAATGACTGGGTTTATAAGCACCTGCATAATGCCAGCCGTAGGATGACGGAACTTGCCGAGAAATTTTCGAATTATTTAAATAAAGACGCAAAGCGGAGTTTAATCAAGCGGGCGTTAAATCAGGCGGCGCGCGAACTGGTTTTAGCGGAATCCAGCGACTGGCCGTTTATTATGAAGACCGGTACGATGGTGGCCTATGCCCAGAAAAGGATAAAAGACCACATCTGCCGCTTTAACCGCCTTTATAGCGACCTGTTAAATAACAGCATAAACAACGAATGGCTGGGCGAAGTAGAGCGGCGCGATAATATATTTTCCGATATAGATTGCGCTAAATACTATTTACCAGTAGTGCAGACAGCAGAGGTGGTGGCTTAAATATGTACGCTATAACTGACAACTTTCCTAATATCGCCGTAAGCCACGATGATATTAAAAAATTAGCACCTCAGAAAAAGGAGATTTATGCCTCTATCTCCAATATAGATTTCGCTCAGGTAAGTTCTTCCTTTGGTATTGCCTTACATATGCACCAGCCGACAATTATTGATACGCAAGATGCGGCGCATATACATCGCGCCGGGCTTATTTCTAACCTGCAATATATGCTCGAGCATCAGAATATCGGCGACAACCACAATGCCCCGGTTTTTCTTAAGTGTTATTCAAGGATTTCGGATATTGTGCAGGATTTAGCCGCTCAGCATAAAAATCCCAGGGTGATGCTTGATTACTCTGGTAATCTCTTCTGGGGGTTAGCTCAAGCGGGGGAGGAGAAAGTTTTAGAAAATCTTAAAGCTGTCGCGGCAAGCGATAAATACCATCGTTATGTAGAATGGTTAGGCACAATGTGGTCGCATGCCGTAGTAACTTCCACGCCTATTCCCGATATAAAACTGCATATCATGGCTTGGCGTAAGCATTTTTCCTCCCTATTCGGAATTGAGGCGGCTAAGCGGGTTAAAGGTTTTTCGCCTCCTGAAATGCATTTACCGATTCATCCGGATATTTGTTTTGAGTATATCAAAGCGCTTAAAGAATGCGGATATGAGTGGCTTTTGGTGCAAGAGCATACAATAGAAAATTTAGACGGCTCCTGGATTAAGCGGCCGCACTTTCCGCACCGCTTGGTGGCGAAAAATTCGAATGGCGAAACTGAAGAAATAGCGATTTTAATTAAGACCAAAGGCTCTGATACAAAATTAGTCGGGCAAATGCAGCCGTATGCCGAGGCAAAATCGGTTGGCCGCGAAGACTATTGCGGTAAAAATCTACCGTCTTATGTGTCGCAGATCGGCGACGGCGAAAATGGCGGGGTAATGATGAATGAATTTCCCGATGCCTATTACCGGGCATTTAATGAAATTGAAAAAGAAGGCACAGTGTCAATGAACGGCTCTGAATACCTTGAGTTTGTAGAAAAAGAGGGCTTAGAAGAAAAAAACTTTATTCCGGTTCAGCCGGTTTCCCAGCATAAAATATGGGAGATAGTCGGTAAAAATTATCATCCCGGCGCTGCCGATGAGGCAATCAAAAAAATCCATGAAAAAGACCAGTATTTTAATTTAGATAGAGGCTCCTGGACTAATGACAAAAATTGGGTTAAGGGTTATGAACACGTGCTTGACCCGATTAATAAACTAAGCGTTGCTTTTCATAGTAAATACGGCGACGGTTTCAATGATGGCGCTAATCGTAAGTATAGAGAAGCCCTGCTTTATTTGTTACTATCCCAAACCAGTTGCTTCCGCTACTGGGGGAGCGGTATCTGGACCGAATACGCCAAAGAAATCTGCCGCCGAGGAATGATGTCTGCGTTAAAATAAAATTGTTTGTATTTTTCTAAAGGAAAAATAGATGAGAAGAATCCTTTTATTTATCTTACCCATACTTATTATTATCGCGCTTGTTTTTACCGTGTTCGGCGTAATACAGGCGCGTTTTGAAGAAGAAAAACTGATGGATGACCTCAAACGCAAAGCCAAGGCGGTTGCCGAGAGCATAGAATTATCCGCAAGGTATATTATTTTAAATAATGATTTAAGGTCAGCGCAGCGTCTGATGGAAAGTTTTCAGCGCCGCGAGCGGTTGCAGGGCTGCGTTATCTATGATAAAGAGGGCAAGATTATTACAATTACCGAGCGGATCTCCGACTGGAGCAAAAAAGAAAAATCTTATCTGGCTGATGTTTTGGCCGCAAAAACCGCCCGTGGTGAGTTAGAGAAATTCAAGGAATTTTCCGCCTATAGTTATACACTGCCTATTTTAGATGATGAAAATAACGCATTAGGCTTAGTAGAGGTTGTTTATGATACTTCTTATATGTTTACGATGATGGCGACGTTATGGAGGAGGATAAGCATAACTTTAATCACCCTGATAATATTAATAGCCATGGTTGCTCTTTTGGTCCAGCGGCAGATTTTTATTTTGCCGGTGCGCCGCCTTACCAAATGGTTTACGCATTTTCAAAGAGGCGAAATTGATAAGCTGCGGCCTTTTAAAGAGAAGGGGGAGTTTGGCAAACTGATTACCGAAGTTGAACAGGTTGCTCTGGGGTTGCGGGTAGCCCGAAAGGTGGTTACCGATGAAGCCCATGCGCGGCTAGCAAAAGAAGAATTATGGACCGAATCAAAATTAAGAGACTTAATACACGCTAAATTAGGAGGTAATGCTTTTTTGGTTGTTTCAAACCGTGAGCCTTTTATGCATGTGATAGATGAGCCGAGTACGGAAGTAAGATGTATCCGTCCTGCCAGCGGGGTGGTCACTGCAATAGACCCGATATTACGCGCCTGCGGAGGCACCTGGATTGCGCATGGCGCCGGTAATGCCGATAAGAAGTTTGTGAATTCAAAAAATAAGTTAGGGGTCCCCCCGGAAGATAACCGGTATATCTTAAAAAGAGTATGGTTAAACAAAGAAGAAGAGGATGGTTATTATTACGGTTTTTCAAACGAGGGTTTATGGCCGCTGGCTCATAATACGCACACCCGCCCGATTTTTAGAGAATCGGATTGGGAGATGTATAAGAAGGTAAACCAAAAATTCGCCGATAATGTTTTAGAGGAATTGCCGGCAAAAAATCCCTTTGTATTTATCCAGGATTATCATTTTACATTACTTGCTAAAATGATTAAGGAAAAACGCCCTGATGCCACAATCGCTTTATTCTGGCATATCCCTTGGCCTAACCCGGAGGCATTTATGATCTGCCCTTATCATAAGGAAATTTTAGACGGCATGCTTGGCTGCGACCTTATCGGGTTTCACGTGCAGAACCACTGTAATAATTTCTTAGATACGGCAAACCGCCTGCTTGAGTCAAGGGTAGATACGGAAAAATTCAGCATCACCCGTTTTAACAAAGAAACATATGTGCGGGCATTCCCTATCAGCGTAAACGGCCATTTAAATAGCGATATGGCGAAAATAGGATTGGATAAAAAAATAGCAGATTTAAAAAAAGAATTTGATTTAGAAAATAAAATTGTCGGCCTAGGCGTTGACAGGATTGATTATACAAAGGGTATTATTGAGAGAGTGCTTGCCATAGACCGATTTTTGGAAAAATACCCCCAATACAAAAAAAACTTTGTGTTTATCCAGCTGGGAGCGCCCAGCCGTGTGCATATAAAACGTTATCACGACTTAATAGGCGAAATTGACGAATTGATAGAGAAGAAAAACTGGAAATATATGGATAGCGGCTGGAAACCGATTATTTATCTTAAAAAACACTTTTCCGCCGATGAAATAGAGCCATTTTATCAGTTATCCGACTTCTGTGTGGTGAGTTCGTTGCATGACGGGATGAACCTTGTTGCCAAAGAATATGTTTCGGCAAAAAAAGATTTATCCGGTGCTTTAATCTTAAGCCAGTTTACCGGTGCCGCCAGAGAGCTTACCGACGCTATTTTAATTAACCCTTACTCAATAGAAGATTTTTCCGAAAACATACGGCTGGCTATTGAGATGTCGCTTGATGAAAAAAAGAAACGTATGGAGAATATGCGCAAGATTGTCAGCGAAAACAATGTCTACCGCTGGGCGGCCAATATTGTTACGGAATTGACAGCGCTTAAGAAAATTTAACGCTAAAGAGATGGAATATCTGTTTGATTCCTGGGATAAACTTAAGAAAGATTTGGATGATAAAGCAATTGTTTTATTTTTAGACTTTGATGGAACGCTTGCTCCCATAGCGGATACTCCGGAAAAAGCAGTAATTCCTCCCGAGACAAAAGCGGTATTACGGAAAATTTCCGAAAATAGTAGTTTTAGATTGGCAATTATCAGCGGAAGAAAGCTTAGCGATATAAAGAGAATGGTCGGTGTAAAAGGTGTAATATATTGCGGAAGCCACGGCTTAGAAATTGAGGGGTTAAAAATCAAGCACACAGTATATATTTCGCAACAATATCGCGCTACACTAGATAAAATCAAACAAGCGTTCAGAGAAAAAGGGTGTGGCATAAAGGGAATACGGTTAGAAGATAAAGGCCTGATATTATCGTTTCATTACCGTCTATCAGATAAAAAAGACGTCCATTTTATTAGGGATCTTTTTTCTGAAGTTGTTAGTAGTTTTGCGCAGAAAAATGAAATAAAGACCATAGCGGGAAAGATGGTTTTTGAGGTTATGCCTCCTGTTAATTGGGATAAAGGAAAAGCAGTATTATGGCTTCTTGCCCGATGGAGGTTTGCGCTGGCTGGCAGGCGCGTTATGCCTATTTACATCGGAGATGACATAACCGATGAGGATGTATTTAAGGCGTTGAGAAAAAAAGGGATGACTATTTTTGTAGGTCAACGCCTGAGTGATTCTTCGGCACAATACTATTTAAGGAATCATGAAGAAGTCGGTAAATTTTTAAAAGAATTACAAGAAAAAAATGGCGGATTTAATTAAAGCAAAAGAGCCGTTCAGGTTTTATGCGCGGCTGAGCCTCTCTGAATTAACCGGTTTAAGGGCCGCAAACCTTGGCCAGCTATTAGGCCTTATCCGAGAGGTGCCGGGCGCTTCCATTTATCATCATACTCACCGTTTTTTGCAGCAACACCAATATCTTTCGCCTGAGCCGCCGAATGATTTTGCCTATTGGGTAAGCGATATATTGGGCGAAGACGAATTAGGGGAACGGCTTGCCAGCATTGATACAACACAGTTTTTAAATATCCATTCTTTAAGGGAGAAGATAATTCAAACCATAGAGAGTTATCTGAAAGAAAACCCGGCGGCAAGCTTAAGGTTTGCCCGCGAGGGTGATGAATTTCATTTTATTAAGTCTGTAAGTTTTATCCTCCCTACGAAATATGTTGTTTATGACTTGGAGGAATTTAAAGAAGTTATAGAAAAAATAACTATAGACTCTATTTATTTTCATATCTTTGAGGCCCGCTTGCGGCTTGAGAAAAAAACGAATGACTTTTCTAATTGGATTGAGAATTCTTTGGGGAATAAAAGATTAGCCGATAAAATTGCTCAGATGGATCCTTATACGCGCACCCTCGAAGATTTAAGAAAAACACTTATTCAAATAATAGAGAAGAAACTCTTGGTTTAACATGACTAAAATTGACGAATATATTCCCATTGTCGGCGAGTCGGTCATTGATGATTTGAAATTAATCGCCGAAAAACTCAAAGGTAAACTAATTCAGCATATTAATTCTACATCCGTAGGTGGAGGCGTGGCAGAGATATTAAACCGTATGGTTCCGTTGTTGCGGGAATTAGGCGTGGATACCCGCTGGGATCTAATAAAGGGAGGCGAACAATTTTTTGAGGTAACCAAGAAATTTCATAATGCCTTGCACGGACGTCAGGCGGAAATAAACAAGACGGATTTTGATATATTTTTGGAAACAGCTAACCGCAATATTGCCGAACTCGACACAAGCGCCGACATAGTTTTTGTGCACGACCCACAGCCGATTACGCTGGTAAACAAAAGGAAAGAAAATAAATGGCTTTGGCGCTGTCATATTGATATATCCGAACCAAATCAGAAAGTCTGGAGTTTCTTAAGAGAATTTGTAATTAAATATGACGCGGCAGTTTTTTCTGCTCCGGGTTTTTCGCAAAAATTGCCAATAAGGCAGTTTTTAATTTCCCCGTCCATTGATCCCTTAAGCGATAAAAATAAAGAACTGCCGCAGGAGACAATTGAGGCGGTTTTAAGAAAATACGAAATCCCAAAGGATAAACCCATTGTCACCCAGATTTCCCGCTTTGACCGCTTAAAGGATCCTTTGGGTGTAATTGAGGCATATCTGCAGGTTAAAAAATATAATGACTGCCGCCTGGTTTTAGCCGGCGGAGGCGCCGCGGATGACCCTGAAGGGGTAAAAGTTTACGAAGAGGTAAAAGAGAGGGCCATGGTCGATAAGGATATTCATATACTTTTACTTAAGCAAAATGATTTAGAAATTAATGCCTTGCAGAGGGCATCCAGCGTAATTGTGCAGAAGTCTCTCAGAGAGGGTTTCGGACTGACTGTAACCGAGGCGCTTTGGAAGGCAAAACCGGTGGTAGCGACCAATACCGGCGGCATCCCTTTGCAGATAAAGCATAAATATTCCGGCCTGCTTTGTCATTCTGTGGACGGGGCGGCCTTTGCCATAAAGCAATTCCTGAATAGCCCCGAATACGCAAAGAGGTTAGGCGAGAATGGCAGAGAGCATGTCAGGAATAATTTTCTGCTTACCCGTCATCTCAAAGATTATATACTACTGTTTCTTTCATTGTATCACAATGAAGACGCAATTTATCTATAACCACAGGGAGGAGCTATGAAGCTGAAAGGAATCGGCGGTTGATTCCAAGACTTCCCAAGGTTGACAAGAGAGTTTTTTTTAGTATAATTAACCGAAGATGGCGCATGCTAAGAAATAAGAATTGAGGATTATCAAGATGAAAGAAAAAATATTAATTATTGAAGATGAAAAAGATATAGTGAAGATGCTTGAATATAACCTCGGTAAAGAGGGTTATAGAACTATATCTGCCCATGACGGGGAAAGTGCCTTGGAGTTGGCGCGTAAAGAACATCCGGATATTGTTATTTTGGATTTGATGCTTCCCGGGATAGACGGACTAGAAGTTTGTAAAACGTTAAAAAGCGACACTAAAACTTCCACAATTGCGATTATTATGCTGACGGCAAAAGCCCAGGAGTCGGATAAGGTTGTGGGTTTAGAGTTAGGCGCGGATGATTATGTAACTAAGCCGTTTAGCCCTAAGGAATTGACCGCCCGCATAAAGGCGGTCTTGCGCCGCGCAAAAGAAAAAGAAAAATTACCCGAGATTTTTAGTATTGGTGATTTAGTTATAGATTTTGCTAAAATTCAAGTAGAAATTAAAGGAAAACCCATTAATCTCACGGCAAAAGAATTTGAATTATTGCGGACGCTGATAAAAGTAAAGGGAAGGGTCTTGTCGCGGGATTTTCTCTTGGATAATATCTGGGGTTTTGATAAGGCAGTTGAGATAGAGACGCGTACTGTGGATGTCCACATCAGGACGCTGCGCAAAAAACTAAAGAGCGAAGCAGGCCGCATTGTAACGGTAAAAAATTACGGCTACCGTTTTGAAGCAGATTAAGCTATGTTTAGCTGGAAAAAGAAAGAGATTCTGAGCTTAAAAGAAAGCTTAGAAGATAAGGATAGCCGGATAAGGGACCTAGAAAGGCAGGCTGCTTCTTTACGCAGGGTTCTGGCGAGTATGGCGGAAGGCGTGATTATCCTTGATAAAGACACGCGGATAATCTCGCTTAATTCATCGGCAGAGAAAATCTTCGGCGTCAGCGAAAAAGAGGCACGAGGAAAACTCTTTCTTGCGGTAGTGCCCAATAATGATATTTCAGAGCTCATTAGTAAAGTTTTGGATAAGAGAGAGTTTATTTCGCAGGAACTTACCCTTGTCTGGCCGATACAGCGGACATTTCAGGTTAATGCTTCTTTGATACCCGAAGAAGACGGCACGATAAACCGCTGCCTCTTGGTTATTCACGATATCAGCGAAATAAGGCGGCTGGAAAAAGTGCGTTCTGATTTTGTGGCGAATGTTTCCCACGAAATAAAAACCCCGCTTACCTCCATAAAGGGGTTTGTGGAAACGCTTCTTGAAGGTGCGCAAGATGATAAAGAAAACGCTAAGCATTTCCTAAAAATTATTCAAGACCACGCAAACCGTTTAGATAACCTGGTAAACGACCTGTTGTCGCTTTCCTTTTTAGAATCAAAAGCGATAGTTTTAGAAAAGCAAAAGGTTGATTTAAATAGGTTGGTAAGCGATATCCTTTCCGGCTTTAATTCTCAAATGCGTAAGAGATCTATTGAGGCAGAGAATGACCTACCTGTCGGATTATCAGTTATGGCGGATAGGGATAAATTAGGGCAGGTTTTTACAAACCTGATTGATAACGCGGTTAAATTTAACCGGGAAAAAGGATTCATTCGTGTTTATAGCCAAGATTTAGATAATAAGGTTAAAGTAATAGTTGAAGATAGCGGTTTGGGAATTCCCGCAAAAGACATACGCCGCATATTTGAACGTTTCTACCGTGTGGACAAGGCGCGTTCGCGCGAAATGGGCGGCACCGGCCTTGGCCTTTCCATCGTCAAGCACATCGTTGAGCTCCACGGAGGAGACGTCGGCGTAGAAAGCACCGAAGGCCTCGGTTCAAAATTCTTCTTTATCCTTCCCGAGTAGTTAATCGGAATCAATCTGTGTAATCCAACATTTCCGCCCAAAAGGCGGATTTTTTATTTTACCCACATTTTACCTCTTCTTTAAGCGTATTTAATCTCCATATTCTATACTTTAGGTAGAAACCAATTTTTGCCCCGCCTCATAGGATGTATCAAAATTCTGTTTCATAATTTTGATACACTCGGCGGGATCAATTCCGACAAATAATTTACGTCATCCAGAATGTTCGGGATTCCGTAAATTATGTCGTCATTGAAAGGAGGTGAAGTATGCAGGATATCACAAATATGTCAACGCTGAAGACTGATTTTGTTGCCAGCCACCTGCGTTCCCAGATTAATCGTTTGAGCGGCCTTTTGGAAAATATCGAAGATGAAAATAAAGTTGACCGCGATCACACGCATGAATCCCTCAGGGACATCGAGTTTAATTTACGCCAGATCAGGAAATTATGTACCGACAGATAATCGCTTTAGGGCCTGTTCTACGCTTTTTACAGGGGTCGGTATTAATTAAGGAGAAAGCAAAATGAAGAGATGTTTTTTAGTTTTAACAGCTTTGGTTGTTTTATTTTTTGGGCAATACCCGGGATTTTGCGCGACTACCCAGGTAGACGCCCTAATTGAAAAATTAGTGGAAAAAAATGTTATTACCCGCGATGAGGCGCGTAAATTAAAGACTGAAATCGTTGAGGATGAGAAGATAAGAATTCAGGATGAGGTAAAACAGGCGCTTCCGGGCTGGGTAAAAAATATGGAATGGAAGGGCGATTTACGCCTGCGCAACGAGTACATTGATAAGGACCCGGGCAGAGGCAATGATCGTCAGCGGATACGCCTGCGCTATGGTTTTAAATCAAAAGTTAATGATAAGGTAAGTTTTTCTGCTGGGCTCGCCTCGGGAAATGATAACGCCGCGACTTCCACAAACCAGACTTTGGAACAGGAATTTGATAAGAAGGCCATCTGGATTGATTACGCTTTTGTCAATTATGATCCAACCGCATGGTTAAATTTAAAAGGCGGCAGGTTTCCCAATCCGTTTTTTACTACCGATATGGTTTGGGATAGCGATATAAATTTTGACGGCGGTGTTATCGCGTTAAAACATGCTTTAAACAGCGCAGAGTCAAAAACTCCCCTGGAAGGGTATTTTACCAGCGCCTTCTTACCTATTGATAACCGTTCTACTTCGGCAAGAGATCTCTGGCTTTTGGGGTTACAGGGTGGAGTTAACGCGAAATTCGCCGATTTTGCCAGTTTAAAGAGCGGACTCGCGTTTTATAATTTCCATTCCTTGGAGGGTTATCCTACGGCAACACTCGCGCAGGATAAAGGGACAAATTCCGCATCAGGCGGAAACATTAAATACGATTTCAACATTGTCAATCCTACCCTAGAGCTTGAGTTGAACAATCCTTTTGGGTTAGGTATTCCTTTAACTTTTATCGGTGATTTTGCCGAAAATAACGGCGCACCCGCGAAAAACCAGGCTTGGCGCGCTGGGATTGCCATCGGCAAAAAAGTTAAAGGTATTGGCGACTGGCGCCTATTGGGTCAATACAGCCGTATTGCCGCGGATGCCTTGTTTGACGCCTTCCCCGATTCTGATTTTGACGGCGGCGGCACAAACGCAAAGGGCTGGGAAGTGTTATTTGATTACGGCTTGGCAAAGAATGTTGTTTTTTCCCTTGATTATTACAATACCGAGCCGATAGTAGGCAGTAAAGTTACTGAACAGGTAGTGCAAACGGATTTAGTGTTTAAGTTTTAACTTATCCCGCCTCG
>CAKKQO010000029.1:18498-19676 GCA_919902105.1 Omnitrophica bacterium GWA2_41_15 | reverse complement strand
GGGCGAGAAAAATGAATAAGCTTACCATCGAAGACCTTCAGCTTAAAAACAAAAGAGTTTTAATCCGGGTAGATTTTAATGTGCCGCTGGATAAGGAATTAAAGGTTAGCGACGATACGCGCATCCGCGCAAGCCTTCCCACGATTAAGTATTGCTTAGAACAAGGAGCTAAAAAAGTAATTTTAGCCAGCCACTTAGGCCGGCCGGATGGTGTGGTGGTAGAAAAATACCGGCTTACGCAGGTTTCAGTGAGGCTTGCGTCTCTCTTAGGCGAGCCGGTTAAAAAATTAGATGACTGTATCGGCGATAAAGTGAAGGCGGATATTACCCAGTCAAGAGAAAGAGTTATCCTTTTGGAAAATTTAAGATTTTATGCCCAGGAGGAGTCTAACGATAAAGAATTTGCCCAGAAACTTGCCTCTTTAGGCGATATTTTTGTTAACGACGCCTTTGGCACTGCCCATCGGGCGCATGCTTCAACCGAAGGTGTTACGCATTTCCTAAAATCAGCCGCCGGATTCTTACTGATGAAGGAGATAGAATATTTAGGTTCCGCAGTAGAGAAACCTGAAAAACCATTTGTGCTTGTTTTGGGTGGGGCTAAAGTTTCGGATAAGATACTTTTGGTGGAGAATATGCTAAAAAAAGCAGATGAGATTATTATCGGCGGCGGGATGTGTTATACATTTTTAAAAGCGCTGGGTAAGAATATCGGGAATTCTAAGTTAGAGAAGGATAGAATAGATACGGCAAAAGATATATTGGATAAAGCCAAAAAAGCAAAGGTAAATATTTCGCTCCCCTTAGATAACGTGGCGGTGGATAAAATTGATGGATTTAGCAAGGTAGAGGCCGTGGGAGAGGATATCCCTGAAGGTTTAATCGGTGTGGATATCGGCCCGAAAACAGCGGAAAATTTTTGTAAAGTATTGAGTAAAGCAAAGACAATTGTCTGGAATGGGCCGTTAGGAATCTTTGAGATAGACGAATTTAGTAAAGGTTCGCGTAAAGTAGCGGAGTTTATCGCAAAGTTATCCGCAGTTAAAATAATCGGCGGCGGAGATACTGCGGCGATGCTCGCTAAATTCGGATTAGAGGATAAAATGACGCATATCTCAACCGGCGGGGGAGCTTCTTTAGAATACTTAGAGGGAAAAGTTTTGCCGGCTATTGCGGCG
>CAKKQO010000029.1:17246-18398 GCA_919902105.1 Omnitrophica bacterium GWA2_41_15 | reverse complement strand
TAGAACTTGCCAATGGCTTAAAGCGCGAGCTTTATCAGGTTGAGGCAGTAGACATTGTAGTTTGCCCCAGTTTTACGCTTTTAGATGAAGTAGGAGATACGCTCGCCGAATCAAATATCCAATTGGGTGCGCAAAATGCTCACTGGCAAGCGCAGGGCGCTTTTACCGGAGAGGTTTCGCTTTTACAACTAAAAGAAATAGGGGTTAAATATGTAATTATCGGGCATTCTGAGCGCAGGCAGTTTTTCGGCGAGACAAATGAAGGAGTAAATAAAAGGGTGAAGGCGGCCTTAAAGGAAGGTCTTATCCCGATTATGTGCGTAGGGGAAAATTTATCCGAGCGCGAAAATAACCTGACCTTTAGCGTGGTAGGAGAACACCTTGCGCAAGGCCTAAAAGGCTTAGAGAAAGAGGAAGTTTCAAGGTTGATCATTGCCTATGAGCCGGTCTGGGCAATAGGCACAGGAAAAACTGCTACCCCGCAAGAGGCGCAGGAGGCGCACAGTTTTATCCGTCAAGAACTTTCTAAATTATATAACAGCGAAACGAGCGATACGGTGCGTATCCAATACGGCGGCTCAGTCAAGCCGGATAATATCGCAGATTTAATGCGGCAAAGAGATATCGATGGAGCATTAGTAGGCGGCGCCAGCCTTGAGCTTAAGTCTTTTTGCGATATTGTGAAAAGTTCGAATAAAGTCCAGTTGACAAAAGTGTGGTAATCCCTTGCGTTCCGCCGCAGGCGGATCCGCCTGCGGCGGAAAACACTTGTCCCGAAACTTCGGGACTGCGTAAGCTTCGGGATCAATTCGCGCAAATAACTTACTCATACTTTTGTATTCGTAAGTTATGCGCTCATTGAAAGGACAGTAAAATGTACGGGTTAATTATAGGGATTCATATAATAGTATGTATTTTATTGATGGGTATAGTGCTTATTCAATCCGGCAGAGGCGGGGGCTTGACCGGGAATTTTTCTTCTATGGAGTCCCTCTTTGGTACAAAAACAAATTCTTTTCTTACGCGCACAACCGCAGTCTTAGCTACTTTGTTTATACTTACCTGTTTATCTCTCACTCTTATATCTACTAAAAGAAGTAAGTCTTTAATTGAGCAGGCGCCGCCCAAGACAGCTGAAAAAGAAAACTTACC
>CAKKQO010000029.1:15014-17146 GCA_919902105.1 Omnitrophica bacterium GWA2_41_15 | reverse complement strand
AAGAGGTTATTATGCTAAAAAGCACAATTGAGGCATTGGCTGATTTTGGCCAGAGTATTTGGCTGGATAATATTAACCGCGTAATCCTTGAAAAGGGCACACTTTTCGAGATGATTAAACTGGGGCTAAGAGGCATGACTTCAAATCCCAGTATATTTGAGAAAGCGGTTGGCGCAAGTTCTGATTATGATAAAAAAATTTTAGAATTATCCGCTATATCTAAGTCAGCTTTTGAAATTTATGACGAGCTGACAATGAGAGATATTCAGGATGCCGCGGATATATTTATGCCGGTCTACAAAGAGACTAAGGGGTTAGATGGCTATGTCAGTTTAGAGGTCAGCCCTAAATTGGCATATAATAGCGAAGAAACTATTAAAGAAGCAAAGAGGCTTTATAAAAAAGTCAACCGGCCTAATTTGATGTGTAAGGTTCCGGCGACAAAAGAAGGGTGTTCTTCAATAGAGGAATTAACTGCCTCTGGTATCAATATAAACGCGACTTTAATTTTTTCGCTGCAGCAGTATGTAAATGCGGCGGACGCTTACATAAACGGATTACGGCGCTTGCTTAAAACCAATACCGATATAAGTACGGTGCGTTCTGTAGCCAGTGTTTTTGTCAGCAGGACTGATACAGCAATAGATTGTCTTTTAGATAAGTTAACTATTGCTCAACCGCAGAAAAAGGAATATTTTTCTGGCCTTAAGGGAAGAGCCGCTGTGGCAAATTGTGAGCTAATTTATAGAAAATACCGTGCTCTCCTTGAAAGCCGCGAGTTTAAACTGCTCAGGGGAAAAGGGGCAGGCGCGCAAAGAGTTTTATGGGCCTCGACCAGCACGAAGAATCCTTTCTATAGCGACATAAAATACGTTAGCGAACTAATCGCAAAAGACACTATTAATACCTTGCCCGATGCTACTTTTGCGGCATTTCTTGATCAGGGAATTATTAAAGAAGCTTTAGGCGTCAATGCCTCATCGGCTGAAAACATAATTTTGGAGTTGAAAGAATGGGGCATAGATATTGATAAAATTTTAGCGCAGTTGCTTAGCGATGGTATAATTGCCTTTGAAAAGGCTTTTGATTCTTTGCTTGCGGTAATAAGCAAGAAAAAAGAGGAGCTCTGTTTTAAGGGAGCATGATATGCCAGAGAAGATACTGCTTGTAGATGATGACCGAGACTTTCGCAGCGAATTTAAGGATTGTTTTGATGAATATGAAATAATTGAGTCGGCAAGCGGAGAAGAAGCCTTAAAAATTTTAAAAAAACCTAATGAAATAGACCTGGTAGTCCTTGATGTTAAATTACCGGGTTTAGATGGTACCGAGGTTTTAAGGGAAATTAAAAAAAATAATCCCGGCCTCGGTATTATTATTTTAACCGGTTTCGGTTCGAAAGACGTTGTAGTCGAAGCCCTCAGGGCTGGCGCCGATGATTATCTTGAGAAACCCTTTGATGTTGACGCTGCAAAGAAAATCATTGAAAACATATTAGAGGTAAAAAAAAGCAGCGCTGACTTTGGCTCAGGGGGTATCAAAGGCAAATTAGAGCATGCCAAGCGCTTTATCCAGAGAAATGTGCATAAGCATATTTCACTTAGCGATGTAGCAAGCGTAATTTATTTAAGCCCAAAGTATTTAAGCAGAATTTTCAAGGAAAAAACAGGAGTCAGGTTTAATGAATACCGCTTATCAATAAAGATAGATGAGGCAATTAAGCTTTTGACAAAGACTGACTACAATATCAGCCAGATTGCGGATAGGCTAGCTTACGAGAATATAGAATCTTTTATAAGGCAATTTAAAAAACGCACAGGCTTTACTCCCAGTGAATACCGTATGCAGAATAAAACGAAACATAGGAAAAGATAAATGGTTATCATATTTTTTATTTACGGGTTAGCGTTTTTTATCTTAGGGGTATCTATACTAATTTATCCCAAAAAAGACAGCGCCTTTATGCTTTCGAGAACCCTGTGGCTTTTGGGCCTATACGGCATAATCCATGGGATAAGCGAGTGGATAGATATGTTTACTCTGCTTTATCGCAAGTATGCGTTTGCCTTGCATTTTATCGGTATGTTCTTTCTATCCGTTTCGTTTTTATGCTTGGTTAAATTCGGCGTCAG
>CAKKQO010000029.1:0-14914 GCA_919902105.1 Omnitrophica bacterium GWA2_41_15 | reverse complement strand
TCGGTATGTTCTTTCTATCCGTTTCGTTTTTATGCTTGGTTAAATTCGGCGTCAGGAATATAGTCAGCATTAAAAAGAGGTGTCTGGTATTAAGCTATCTACCTTGGGCTTTGTTTATTCTTTGGCTTCTCCTTGTCTATTTCGGGCCAGATGGTTTTTTGTATGCGGAAATATGGGCGCGATATTTATTAGGAACTTCTGGAATGTGTTTAACCGCCTACGCCCTGATTCTACAGGCAGGAATTTTTAAAAAAGAAAAGCTTGCTTTGGTGGCAGTAAACCTTAAAGCAGCCGCATCCGCTTTTTTGCTTTACGGATTTTTCGGCGGCATAATTGTGCCTAAAGCCGGGTTTTTTCCGGCTGCGGTTTTTAATTTTGATTCCTTCCGTAATATAACCGGCATACCGGTGCAGATTTTCCGCGCGGCCGCGGCTTGCGTGATTACCTATAATATGCTGAAGGTGTTAGGCGTATTTCATTGGGAAACCAAAAATACAGAAGAAGTTTTAAAAAGGGATAGAGAAACATTTGAAAAGATGGTGCAAGACAGAAGCGAGCAGCTGCTTGAGGCGGAAAAAGAATTAGATAAGACAAGGCGCCTTGCCGATATGGGGATGTTGGCAGCCTCTGTCGCCCATGAACTGCGCAACCCTTTAGCCGCTATCCAGATGGCCGCCTATAACATAAAGAAGAAAGGCGCGGGGGAATTATTAGAAAAGCATCTTTCTAATATTGAAAAGAAGGTGGCGGAAAGCGACCAGATTATTAACAATCTTTTATTCTATGCGCGCCTAAAAAGCGCCCATCATGAGCGGATAAGTATTTACGATCTCTTGGATGAATGTATCAATATCGCGGAAAAAAGGTTTGAGGAGCAAAATGCAGCAATTATCCGGAATTTTGCCAGCGTTAACGAACTTGTCATTGATGCTGACCCATTACAGATGCGGGAACTATTGAATAATATTTTTAATAATGCTTTTGATGCCGTTTCAGGCAAGGAAGGTAAAATTGAGATAAGGGCTGAACAAGCCGATGCCAGCCATGTGGCGATATATATTAAGGATAACGGTGTAGGCATAGATGAAGAGAATCTTAGTAAAATATACGACCCATTTTTTACCACTAAATCAAAGGGCACAGGATTAGGGCTTACCGTAGCGTCGCAAATAGTTTCTCTCCATGGCGGCGCAATAGATATCCAGAGCAAAAAGGGAGAATGGACAGAGGTTACGGTAGTGCTGCCCGTTAAGAAAAAACAAAAATGAAATTGAAAAACACATAAGCAATAGAAATACCTGTTCACACACGAAATTTTTTGCCGTCTGCTGCGGTTTACGGCTCACTCGTCTGGCGAAATTCCCTTTGGTCAGTTTCGCCACTCCTTCGCCGTAATTCCTTGCAGAGTTTTGCCAAAAAATTTCTAATTGTGTGCTCACAGGTATTCCCATTACTTATACGTAACTGTATAATAGTAGAAAAAGGTCAGAAAAAAAAGGAATTGCCCTATTTACCGAATAATAGAATTGAGGTATGCTGGAATAGGTTTTACAGGTGAAAAAATGAGAGAAGGCATAATCAGGCGGAAAGTAATGATTGTTGACGATGACAAAGAGCTCTTGGAGGAGTTGAGGGAGGCTTTGTCCTTAAATGGCTATGATGTGGTCGGCTTTGATAGCGGCACTAAAGCGCTCAATATCGCCCCGATCATAAAACCCGATATTATACTGCTTGACCTGAATATGGAAGAACTAAACGGGTTTAAGGTGGCAAAGAGATTAAAGCGCATGCCCGAAACTGCTTATGTTCCTATTATTGCGATGACAGGGTATTTTACGCAAAAAGAGTATGCCTTGGCTATGGAAATATTCGGCATAAAAACATGCCTGAAAAAACCATTTAAGCCGCAGGATGCGATTATTCAGATAGAAAAGGCCTTAAACGAAGAAGAATCGCGAATATCAGATAATATTTATATTTTAATCGTTGAAGATGACGGTCAGTTGCAGGAGGAATTATCCGAGATATTAAGCGGCGAAGGTTATAGGGTAGAGACTACAAAGACTTTTGCCGAAGCCGATAAGGAATTGAAAAACAAATTTTATAATCTAGTCTTAGTCGACATCAAGCTTCCCGATGGCTCCGGTATTGATTTATTAAAGCAAATAAAAAAGCATAATTGCGAAACAATTACCATTATCATAACGGCTTGGGCCAGTATCGAAAATTCAATTTCTGCTTTAAACGAAGGCGCCTTTGCTTATCTCCAGAAACCATTTAATGCTGATGATATCTTGCTCACTGTCAAGAATGCTATTAAAATGCAAAAAGATTCATTTGAAAATAGGCATCTCTTAAATAGGTTAAAAGAGTTTAGCATCACCGATATGCTTACCGGCCTTTATAATTATCGTTATCTTCTGGAAAGATTAGCTAAGGAGCTTGAGCGGGCTAAAAGATATAGTTTAGAACTTTCTATTGCTATGCTCGACATAGATTTTTTTAAGTCTATAAATGATGTTTACGGTCATAACTATGGAGACCGGATACTCAAAGATTTTGCGAATTTCTTACGGGATTTTGTCCGGGGATGCGATATTGTAACTAGATATGGCGGAGAAGAGTTTGTGATTATCCTGCCCAATACTACTAAAGACAACGCTGTTATCTTAGGGGAGCGTTTACTGGAGGCGCTAAAGAAATATATTTTTGACCCCGAAGGGAAAAAGGTCAAACTTGAAATAAGCATGGGGATAGCGAATTTTCCGGAAGATTGTTCTAAGATTGATAGCGCCTCCGATTTCTTAAGCTTATCCGACACAGCATTGCTTAATGCAAAAGAGAGCGGCAGGAATAGATTAACCATTTATAATGCCAGCGGCAGCTTTACCAGCGGAACCGGCGACAAGGCGATAAATGAAGATGCTTACAAAGTAAGAGAGAAACTTATCTTAATGGAAAAAAGCGTAAATCAGACTTTACTTGAGTCGGTTTATGCCTTTGCTAAAAACATATACGCCGCGGATTGCTACCCTAATGATTATATAGAAAATATGGTTTCCCTAACTGAAGGAATCAGCAGGAAACTCGGCCTTGGCGATAAAGATATTGAAAACTTAAAGCGCGCCGCCCTGCTTCATGACCTCGGCAAGATCGGCATACCAGAGCAAATCTTGCTTAAAAAGGACAGAATCAACGAAGAGGAATTTAAAATCGTCAAAACTCACCCTCAGATAGCTGTTGAGATTATCAGGCCGATAAGCCTTTTAAGAGATTTAATACCCATAATTTACTATCATCATGAGAGGTTTGATGGAACAGGTTATTCTCTAGGTTTAAAAGGCAAAGAAATACCTTTGGGCGCCAGGATTATGGCGATAGTAGATACCTATCAGGCATTAGTATCAGACAGGCCTTATCGCAAGGCTTATACTCAAGAAAAGGCGTTAGAAATTATTGAGCAAGGCGCCGGCAGGCAATTCGACCCGCAACTTGTAGAGACTTTTCTCGCAATAGATGCTTAAAAGGAGGAAAAATGCGGAAAAATAAAGTTTTAATTGTAGATGACGATAAAGAGTTCTTAGAAGAGCTGTTGGAAACTTTACGCCTACACGGTTATGATGCGATGGGCGTGCATGATAGCACGGCTGTCTTAGGTTTGGTACGAGAAAGTTTGCCCGATATAATATTGCTTGACCTTAAAATGGATAAAATGAGCGGATTTCAGGTAGCGATAAATTTAAGGCAGTCTCCGGATCTCGCAGAAGTCCCTATTATTGCGATGACAGGGTATTTTGCAGGCGATCATCATCTGCCCCTGCTTAATGTCTGCGGCATAAGGACATGCCTGAGTAAGCCATTTAAACCAGAGGATGTAATTACGCAAATTAAAACGCAGATCGCTAAGGATGCAACTACTGAGCCTTCGGGAAATAATGGATACATTGGCTGAGATGATTTTGGAGCGAGACAAGGAGACGAGGAGCGTAGCGTGCCCGATGCGGCACGTAAGCGACGAGCGACGCAGTCGCAGCCCAAAAGCGGCCAGCCCCTTCGGGGAAGGCGCATCTTTGGCCTGCTGCTTCGTTGCTCCTCCTCGAAGTAGTGCATAGACTACATCTTCGTCGTCGCGCCTTGCATCAGGCTCAAATCTATGCCTTCCAATGTATCCATTATTTCCCGAAGGCTCAGTAATAACCCCCAAAGAAAACCCGCTATTTTTTAAACCAGCCAAATTTATCATTTTTCTCTTGTGAAGAAAAGAGTGTTATGGTAATATTATAGTTCAAT
Source organism: Omnitrophica bacterium GWA2_41_15 (assembly GCA_919902105.1). Lineage (GTDB taxonomy): Bacteria > Omnitrophota > Gorgyraeia > Ghiorseimicrobiales > Ghiorseimicrobiaceae > CAKKQO01. Next base: position 10,624 of record CAKKQO010000029.1, on the reverse strand, counting down.
ATAGTTTTTTTTAAAAAGGATGGTATTAATTTATGGCGACTCCAATTGAGAGATGGGTTGAAGAACAGGCGCGCTTAATGCGCCCGGATAAAATTTATTGGTGCGATGGATCAGAGGAAGAAGCCCGTAGATTGATAGAAATCGGCATATGCCAGGAAAAAATCGACGGTGAGCCGGTGTTTTATAAATTAAACCACAATCTTTGGCCGGGCGCATATTTGCATCGCAGTCACTCTACTGACGTGGCACGCACGGAACATTTAACCTATGTCTGTCATTCCGATAAAGAAAGTGCCGGCCTTAATAATAACTGGATGCCTCCGCATAAGGCGAAAGAAATGCTTAGGAAATTGTCCGACGGTTGTATGCGGGGCAGGACAATGTATGTGCTGCCCTATATGATGGGGCATCCGTCATCGCCCTATGCTAAAGCCTGTATCCAGTTGACCGATTCATCTTATGTGGCTGTAAGCATGCGTATAATGACGCGCATGCATAAAGATGCGGTAAAAAGAATAGGAAACCGCGATGATTTTGTAAAGGGGCTGCATTCTCTAGGTGACCTGCATCCCGAACGCAGGTTTATTATGCATTTTCCCGATGAGCATTTAGTCTGGAGTATCGGTTCCGGTTATGGCGGGAACGCCCTCTTAGGTAAAAAATGTTTTTCTTTAAGGATTGCCTCGTGGTTGGGTTATCAGGAAGGGTGGCTCGCCGAGCATATGGTGATTGTCGGCATAGAAGATCCAGCCGGCAATATAACCTATGTGACCGCGGCAATGCCCTCTGCCTGTGGAAAGACTAACTTGGCGATGTTACAGTCAGCTTTAGGCGGCTATAAAGTCTGGACCTTAGGAGACGATATTGCCTGGTTAAATGTCGGCGCAGACGGCAGGCTTTATGCGATTAATCCGGAAACAGGTTTTTTTGGGGTGACATGCGGGACTTCAATGAAAACTAATCCCAATATGCTCCGCACGCTTAAAGCCGGAAAGTTTTTCCCTACGCTTTTTACCAATACCGCTTTAAATCAGGATACCAATGAGCCCTGGTGGGAAGGCTTAGATGGCCCAGTGCCGAAAAATTTAGCCGACTGGGAAGGTAATTCTTGGGATAAGGCTCAAGGGAAAAAAGCCGCGCATCCAAATTCACGCTTTACCACCTCTCTTTATAACTGTCCGACACTCTCCCGCGATTTTGATAACCCGAAGGGCGTACCGATTTCGGCGATAATTTTAGGCGGAAGAAGAACAGACCTTATTCCTTTGGTAACCGAGGCCTTTAACTGGCCTAACGGCGTATTTTTAGGAGCCCGCGGCGGTTCAGAAACTACCGCCGCAGCAGCGCATCAGGTAGGCGTGCTTCGGCGCGACCCTATGGCAATGCTTCCTTTCTGCGGTTATAATATGGGCGATTATTTCAAGCACTGGTTAAATATCGGTAAAAAATTGACGCATCCGCCGAAAATATTTTCCGTTAATTGGTTTAGGACAAACGAAAAAGATGAGTTTATCTGGCCGGGATTTTCCGAAAATATCCGGGTGTTAAAATGGATAATCGAACGGGTAAATAACCGGATAGAGGCTAAAGAAACACCCATAGGATTTGTTCCGTATTTAAAAGATTTAAACTTAGAAGGGTTGAATATTCCTGAAAACGAATTAAAAAAACTGACGTCTATTAATATGGAAGACTGGTGTGGGGAAGTTAAAGAGATTAAAGATTTCTTGGAGCAATTCGGTAAGCACATACCTGAGGAAATTTGGCGGCAATACCAGGCATTGGCTAAGCATATATGAACGCTCAAACGTTACAATTCACCGACTTTAAGGATATTAAATTCCTAAAACGAGGTAAAGTCAGGGATATCTACGCATATAACGATGAGCTTTTAATTGTTTCTACGGATAGAATTTCCTGTTTCGATGTAGTTTTGCCTACCGCGATTCCTCATAAGGGAGAGGTGCTCACGCAGCTTTCCGCATTCTGGTTTAATTTTACCCAAGAGCTCATTCCCAATCATTTAATTGCTACGGATGCAGATAAATTTCCCAAAGAGCTTGGAAGATATAAAGATATTTTAAGGGGCCGCGCGATGCTGGTAAAAAAAACCCGTCCTTTGCCTGTGGAATGTGTGGTCAGGGGCTATTTATCCGGCTCCGGCTGGAAGGAATATCAAAAAACACAGTCTGTCTGCGGGATAAAATTGCCCGCGGGTTTAAAAGAATCTGGCAAACTGCCGGAGGTGATTTTTACTCCTTCTACTAAAGAAGAAAAAGGCCATGATATCAATGTGAGTCAGGAGTACGTAGAAAAAAAAATCGGAAGAGAGGCGGCCGAGAAGATAAAAGAGGCAAGTATTGCGCTTTATAAAAAAGCAAGCGATTATGCCCAAACAAAAGGGATTATCATCGCTGATACTAAATTTGAGTTTGGCGCGCTCACAGACGAAATCATCTTAATTGATGAAGTGCTTACTCCGGATTCATCGCGTTTCTGGGATAGGGACGCATATAAGGTAGGCGTAAGCTGTCCGAGTTTCGATAAGCAGTTTGTGCGCGACTACTTAGAGACTTTAAATTGGAATAAGACGCCTAACGACGTTCCGGAATTACCTAAAGAGATTATAGAAAAAACTACGCAAAAATATTTAGAGGCGTATAGAAGGCTGACCGGGAAGGAATTATAAAGACAAGTTATTTATTTAACCATATCCCGCCTCATAGTCTGTATGGAAATTTTCTGCGATAATTTCCATACATTCGGCGGGATAAATTCGCGCAAATAACTTATGTCGGTTACACCTCCATAAGTTATGCGCTCATTTATGGGTTTTGGTGATATTTATTTAACCCGCGATGGTTTTGAAAGATTACAAGGCGAGTTAGCGTATCTCAAGACTGTGTGCCGTCGGCAATTAGCTAAGGCGGTAGGCGAGGCAAGGAGTCATGGCGATATCAGCGAAAATGCTGAATACGACGCGGCTAAAGAAGCGCAAGGATTAAATGAAAAAAAGATAGCGGAGTTGGAGCATAAATTAAGCCATGCGCAGATTCTTGATGATAAAAATATACCTAAAGATGAGGTTTTACTGGGCGCAACCGTTAGCTTAAAAGATTTAGATACTAATGAAGAATTTCAGTATATGTTAGTCTCAGAAGTAGAGGCGGATTACGCCCAAGGCAGGATTTCAGCCACTTCGCCTGTAGGAAAATGCCTCTTGGGCCATAAGGAGAACGAAGTGGTAGAGATTGGTATTCCGGCGGGCACACTCAGGTATAAGATACTTAAGATTACCAGATAATTGAATACATGCTCCGCCTTATACCCCGCCGCATTCTTGCAGAATGCGAGAGGTGGGGCGGCGGAGTCAATTCAGCCAAATAACTTATGTCACTCTGTGAATTCCATAAGTTATGGCTTCATTGAAGAGGTAAATTATGATTTACTGGGCGCCGTTTTTACATTTTTATCAACCGCCTACGCAGTTTCATGCAATCCTCAAGAGAATCTGTAAGGAATCATATCGCCCTCTGCTTAAGATATTTGCCGAACATCCGCAGGCAAAAGTTACAGTTAATATCGCAGGTGTCTTAACCGAGGCCTGGAATGACCATGGCGGAGAGGATATCATACAAACTATTGCTGATTTAGGTAAGTCAGGCCGGCTTGAATTTGTGGAATCTGCAAAGTATCATGCGATTTTGCCGCTTATTCCTGAGGAAGAGGTCCGTCGTCAGATAGAATTGAATCATAAAACCAACGAATACTTCTATAAGAAGGCCTATAGGCCGTGCGGTTTTTTTCCTCCGGAGATGTGCTACTCTAACGAATTAGGAAAAGTTTTATCGGAGCTTGGCTATGAATGGGTAATTTTGTCAGGGGCAGCCTGCACTGCCAGCTGGCCTTTGGATGTGATATATAAGGTAAGCTTTAGTAAGAATAAACTGACGACTTTTTTCCGCGATGACATATTAAGCAATAAGATAAGTTTTCAGAATATAGATATCCCGGGTTTTATGGCAGAATTAGTAGGTTTGGCCCAGGGTAAAGAGGATATTTATGTGATTACTGCGATGGATGCCGAAACCTTTGGCCACCATATCCAGCATTGGGAGGAGTTATTTTTAGGGGAGTTGTATGAAACCTTAGAAGGAGGTGCCGCCGAATACGCCAGCATAACCCACGATGCAGATGTAGCAAAAAGGCATAAGGATATCTTGGACTCAGAGGTGCTGGAAAAAATTAAAGTAGTTACCATCAGTGAGTTATTGGATAAATTTCCTATTAAAGTTTCTACTCAACCGTCTTCTTCCTCATGGAGCACGAGTAAAGATGAGATAGGGAGGGGGGATTTTTATCCTTTATGGAATGACCTGGCTAACCCTATCCATAAATTACAGTGGGACCATATTGATATTTGTTTTGAATTAGTGAACACAGCAATCAACTTAAAAGGCAATAAAGAGAGCCAACATTCTGCGGATGTGTCGCGTTCACTCTTAGACCGCGCGATACACAGCTGTCAATTCTGGTGGGCGAATAAGGGCCGAATGTGGGACATCAATATGATTAATATGGGTCTGATATTGCAGGAAGAAGTTTTATTAAATGCCTATAAAGCGATTTCCTCTTCGGGATGCGAAGAGAAACTAAGGAAAAACAGTTATAGGTTATTAGTAAGCGCGCGGGATATTGCCTATAAAATAAGGGATTATCTTTACTAACTAAAGGGGTGCGTATGAATATAGTTTTGGTTTCGCCTGAAGTCGCTCCATTTGCAAAAACCGGCGGTCTTTCCGATGTGTCCGGGGCTTTACCTATAGCAATCAATAATTTAGGCGCGGGACATAAATGTTCTGTGGTTTTACCTTTTTATCAAATGGTGCGCGAAAGCGGCTTTGGGCCAAAGTTGCTAAGGACGGAGAAAATCCGCCTGGGCAGCGAAGAGTTTAACGCAGGGATATTTTTCTTACGTCATGAGAATACTGATATCTATTTTATTGAAAACCGTAAATTCTACGACCGCCAGCAGCTTTACGGACTGCCTAGCGGCGACTATCCCGACAACCATCTTAGATTTGCTTTTTTCGCTAAAGCCGCGATTTCCCTAATTAACTATTTAGGTAATGTTGACCTGATTCATTGCAATGACTGGCAGTCCGGGCTGATTCCGCTTTATCTAAGACTTTCCGGAAATTATATCAAAACGCTCTTTACTATTCATAACATGGCCTATCAGGGGTTATTTGACCCCCAGGTTATTCCTTTGCTCGATATACCGCAGGAATTTTTTACGCCTGAGCGGTTGGAGTTTTATGGCAAGTTCAGTTTTATGAAAGCAGGCATTATCTATAGCGATGCCGTTAGCACCGTAAGCAAGGGGTATGCGCGGGAGATTTTAACGCCGGAGTTTGGCTGCGGCCTTAGCGGCCTCCTGCAAACACGCTCATCTTCCTTATACGGAATTGTCAACGGCGTAGATTATAAGGAATGGAGCCCTCAGACAGACAAGTATATCGTCCAAAATTTTGACGAGAATACGCTTGATTATAAGTTAGATTGTAAGAAAGACCTTTTAAAGACATTCGGCCTGAAATTTGACGCCCGAAAACCTGTTTTAGCCGTGGTAACGCGCCTGGCTGAACAGAAAGGCATAGACATAATCGCCGAAGTACTTAAAGATATATTAGGCCTAGGGGCATATTTTATTCTCTTGGGAACCGGCAATGAAAAATACAATAATTTGTTTAGTGATATAGCTAAGAAACATAAGAACTGTGTCGGCGTTGAAATCGGATTCGATAATGCCCTGGCGCATAAAATAGAGGCAGGCTCAGATATGTTTTTGATGCCATCGCGTTATGAGCCGTGCGGCCTTAATCAGATGTATAGCTTGAAATACGGCACTATTCCCGTGGTCCGAGCTACCGGCGGCTTAGACGATACTATTGAAGACTTTAATCCCGCGAATAATCAAGGAAATGGTTTTAAATTTGCGGAAGCATCAGCCGCAGCCTTCTACGCTACCATAAAAAGAGCTGTTACTCTCTATAAAGACAAAAAGAAATGGCTCATCCTGCAGAAAAACGGCCTTAAGTGCGATTTTTCTTGGAATAAGTCTGCCGGAGATTATCTTGAGTTATTTGAGAGGATATTATCTCGTTAGGAGCCAGGTTCCCACCCCCGAGGTGGCCGAAGGTCTCCTCGGGGGTGGCGAAGCGAGGTTGGGGTGAATGAAGCATACCTATCATTAGCGTTTCATCTGCATCAGCCGGTTGGGAATTTTGAAAGCGTCATCGAGCGCGCCTATCAGAATTGTTACCTTCCTTTTATTAATCTTTTCTCAGAATTTCCCGAAATAAAATTTTCCCTGCATATTTCCGGATGCCTCCTTGATTATTTAGAGGTTAAGCACTCCGATTTTTTATCCAAGCTTAAGGGAATGGCGGCTTGCGGCCAGTTAGAGCTTATCTCCGGCGGCTATTATGAGCCGATACTGATTGCTATACCCGAGGCCGATGTTTTAGGCCAGATTAAGATGCTCTCGAAATATATCGCTAAAAGGTTTAACTATAAACCTAAAGGAGCATGGATTCCCGAGCGGGTCTGGCGGCCTGAATTAACCACTCTTCTTAATCAGGCAAAAATAAAATACTGTATTTTAGATGATACGCATTTTCTTAAAGCGGGCCTGAAGAAAGAAGAGCTCTACGGTTATTTTCTCACCGGAAGGGGAAAAGAAAAGCTCGCGGTTTTTCCCTCAGATAAACACTTGCGTTATTCTATTCCTTTTGCCCCTGTTTCTGAAGTGTTTGCCTATTTTGCCGAAGTTGCCCAAACAAAGGCTCAAACCTTATCAAAAAGGGTTAGGCCCCTTTTGACCTACGGCGATGATGCGGAGAAATTCGGAGAATGGCCCGGGACATATAAATGGGTCTATGAGGAAAAATGGCTGATAAACTTTTTAAGCCAACTGCGTAAAAATAGCCCTTGGTTTAAAACCGTACATTTTAGCGACTATCTGGAAACTTATCCGGCGCTTGGCGAAATTGAAATACCTGAAAGCTCATATGATGAGATGCTCGAATGGACCGGCGGCTCTTGGCTTAATTTCCTGAAAAAATATCCAGAGGCGGACCAGATGCATAAAAAGATGTTTTATGTCAGCCGAAAAATCTCTTCTACACTTGCGAAAACTAAAGCTGATGCGGATAAATTAAGAGAGGCGAAACACCTGCTGTATAGGGGCCAGTGTAATTGCGCCTATTGGCATGGGGTTTTCGGCGGGTTATACCTTTATCATTTGCGCAGCGCTATATACGAAAATCTTATTGCCGCAGAGAAAATCGCTGATGAAGTTATCCATAAAAAAGAAAAGGCCTGGCAAGAAGTAAAGCTCATTGATTTTGATAATGATGGCAAAGAAGAAGTTATTATGGAAAGCCCGTCTTTTTCCTTATGTCTTGACCCGCAGGACGGCGGTGTATTAAAGGAATTAGATTACCGCCCCCAAAATATAAATCTAATCAATACGCTTTCGCGGCGTCCAGAAACATATCATAAAAAAATTTTAGAACTCCTAAAACAGGCTTCTTTGGATAAACAGAAAGTGCATACTATTCATGATGATATAAGGGTAGTCGATTCTTCCATCAGCCAAAAATTAATTTACGACCGTTTTGGGCGTTATTGTTTAAGAGACCATTTTTTAAGTTTAAAAACTAAGCAAGCGTCTTTTATGGAGAATACCTTTGCTGAATTAGGAACTTTTGCCGGATGCGCATATAAGGTAAAAGAAGATAAGGGGGCGGTTATCCTTTCCGCAGCCGGAAATGTCCGGCAACACCGCTTAGAGCTTTCTAAGAAAATTAAGCTTAAATCAAAGCAGGCTTTAGTGATTGAGTATGTGATTAAGGGTGATCAAGCCTGCCTGACCGGCAGGCAGGCAAAAGGCGCTGTTTTATTTGCCGTAGAGTTTAATTTCACCTTACCGTTTTTAAATTCTGACCGCTATGGATATTTTTCTGGCGTCAAAAGAATAGCAGGACTGGAGGAAGAGGGGGCGATAGGCGGATTAGCTTCTTTTGGGGTTTGCGATATAAACGGCGGGTTAGGGCTGAATTTAAATTTTTCACCCCGCCTTTATGAGCTTTGGTTTTTTCCTGTCCAAACAGTTTCGCAGTCTGAGCGCTCATATGAGCTGAACTTTCAGTGCATCTCTATTGTTCTCGTTTGGCGCTTGGATTTTAGTAAATCCAAGCGCTATAACCCTAAGATAAATATATCGTTAGGTACACCCCCGACGTGGCCGAAGGTAAAAAATTTCTTATTCTTGCGCCGCAAAGGCTTTTGCGGCATCAAGCAAAATTTAAGCCTCAGTTGAAAATTTTGCTTGACAAGAAAACCTTTTTTTGTTAAAGTCATTACAACAGCTTTTTTATACCATCAGAGATAACTTCATTGTGAAGCAAAAGGAGGTGAGGAGAGATAAAAAGTCAGAAGTTTTCATCTACTGGTGCTCTTAAATTAAGAAAAATCCCTAGGAGTAAATTTTCTCAGCCTAGTTGTCATAGATTATATTTTATTAAACCAAAAGGAGGGAATAAATGAGTAAACGGATTTTGATGTTGGCTGTAGCAGTATTGGCGCTAGCAATTGCAGTGCCTTCATTTGCCGCAGTGCAGAACGTAAAGGTAAGCGGAGATTTAAGTGTGCAGGGAGTAAGTAGGTATGATTTTACCCTTCAGAGAGCTAAAAGCCCGACTGTGGTTACCGCTAGTACAATGGCAGATAACCAGAATGCCATTTTGTCTATCGCCCGCTTAAAAGTAGATGCAGAGTTGACTGATAATGTGTCTGCAGTAGTAAGGTTGCTCAGCGAAAGATTATGGGATGAAGACACAGCAGCGGCTACCCAGATTGATCTTGATCTTGCCTATGCAACGTTAAAGGAGTTTCTTTATTCTCCTTTGACATTAACCGTTGGCCGTCAGGAACTGCATTTTGGTAATGATTTAATTATCGGCGATCCTGATACTAATGGATTAGCTTCTGCAGCATCAGCTTTGACTACCACAGCAGGCACAGTCACCGATTTAGGCGATTTGAGCGCGCGCAAGGCATTTGACGCAATCCGCGCTACCTTAAATTATACGGTTTCTGACCAGCCTTTGGCAGTGGATTTACTCTATGCCAAGATTGATGAGAATCTGAATAACCGTAATGATGATGTTAATCTCTACGGTGTAAACGCGAATTATCCGGTTAATGAAAATATCGCAACCGAGCTTTATTTGTGGACCAGAGACAGACAACCCGGCTCCGTAACAACTACGGGTGCGTTGACTCCAACTCAGAATGAAATAAAGACAGAAAGACTACATACACTCGGTGGACGTGGGGTATATACAGGTATTACAAATCTGACACTTCAGGGAGAAGCTGCATGGCAGTTTGGTAATAAGCTCATTGACACCGCTACCGTAGCGAATTTAATGACAACTGTAACCAATATCAATGCTAATCCAGATGGCTTAAGGATCGAGGATTCTTTCGTTAAGGCAAATGCCTGGGCGCTCCAGTTAATAGGAAGCTATGCGTTTCCGGAAGTCCGTCACACCCCTAATATAGGGGTTTCCTATACGCATCTTTCTGGAGAAAAGTCAAATTCAACCCGCGATTGGAACGGTTGGGATGCGATGTATGAAAATCAGGCAGGTGGTACTATCTTCAATAAGATATTGGGTTATTCAAACGTTGATTTGATTAATGTAAATGCAAGTCTTAAGCCCGATTTTATTGATGACTTAACTGTTAAGTTTGACTGGTACCATATTATATTGGATGTGCCTTTAGCTACCCAAAACAATAATTCATATATCATAAGCGGTGTAGTCGGCGGCCAAACCTATAAGGTAGGCACTGATAAAAACCTGGGCGATGAAATTGACTTAGGCCTAACTTATGATTATACAGAAGATGTGCAGTTAGGTTTAAACGCTGGTTGGTTTATACCTGGCGATACATTCTATTCCAGTGATATGGATCACGTTGCTTCACAGGCAATCGCATCTATGAAAGTAATATTCTAATTGCCCACAAGGGCAGACTTTCCCTTCCTTTGAAGGAAAGGTCTAAGAATCAAGTAGCACATAAAAACCCTCGGGGGTTAATACTCCTGAGGGTTTTTTGTTGCTTTATATTTAATATTTTGCTATAATTTTAAATTAATTGAAGCTAAAAGACACCCCCGCGGTGTGAAGCTTTTACACCGCGGGGGTGTGAAAAGAGGTTTGTGTAACACCGCGTAGATGTCCAACGGTCAGGCGGGCAAATTTGGGTTGACATAAAATTAAATCGTGCTACAATGGAAAATAGAGAAATATATGAGCGCATCGCCGATACCTATTTAGGCAAGAACAATAATAAAAAAAATAACCAAAGAAAAAAGAAAAAATGGTTCATTTATCTGACGGTAATAAATGTTTTGATTTTATTTACCGTCTTTTTTTTATATAAGTTCGTTCTTTCTAATCCTACAAAAAAGGAAGGGGCTAATAATAAAACCAGCGCCTCGGTTTATATATTATCCCAGCGTTATCCTATAAAATTAGCTTATGAT
>CAKKQO010000028.1:101657-104664 GCA_919902105.1 Omnitrophica bacterium GWA2_41_15 | reverse complement strand
GAAATCGAGAAGTTAAACAAAGAATTAAAAATCAAAATTTTATTCGGCACAGAAGTGGAATTGGATAGTGACGGCAATACCGATTATTCGGATAAGGTGCTTGCTGAGTTTGATGTTGTGATAGGGGCGATTCATTCTGGTTTCCGGCAGTCAAAAGAAAAAGTAACAAAGCGGTTGTGTAAGGCCTGCCTTAATAGGCATATTGATATTATTGCTCATCCCACAGGCCGGCTCTGGGCCGTGCGCGAGGCATATGAAGTGGATTTTGCCGCATTCTTTAAGGCGGCGAAAGACACCGGAACATTTTTAGAAATTAATTCTTTTCCTACGAGGTTAGATTTAAATGACATTAATGCACGGCGTGCCAGAGAGAGCGGGGTAAGGTTTACAATTTCAACAGACTCACATTATACTGAGCAGTTGGATTATATGAAGTTCGGCGTAGCCACTGCCCGCAGGGCATGGCTCTCCAAAAAAGATGTAGTAAATACACTTTCTTTAAAAGAATTAATGCAGGTAAAAAAGAAATAAAGATAAAGTGTCAGAGAGTCAGAGTATCCAAGAGTCAAAGTATTTTTCTATGACACTTTGAATCTTTGACTCTTTGAGACTAGACTTAAATGAAGCGAATTAAGATTTTACTATTTTCTATTGTTTATATTGCATTGTCGCTATTGTGCGGTTGTGCCGCAAAGCCCTATCATGCTCAAACCCGGCTGATTATGGGCACGGTGGTAGAAATTACCGCCCAAGATAAAAAGGCGATAGAGGCGGCATTTACCGAGATTGAGCGCATTGACGCTTTAATGAGTAATTATAAGCCCAATAGCGAAATTTCGCGCTTAAACGCAAACGGCCAGGCAAAGGTTTCCCATAATACGCTTTATGTGATAAAAATGGCTAAATATTTTCATAAACTAAGCGGCGGAGCATTCGATATTACCGTCGGGCCTTTAGTAAAATTATGGAATATTAAGGAAAATATGCAAAAAGAGGCGAAACAAATTAAAATTCCCTCACAGGAAAGGATAAATTCCGCATTGTCTTATGTTAGTTCAAACTTCATTGAGATCGATGAAAAAAATAGTATAATAAGATTACGAAAAAAAGGCGTGTCTTTAGATTTAGGCGCCATTGCTAAAGGCTATGCAGTAGATAGGGCAGTTGCCATTTTAAAACATTACGGCGTAAAAAGCGCGCTTGTTAATGCCGGGGGCCAAATATATTGTTTAGGTAAAAAGGGCTTTGTTTACTGGGTGGTTGGTTTACAAAATCCCCGAAAGCCCAATGGAGTTTTGGATACTTTTAAATTGAGCAATAGGGCCATATCTACCTCAGGGGACTACGAGCAGTACTTTATTTATAATAACAAACGTTATACGCATATAATTGACCCGCGCACCGGATATCCAGTAGATAATTCTATTTGTTCGGTAAGTGTATTTGCCGACAACGGGTTAACCGCAGATGCTTTATCAACGGCAATTTTTGTTTTAGGCGAAGAAAAAGGAAGGAAGCTCGCCGCGAAATTTAAGAATGTGGAAGTGAAGGTTATTAAGAGGTAGAAAGATGTTTAAGATAGCGGATAAAGAAATATTAAGTAAAACAGTTAAAAAAATAGTAGTTGAGGCAGAATATATTGCTAAAAAAGCCCTGCCAGGACAGTTTGTGGTAATCAGGATTGACGAAAAAGGCGAGCGTATTCCTTTGACTATTGCCAGTGCCGATAGAAACAAGGGTTTAATCACTTTAATTTTTCAAGAAGTGGGTTTTACTACCGCAAAATTAGGCAGGCTCAACTCCGGCGATAGCGTCTTGGATATCTTAGGCCCATTGGGTCATGCCGCTGAAATTATAAAATATGGCACAGTTGTTTGTGTGGCAGGAGGGGTAGGCATTGCCGAAGTCCTGCCGGTGGCAGAGGCATTAAGAAAAGCAGGCAATGAAGTAATCGGTATAATCGGCGCACGCTCCAAAGATTTAATTATTCTCGAAAGGGAAATGCGCGAGGTCTGCGATGAATTATTCATAACTACAGATGACGGCTCTTACGGCCAAAAGGGGCTGGTTACCGATGTCTTAAGAGAGATTTTAAACCGGCCAACCGATTTAGTTTATGCTATCGGTCCGGTGCCGATGATGGAGGCAGTGGCAAATTTGACGCGTGGATATAAAATTAAAACGATAGTTTCCCTAAACCCGATTATGGTAGATGGAACGGGTATGTGCGGCTCTTGCCGAGTTAGCGTTGATGGTAAGATAAAGTTTTGCTGTGTTGACGGCCCGGATTTTGACGGCCACCTTGTTGACTTTAAGGAGTTAGCGCAAAGGCTGAAGTTATTTAAAAGCCAAGAGGGCGCCATAAAATAAGCGATGGTTTTATTGATACTGGTTTTAATTACTGTTGTTTTTATCTTAATTATTTTTGTCTTGAGCTTTCCTGCATCCAAAGATTCCCAGACAAAAGAACTAGAGGCGAAGCACCAAGAAAAACACAATGAAAATTTAGAAAAAACCATCAAGAAGTTTAAGGGGCAAATTGGCTTGCTTGAGGTAGAAATAAAAAAAGAGAAAGAAAATAGCCGCCGCCTTAAAGAAGATTTAGATAAAACGGTAGAACGGGAAGCCGTACTTCTTCATGAGAAAAAGATAGAATCGATAGAGAAAGAAGGCCTGGAGAATACAAAAAAGGAGTTAGGGCAAGTTAAACGCAGGCTCGTTGATAAAGATAAGGCTTTTGATGCGGAATATTCTTTGAATTTGAGGCTAAAGAAGGATTTGGAGGAGAAGAAGAGCGAGATAGACTTATTTAAAAAAGATTCCCGTCAGATGACGGATTATATAAGGAAGTTGGAGCTGGAGATGAAAAAATTGCAAGAGAAGATATCCGGACAGGAAAAGTCTATTATAGATTTAGAAAAGAAACAGACTGAATCTAACTGGGTTTCCAAGAAAGAATATTTTAAAATTGAGAAAGAATTAGCAGGGAGGATAGAAGAAATAGATA
>CAKKQO010000028.1:49219-101557 GCA_919902105.1 Omnitrophica bacterium GWA2_41_15 | reverse complement strand
AAAGAATATTTTAAAATTGAGAAAGAATTAGCAGGGAGGATAGAAGAAATAGATAAGTTGCGCTCAGAGCTAGAAAAAAAGAGTAAGGGCTAATCTACAATTTTATCCCGCCTCATAATATGTCCAAAAATTCTCTTCGACAATTTTTAGACATTCGGCGGGATTAATTCCCCCGCCTACAGCGGGGTCATTGAGGAGAGAGATATGCTGGAACATATTCAGGGGCTCTTTAGTAATATTCGAGTAATCGATTTTATTGATATCGGCGTGATTGCGGTATTTATTTATATGCTTTTAGTTTGGTTTGAGCAGGCAAGGGCAAGGTTTGTGATGCTCGGTTTATTTATCCTGGGTTCTATTTATACCTTAGCGCGCCTATTCGGCTTGTATCTAACGACGATAGTTTTCCAGGCTTTCTTTGCGATTTTTTTAATCATAGTAGTAATAATTTTTCAGGATGAATTCCGGCGTTTTTTTGAACGGCTAGCGCTGTGGGGTTTAATCCGTAATAAGAAACGTTTTACATCCTTCGATAAAAATGTAGATATGCTTACTAATGCATTAGTAGACCTTTCCAATAAAAAAATTGGAGCTTTAGTAGTGATAAAAGGAAAAGATTATTTAGGGCGCCATATTGAAGGGGGCCTGCCTTTAGGCGGTTTAATCAGCCAGATTATGCTGGAAGCTATTTTTAATCCTCTCGCTCCTACTCATGACGGTGCTGTAATCATTGAAGAGGGGCGAATTATTGAATTTGGCTGCCACCTGCCCCTTTCTATGAATATTCGTGAAATCGGGCATTTAGGCACGCGCCATGCCGCGGCTTTAGGTTTAGCTGAGCGTACTGATGCTCTCTGTATAGTTGTATCCGAAGAAAGAGGGACTATTTCGGTAGCTGAAAATGGCAAGATAAGGTTGTTAAAAGATGTCGCGGCATTGCGCATTAGCCTCGAAGATTTCTACCGCAAGAGATTTCCCCAACGAAGAAATATCTTATCGGAGCTATTGACCGGCCATATTTTAGAAAAGCTTACCGCATTATCCTTAGCCTGCGGCCTCTGGATGGTATTTGGCCATACTCAAGATATAATCCGCCGGGATTTTATTATTCCCATTGAATACCGTAATCTTGCTTCTGAATGGATTATTGCCGAACCAAAGCCTAAAGAAGCCACAGTGGCTCTAAGCGGGACTGAAAGCGCCTTTACTCTGATGGACTCCAAGGACCTTAAAATTTCTTTAGATATGTCAAAGGTCCAAGAAGGCAATAATGAATTTTTATTTTCTAAAGATTCTATCCGTCAACCGCCGGGAATTTCTCTAGTAGATATTACGCCGGAAAAAGTTGCACTTGAAGCATATAGAATAGTTAATGTTAGTATCCCTGTAGAAGCGGCGGTTTCCGGGCGGCTGCCTTTCGGAGTTAGTCTTGTCGCTATTAAGATTGAGCCGCAGGTTATTTCTATTATTGCCCCAAGCGTTCTCAAGACTAGTTTACTTAAAGCTACCACCGAAGACATTGATTTACGTAATATAAACGAGACTCGATCATTGACCGTTAAGCTTATTTTACCCCCGCAGGCGCGTTTCATAGACGATAAACAACAGGAAGCTAAAGTTACCATAGAAGTGGCAAAGAAATAGATAGTGTCTGATAATATTTTAAACAGCGACGACCTTTTTTCTAACGGCCTGCCTACGCGTCCCCTTATAGGTATAGGAAAAGTTTTGGTTACCGGAGCCTCTGGATATATTGGCGGCAGGCTTGTCCCTGAATTATTGGCGCGGGGATATAAAGTCAGGGCAATGGTTAGGGGAGAGCCAGATGTATATAAGAATTTATGGCCGCAGGCCGAGGTAGTAGTGGCTGATGCCTTAAAGATAGAAGATTTAAGAAGGGCATTTGAAGAAATAGATGTTATTTATTATCTGATTCATTTTTTATATCTTGGCCCGAAAGAGTTTGAAGCGGCAGATATAAAAGCGGCATTTAATGTCAGGTGCGCCGCTGAAGAAAGCCAAGTTAAAAGGCTCATCTATTTAGGAGGGCTGGGTGATGTGAGAAGCCCCCTTTCTTCGCATCTGCGCAGCCGGATAGAAGTAGCAGAAGAGTTGAAGAAGGCAAAACTTGGTGTTACCATCCTTCGGGCAGCGGTAATTATCGGTTCAGGCAGCGCTTCTTATGAAATCATCCAGCATCTGGTCAAGAAATTACCGATTCTGCTTATTCCACATTGGGCAAAAAATAAATGCCAGCCCATAGCTATCCGCGATGTAATTAAGTATTTAGTCGGTGTTTTAGAAGTTCCGGACACATTAGGTAAATCTTTCGATATAGGCGGCCGAGATATCTTAACCTATGAAGAGATGCTTAGGGTTTTCGTTGCTCTGCTGCATAAGAAAACAATCTTTATCCTTTCGCCTTTTTCCCATATTCGTTTTTATGCCTACCTTGCCAGCCTTTTTACGCCAGTACCCAACACCATAACTCAGTGCCTGATGGAGGGGCTAAAGAATGAAGTTATCTGCATAGACGACACTATTAAAAAACTAATACCATTTGAAACAATCTCATATAGGGAAGCGATAGTCAGGGCGATGTCTCGAGAGGAGCAGGATAGGGTGCATACCCGCTGGTCAGATGCTTATCCGCCGGCGCATAGCTTAGCCATAAAGCTTAATGAAATTAAAGGCAGGCCTGCCTATATGAAAGAATACTCTTTAATTACCAAGAAAACTGCCGAATCTCTATTTAAGTCTATCTGCAGGATTGGCGGCAGGCAAGGATGGTTTGAAAACAACTGGCTTTGGAAACTAAGGGGGATGTTGGACAGGATTTTATTAGGTGTTGGGACGGTACGGGGGAGAAAGAGGTATTACCGCTTAGAGATTAATGATGTAATAGACTTTTGGCGGATTGAAGACATCAAAGAGAACAGGCGCCTTTTACTGCGTGCGGAAATGAGGCTTCCTGGTAAAGCTTGGCTTGAGTTTAAAATTGATGACTTAGGCGATGGTAGAAGAACGTTGTCGGTAGTTGCTTACTATGGCACGCACAGCTTATCTGGGAAAATCTATTGGTATATCTGTTTACCTTTTCATCATTTTATCTTTAGGAAGCTTATCGAGGCTATTGAAAAGAGGAGTTAAAATATTAGAAGGAGGGCGATAATGAAAAAAATAATATTTTTAACAGCTTATTTTATGTTTACTGTGGCAACGGGTATTTTTGCCAAGGTAGAATTACCCAAGCGCAGTTGGGATTTGGGCACAGAGATATCGCATATTGTTTATAAAGAGCCGGATGTTATGGAAGAAAAGGGGTGGATGTATGGCTTGGCCGGCTCTTACACTTTTCGGGAAAAATTTGTTTTTAAAACGGATGGCAGAGCCGCTTTCGGACAGGTTGATTACTCATCGCCTTCTTCAGGGAGTATGGATAACCTTGATGATTTCATTATTGAAGTGAGGCAAGTCGGCGGGTATGATTTTTGCTTTTCAGATAATTTAGTAATTATGCCATATTTCGGTTTTGGGTACAGGTATCTGAATGATGATTCAAGCGGAATGGCGACATCTACCGGAGCGCTAGGCTATGAAAGAGAGTCTAATTATTTCTACAGCCCTATCGGTGTTGAGGCGGTTGGCGGATTGCAAGATGGCTGGGTATCTGGCGTTGCCTTAGAATATGATTATTTCTGGAAAGGTGTGCAGATTAGCCATCTTAGCGGCGCCAATTCTAGTTTTGCCGATTTAGAGAATGACCAGAATAAAGGATACGGCCTGCGCGCTTCTCTTAAATTAAAAAGGAAAAGCGAAAAAATTGATTTCGTGGTAGAACCGTTTATCCGTTATTGGAAAATTAAGCGTTCAGAAGAAGAACCGGTCAGTTTTTCCGGCGTAATTATTGGGACCGGTTACGAGCCGGAAAATAATTCCACAGAATTCGGCATAAAATTAGCGGTGAAATTTTAGATGCAGGTAAAAAGAATAGCAATAGTCGGCGGCGGGCCGGCTGGAATGATGGCCTCAATCCGTGCCGGCCAACTTAAGCAAGATGTAGTCTTAATTGAAAAAAATCCTGCATTAGGCAGAAAGCTCCTTTTAAGCGGTAAGGGCCGCTGCAATCTTACTAATGCCTGTGCGTTAGAGGAGTTTCTTAAAAGATTTTCCCGAAATGGAGAATTTTTAAGAGACGCTTTTAAGGTTTTTTTTAATAAAGAGTTGATGAGTTTTTTTACGGCGCGCGGCTTAAAGTTAAATATAGAGCGCCAGATGAGGGTTTTTCCTGCCTGTGATAAATCGGCAAGCGTCCTAGGAATCATTAAAAATGAACTCGCTAAAAATAAAGTAAGGGTTTTATATAATTGCCGCCTGAAAGATATTTTGCTTAAAGGTTCAGAAGCCAGGGCAGTAGAGTTATCCGGGGGAAAATTTATATATTGCGACCGCGTTATCTTGGCTTGCGGCGGCGTTTCTTACGGCTTTACCGGATCAAGCGGCGAAGGCCTGGAAATCGTGCGAAAATTAGGCCATCATATTGTGCCGCTTCGTGCAGGATTAGTCGCGCTTAAGACAAAAGAAAGGTATTTTGAGGAACTCAAAGGTATTACGCTTAAAAATGTGCGCCTTATATTTAGCGATTGCCAGCGCAAGCTTATTTCAGGAGTAGGCGAACTTTTATTTACGGATTTTGGCGTATCCGGCCCTTTAGTCTTAACACTTAGCGGCCAAATTGTCGATTGGCTTTTAGAAAAAAAGAGGGTATATTTAGATATAGATTTAAAACCGGCGTTATCATATGGGCAGTTAGAAGCGCGCCTATTAGGTGAGTTTAAATCCAGCCCAAGAAAAAATATAAAAAATATAATGAAGAGTTTGTTGCCTCAGAGAATGGCGGATGTTTTTCTGGGGGTTTGCGGTATTTCTTGCAAGAATGCAAGTCAGATTACGCAAGAAGAACGTAGAAAAATAATTAATCAGTTAAAAGGATTGCGTCTTGAAATCAGCGGCCCAATGCCTATAGAGGAAGCAATGATAACCAGGGGAGGGGTATCTCTAAAAGAGGTTGACCCGCGCACAATGCAGTCGCGCCTTATAAAAGGATTATATTTTGCCGGAGAGATGCTTGATATAGATGCGGATACCGGAGGCTTTAACCTGCAGGCGGCTTTTTCTACGGGCTATCTTGCCGGAGAGAGCGCCGCGTTAAATTAAGTTTCGGCCTTGTCTAAGAGTTTATTCAGCCTTTCCGCTAATGGCCAGAATTTATCGCCCTTCCTAAGGATGATATGGCCTTTTCTTTTACCTGCTATGTGCTCATCAAGCTCCCTGATTATCCTGTCAAAAGGCCCGAATATTTTATGGGTTATTTTATAGGCGAAGAAAAGGATGATAAAAATCGTAATCGGCGCAGCAATAAGTAAGATTGTGCTTACCTTTTGCGCGGCAGGGATTATATTGTAAGCGATAATTTCCGGGATGCCGAATTCACTGGCGGTGATATTAAAGATTAGATAGTAGAGGCAGAAAGCTACCACAATTGTCGGGACAAATGCCGCCAAAAATACTAATAATAAAGCTTGGCGGTGAAGTTTATTGGCAAAAAACCACCTTTTTCTTTTATTTTTTATATTATCCACATTACCCCCTATTTCTTAAACCCTACCTTTATTTCTTTATAGAGCGCCTCTGCAGTGGAAAGCGTATTGTCTGTGTCTGTCATCAGCGCTATTGCCCCGACGCCTCCTGCATTACTTCCAAAAGCCTGCCTATAGTCTTGGTAGATATTTCTTTCCTCGATGACCCACTGGCCGATATTTTTCCGGCCAGACTCAATTACCAATAATTTGATATTATGCCAATAAGGGCTGGTTAAGATTGTCCCTTCCGGCAAGGTTTCGTCCCAGATATATTCAATGGCTTTTGTATTAAAAAAGATAAAGGCCGGGAAGATTATATAGACCCTTGCGGCGTAATCGTCTCTTTCCAGCCAGCCGCCTACTACATCCTTATTTTTATCTTTTTTGGGAAAGGTGAGTATTTTCCATTTCCAGCTTATAAAGGGGTATTCTTTAGGGTTAAATTTAATTTTGTAAAATATCCCGGAGCAGGCTTTGTCGCTTTTTGCTAAAAGGTAGCCGCCTTCCCGTTTTGGCTCAACCCTATATAATACCTTATTTTTGAATATTTTCTCTTGCCATTCACTGAGGGCATTTTCTTTATTAAAAGGGAAAAATCTTGGCAGGTCATAGGCATTGGCATAGTAAGTAAGAAAGATAAATAAGGCTAGGATAGATATAAGAAGAAATCTCTTTTTTGGCATTTTTACCTTTGGAAAGTTATTATTTAACATATTTTAACCCGCATTATAAAAAGAGTCAATTATTATTGTATATTGTCCAAAAAATAGTAGTATAATAAATAAGAATGTATGCGGCGTGTAATCATACTTGATTCATTGATAAATGTTACCAATAAGGTTCATAAAAGAGTCTGAATTTTTCTCGCTCGGAGTCGATTTTTTTACGCCGAAGTTCTCTCGTATTTCGGCGGCTGCGGAACTCGCCCTTCGGCACATTCTGTGCCAGGAATGGGCTCAAACATCCTCGCCGTCCCAAAGTTTTTGGGATTCCCGAAATACTTTAAGCTTTTCGGCTAAAATCGGCACTCGCTATGAAAAATCCATTCTCTTTTCTGATAATGTGAATCAAATCGTTATAATATTTTTAGTTTTGGTTTTTTCTTTATCGGGCTGCCGCGTATCCTCAAATAAGCATGCGGAGGCGCGGTATGGATATAAAATCGTTAATTCCTACCCCCATGATAAGGATGCTTTTACAGAAGGTTTAATTTTTGAGGATGGTGTTTTATACGAAAGCACAGGCCTTTATGGGGCATCGAGCCTGCGCAAGGTCGAATTAAAAACCGGCGCTATCCTAATGGCGCATAAACTACAGGAGCAATTCTTTGGCGAGGGCATAACTTTATATAAAAACAAGATTATCCAGTTGACCTGGCGTTCCCATACCGGTTTTATTTATAATAAGGATAACTTTATGCTGATAGGGCAATTTTACTATCCTTTTGAGGGCTGGGGTATTACATACGATGGCAAGCGTTTGATTGTCAGCAACGGCACCCCAAAGCTACATTTTCTTAACCCGGAGACTTTTAAAGAAGAATCTACCCTGAAAGTGTATGATACTAACGGCCCGGTAAACAGGATTAACGAGCTGGAATATATCCGCGGCAAGATTTATGCCAATATTTGGCAGACTGAATATATAGCCGAGATCAATCCCGAGACAGGGGAGGTATCAGGCTGGGTGGATTTAAAAGGCCTAGTAGCTCCTTATAAGCACGATAAGCCGTTTGACGTCTTAAACGGTATTGCCTATGATAAAGATAATAACCGTTTATTTGTTACAGGCAAATTATGGCCAAGGCTTTTTGAGATTAAATTAGTTCGCCAGGAGTGAGGTATAAATAATGGATTATATCAGCGTTATCGGCTTTATCGCCGGGACATTCACCACCGCTTCTTTTCTGCCGCAGGCTTTTAAAATTTACCGCAGCAAACAGACCCGCGATTTGTCTTTGCCGATGTATGTAATTCTTTTTATTGGGGTGATCTTATGGGTAGTTTATGGGGTGTTAGTGATGAGCCTTCCGGTAATAATCGCAAACTCCCTTGTCATCAGCCTAAACCTTTATATCCTGCTCATGAAGATTAAGCACGGATAGAAATTAGGGACACATCCTATTTTTAGCGTGGTTAAGGATCTCAATATTTACTTTTTAGAAAATGGTTTCTGATAGCCAGCTTGTTACCTGCGATACATAAAAAATAGGATGTGTCCCTAATTTTTTAAGGCATCGGTTATTTCTTGGACAATTACGTCTGGAGTAGAGGCGCCCGCCATAATCCCTACAGTTTTAATGCGCTTAAACCATTTAGGCCTTAAGTCTTTTTTTGTTTCAATCCAGTGAGTTTTTTTATTTATAGCTTTAGATATTTCATAAAGCCGTTTTGTGTTTGCGCTGGTAGGTGAGCCGACAATAAGGACTAGGTCATTAGCTTTAGGCAGGCATTTTATTTCCTCTTGTTTGATCAGCGTAGTCCGGCAGACGGTATTGTAAAGCGTTATATCCGGGATGATTTTTTCTAATTCTGCCATAATTGCTTTTATGTTTTCCAGTGTTTGGGTTGACTGTGTCACTACCGACGCTTTTTTAATCCGTTTTAATTGCGCAAGCGGAAGGTGTTTTGTTGATTCAATAACTATAGCCCTTTTCTTTAGTTGTCCGGCAATGCCTTTTACCTCCTGATGGTTTAAGTCCCCGATGATTATTATTTTACTGTTTTTCTCCAGGCGGCGCGCGATTTTATAGATATCTTTTACTTTCGGGCAGGTGGCATCGACAATTTTGTATCCGGCGGATTTTGCTCTTAGGAAAGTTAAAATAGGTGCGCCATGAGCACTGATGATTAAGGCGGAGTTAGAGGGCGCTGGTTTTATGCGCTTAATTTTTCTTAGGCCGGCTTGGTTTAGTTCTCTAACGACAAAATTGTTATGCACGATGTCTCCGAGAATGCAGGCCTTTTTCTTGCTGTGCGCAAGTTTTAAGCTGGTATTTATCGCCCTGCGCACCCCAAAGCAAAAACCGGAACTTTTTGCGATGTTGATTTTCATTAAGATATTTTACCATAACTTCTTAGAAAATAAAATTTTTCTTGACATAATGATACTAGTCTGGTATCTTTATACTGGAAAGGGGGATATATGAATATTACAATTAAATATATGTTGCGGCCAGTAGCACGTTGTAAAGATGGCTGTGATACCATGTCCCGGGCATGACGTTAAACTGCCTACTACCATAATCAAAAAATTAATATGAAATTAATCAATAGGGACACAGACTATGCCGTCAGGGCATTATGTGTTATTGCGCGTGAGGGCGGCCGCTTAGTTTCGGTTACAAGGTTAGTCAAAGGGTTAAAGATTCCGCGGCCTTTTTTGCGGAAGATTTTGCAGGTTTTAAATAAAAAGGGCATATTAAAATCGCGTAAAGGAAAGCGCGGCGGCTTTAGGTTAAATTTTTCTTTAGAAAAGATACTTTTGACGGACTTAATAGAGGCATTTCAGGGGCCTCTGCGGTTGAATGAATGCATTTTCAAAAAGAAAATCTGCCCTGACAGGGGCGCTTGTGTATTACGTATGAGGATAAGTGCCATTGAAGAATATGTGGTAAGCGAGTTAAAAGCAATTACTCTTGCTTCATTGGTTTAGGAGGTGAGCCGGATGAAGGCTAATTCAGCAGATTTAAAGGAAATACTGAAAAAAATACATACGGCCGAAGAAAAAGATTTAGCGCCGCTGAAGAAAGAGGCGGCGAAGTATATTCAGGATATAGACGTAAAAGAGTTGGTTTTGGCCGAACAGGAGCTGATCAAGGAAGGCGTAGAGAGAGAGGAGATGAAACGTTTATGCGATGTCCACCTTGAGGTGATGAAAAAACAGCTCGGCATAGAGAGAAAAAAAATAAAACTGCCGTCTGCACATCCGATACAGATATGCATGGATGAGCATGAGATAATAAAGAAAAATTTAAAGAAACTCAAGCGGATTCTAAAGAGGATAAAAACGCTCGGCTCTTTTGAGAAATCTAATCGGGAGATAGACACCTTGAAAGAGTTATCGCATTTCTTTGTGGAGACCGAAAAACACCATAAACGCGAAGAAGAAGCGCTCTTCCCTCGTTTGGAGGCGCACGGCATAACTGAGCCGCCGCAGATATTTAAAGCGGATCATGTTGAATTCTTGGCAAAGAAGAAAGAATTCCAGAACACCATGATGGCCGAACATAAGGATTTCAAAAAATTTATGGGCGCCATTACGCCAACGATTGAATTTTTAACGAAAGATTTAGATGAACACATATATAAAGAGGATAATATACTTTATCCCATGTGCCTGAAAACGTTTAAGAAAGATGAGTGGAAGGGCGTGCGGAAGAAATTCGATGCGATAGGGTATTGCTGTTTCGCCCCCGCTGACCTCAAAAAGAAGAAGAGATAATTTTATGCATAAATATCTTAATACACCGATAAAAGAGGTTATCATGAAATTTCCTCAGGTAGGCAAGATCCTGGAGGAATATAAAATAGGCTGTGTTCCCTGTACCTTGGGTTCCTGCCTTTTGAAAGACATAGTAGCTATACACAACCTTTCCCAGGCGCAGGAAACGGAACTCATCTATAGGATAGAAAAAACTATCTATCCGCAAAGAGATATTAAGAGGCCCGCATTTAAGCAGGCGGCGAAAAAGACCGCGGTTAAGGAGATTAAGTATTCTCCTGTGATAAAGAGGCTGATAGATGAACATGCCCTGATAAAGAAGTGGATTGGGCTCATACCGGAGGTGATCGAAAATGTTGATATCGCTTCCGACTCCGGGAAAAAGTTGATTCTGGACGGGCTGGATTTCATCAGGTTCTATGCGGATAAATTTCATCACGCTAAGGAAGAAGACATCCTCTTTGGCTATACAGATAAAAACTTAGATATTATTAAAACCATGCTTGCTGACCACGAGACAGCGCGGGGCCATGTGCAGGCGATGATCAGGGCCTTAGATAAAGGAGATAAAAAAACAGTCTTCGCACACCTCAACGCATATAAAGAACTTCTCAGCGAACACATAAAGAGAGAGGATGAGATTCTATATCCGTGGATCGATAGAAGTATTTCTACTACACAAGTAGGAGAGCTTTTTACTAAGTTCAATGAAGCAGAAGAGAAGTTAGATAAGGAGGTGATAGAAAAGTGCAAAAAGTTCGTTCAAGAAGTAGAGCAAAGAGTTCAAAAAATCAAAACAGAAAAAAAGGAGGTAACAAAATGAGTGATTCAGGAATGGGCGGATGCCCGGGTTCGAGAATGCAGGATTTTAGAGAGGACACGAAAGGTGGTAAAGTTGAAGGCGGGGTACGCCAGTCGCAGCTGAAGCAATGGCCAATACAACTGCACTTGGTATCGCCTGAAGCGCCATATTACCAGAAGGCAGACGTGCTTTTATCAGCGGATTGCGTGGCTTTTACAGTAGGAGACTTTCACAAGGATTATCTTAAGGGAAAGTCTGTTGCTATCGCCTGCCCAAAGTTAGATGAAGGGCAAGAAGAATATACCGAGAAGGTAAAATCGCTGATTGACGATGCCAAGATAAATACACTTACAGTAATGACTATGCAGGTGCCTTGCTGTGCCGGGCTTGTGGCAATCGCAGAAGAGGCGCTTCATTCGGCAAAAAGGAAAATCCCGATTAAGTCTATCGTAGTCAGCCTTCAGGGAGACGTTCTCTCAGAAGAATGGGTTTCATAACCGCCAGATGGATGTTTTAAATACGGCGGTTGAGGCGGCAGAAAAAAATGGCATAACCACTATTGCGGTAGCATCAACTAGCGGCGAGACGGCGGCAAAATTGTTTGAAGTATTAAGGGGCAAAAAAGTAAAAATGATTGTGGTAACCTATGATCAGGGAAGGCTGCCGCCAGAAAGAAGATTTAGGGATGATATCCTCCGGGATCTTCTGGAAAACGGTGTTACCGTGTATGCCCACCGCTGCCGTTTATTATTCTGGCGCAAGCTCATAGGTAGATTAGGCTTAAACCCTTGGTATAAATACCTGCGCAGTATCAGGGAAAGATACGGCACAGGAATAAAGGTGTGTTTTATCATTGTGCAGATGCTGATGGAAGGCGGAATTCTTAGGGAGGGTAAGGTTGTCGCAATCGCTGGTGAAAAAAAGGGTGCTGATAGCGCGGCTATATTTGTGGTAAGCCAGAAAGATAAATGGCCAATTTTGGAAGAGATTATTTCAAGTCCTTCCTCTTAGAAGGAGAGATGCATGGAGAATAAAGAGGTTATTAAGGTAAATGCCTTGGATTTAAAATCCTTTAATGAGAATAGGTTTAATCCAAAAGTAGTTTATGAGTCAGATGAGATTAAAGTTATTTTAGCGTATTTTAAGCAAGGGCAGTTTATTCCTGTGCATACTCCAGGAGTAGATGTGGTTTTATGTATTCTTGAAGGCGAAGCAGAAGTTGTGGGAGGAGATGAGAAAATAGTAGCTAAAGAGAAGGATTTGATTATTGTGCCTGGAGGTACAAAAAGAGGTGTGCGGGCTCTTACAGAACTTACTGTCTTGCATATTGTCCAGCCGCCTCCTTCGGAAGAAGACCACATAGAAGTACATACAAAAATTGCCCAAGGCAGATTTGAGTAATCCTTTGGTTCGTAATCCGAATACCTAAGATAAAAATGACAGAAATAAAAGTTGATGCCACTTTAAATTTAAAAGGAGCAGTCTATCCTAAGAAATAATGAGCTGGGTATGCCCCTCATCGGATAGATAATTTTTGTGATAGGCTAAAGAGAAAATGTAAACCCGGGATTAAAGGATATGTATTGAGTGGGAAAGTAACGTTTCTTGAGAAAGGAGATATGGATATGAGCGTAAATATACAAACATTAGATTTAAGGCCAATGCCGCCGTTTCAAAGGCATGAGAAGATATTTCAAATCTGGGATGAATTAAAAGCCGGAGAAACCTTAAGAATCATAAACGACCATGATCCAAAGCCGTTATGGTATCAGTTTGAAGTGGAATACAAAGGAAAATACGCATGGAATTATGAACAGAAAGGACCAAAGGATTGGATTGTAGAAATAAAGAAGGTTTAAATTGGGAGGTGGAATTATGGCAAGAGTAGATAGTTTTATTGATGATTTTCAAAAAGACCACTTAGAGCTGTTAAATTTAGTAAATTCTTTTCAAGGGGCAATAGAATCGTCTGATTGCTATGAAGCTAAAAATATCTTAACAAAAATAGACGATTTGGCAAATAGGCACTTTGATTTTGAAGAAAATTATCTTTATCCCAGACTGCGCCGGTTAGTGCTTGAGATAACGGAAAACTTACGTAGAGAACAAGAGACAGTGAGAGAGTTTATTGATAAGTCAAGGAGAGCGCTGGAAAAGAATAGCCTGCATAAATTTGAATTATCCGATCTTTTAAAGACGTCTCCACGATTATCTAAATTTTTTGAAGAATGCGATGATTTGGCATCCTTAGCTGAAAAATTCAGCGAAGAAGATAAAGAAGATTTAAAGCGAAGATTTAAAGAAGTCAAGATCAGGCCAAGGCATAGCTAATTTAATAAAGCGATTGGAGATATTAAGATGAGAGACAAGATTGAGAAGGCATTAGAAACTATCCGGCCATCTTTACAGATGGATGGTGGAGACATTGAGTTGGTGAGTGTTGAGGATGGTATAGTTAAAGTTCGGCTCACCGGCGCCTGTGGCGGATGTCCGATGTCGCAGATAACTATGACTCAGGGAGTCGAGCAGGCAATAAAGAAAGCAGTCCCAGGAATAAAGAAAGTGATTGCTGCCTAAACCATAGAGGGGAAAATGTGTATAAGCGATATAAGATGGAAACAGCCGTTTTATGAAGATGCCGCGCCGATAAAACTGCGCGAGCCGCTGGGAGAATTTCTCGGCGCTTTGCCTGAAGGCGAAGAGTTGGTATTTACTTATGTTGATGCAGTAAAATTTGCCGGCCATTCCTGTCCGGCAGTTTCCGGCGCCTACAAAATTACACAAAAGGCGTTAGAGGCATTATATGGCAGAGATATCCCGATAAGGGGCGAAATAAATGTAAAAGTTTTAGGCAGCGTAGAGCACGGCGCCAACGGCCCGATCTCACAGGTGATTACTTTTATTACCGGGGCCGCGCCTGAAACTGGCTTTGCCGGATTAGGCGGGAAGTTTGTACGTAAAAATAAGTTATTTTTTGATGAGAAGAATGAAGAAGCAAACACTTTTATTTTTACCCGCGAGGATACAAAAAAATCAGTAAAAATTACCTATCATCCGGAACGCCTGCCGCAGAAGGATGAGATGCCCGGTCTTTTTACAAAATGCATTGTGCAAACGGCAAGCAAAGAACAAAAAGAAAAATTTCAGAAATTATGGCAGGAAAGAGTAAGAGCGGTGCTTTTTGAAGAGGTAAGCGGTTTATTCAGCGTGAAGCACTTAAAATAAAAAATGCCTGCTGTGCTTGCCTTACGCCGCTTAATCCGCGCAAGATTAAACAAACCAAAAGAAAAAATGGGATAAGAAAGGATGGTGTGTAAAATGTATGCGACAACGATAGTGGGAATCGTCTATACGGTTTATGCCTTGACAGTATTGACCTTGATGAGTTTATTTAGCCGAGCAGTTACTTCCGAGAAAAAGATTAATTTAAAATTTAAAATCTCGCTTACCTCTTGGATTATTTTTGTTATCGTTTTGGCTCTGGGATTCCATGTTTTCACGCACATTAAATTTCCCTGGACAAGATGGCAGGTTTTGAAGAAGCAGATACTTTCTAAAAAAGAGGTCGCAATTAATGTTGCCGACTATAAGTTTTATCTTCCTGAGGATCCGATAAAACTTAAAGTAAATGAACCAGTTAAATTTACCCTCTTTTCGCAGGATGTTACCTATGGCTTCGGGATATTCAGAGATGATGGAACAATGGTTTTTCAGATGCAGGTATTGCCCGGCCATGCCAATGAGATTATCTGGATATTTGATAAGCAGGGAAACTACAGTATCCGCTCCACTGAGTATTCCGGACCGGAAAACTGGCGGATGTTTTTAAAGGACGCCGTCGTAGTTTCCGAATAGTAATGGAGGAGAAAGATGAATCTAATAAAAAAATTAGGTAGTCTGGAGAAAATTACTTTAAGATTCGTGGTTTTTTCGCTGCTATTTTTTGGGTTGAGCAGCCTTGAAGGTATGATGATGCGCACAGAGCTCTGCAACATTAAACTTATTGAGCCAGAGCATTATTTTGCGGTATTAAACGCCCATCCGATCGTTGGCGTATTTGGCTATAGCTTTATGTTAGTGATGGGGGCGTTTTATTTTTTAGTACCGACTTTAATGAATAAGAAGCTATTCAGCGAGAAGTTAGCGCATCTTAATCTATGGCTGATGGTTGGCGGAGTTATGATTGTCTGGTTAAGCAGTTTCCTTTTCCGTTACGCGGCACTTTATACCAATTATTGGCCGCTTCCTATATTGCGCTCTACGCCAGTTTCGCTTTTGAGCTATGGCATAGGTATGTTTACTATAATGAGTTCTGTTTTGATTTTTTGCTTTAATTTATATGCCACGATATTGAAAAAGGCCCCTGGACAAACCAAGCCAACTACTGCCTATATAATTTCTGGTTTAGGGTTGGATGGCTTGATAAATCTTTTCCGACGCCTCGTTGGCAAAGGTAAAAGGAAGGATCTGCCTGATGTTCCGCTTCCGCTTACAGCTATATTTAAAGGTTCGGTGGATACGGTACTTGATGCTCTAGTCTTAGGTCTTGTTTCTTTGGTTCTTATCATTTATGCCGTTTCAGGTTTTGCCGGCAAAATGTTTTCGCATAAAATTATAGACCCGCTTATTTATAAAAATGTTTATTGGTGGGGCCTTGATCTGATTGCCGATGGTTTAGTGCTTATCTATGTAGTAGGCACCTGGTATCTTTTGACTATGCTTATAACCAAGAGGTCTATCTTTGGAGAAAATGTTGTGCGCGCGGCAATGTTTATTGAGCTCGTAGTATCTTGGAGCGTCTGGAGCCATCATCTTTTATCAGACCAGCCGCAGCCGCTGTTCTTAAGGTTTTTTTCAGGTGAATTGATTACTTCCCTCGAAATCATTACCACAGGGATCGCTATATTTTGTTCACTGGCAACTCTTTGGTTGGCAAGGCCGTTAAAGATGACAGTGCCGCTTAAGTTTATGCTTGGCGGAATAACTGGATTTGCGATTGGCGCAGTCGCTGGCATTATGCAGGCCAACGTCGATACTAATCGCATCCTGCATAACACCCAATGGGTTGTCGGATTCCATGCCCATACTATGATCCTTGTGGGTTTATCGATGACCCTTTTTGCCGCGCTTTATGCAGTTTTCCCTATGGTGACAAAGCTAGAACTCAAAAGCAACCGTTTAGTTAGTCTGCATTTCTGGTGTAATTTTATCGGGGGAATCGGAATGTCTATGGCGATGGGTTATGCCGGTTTAGCTGGGATGCTGCGCCGCAATTTGTACTTTGGCGAAACGAAATATCTGCCCTATATGTATGTGGCGATGCTCTTCGGATTGGTTATCGTTGTAGGCTATGCCGCCATGATGATAAATATAATCCGCTCAATCGGCGTAAAGACCCTGATTTCCTTGTTTGTCAGAATTCCTGCATTGGAGAAGGAAGTATAGTAGCCGCCAAAAGAGTTGCCTAAGAGAATAAAATAGCATATAATGCTCCTGCTGTATTGATGACATACAAGACAGGGGGAGAAAATGATTGTTACCAATCAAAAGCAGTTTGAAGAAATTTTAAGGAATTTAGGTGCAGAAAAAAGTATTTTTCTGGTTGGCTGCGGGGAATGTTCTACTACCTGCCGCACTGGCGGAGAAAAAGAACTTATCCAGATGAAGGAAAAACTTCTTTCCGCCGGAAAAAATGTTACCGGTTATGTCATCCCTAAGGCGCCCTGTGTCGGCTCGCAGGTGTTGATGGAGTTTGCCAAGCAGCGTAAGGCAGTAGAGGCGGCAGATAGCATTTTGGTGATGGCCTGCGGCTTGGGTGTGCAGTCGGTTAAGGAAAACCAGAGAAAGAAAAAGCCGGTGCATGCCGGATGCGACACGGTCTTTATGTCCACCTTGGATAAAAGCGGCAAATTCCTATTTGAGAAGTGTTCTGCCTGCGGCGAATGTATTTTGGATTTAGTAGGCGGGATTTGCCCCGTAACCCAGTGCGCTAAAGGGCTCTTAAACGGCCCTTGCGGCGGCAGTTTTGGCGGAAAATGCGAAGTGGATAGAAACAAAGATTGTGTTTGGGTGCTTATTTATAATGAGTTAAAGGAGCAGGGTAAGTTAAGTGATATGGAGAAAATCCAAAAACCCAAGGATTATTCTAAGGCGGCTAAGCCAAGGAGCTTAACTTTAGCTTAGAATTCAAAGAATGGCTATGAAAAGGAAAATTATAAAAATTGACCGCGATAAATGCAATGGCTGCGGTCTGTGTATCCCCAATTGTCCGGAAGGGGCGCTGCAGGTCATTGATGGCAAGGTAAGACTGGTAAGTGATTTATATTGCGATGGCCTGGGCGCCTGCATCGGTTATTGCCCTGAAAGTGCAATTACTATTGAAGAAAGAGAAGCTCAAGTCTATAATGAGAAAAAAGTAATGGTAAATATTGTCAAACAAGGAAAAAATGTAATCAAGGCCCATTTAAAACATCTTAAAGAACACAACCAGCAGGAATACCTAGAACAAGCACTCGATTATCTTAAAGAAAAGGGTATAGAGAACCCCTTATCTGGGATATCCACAGATTCTCATTCAGAACAAAAAGGTCCTGCTGGCTGTCCGGGTGAGCAGATAATTGATTTTAGAGAAATTAAACCACAAGGATAAACTAAAATGGCGATTGATTTTTGTCCTGGTTCAATGAAATTCCGTTCGCCTGAGCCAGAAGAAATTAAATGTTCCAGTTGCGGACATAAGGTTGAAATCTGGACGGATGAAATTCAGATAACCTGCCCGAAGTGCAAAAATAAAATCCTGCGCCTTAAGGAAGGGGGAAATTGCCTTGACTGGTGCAAAGCGGCAGAGCGTTGCGTCGGTAAAGAGGTATATCAAACCTATAAGCAAAACAAGGCAATTACCACGAAAGATAAATTATTAAAAGAATTAGAGGATTATTTCGGCGAGGACCAAAAACGTATAAACCACGCTAAAAAAGTTTTAGGTTTTGCTGAGGATTTGTTAAGAGAGGGAAAATCCGACTGGCATATCGTAGTCCCTGCGGCAATATTGCATGATGTTGGGATAAAGGCCGCTTTAGAAAAATACGGCTCATCCGCGGGAAATTTACAAGAGAAAGAAGGCCCGCAAGTTGCCCGTAAAATCTTGTTGAAAGCAGGCCTGCCTAAAGCCGACATAGAAGAAATCTGCGCAATAATTGCCCATCATCATTCTCCGGGGAAAATCAATACACAAAATTTTAAGGTTTTATACGATGCAGATTGGTTAGTGAACTTAAGGGATGAAGCGGATATAAAGGATAAATCCAAATTAAACCAGATAATTGACAAGATATTTCTTACTTCCACGGGAAAAGAGCTTGCAAAGAAAATATATTTATTGGATGAAAATTGAAATAATCATGCCTGAGCGTCAAGAATTAAAACATTTGAATTACTGAGATGACAGAGATAAAAGTTGATGACAGATTGGATCTAAAAGGCGTAGTTTGTCCGATTAATTTTGTGAAGACAAAATTAAAGTTAGAAGAGATGCAGGATGGACAGGTCTTAGAAGTAATTATAGACGATGGAGAACCAATGCAAAATGTGCCGCGTTCAATAAAAGAAGAGGGACATAAGATTATTAAGGTTGAGAAGCTCTCTGGCAATAGTTTTAGGCTTCTTATAAAAAAAGGAGGTGGTAACCTTGCAAGATAGTTTTATAGCCGATAAAACCAATAAAGTAAAAATAGATACAGAAATTGAAGGTAAGGTAGGGGAAATAGATTTTACTACTCTAAAATCAGGTGGTTTGATTAAACAGAGACAAAAGGATATGTTCACTGTGCGTCTGCGTTGTCCCGGCGGCAGAGTGCCGCTATCTAAATTAGAGAAGATTGTAGAAGTCGCCAAAAAATATGCAGGAGATTATGTGCATTTGTCTTTCAGGCAGTCCCTCGAATTGCCCTATGTGGACTATCGTAATTTTAAAGCTGTTTATGATGAGCTTGCGGAAGGCAGCCAAAAGGTAGCTTCCTGTGGCCCGCGTATTAGGGTACCTACTGCCTGTTCAGGGTGTGAATACAATCCTAATGGGCTTATGGATACTCAGAAGATGGCAAAACTTGTAGACGAGCGATTTTTTGCCCAAGAAATGCCGCATAAGTTTAAGATATCATTCTCAGGCTGCCCTATAGACTGCGCCAGGACAAACGAGAATGACTTAGGTTTTCAGGGCGCAGTAAAGCCAGAGTGGAATGAAGAGACTTGCACAGGCTGTCGTATCTGCTCAAAGGCCTGCAGAGAAGGAGCGATTGTAAGTGATTCCGAGAGCGGGAAGCCCGTATATTATCCAGAGAAGTGTCTTTATTGTGCTGACTGTATCCGCGCCTGCCCTACAGACAGCTGGCAAGGGAAAGTTAAGGGTTGGATTGTGCGCGTGGGCGGCAGACACGGAAGACATCCTCTTAGCGGACATAAAATTGCCGAGTTTATTTTAGATGAAGATGTGCCGGCTTTCATAGAAACGGTAACAGAATGGTATGCCGAGAATGGGAAAGAATATGGCAGAACGAGGATAGGGGCCATCTTGCAAATCCCGGAAAGATGGGACGCTTTCCTAAAGACATTGCGGAAAAGATTAGGGGATAAAATTATAGAAAATCCTAAACCCCCTTCTAAAAACGAGATTCATTTTGAATAGGAAATTGTATAAGATAGAGAAATGACAAAAGAGAAAAATATAGTTGCGGCGTCCATAAGGATTTACTGCCGTGGCATGCATAAAACAAAAAAAGGGCTTTGCGTTGAGTGCGGTTCTTTATTAGAGTATGCGCATTTACGGCTGGATAAATGCCCGTTCGGCGAAAATAAGCCGGTGTGCGCTAAATGCCCGATACATTGTTATAAGGCGGATATGCGCCAGAAAATTATTGTGGTGATGCGTTATTCCTCGCGCAGGATGTTTTACTGCCATCCAATTTTGGCGCTAAGGCACATTATTCTCTAAAAACAGTAATGGCAAAAGTTAAAGGCGCAGCCTTCTTAAAAGGGAAAGGCGCGCTTTTTATTTTGAAAGACAATAATAGCAGCGCTTTTTAGAATAAAAAGTTGCGTGCGATAATAAAATAGTTTATAATATAAACTCTTATTTTCTATATATAAAATTTGTCTAGATTCGTGTTTTATTTGTGAGAATTCATGCTATGAAAATTGCTGTTGCCGGAAAAGGCGGGGTGGGTAAGACGACGTTTTCGGCTCTGCTTTGCTGGGCGTTGAAAGAGACGGGGGCAGAGGTTTTGGCGGTTGATGCCGATCCCGACGCAAATTTAGCAAGGGTTTTAGGTTTTTCAGATTACGAGAAGATTAAGCCGATTATCCAGATGAAGGATTTAATTGAGCAGCGGATGGGGGTAAAAGGCGGAAACCGCAGTTTTTTTAAGCTTAATCCCCAGATAGATGATATCCCAGATAGGTTTATAAGAGAGCAAGACGGCGTAAAGCTAATTGTAATGGGGACCGTGAATGCCGGTGACGCCGGCTGTGCCTGTCCGGAAAATACCTTCTTAAAACGGCTCTTGCATAAAATAGTTTTACGGGAAAACGAACATATTGTGGTTGATTTTGAGGCAGGTGTCGAGCATCTAGGAAGAGGCACAGCCGCAAAATTTGACCACTTATTGATAATAATTGAGCCCGCTAATTTAAGTTTGGATAGTTTAAAACGTATTTATCCTTTAGCTAAAGATATCGGGATTAAAGAAATTTCTCTGGTGGCAAACCGGATAAAAGACGAAGATGACCTTAATTTTATTAAATCAAACTTGGATAAGATGAAGTTATTGGGCCGGCTTTCCTATAGCGCGGCTTGCCAGAAAGCTTCGCAAGACGGAAATTATCCCGCACTTAAAAAAGATAAAATTTACCGGGAAGTAAAAAATATAGCAAAAGCGTTGTTGGAATGATAGAATTAGATAATGTAATATTTTTAAGATACGGAGGTATTAGAAAAAATGAAAAAAATAAATTCTGCAGATTCTGCAACTAAGGAGATGTTAAAGCTCGCGCAAGAAGCAAGTATTCAGACAATATGGGAAAGAAGCGAATTGCAGGAGCCGCATTGCGGTTTTGGCATACTGGGGTTGTGCTGTAAAAACTGTAATTTAGGTCCCTGCAGAATTGATCCTTTTGGCGAAGGTGCGCAATACGGCGTCTGCGGCGCAGACAAGGATATTATTGCCGCAAGGAACCTCTTGCGTCATACTGTAGCCGGCTCTGCCTGCCATAATGACCACGGCCGGGATCTGACTTTGGCGCTTTTAGCCTTAGCTGAGGGAAAGACCGAGGGCTACCGTATTAAAGCTGAAGATAAACTAAAAGAGGTGGCTAAAGAATACGGCGTTAGCGTAGAAAATAGGCCGTTAAATGCCATCACTAAAGACTTGGCAGAAAAAATCCTTGCTGAATACGGCCAGCAGAGCGGGGAATTGGTTTTTGTCAGGCGCGCGCCGAAAAAACGGCGGGAACTTTGGCGTAAATTAGGGATTATGCCGCGCGGGATAGACCGCGAGATTACCGAGGCGCTTTCGCGCACCAATATTGGCGTGGATAATGATTATAAAAGTTTAGTGAATGCTACGATGAAAGTTGCTCTTTCTGACGGCTGGGGCGGTTCAATGGTAGCAACCGAGGTTTCCGATGTGCTTTTCGGCCTGCCTGAACCCGTACGTTCGCAGGCAAACTTGGGTGTATTAAAAGAGGACGAAGTAAATATTATTGTCCACGGCCATGTGCCGCTTTTATCGGACGTGGTGGCAGAGACAGCAATGGAAGAAGCATTAATTGCTAAGGCTAAGGCAAAAGGCGCTAAGGGAATAAATATTACCGGTATATGTTGCACGGCAAATGAGATTTTGGTAAGAAAAGGAATTCCCGTGGCTGGAAATTTCTTGCAGCAGGAATTGGCTTTGGTTACCGGAGCCGTCGATTTGATGCTGGTTGATTTACAATGTGTGATGCCGTCTTTGGCAAAGGTAGCAAGTTGCTATCATACTAAGATTGTCTCTACGCATGAGAAGGCGCGTTTTCCTGGGGTGGAACATGTAGAGTTTAAAGAAGAAGAAGCAGTTACGACAGCGAGGCGTTTGATTGAGGAGGCGATTGAAAATTTCCCCAAGCGCGATAAGGCGCGCGTGCATATCCCGAAGGAAAAAACCGATATTGTGGTTGGTTTTACTGCTGAAGGCGTGTTTCATCATTTAGGAGGCAGATATAGATCAACTTACCTCCCTTTAAATAATGCAATTATTGAAGGTAGAATCCGCGGTGTGGTTGCGGTAGTCGGATGCGATAACCCTAAGAATGAGAGCGGTGGCTCACACATCGCCATGGTCAAAGAGTTGCTGGCGCATGATGTTTTGGTAGTGCAGACAGGATGTGCCGCGGTTGCCTGCGGAAAGGCAGGGTTATTGCAGCCTGAGGCGGCTTTAAAATACGCGGGGCTTGGCCTACGGGAAGTCTGTGAAGCCGTCGGGATTCCTCCGGTGCTTCATTCCGGAGCCTGCGTGGATAACAGCCGTATTTTAATTGAGTGTTGTAATATTTTAAACGAGGGCGGATTAGGCGAAGATTTTAGCGACCTGCCTGTTGCCGGGGCGGCTCCTGAATGGATGGCGGAAAAGGCCATTGCTATTGGCTGGTATGCGGTAGCCTCCGGGATATTTGTTTTATTCGGCTCATCCTTGCCGGTTTTAGGCAGCGATAATCTAACCCGCTATATCACAAAAGATATTTTTGATATTGTTGGCGCCGGATGGAGCTTTGAGAGTGATCCAGTTAAAGGTGCCCATATTATTATTGACCACGTCAATAAAAAGCGCGAGAAACTAAAATTAAGGCCGATGCTGCATCCGCCGATTACTGTAGATAATAAAGAGATGGCCGCTGTGGTATAATAACTAAATACATGGATAAAAATGTCCTGCATAACATAAGTTATGGGATGTATCTGGTTTCTTCATTTAAGGACGCCTCAATAAATGCCCAGATAAAGAGGAAGGAAATATGCAGAAATACCGTTGCACAGTTTGTGGTTATATTTATGACCCGGCTTTAGGCGATCCGGACAGCGGCGTTGCCCCGGGAATAGCTTTTGAGAATTTACCCGAAAGCTGGGTATGTCCGGTATGCGGTGCGGAGAAGAGCGAGTTTGTCGAAGAAAAATGATCAGCTGATGTTTCATTTTTCTTTGATGCCGCAAAAACTTTTGCGGCGCAAAGAGGGGTAAAAGCAGATGAAACCACTCGAGATAAAAAAAGGGATTTATTGGGTGGGTGTAATTGACTGGAACGTGCGCACCTTTCACGGACATACCTACTCTACGCCAAGAGGGACGACTTATAATGCCTATTTGATAGTGGATGAAAAGATTGCTTTGGTAGATACGGTTTACGGTCCGTTTGCGGGAGAAATGATTGAAAGAATCCGTGAGATAGTTGAGCCGGGAAAAATAGACTATATTATAGTAAATCACGTGGAAACCGACCATTCCGGAGCGCTCCCTGCCATAACTAAGCTTTGTCCTGGCGCAAAATTATTCGGGACGGAAAAATGTAAGGAAGGTTTATATAGGAACTATTATGAAAACTGGGATTTTTGCGTGGTTAAAACCGGCGATAAATTAAAGCTGGGTAAACGCACGCTTGGTTTTCTTGAGGCGGCGATGATTCACTGGCCGGACAGTATGTTTACCTATTGCGCTGAGGAGAAACTGCTTCTTTCCAACGATGCCTTTGGCCAGCACTTAGCGAGTTCAAAGCTTTTTGATGATGAAGTTGACGAATGCGTGTTGATGGATGAGGCGGAAAAATATTATACTAATATCCTCTGGCCGTTTAGCATGATAATTTTGCGTAAAATTGAAGAAATACAAAAAATGAATATTGCCATAGACATAATCGCGCCCAGCCACGGCATCCTCTGGCGTAAGGATCCCGCAAAAATTATTAACGCTTATGTTAGTTGGGCAAAAAATGAAACCACCAAGCCCAAGGCAGTCATTATTTATGAAACAATGTGGCAGTCGACTGCAAAGATGGCTTATGAGATTGCCGCCGGCCTTATTTCATCGGGTGTTGAGACGGCAGTTTTTGATATCGCGTTATCTGACCGCACGGAGGTCATAAAACAGATGTTTAATGCTAAAGGGTTTATTTTCGGCTCATCTACTCATGATAACGATATGCTTCCGGTGATGGCCGGTTTTTTAAAATTTTTAAAGGGACTTAAGCCTAAAAATAGGCGTGCCGCAGTATTTGGCTCATACGGGTGGGCAGGCGGGGCAGTAAAAAATATAGAAGAATTGCTTAAAGAATCCGGCATCGAGGTATCTGTTCCGAGTATTTCAGTCAAATACAGGCCGGATAAAAATGAATTAACGCGCTGTTTTGATTTCGGTAAAGAGTTTGCTAAAAAAATATCATCATAGAAAGGGAATAGGGTGGATGAATTTTCCATTTTAATCGGCGGGAAAGCCGGCGACGGCATAAATCAGGCCGGTTTATTAATCGCCCGGATATTCGGCCAACTGGGCTGGCATGCTTATATTTATTACGATTATCCTTCCTTAATCCGCGGCGGTCATAACTTTTCTATTATCAGACTTTCCAAAAAAAGAATTTCAGCGCATACAAATAAAATAAATTTTTTACTCGCTTTAAATCAGGACACAGTTGACTTGCATAAAAATAAGTTAGCGCAAGAGGCACTTGTCATCTATAATTCCGATTTATCCAAAGCAGAAGGCATAGGGGTGGCGCTGGAGAAAATAGTCAAAGAAGAAAATGCTTTGGCAATAATGCGTAATTCCTGTGCTATCGGTTCTCTTTGTAAAGCGGTGAATTTAAGCTGGGAGGTTTTGGAAAAAGTTTTTCGGAAGAATATTTCTAAGGAAATAGATTTAAACTTGAGGCTTGCCAGAAGAGGTTATGAAGCAGTCAGCGGAGTTGTTAAAATTGAAAGTACTACAAGAAAAGCATTACCGTTAGTTACAGGCAACGAAGCAATAGGTATTGGGTTATATAGCGCAGGGCTTGATACCTATATTGCCTATCCAATGACGCCAAGTTCGAGTTTATTACACTTTTTAGCTGAGAAGGCAGAATATTTCGGTATTACTGTAATACATCCGGAAAGCGAAATCGGAGTAATGCTTTTGGCGCTGGGTTTTGCCTACGTCGGTAAAAAAGCGGCAGTAGGGACTTCCGGAGGAGGATTTTGCTTGATGACTGAAGGGCTGAGTCTTTCTGGGATGGCAGAATTGCCGGTAGTAATTATACTCGGACAGCGTCCCGGACCAAGCACGGGCCTGCCGACATATAGCGGGCAGACTGAATTGCTTTTTGCCTTAAACGCCGCTCAAGGCGAATTTGTCCGTTTCGTAGCAGCTCCCGGCGATGCCGAAGAGGCGTATTTCTGGGCGCAGGTTGCCTTAAACTTTGCTTGGAAATTTCAGATACCGGCAATTA
The DNA here is from genome assembly GCA_919902105.1 of Omnitrophica bacterium GWA2_41_15. Taxonomy (GTDB): domain Bacteria; phylum Omnitrophota; class Gorgyraeia; order Ghiorseimicrobiales; family Ghiorseimicrobiaceae; genus CAKKQO01. Next base: position 76,166 of record CAKKQO010000028.1, on the reverse strand, counting down.
TCTTAAGTGATAAAAATTTAAGCGAAGGCAGTTTTAACTTTGATATAGGCGCGATAGAGGAACCCAAGGGATGTAGTCCTCTCTTATGGGATAGAAATGGAGAATTTAAGCGATATGCAGAGAGTGAAAGCGGCATTTCACCTTTAACCTTTGTGCCGGATAAGGATGCGGTTATTAAAGTAAACAGCTATGAACATGATGAATTTGGGATAACCACAGAAGAATCTAACACAGTGGTTTTGATGCAGGATAAGCGCCTGCGTAAGGAAAAGTATCTGATAGGGGAATTAGAGAATTATCCAACAATAAAGGCGTATGGCAATTTAAACTCTGAAACAATCTTATTATGCTGGGGGTCGAATAAGGGCGTATGCGTAGAGGTTGCTGAAAATCTTGGATTAAAGGCGGTATGCGTAGCTGTGCTTAGCCCTTTTTGCGAAGAGAAATTAAGCAAAGCGCTTATGGGTAGCGAAAAGATAATCTGCATAGAAAATAATGCTACTGGTCAATTCGTGCGCCTGATTTCCGGGTTTGGCTTTAGGGTAGATAAGAAAATCTTAAAATATGACGGCAGGCCGTTTTCGGTTGAGGAATTAGAAGAAAAAGTAAGAAAGGCGCTTTAATGAGAGAGCTGGGAACCTACGCCAAAAATAGCTGGTGTCCGGGTTGCGGAAATTTTGCCATCCTAAATGCGGTAAAGACGGTTCTACGCGAGATATTCGAGGGAGGTGAATGTCCTTCGGAAAATATTGTTTTGGTTTCCGGCATCGGCTGTCATGCCAAGATTGTAGATTATCTAAATATCAATAGTTTTTATTCTATACACGGCCGGGTTACTCCAGTCGCCGAGGCAATTAAAATAGCCAAAGGGCACTTAAAGGTAATCGGATTTGCCGGAGACGGCGATGCTTATGGCGAGGGTTTAGAGCATCTAATTTTCGCCGCCAAACGTAATATTGATATCACTATGCTTATCCATAATAACCGTGTCTATGGTCTCACTACAGGACAATATACCCCTACTTCTCCTTTGGGTTTTCGCGGCCGTTCTACGCCTTCTGGAACAAATGAACTGCCGATTAATCCATTAGAGCTGATGCTTGCAAGCGGGGCAACTTTTATCGCTCGGGGGTATTCTAACCGGATGGATTTACTTAAAGATGTTATAAAAGAGGCGATAATGCATAAGGGTTTTTCTTTGGTGGATGTGCTGCAGGTGTGCGTTACCTTTTTTAATTTGTATGACTATTATAACCAGAAGGTTTATGCGCTCAAGCAGCATAACTTTTCTGATTACAATGAAGCATTGAAGAAAATAAGGGAGTGGGATTATAATACGGATGCACCGGTTGCTTTAGGGGTTTTTTATAAAAAAGATTCGCCTGTTTTTAATGAGAAGTTTACAGTAAAGGAAATCTCAGTTTCGCAAAGGAAGAAAAAAGTCAGGGAAATGTTGGAGGGGTTGGTTTAAGAGTTGCTAAAGCTAAGAAGAAGGCGAAGAGATAAAGAATCAGCTTGGAGTATGCGGATATGCTGAGTGAAGAAATAGTTGATTTTTTTGAGCATCAGAGCTTTACGATTATTTCTACTATTGATAAACAAGGAAGAAGCCATAACGCCTGTAAAGGCATCGTAAAGATAGGCAGGGAGGGTAAGATTTATCTGCTCGATCTTTATCATGGCCGAACATTTAACAATCTGCAGAATAATCCCAATATAAGCATTACCGCGGTCGATGAACATAAGTTTAAAGGATATTGCCTTAAAGGCAAGGCAAGGATAGTTGATAAGGAAGAGCTTGAGGCCGGGGTTATTAGCGATTGGGAAAATAATCTTAACAGCCGGATAACCCAGCGGGTAATTAGGAGTATTCAAGGTTACCGAGGCCATAAGCATCAACCCGAGGCGCTTTTACCCAGCCCAAAATATTTAATTGAAATGGCGGTGGAAGAAGTAGTTGATCTTACACCTGCGCATATTAAAGAAAAAAAATGAATGTTTTAGGGATAAATGCCAGCCCGAGAATTGGCGGAAATAGCGATATTTTATTGGATAAGGCGCTTGCAGGGGCGCATACTTGCGGCGCAAAGACAGAAAAAATTATATTAAATAAGCTTAGTTTTTCCTGCTGTCAGGAATGTGAGGATATGCCAAATAGCGGCGAATGCAATATTGCCGATGATTTTCGCCAGATCCATAAAAAGGTTATGGCAGCAGATGTTTTAATTATTGCCTCGCCAATATTTTTTGGCTCGCTTAGCGCACAGGTAAAAAAGATGATTGATCGTTTTCAGTGCGCCTGGCGGGGAAAGCATTTATTTAAAAATAATAAATTTGCCGATAAAAAAAGAATCGGCGCATTTATTGCTGTTGAGGCATCCGACAGATGCGATTTTTTTGCCAATGCTAAATCTATTGTTAGAAATTTCTTTTCCGTGATAAATGCGGATTATAAAGAAGAATTATTTTGTATAGGAGTGGATGAAAAGGCGGCCATATTAAAACACCCTGATTATTTAACGAAGGCATTTGAGTTAGGTAAAAAAGTTGCAGTCAGAAAGTGACACCTCGCGCTAAATTGTATTGCGCGAGTGTCCTCTTGTGAGGAGGTGGGTATGAAAGGTTTTGTCTGTAAGGTTTGCGGCTACATTTCAATAAACGGAAGCGCTCCGGAAAAATGCCCGGTATGCGGAGCAGAAAAGAAAGCCTTTGAAGAAAAACAGGACGCGATAAAAACACCTACAGATAACGTTAACCTCGGTGAGACCGATAAAAAGCATATTCCGGCAATCGCGGTAGTTAAAAAATGCGGTTTGATCCCAGAGGGCTGCCAAGATGTGCATGCAAGAATTGGGCAAATCCAGCACCCGATGGAAGAAAAACACTTTATTATGCATATTGATTTTTATCTAAACCTTGAATTTATCTCGCGAGTAATTTTGACGCCGCTCACCTTAAATCCAGCGGCAGGCCTGCATCTTAAGGCAAAGGAAGGCAAGCTTACGGTAATTGAACTTTGTAATATTCACGGCGCATGGATTAACGAGACTGACCTCTAAGACAATATAAAGGTGAAACTATGGCTAAAACCGTTAAGGTCTATAGTACGTCTACCTGCCCATATTGCATTCGGGCAAAACAGTTCTTAACGGAAAATAATATTCAGTTTGAGAATATTGATGTATCAGCTGACCATGCTAAGGCTCAAGAGATGATTAAAAAGTCCGGGCAAATGGGGGTTCCGGTATTAGACATTGAAGGTGAGATTATTATTGGATTTGATAAGGAAAGGATAAAGCAGGCGTTAGGGATATAACTTATGCCTTAATGTAGAGTATGACAAATTTATACGATGTGATCATTATCGGTGCCGGCCCGGCAGGGATAACCGCCAGCATTTACGCAGTGCGTAAGGGTTTAAGCGTATTGGTGGTTACGAAAGATATAGGCGGCCAGGCGGCATGGAGCGGAGATATAGAAAATTATACCGGCTATCAGTTTATCAGCGGCCCGGAATTGGCGGCTAAATTTGAAGAACACTTGCGTAAATTTAATATAAATTTAAAAGAGAACGAAGGAGCGGTCGGTATTAATAAAACTAACGAAGGATTGTTTGAGGTTGTGACAACTAGAGGCAGGTATTCGTCAAAGACAATAATTATTGCTTCCGGCAAAAGGTCGCGAGAGTTAAAAGTCCCCGGAGAGAAAGAATTTAAAAACAAGGGGCTTACTTATTGCGCGACCTGCGACGGACCGCTATTTAGAGGTAAGACTGTTTCTATCATCGGCGGTGGTAACTCTGCCTTAGATGCGGCGTTACAGTTAATAAACCTTGCTCTGCATGTTTATATCATTAATAATACTCCTAATTTAGGCGGCGATGTGGTAATGCGCCAGAAGGTTATATCCGCTAAAAATGTAACTATCTTGAATAATGCGCAGGTTAGTGCTATATTAGGGGATAATCTGGTTAACGCTATTAGGATAAAAAAAGATAATAAAGAAAAAGATGTGGCGGTAGAAGGAGTTTTTGTAGAAATTGGCCTTATTCCTAATTCAGAGTTTGCTGGCTTGGTAGAAAAGAACGAATTAGGAGAAATTAAGGTAGATAGCTATAACCGCACTAATATTGGCGGTGTTTTTGCCGCAGGCGATGTGACCGATGTGCCGGAGAAACAAATAATTATTGCGGCAGGAGAAGGTTCAAAGGCGGCATTAAGCGCTTTTAGGTATTTGGCAGAGAAGGAATGAAAGAGAGGTGAATATTATGGCTTGCGGTAAAAAGGGATGCGGGAAGAAAAAGGGCTCGAGGAAATAGATGCGGGGAGTAGAGAACGAGCAGTTTGCAAAGTTGGTTAATTAAGGATATACCGAAAGCGAAACGCTTCAAAAATTTTGGGAAAATTTTTATCGCAGCTTTCGGTATCAATTCCGACATACAAGTTATGTCAGGCTAAGGCTTCCATAACTTGTCTCGTCATTGAGGAGGTGCAAGATGGGAAAGCAGTCAATTAAAGTAGCAGCACTTGATGTAAAAGATTTGATCAAGGATTTGAACAAGGCATATTGTGATGAATGGCTGGCATATTATTCTTGGTGGTATATGGCAAGGATTGTTACCGGGCCCGGCTATGAGGATATGAGCGAATTTTTGGAAAAAATTGCCAAGGAAGAAGAAGAACATGCGGATGAGTTAGCTAATAGGATAATAGAGTTAGGAGGGCTTCCGATCGCCAACCCGATGGAAATAGAAAAAAATGCCAATGCACCGTATCCGAAGCCACCGAAAGAGACTAACGACTATAAAGGTATTATCAAGACCGTGACTGAGGCAGAAGCCGGGGCGATTGACGTCTATAATAAACTTGCGGCAAAGACTCAGGGCAAAGACCATGCTACTTATCAATTAGTCTGCCATATCCTTTCCGAAGAAATAAAGCATGAGGAGATGTTTGAGGATTTGTTAGATTAAATAAAACGCAGATTAACGCAGATCCAACGCAGATTCTCGCAGATTGTCTATCTTAAGGAAGTTTAAGCCGCAATGGGTATTGACAAAATATCCGGCTGTGATAGAATCACCATTATGGATATACAAGAAAGCTGGCAGAAAGCAGTAAACAGTACTAAAATAATCAGGCCGCGGGTGCAGGAATTGCATACATTTTCTGCGACTAAGTTGCCTTATGTTTTTCTCACAGAGTCTTCGCTAAATCCCGGCGATACAGTGGTAAGATATGGCGAGATAGTCGTAGATAAGCCATCGATAGTCCTGCCTTTTAATCTTCCCCAATTTGAGGGTTTTGATTTTAAGGAGAGTTTTCCTTTTAGCGAAGACACCTTTATGAATTTTCTCTTGGTTAGAGGGGTGAGTTTTCCGTCTTTTAAGTATAACAACAAAACTAACTTCTTGGATGTTTACGAAGGCTGCCTCGATAAGGCAGTCGATTTTTATTTAAACAAACTGCAAAGAGAAGAGAATGTAAATACAGGCTTGATAACAGGTTCTGAGGATTGCTGGCAATTTTCTGTGCTTATTTTTATCTGTACGCAGGTTGCTAAATCTGCTGAAGGAGATATTCAGAAAATATTGGCTGAATTTATGCGTAAGGGCAGGTTAAATTAATTGATAGAACTAATAAATAAACCCTCGCATCTATAGATTAGGTGCGAGGGTTTTTACTGACGTATGCCTAAAGATCCAATTTGCGGAATGTCTATAAATTCAAAGTCTGCCGTTAAAGTAATAAGCGGCGGAAAAGAATATTTTTTCTGTAGCAATCACTGTAAAGATAAATTTATTAAACAAAAAGGTATAATTGACGCAAAGGTTTGTCAGCCGCAAAAATCAACCGTATTTTTTAAAGATAAATTATTTATAGTAATCGCTCTATCCAGCCTATTAGTTATCGTTTCTTTTTTCCTGCCTTTTTTTATGCCTTGGCGTCAAGCATTTCTTGGTTATCTTAAGGTTATCTGGTGGGCGATATTCCTGGGATTACTCCTTGGCGGGATTATCGATTATTATGTGCCGCAGGAATATATCTCAAAAGTTCTCTCTCAGAGGAGGCCGCGGACAATATTTAATGCAGTGTTTTTAGGTTTTTTAATGAGCGCCTGCAGCCATGGTATTCTTGCGTTGTCGATGCAGTTACATAAAAAAGGGGCGTCAAACCCGGCCTTAGTCAGCTTTCTCTTAGCCAGCCCCTGGGCAAATTTTACAATTACAGTAATGCTTATCAGTTTATTCGGCCTTAAAGGATTATTTATTATTCTCTCTGCGCTTGCCGTCGCGATTAATACCGGTTTTATATTTATGTTTTTAGAAAAAATCGGTCTAATCGAAAAAAATACGCATACAATTGAAATAGAAGAGGGATTTTCTGTTTTCGCCGATTTTAAAAAACGCGCTAAAAATTACAGTTTTAACCTTGATACGATTAATGCTGATTTAAAAGGGATTATGGCCGGGGCTTGGGGGTTATCCGAGATGATTTTATGGTGGGTTATATTAGGGATACTTATTGCAAGTTTTGCCGGCGCCTATATTCCTGTGCATTTTTTTCATCGTTTTATGGGGCCTACATTTTTTGGTTTGCTTGTTACATTGGCTTTGGCTACAGTAATTGAGGTCTGTTCCGAAGGTTCAAGCCCGCTTGCCTTTGAGATATACAAGAGAACCGGAGCATTGGGAAATAGTTTTGTATTTTTGATGGCAGGTGTGGCTACGGACTATACCGAAATCGGCCTTTTATGGCTAAATGTAGGCAGGCGGGTTGCTATCTGGATGCCCATAGTCACTGTCCCGCAGATTATAGTCATCGGATACTTAGCAAATATTATTTTTACATAGAAAAGTAATGACATGGAAAAAAAGAAGAATTTATTTTGGTTATTTGCGCTAAGCAGCGCGGTATATTTTACCCAAGGCATAGAAGGCCTTCCTTCCCAGGGCTTATTTTACTATCTCAAGGAAACTTTAAATTTTTCCCCGGAAAAGATAATGTTTATCGGCAGTATTACTACCCTTGCCTGGATGGTAAAGCCGGTTATTGGCTACGTTATCGATAATTTCTTTAATAGAAAGGCTTGGATTTTTATTTCTCTTGTCTTAGATATAACTACGGTTTTATTCCTAGGTTTAAATACCCTGCCTATTGTTATGCTGGTTAGCCTTATATTGTTAAATTCTACCAATTCCGCATTCCGCGATGTGGCCGTAGACGGGATTATGTGCGTGGAGGGTAAGGAGCATAAAGTGACCGGCAAAATCCAGAGCGTGCAATGGATATCTATTTCGGTTGCGGGTTTGATTACCGGAATAGGAGGGGGATATATAGCGCAAAGATGGGGGTACAGGATGGGATTTTTAGCGCTGATTCCGGTTTATGTTTTAGTGGGCCTTATCGCGCATTTTTACCGCGAATTGCACGTTACGCCAAGAGCCAGCGGCCCTAAAAGTTACTTATTGGCCGATTTAAAGAAATTATTCAGCGATAAAAGGTTAATCATTGTCGCATTATTCATTTTTCTTTATAAGTATTCCCCTTCTTTCGGCACGCCGCTTTTTTTTATCCAGCGTGATGCCTTTAAATGGAGTAAAGTCTGGATAGGGGTTTTAGGCACAATCAGCACGGCCTGCGGGATAATCGGTTCGCTGCTGTATTATAAATTTAGCGCTAAAATAAATATCAAAAAATGGCTCTTTTTTTCAGTTTTTCTGGGCGCAATAATCACATTGAGTTACCTTTATTATACGCCGCAAAGCGCGATTGTTTACGATATCGTCTATAGCTTCATCGGGATGTTTATCTTCTTAATGGTAATGGACTTTATGGCGCAAAACACCACAAAAGGGCTTGAGGCGACTTCTTTTGCCCTGCTTTGCAGCGCCAATAATTTGGCGCTGACCGCTAGTAATTTATCGGGAGCATACCTGTTGCCTACCATAGGCTTGAAATGGCTAATAATCATATCGGCTGTAACCAGCTTTTTATGCCTGCCTTTAATCAATAAAATACATAATAGCGAGAATAGCGTTTAACTTTCTTATCTTGCACCGCAAAGGCTTTTGATGCCTGCCTGATGGCAGGCAGGCATCAATCAAAATCTAAACGACAGTCGTCAGATTTTTGATTGACGAGGGGTTGTGGTTGTGCTATATTTATAAGGCTGTATATAGTGTTATTTCACCTTTTTTACTACTAGAGGAGTTACAATGATTGAGCGCTATAGCCTGCCTGAAATTTCACACGTCTGGTCAGAGGAGAATAAGTTTACTAAGCTCCTTGAGATTGAAATACTTGCGGTCCAAGCGCAGGCAAAATTAGGCAATATCCCACAAAGCGCGGTAAAGCGCATTCGAAAGAAGGCAAAATTTAACCTTTCTAATATCAAGAAAGTAGAGAAAAAAACCCAGCATGATATAGTTGCCTTTATCGCTGAAGTATCAAAGTATATAGGTAAGGATGCCCGATATTTTCATCTCGGCCTTACATCTTCGGATATCTTGGATACTACTTTAGCTCTTCAATGTAAAGAAGCGGCAGATATTTTACTTTCTGATCTAAATAAGCTTACCCAAGCAATCCGCAATAAAGCCAAAAAATACAAAAATACGGTCTGTATCGGCAGGACCCATGGCGTGCATGCTGAACCGACTACCTTTGGGTTGAAGCTCGCCTCTTGGTATTCGGAAGTTTTGCGCGCACAGCAGTTGCTTAAGCAAGCAAAAGAGTATATATCTTTTGCAAAAATCTCCGGCGCCGTGGGGACATATTCCAATATTGACCCATTTATAGAAAAATATATTGCTGTAAAATTGGGCCTTGAAGTTGAGCCGGTTTCCACGCAAATTATTCCCCGCGACCGCCATGCCGTGTATATGGCGCGCTTAGCTATTGTGGGATCTAGCTTAGAAAGATTTGCCTTAGAAGTTCGAAATTTACAACGCACGGAAGTTCTTGAAGCAGAAGAGCCGTTTGCTAAGGGTCAGAAGGGTTCCTCAGCGATGCCGCATAAGCGAAACCCGGTAATCTGCGAGCGCATTTGCGGCCTTTCCCGTATATTGCGTGCCAATGCCATGGCCGGCTTAGAAAATATTGCCCTCTGGCATGAACGCGACATCAGCCATTCGTCGGTTGAGCGGATTATTCTTCCGGATTCCTCAATCCTCTTGGATTATATGCTGCAAAAGATGACCGAGGTAGTTGAGGGTTTGGTGGTTTATCCGGAAAATATGCTAAAGAATTTAGTCAAAACCGGCGGCCTGATTTTCTCGCAAGCCGTTTTAACTAAATTAATGCAAAAAGGATTAAAACGGATGTCTGCCTACGAACTCGTGCAGAGAAACGCTCTTGCGACATGGAATAAAGGCACGAATTTTCAGGCTAATCTTTTAAAAGACGCCGCCTTAAGAAAAGTCTTAAGCGAAAATGAAATTAAGGACTGCTTCAGCCTTGATTATTACCTGCGCAATATCAACAATATTTTTAAACGTATAGGAATTTAAACCACTCTTAAAGTTAGTCCTGCCTAAAATATGTTTTGGCACATTGAGGTAAAAGAAAAGTACGGCATCTTTGATGCTGTTGGCGAAGGTATCAAAAAAGATATCTTCGATTTAGGGATAAATACTGTCTCGAAAGTTAATTTTATCCAAGCATACTCTATTGAGGGTGATTTAGGCGAAGCAGAAATTAAGCGTATCTGCGAAGAATTATTGGCTGATAAAATTTCCCAGGAATACAGTATTAATGCGCAGAACGCCGACGACCCATGCTTGTGCATGGGTACCCCGACGCACAACGCCTTTTTTATTGAAGTCGCTTATAATCCGGGAGTAATGGACCCGGTTGAGGATTCAGTAAAAAAGGCGATTTCGGATCTGGGGATTTCCGGCGTACGAACTATCCACACCGCAAAAAAATATATCATCCGCGGAAAACTCACTAATCTTCAAATTAGGACCGTCTGCAATAAGTTGTTAGTAAATAAAGTAATCCAGCATGCAGTCACCAGCGCGCAAGAAGAGTTAGGCTTACGCGATATTGACTATAAATTTAACTTAGTCTCTATAGATTTATTGGGCGCATCAGATAAAAAATTACAAAAAATCAGCCGGGACGGGCAGTTATTTTTAAACGTTAGCGAGATGCGCGCGATAAAAAAATATTTTACCCGCCTAAAAAGAAACCCTACGGATGTAGAATTAGAGACATTTGCCCAGACATGGTCAGAACATTGTGTGCATAAGACCTTTAGGGGAAAGATAGAATATAAAGGAGAAATCCGAAATCCGAAATCCGAAATCCGAAACAAATCCAGAATTAAAAACCCAAAACCAAAAATAATAAATAACTTACTTAAATCAACGATAATGAAGGCGACAAAGGAATTAAATAAACCTTGGTGTGTTTCGGTATTTTCTGATAACGCCGGAGTAATTAAGTTTGATAAAGATTACGATGTTTGTTTTAAAGTCGAGACGCATAATCATCCCTCGGCGCTTGAGCCTTTTGGCGGTGCAAATACCGGGATCGGCGGCGTAATCAGGGACCCTTTAGGCACAGGGTTGGGGGCAAGACCGATTTTTAATACCGATATATTCTGTTTTGGCCCGCCGGATTATTCTGCGGGGAGGCTGCCTGCCGGGACACTTCATCCTAAAAGAATTGCCAAAGGTGTAGTCAGCGGTGTGCGCGACTATGGCAATAAAATGGGCATACCTACCATAAACGGCGCAGTTCTCTTTGATGAAGGATACGTCGGCAATCCTTTAGTTTATTGCGGGACGGCCGGACTAATTCCTAAAGGCAAAGCGTCTAAATTAGTTAATAGCGGAGACTTAATTGTTCTGTTGGGCGGCCGGACCGGAAGGGACGGTGTCCACGGTGCGACTTTTTCGTCTGGGGAGTTAACGCATAAATCCGAGGAGGTTTCTGGCTCAGCCGTGCAGATAGGCAATCCCATTACTGAAAAGAAATTGCTCGATGTCTTGCTAAAAGCGCGCGATGAAAATTTATATAATGCCATCACTGACTGCGGAGCAGGGGGATTATCCAGCGCTGTGGGCGAGATGGGTAGGGAACTGGGTGCTGTGGTTTATTTAGATAAAGTACCATTAAAGTATAAAGGCTTACGCTATGACGAAATCTGGATTTCTGAGGCGCAAGAAAGGATGGTTTTAGCTGCATCTGGTGATAATATCGATAGACTGCTTAATGTTTTTGATTCCGAAGATGTTGAAGCAACAGTAATAGGGGAATTCGGGCAAGATAAGATGCTGCGGCTTTTCTATCAGGATAATTTAGTGGGCGAATTAGAGATGGATTTTTTACACGACGGCGTGCCTCTGTCGGAGAAAAAGGCTGTAGGCTTAAAGCGTAATTTAAGAGAGCCGCGCATAGAGGAGAAAAAAGATTACACGCCGGATTTATGTAGGATTTTATCCGATTATAATGTCGCCAGCAAAGAATGGGTAATCCGCCAATATGACCATGAGGTGCAGGGTGCTTCGGTATTAAAGCCGCTTGTGGGGGTAAATAATGACGGGCCATCGGATGCCTCAGTTGTGCGGCCGATTTTATCTTCGAAAAAGGGGCTGATTGTTTCCTGCGGTATAAATCCCCGTTATGGAGAAATATCTGCCTATTGGATGGCGGCATCAGTTATCGATGAAGCGTTAAGGCAGATAGTTTGCGTTGGAGGAAATCTAAAACAAACCGCAATCTTAGATAATTTCTGCTGGGGAAACCCGGATAAGCCGGATAGGCTGGGAACGCTGGTCGAGGCGGCTTATGCCTGCTATGACTTTGCTAAATATTTCGCTGTTCCTTTTATCTCCGGTAAAGACAGTTTATATAATGAATACAATGTAAAAGGTAAAAGTATCCCTATTCCCGGAACGCTTTTAATCTCCGCTATCTCGGTAATGGAGGATATAACTAAAACTATCTCCATGGATTTTAAGCGTGCGGGAAATTTAATTTATATCGCTGGCGTTACCAAAGACGAATTAGGTGGTTCTGTTTATTATAAACTGCATAATCAGATAGGGGCGAATGTGCCGCAGGTGGATAGAAAGATGGCAAAAACCGTAATGGAAAAATTAAGTTCCGCGACGGCTAAAGGTTTGGTACGTTCAGCCCATGATTGTTCTGAAGGCGGTTTGGCAGTTGCAATTTCCGAGATGTGCTTTGCCGGTGGTCTTGGCGCGGAGGTATTTTTGAGCGAAGTGCCGTATAAAGAGAGTCAAAGAGTCAAAGAGTCAAAGAGTCAAAGTAAAAAAAATAAAAAGATTAGAGATGATGTAATTTTGTTTTCAGAATCAAACACTAGATTTGTGGTAGAGACAGAGAAGAAGGCTCAGGGGGCATTTGAGAAGGCAATGAAGGGTATTCCTATAGGTCTAATTGGATGCGTATCAGAGAAAAAAGATTTTCGGGTTTATGGATTAGATGGCAAGGCAATTATTAAAAGCGATATCAGCAAATTAAAAGAAGCATGGCAGAAGCCCCTGAGGTGGTAGATGAGAGAAGAAAAAAATAATCCGGTTGACTTTACTTCTGAAGACCCGTGGCGGATTTTCCGTATTATGGGAGAATTCGTAGATGGATTTGAGGTTTTGTCTAAAGTAGGTAAGGCAGTTTCTCTATTCGGTTCCTCGCGGCTTAATAGGCGCGATAAATATTACCACTTCGCTGAAGAGACTGCTTATTTATTGGCTAAAGAAGGATATGCTGTAATTACCGGGGGCGGTCCGGGGATAATGGAGGCAGGGAATAAGGGCGCGAAAAAAGCAGGCGGGCAGTCTATCGGTTTAAATATACAGATTCCAACAGAGCAGAAGCCGAATAAGTATATCGATACCTTACTTGATTTTCGCTATTTCTTCGTGCGTAAAGTGATGTTTGTAAAATACGCCAAGGCCTTTGTAATCTTCCCCGGCGGATACGGAACATTTGATGAATTATTTGAATCTTTAACTTTAGTCCAGACAAAGAGGATAGATAGATTTCCCATTATTTTAGCAGGCCGTGATTATTGGCAGGGGCTAATGCACTGGATTAAAACAGTGGCCTTAAGAAAAAATTGCATTGAGAGAAAAGACTTAAATATATTTATTTTAGCGGATACACCGCAGGAAATAGTTGCGGCAATAAAAAAGTTCTATTCTAAGAATAATAAGTGAGGACATTAAACATTTGACTTATAAACAAATTGAAAGCGATAAAGATCTTAGGCGATACGTACTTGTTACAAAAAACATTTGATATTGTTAATGGTCGTGGCGGTACTTATGGTTACGATGTATTTGATAATAAGCGTTTTCTTAAACATTATGATACCGAAAATAAAAATGATGTAATTTTAGGAATTAAGTGGGATTTTTACCGGGTCTCATTATGACAAGAAACGAAATTACATTTTCTGAGGCAATAGAGAAAGTGATGCTAGAAAACGACTACTATGCACCACTACAATTGATTTATAAAGAATTTGAAAGGCACCGTCCTTTTACTGGATTGACCCCACTTAAAACTATACAAGAGCGAGTGCAACGGGATAAGCGATTTACACGTATCGGTCTCGGTGTGTACGCGTTGACGGAATACTTAGAAAAACTGCCACATATTGTTGAACCAAGAACACAATTGGAAAAGATCAGTTATAAACATACCGAAATTCAGGGAATGATTATTGAAATTGGGAACATGAAAGGATTTGAGACATATACGCCCGATAGAAGCAAAATTTTTAGGAATAAGGGACTAGGCAATATTGCCAGTTTCAAAGAATGTCCGAATTTTACATACGAAAAGATAGTTCAATCAATCAAATTTTGCGATGTAGCATGGTTTAATTTACGAGGGTTTCCTGAAAAACTATTTGAAGTTGAAGACTCTACGGATTTTCGTGGTTCGCTAGTCAAATTTACAGAATTACAAGATTTTAGAACAAATTTTAACCTTGTTGCTTCATTACAACGGAAGACAAAATATGAGCGCGAGATTTCGAAAGCAGCTTTTAAGAATATTGCGGATAGGTGCCGATTTATTGATTATGCAGATATCGAGAAATATTACGATGCATCTTTAAATTATCACAATATAAGCCATGAGTTATCGTTATGAAAAGTCTTAAAAATTACAAATTAAAATCAGCATAGAAGATTTTAAAAATTATATGGTGTATCCGATATGTATGCTGTAACGGCGGCAGTAAAAGATATTTTAAATAGATATTTAAATATCGAGTATCTTGACCAAAATTAATAGTAGAAAATTTGATTCGCATAAAGAGGTACCACAAAGTAGAATAAATATCGAGTATATGCAAATTAAAAACAAGCAGATAATAAACAACTATGCTTTTATTGACAGTCAGAATTTAAACCTTGCTATTCGCGATCAAGGTTGGGTGCTTGATTTTAAGAGATTTAGAAGATATTTGCAGGATAAATATTGTGCTAGTAAGGCGTTTATTTTTATAGGTTACCTTCCTACAAATGAGAGTTTGTATACTTCGCTGCAAGAATACGGATATATCCTTATCTTTAAACCAACGCTACATTTACCTGACGGAAAAGTAAAAGGCAACATAGATGCTGAGTTAGTCCTTCATGCAATGATAGAGTATGCGAATTATGATAAAGCTATTATTGTTACCGGGGACGGCGATTTCTACTGTCTAATCGATCATCTTGAAAAACAGAACAAATTAGAAAAGCTTATTATTCCAAACCGATATAAATTTTCATCGCTTTTGAGGGGATTCACTTCCGATATGGTTTTTATGAATGATTTGAAGGATAAGTTGGAGTATAAATAAAAAGAGAGGTATTACCGCGGGACGGAACCCTTTGGATAACCTCTCATCGTGATTCATTTTAAGTATACCTCAATAATGATTACTTGTCAAGAAGATAATAATCCGCGCCGTAAACAAGAGGATAAAAAATGCCAAGTCCGAAAGTGCTCATCCTGCGCAGCGCCGGCACAAACTGCGATAAGGAGACGAAGTTTGCCTTTGAGAAAGCTTTAGCCGAAGCTTCTCTTGTGCACATAAACGAAATTGTAAGAGGGCAAGAAAGGTTAGATGACTATCAGATTTTAGCCCTGCCCGGGGGGTTCTCTTACGGCGATGATGTGGGGGCAGGAAAAATCCTGGCCAACGAGCTAAGGTTTAAGTTAGGTGATGATTTAAGAAAGTTTATCGAGGCGGGAAAGCTGATCATCGGTATTTGTAATGGATTCCAGATTTTAGTAAAAGCGGGAATTTTACCGGGGAAAGAAGATTTTCCGCAGGAAGTCAGCCTTATTATCAATGATTCAGGCAAGTTCGAAGACCGCTGGACTTATTTACGAAGCACGAAGCACGCGACCCACGCTATCGCGCGGGTACCCCGAAGCACGAAATGTATATGGACAAAAGGGCTGCCGGAGATTATTTATTTACCGGTGGCGCACGGGGAAGGAAAATTTGTCACGAAAGATAAAGCACTTTTAGATAAATTAAGAAGAAACGGCCAGATTGTTTTTCAGTATTGCCAGAAAGAAGGAAAATTAGGCGGTTATCCGGATAATCCTAATGGTTCGCTAGATAACATCGCCGGAATTTGCGATGAAACGGGCAGGATTTTTGGGCTGATGCCGCATCCGGAAAGGCATATCCAAGGCAGCCAGCATCCCAGATGGACGCGCGATGGTTTGAAAAAAGAAGGCGATGGTTTAGTAATTTTTCGTAACGGAGTAAATTATGCAAAAAGGTATTTGTAACTACGGACTACGAACCACGGACCACGAACCACGAGAGCATTGCGGTTTATTTGGAATTTATGATAATTATGAAGCGCCGTGGCTTACTTATTTAGGGTTGTATTCGCTCCAGCATAGAGGAGAAGAGGCCTGCGGCATAGTGGCGAGCGACGGAAAGACCCTTTCTATTCATAAAGGCGTGGGTTTGGTGTCGGATGTTTTTAATGAAGAAAATATTAAGAAGTTATCGGGGTATATAAGTATCGGCCATCTTCGCTATTCTACTACCGGCTCTAGTGTCCTAAAAAATGCCCAGCCGTTATTGGTAGATTATCTTAAAGGTTCATTAGCCATCGGACATAACGGTAATTTAATCAATACAATAAAATTAAGGCGCAGATTAGAAAATAGCGGCTCTACGTTTCAAACTACCGCGGATTCAGAAATTATTGTCCAGCTTATGGCGCGTTCTCATAATCCGGATGTGATTAAGAGATTAATCTATGCGCTTAAGAAAGTTAAAGGCGCTTATGCCTTGGTGATGATGACTAAGGATAAGCTTATCGGGGTGCGCGACCCCTTAGGGTTTAGGCCGCTTGTTCTCGGTAAAATAGGCAGAAGTTTATGCCTTGCCTCAGAAACCTGCGCTTTGGATTTAATCGGGGCAAAGTTGCTGCGAGAGGTAGAGCCCGGTGAAATCGTCGTGATAAATAAAAGCGGATTAAAGTCATTTAAGCCGTTTCCCAAGGCAAAGCGGCATGCTTATTGCATTTTTGAACATGTTTATTTTGCGCGGCCGGATTCTTTTGTCTTTGGCGATACGGTTTATCAGGTAAGAAAGAAATTAGGCATAGAACTTGCCCGGGAGCATCCGGTAGAGGCGGATTTTGTAATTCCCGTGCCTGATTCCGGCACTTCGGCGGCAATCGGTTTTTCACAAGCCTCATGTATACCCATAGAAATGGGCATTATCCGCAATCACTATGTCGGCAGGACTTTTATTCAGCCATCGCAAAAAGTGCGCGACTTGGGTGTGCGGGTTAAGTTTAATATCTTGCGCGATGTGATTAAGGGCAAACGTATTGTTATTGTAGATGATTCTATTGTGCGCGGCACCACATCTCGCAAGCGCGTTAAGGCATTTCGCGCCTTAGGGGCAAAAGAAGTGCATTTTCGGATAAGCTGCCCGCCGCATAAATTTCCCTGCCATTACGGCATAGATTTTCATACCCAGAAGGAGCTAATCGCTGTTCGCATGCCGCTGGAAAATATTAGAAAATATCTTCAGGTAGATACCTTGGGTTATCTAAGCTTAGAAGGCATGCTTAAAAGCGTAAGTGCTCTTCGGGAAAATTATTGCACTGCCTGTTGGACGGGTATTTATCCGTTAAAATACGAAGGAAAGGTTAGAAAGAACGCATTAGAGAAAAAGTGCTGCGGAGCATGAAAAATATAACTTATAAAAAATCGGGTGTGGATATCAAAAAGGCGGGTATTTTTAAGAATAAGATAAAATCGCTGGTGAGAAGGTCTTTTCGGCCGGAAGTCCTAAAAGATATCGGCGGATTCGGGAGTTTCTTCAAGTTTGATAAAGATAAATACAAAGAACCGATTTTAGTTTCATCCTCGGATGGGGTAGGTACAAAACTAAAAATTGCTTCTTTAGCCAATAAGCACGATACCATTGGCATTGATGCCGTGGCAATGAATGTAAATGATATCCTTTGCACGGGCGCAGAGCCGTTATTCTTTTTAGACTATATCGCCTATAGCAAAGTGGATTCAAAGGTTTTAATCGATGTAGTGAAAGGATTAAATCAAGGATGTCTTGAGGCAGGGTGTTCTTTAGTCGGCGGTGAGACCGCCCAGATGCCTGGGACGTACAAGGGAGGCGAATATGATTTAGCGGGTTTTTGTGTAGGTGTGGTTGAGCGGGAGAAAGTGATTGACGGCTCAAAGATAGAAACCGGGGATGTTGTGATTGGAATAGAGTCCAGCGGGCTGCACTCTAACGGTTATTCTTTAGTCAGAAAGCTTTTTTCGCAAGCCGAGTTAAAGCGGATGAGCAAAGAACTGCTTAAGCCTACCCGTATCTATGTCAAACCAGTTTTATCTTTATTACGAACTACGAACTACGAACCACGAACCACGATAAAAGGAATCGCTCACATCACCGGCGGCGCATTCTACGATAAAATCGCGCGTATCCTGCCGGAGAATATCAATCTAAGGATTCGTAAAGATTCTTGGGTTGTGCCTAAAATTTTTAAACTTATCCAAAATAAAGGCGGGATTTCTGATAAGGAGATGTTTCATACCTTAAATATGGGCGTAGGTTTAGTTTTAATCGTTGGACAACAATCCAAAGAATCTGTAATTTCAAAATTGGCTAGTTTCAATCTTAAATCTTGGGTTATTGGAGAAGTTGTGAAAGGGAAAAAAGAGGTAGGGGTGCTTTAGATAATTATTTGCTCCAAAAGCAAATCGCTTCAAAAATTTATACTAAATTTTTTTGCAGCTTTCGGAGTCAATTCGCCCCGCCAGCGGCGGGGCTCATCGAGAGGAGTTAAAATGGGTATATTAAGGTTGATTATTATTGCCGCTGTTTTTCTATTTCTTGCGGGCATTAGAATTGTCAGACCTACTCACAGGGGCCTGATTGAAAGATTTGGTAAGTATAATCGTTTTGCTAATCCGGGATTTAACTGGGTATTTCCTGTAATTGAAAATATCTACCAGATTAATATAACCGAGCAAATGGTGGATGCGGAGCCGCAGGAGATTATTACTAATGATAACTTAAATGCCAAAGTTGATGCCCAGGTTTATTTTAAAGTAAAAGCCGATGAAGCCAGTGTAAAGAGCACGCAGTATAATGTGAATAATTACCAGTGGCAGATTGTAAATTTAGCGCGCACGACTTTAAGAAATATAATCGGCACACTTACCTTAAAATCCGCCAACAGCGAAAGAGGCAAGATTAATGCCGAACTGCATAAGACTCTTTGTAATGAAACAGGCAGCTGGGGTTTAGAGATTGTAAGGACGGAACTTAAAGAGATTGATCCGCCCAAAGACGTGCAGGAGACAATGAATAAAGTAGTTAAGGCAGAGAATGAAAAAATCGCGGCGGTTGATTTTGCTACCGCTACTGAGACTGTTGCTGACGGACAGAAAAGGGCTGAGATTAAAAAAGCCGAAGGTATAAAGCAGGCGCGGATTTTAGAGGCAGAAGGCGAGGCAGCGGCGATTAAGCTGGTAAATGAAGCAGCGGAGCATTATTTTGTGGGTAATGCCCAGGTTTTAAGGAAGCTTGAAGCAGTGGAAAAATCCTTGGCAAATAATGCGAAAATCGTGGTTCCCGCAAATGCCGAATTGGTCAATGTTATCGGCGAAATGGCCGGCATATTGCCGCTTAAGAGATAAGAGAAGAAATAACAAAGTCATCCCAAATTTTACATAAATTTGGGATTGCCTCGATAGGCACAAGAAAATCTTGCATAGATTTTCTTGGTCGACCCTGCGGGCAAATTTTTCTATTAAAAAATTTTGGCTATGAGAGTATTAGTTATCGGCTCAGGCGGCAGGGAACATGCGCTGGTCTGGAAGATTGCCCAGTCAAAATTGGCAGATAAGATTTTTTGCGCCCCAGGAAACGGCGGGATTGCGGATTTGGCAGAGTGCATTGATATAAAAGCCGAAGATATCCCGGCACTGATAGATTTTACGCGCCGGGAAAAAATAGATTTAACTGTAGTGGGGCCTGAAGTAGCGTTGTCTTTAGGCATAGTTGACGAGTTTAACAAGTATAAGTTAAAAATATTCGGCCCGAATAAAAAGGCGGCACAATTAGAGTCAAGCAAGGTATTTGCTAAAGAGTTAATGGCAAAATACAAAGTGCCGACCGCAGATTTTAAAATATTTTCCGCCGGAGGCGGAGATGCCGCGAAAAAATACATTGAAAAGATAGGCGCTCCTTGTGTAGTCAAGGCGGATGGTTTAGCCGCTGGAAAAGGCGTAGTAGTTACAAAATCAGTAGATGAAGCGAAGCAGACGGTAACTTTGATGATGCAGGAAAAAATTTTCGGTGATGCCGGAACCAGAGTAATAGTCGAAGAATGTTTAGAAGGGCAAGAGGCATCGATATTAGTACTTACTGATTCAAAAGAAACTATCCCTCTTGTCTCAGCCCAGGACCACAAAAGAGTTTTTGATCATGACCAAGGTCCGAACACCGGGGGGATGGGGGCTTATTCGCCGGCTCCGGCGGTAACAGAAGGTTTATTTAGCGAGATTTTAGATAAGGTTATTTATCGTATTATTGACGGCTTAGCCAAAGAGGGAATAGATTATAGGGGCGTATTATATGCCGGAATTATGCTGACAAAATCCGGCCCGAAAGTTTTAGAGTTTAATGTGCGTTTTGGCGATCCGGAAACACAGGCAATACTGCCGCGCCTAAATTCCGACTTGGTAGAAGTGATGTTGGCCACGGCTGATGGTAAATTAACTAAGTTTAAAAAATTTGGCGGATTAAAGTGGGACAATCGCGCCTGCGTTTGTGTGGTCTGCGCCTCAGGCGGCTATCCCGGAGAATATGAAAAAGGAAAAGAGATTTTTGGTTTAGATGAGGCGGAAAAAATGAAAGATGTTATGGTTTTTCATTCCGGCACCAAAAGCGTCCCTCGTCCCTCGTCCCTCGTCCCTCGTTTTGTAACTAATGGAGGAAGAGTTTTAGGGGTTACAGGTTTAGGCAATACTATTAAAGAGGCGATAGAGAAGACATATCAAGCCGTAGATAAGATTGATTTTAAAGGGATGCATTATAGGAAAGATATCGGTCGTAAAGCGCTTTAAGGGGAGGGAGTTTCATGGGAATAGATGTGGCAATTGTTATGGGTAGTGAGTCGGATTTGGAGACGATGAAAGAGGCAAAGATCGCCTTGGATGAGTTCGGCATTAAAAGCGAAGTAAAGGTGATGTCAGCGCACAGAAGCCCGAAAGCGACAGTGGAATTTGCCTTAAGCGCAAAGGCAAAAGGGATAAAAATAATTATTGCCGGAGCAGGAGGGGCGGCGCATTTAGCCGGAGTAATTGCCGCACATACCAGTTTGCCGGTAATCGGTGTTCCTATTGAGACAAAAAGCTTAAAAGGCCTAGATTCACTTTTATCTACGGTGCAAATGCCCAAGAATGTTCCGGTAGCCACTTTAGCAATAGGTAAATCCGGCGCAAGAAATGCCGGTATTTTAGCCGTGCAGATTTTAGCGCTAGCAGATAAAAAAATCGCCGATAAGTTGGTGGTTTTTAAGAAGAAATTAGCGAAACAAGCGAAGAATATTCGCCTTGAGACTAAAAACATAAGACTATTTTTATAAAACTTTTATTAGATTATGAAAACACAAATTATAAAAATCGACCCAATAAATCCTGATTCGGATAAGATTAAGGATGCGGCGTTGGTTTTGGCAAGCGGAGGCCTGGTGGCATTTCCCACGGAGACAGTCTATGGATTAGGGGCAAATATGCAGGATGAAAAGGCAGTGGCGCGCCTTTATGAAGTAAAAAAAAGGCCAAAAGATAGGCCGTTTTCTATACATATAGCCAGGAAAGAAGAGATAGAAAATTTTGCCGCAGATATCGCGCCTTTTGTTTGGCGGATAGTTGACAGGTTTTTACCCGGCCCATTGACTTTAGTCTTAAAAGGAAAAGACGGCCAGAAGGTCGGCCTTAGGATGCCGAATAATCGCTTAGCCTTAAGCCTTATATTAGAGGCAAAAGTTGCGGTGGTGGCGCCTTCAGCAAATATTTCGGGAAACCCCCCGCCTAAAAATGCGGAGGATGTATTAAAAGAGCTTGATGGCAAGATTGAGCTCGTGGTTGATGGCGGGCCGGTTGAGCTTGGCATCGCGTCAACAGTTGCGGATGTATCGAGTATACCTATTGATATTCTGCGTCAAGGAGCGATAAACAGGGAGGTTTTGGAGGCAATTTCAAAATCCAAAGAAGTTCTTTTTGTCTGTACGGGAAACTCCTGCCGCTCAGTAATGGCAAAATACCTGCTTGAGAAGGAATTGGGCTTGTTAAATAAAAATAATATTTTCGTTTCCTCTTGCGGCGTAAGCGCCATAGAGGGGATGTCGGCTACGCCTTTTACCCTGAATTTAATACGCGCAGAGGGCATTGAGATAAAGAAACATCAGGCAGTGAGGTTAAGCAGGCAGTTGGTAAGGAGGGCGGATTTAATTTTGACTATGGAAAAATTACATAAGGAGGAAGTGTTACGGCTTTATCACGAGGCAAAAGAAAGAGTTTACGTTTTAAGGGAGTTTGCCGATAACTTAATGACGGATATGCAGGACCCAATCGGAAAATCAGAAGAGGAGTACAAAGAATGCTTTCAACAAATAAAGGGATTAGTAAAAAAAGTGGCACAAAAGATTTCCTGACTGCCGTCAGGCAAGTAGCAATCGGCTTAGCCTCTGACCACGGCGGCTTTGAATTAAAGGAAAAGTTGAGGAATATTTTGCAGGCCAATAATTATCACGTTTTAGATTTTGGCGCCTATAGCAATAAATCTTGCGATTATCCAAAATTCGGCATAAAATTAGTTAAGGCGATATTAAGCAAAAAAGTAAACCGCGGCATACTTCTCTGCCGTTCAGGCATAGGCTTTTCTATTTTGGCGAATAGGTTTAAAGACATTCGGGCGGCCCTTTGTTATAACGTGCAAGCCGCGCGGACCTGCCGCCGGCATAATAATTCTAATATTTTGATTCTGGGCGCAGATTACATTAAAGAAAAAGATGCAGAGAAAATTTTAGATGTCTGGTTGAATACTGAGTTTGAGGGCGGAAGGCATTTAAGAAGGTTAAAACAAATAGAGAAATTTTCTAAAGGGAGTAATTAAGCATGAGTTATTTAAAGAAAGCGGATCCGGAAGTTTACCAGATTATCAAAAAAGAATGTAAGAGAGAGGAAGAGAATTTAGAGCTAATTGCTTCGGAGAATTTTACCTCAAGCGCAGTGCTCGAGGCGCAAGGCTCATGCTTAACCAATAAATACGCCGAGGGATACCCAGCCCGGCGTTGGTACGGCGGCTGTAGCTTTGTAGATGAGGTTGAGGCTTTGGCAATTGAGCGGGCAAAGAAAATATTCGGCGGAGACCATATTAATGTCCAACCGCACTCAGGAACGCAAGCGAATATGGCGGTTTATTTTGCCGCGCTTGAAGTCGGCGATACGATTTTGGCGATGGATTTAGCAAGTGGGGGGCATTTGACGCATGGGCATAGGCATAATTTTTCCGGCCGCCTCTATAAAGCAGCCTGTTATGGAGTAAACCCTAAGACTGAAACCTTAGATTATGATGAAATTTTAAAATTAGCTCAAGGGAATAAGCCAAAAATGATTTTGGCCGGCGCCTCCGCCTATGCGCGCACCATTGATTTTAAGAAATTCCGAGAAATTTGTGATAAAGTGGGCGCCTATTTATTTGTAGATATGGCGCATATTGCCGGTTTGGTTGCGGCAGGCCTGCATCCTTCACCTGTACCTTATGCAGAATTCGTCAGCTCTACTACGCATAAGACATTGCGGGGCCCCAGAGCCGGTTTTATTATTTGTAGAAAAGAATTTGCTAAAAAGATTGATATGCAGGTTTTCCCGGGAATTCAAGGCGGGCCGTTAATGCATGTAATTGCGGCAAAGGCCGTGGCTTTCAAGGAAGCGCTTAGACCGAGTTTTAAGAAATATCAACAGCAAGTGGTAAAGAACGCCAAAGCACTGGCGATGGCATTAGAGAAAAAAAACCTGCGCATCGTTTCCGGAGGGACGGATACCCATTTGCTTTTGGTAGATTTAAGGACAAAGAGCATTTCTGGAAAAGATGCGGCGGATTTTTTAGACCGTGCAAATATTACGGTAAATAAAAATCTTATTCCGTATGACCCGACCTCGGCAACCATAACCAGCGGTATACGGCTGGGAACGCCGGCAGTTACTACGCGCGGAATGAAGGAAAGCCAGATGCAAAAAATCGCTGAGTTTATTGACCGCATATTAATATCAAAGGGCGATGAAAAAGTTTGCCTAGATGTTAAAAGGGGAGTTTTAGGATTAACAAAGAAATTTCCTTTATATAATAAGATGGTGGTACAATGAAAAAAAGGCACACTCGTCCGTCTTGGGATGAGTATTTTTTGGAAGTGGCAACTTTAGTTTCTAAACGTTCAACCTGCCTGCGTCGTTCTGTGGGGGCCGTGGCTGTGCGCGATAAAAGGATTTTGGCTACAGGCTATAACGGCGCTCCCAGTGGTTTAGCACATTGCTTAGATATTGGCTGTATCCGTGAAAAATTAGGCATTCCTTCAGGCCAGCGCCAAGAGTTATGCCGTGGCTTACATGCAGAGCAGAACGTAATAATTCAAGCAATAATTCATCAAATTGATTTAAAAGGCGCGGTTATTTATATTACTAATCAACCCTGCGTTACTTGCAGTAAAATGTTAATTGGAGTCGGGATAAAGGAAGTCATAATTACCGATGGCTATCCCGACGAATTAGCGAAAAGAATGCTTAAAGAAGCGAAGATTAAAGTAAGAAAAGCGAAAAAATGAACCCCGCCCCTCCTGGGTTGGGGATGATGAGAAAGGAAGAGCGGGGTGAAATGCCCATTTTGCGGCTATCAGGAAGATAAGGTGGTTGATTCACGCTCAAGCTCAGAAGGAGCTTCTGTGCGTAGACGCCGCGAGTGTATTAAATGCGGACGGCGTTTTACTACCTATGAGTATATAGAAGAGATACCGTTAATGGTAGTTAAAAAAGACGGCCGGCGTGAGCCTTTTGACCGGAAAAAAATTCAGGCTGGGATTATAAAAGCCTGTGAGAAACGGCCGATAAGCATAGAAAAAATAGAAGATTTAGTTATTAATATAGAAAGAACGGTATTAAAGAAGTTTGATCGAGAGGTGCCCTCGGTATTTATTGGTGAGCTGATTATGCAGAGGTTAGCTGAATTAGATGAGGTTGCTTATGTGAGATTTGCCTCGGTTTACCGGCAGTTCAAAGATGTGAATCAATTCATGAAAGAATTAAAGAGTATTTTAGATAAAGAAGATTCTTTTGCAAAAATAATGAAGAATAGATCTAAGACAAAACGAGGCATTAAACATGGTTGAGATGGAATTAAGCAAGATTATCATTGATGAAAAAAGACATGATCAGGTAATTGTCCTTAAGGAAAAGTCTGGCGAACGCCTTCTTCCTATCGTTATTGGGATGAACGAGGCTTCAGCTATAAAAATGCAGCTTGCTGGAGTATATCCGCTTCGGCCGATGACCCACGATTTGCTTAAGTCAATACTGGATGATTTGAATGCGCGTGTTGATAGGATAATCATTGATAAATTAGAAGAGAATACCTTCCATGCAAAAATCATCATCAGCTTAGACGGTAAAGTAAAGATTATCGATTCCCGCCCTTCTGACAGCATTGCTCTTGCGGTAAGGACAAAATCACCGATATTTGTAGAAGAAGAAGTATTAAGTAAAACCAGCCCTTTTAATGAGACGGATAAATGGGATGAACCCACTTCTTAATTTTAAGAAAAGCCCTATTTTGGATGAGGTTATAAATCTGACGAAATTACGCAGGCGCAGAGTTTATTTAGTGGGCGGGTATCTGCGCGACTTGTTTCTAAATAGAGAGAGCCTTGATTTTGATTTTGCCGTCGATAAGGCCGCGATAAATTTTGCTAATGTTATTTGCAGGAAATTAAAGAGCGATTTTGTAGTTTTGGATAAAGAGCATGGCTCAGCGCGGTTAATCTTAAAAAGAGGCGCTAAATATTATACTTTAGATTTTACGGATTTCCGCGGAAAGTCTATAGAGGATGATTTATTGCGCCGCGATTTTACGATTAATGCTATGGCCGTAGATATTAGTAAGATAAAAAAGAGAGAAGGCATAGATAATGTTTTGATTGATCCTTATTCAGGCAGGGAAGACATCCTTAAAAAAATTATCAAAGTAGTTAATAAGGATACTTTTAGCGATGACCCCTTAAGGATACTGCGGTTATTTAGCTTATCGAGCATGCTTAAGTTTAGGCTAGATCCCGATACCCTAAAACTTGCCGAGCAAGACAAAGAAAAGCTTTCTTCGGTTTCTTCAGAGCGGATAAGGGAAGAGTTATTTAAAATACTTTCAAGCTCATCCGCCGCTAACTTTCTTAAAGCAATGGATGAAGTTTCTATATTAAGCAAGGTGTTGCCTGAGATAAATATAATGCGTAATATCGCGCAGGGGCCGTATCATCATCTTGATGTATTAGAGCATTCATTTGAGACGATAGCCCAGATAGAAAATTTATTTATACAATTAAAGCGTAATAGAAGGATAACTTTTTATTTGGATGAAGTTATCTCATGTTCGCATACCCGCAGGCAGTTACTGAAGCTCGCTGCCTTTTTGCATGATATAGGCAAACCCGATGCCTTAACTTTAGAGGAAGGCAAAACAAAATTTCACGGCCATGAACATATAGGGAGGAAACTTGTTTCTTCAATTTCTGAGAGGCTTAAGCTGTCTGTAAAAGAGAAAGAAACTATAAAAACAGTTGTTTTATGGCATTTAAGGCCGGGCTATCTAGCCGATAACGAAACAATAACCGAACGGGCAATATTCAGGTATTACCGTGATACGCAAAACGAGGGTGTAAGTATCCTGCTTTTATCTATGGCGGATCAACGCGCGACCCGCGGGCCGTTAACTAACGAAGAAGAGAGAAAGCATCATGAAAAAACTTGCCTTTGGCTGATTAAGGAGTATTTTAGAAGAAAAGAAGCGAAAAAAATGCCTAAGCTGATTACCGGCGATGATTTAGTCAGAAAGCTTAAGCTTACTCCGGGGCCTTTATTTGGAGAGATATTGACACAGATTGAAGAAGAGCAGGCCGCAGGTGAAATAAACACTAAGAAAGAGGCGTTGGAGCTAGCAAGACAGATATCGAATAAAAAATAGGGACACATCCCATTTTATCTTTTCTCTAGAGAGAGTTATTATGTGGGGTGAATAATCGAAAAAATGATATATTTTTAGAAAATTAAAATGGGATGTGTCCCTATTTATTCTAATTAAAATGGGATGTGTCCCTATTTATTCTAATTATGTTAATCAAGGGAATGGA
>CAKKQO010000028.1:0-49119 GCA_919902105.1 Omnitrophica bacterium GWA2_41_15 | reverse complement strand
AATTAAAATGGGATGTGTCCCTATTTATTCTAATTATGTTAATCAAGGGAATGGAAATTAAGGTTATAAAAGGCGATATCACGGATTTGAAAGTTGAGGCGATTGTCAATGCCGCAAATAACGAGTTAGTTATGGACGCAGGGGTAGCCGGCGCCATTAAAAGAAAAGGCGGACAATGTATTGAGAATGAAGCCGTGAAATTAGGCCCGATAGAGATAGGCGAATCAGTAATAACCTCTGGCGGTAAACTTTACGCAAAATATGTGATACATTCGGCAACAATGGATATGCCTGCCTGCCGGCCGGCAGGAATTTTACTCACTGATGAAACAAAGATAAGAAATGCCGCCAGCAGCGCTTTAAGGTTAGCCGATGGAAAAGGTATAAGGTCCATTGCCTTTTGCGCATTAGGCTGTGGTACGGGCGGATTTGATTACGCTGCCTGTGCTAAGATTATGTCACAGGAAGTATTCCGCCTAATACGGGAGAATAAAAGCCTGAAAATTAAAGAGATAATTTTTGTTCTCTATGATGATAAAGCCAAAAATATTTTTGAAAAAACTGTTTTTAGTTATATTGATTATATCAGCAAAAAATTAGAAGAAGGCCCCTTTGTAACCGTGGATATAATAATTGAGATAACAGATGCGAAAAATAGAGAGCTATCGGTTGTGATAATTGAACGCAGTAATCCGCCTTTTGGCTGGGCATTACCCGGAGGGTTCGTTGATTACGGAGAGAGTTTAGAGGATACTGCTGTGCGCGAGGCAAAAGAAGAAACTTCCTTAGATATTTTTGATTTAAAACAATTTCATACTTATTCGAAATATGGCCGCGATCCCCGCTTTCATACCGTGACAACGGTGTTTACCGCGAAAGCTAAAGGAAAGCCGTGTGCCGCATCTGACGCGCAAAACATAAAAATAATCAGCGCGAAAGATTTGGATAATATAAACTTTGCCTTTGACCATAAGGAAATTTTAAAAGAGTATTTTACTTGTGTGTAGTTCAGTAGGAAAGGAGGGACGTATGGCAGTTTTAAACTTTGCAAAGAAGAAAGGGGGAAAGAGAAAACCCAGAGCTAAAAAAAAGATAATTAAAAAAGCTATAAGCAGAAAACCACTGAAGAAAAAAGTTACTAAAGCAGGCGTCAAGAAAAAGGCTCCCAGCAAGGCAAAGGTTAAAAAAACAGTGAGGATTAATAAATCGGCTTTGCCAAAAATTGCAACTATCGCTAATGAAGAGTTTATCGGTAATGTGACGCATTATTTTCCAAAAGTGCAGGCGGCAGTAGTCAAGATTTCAAAAGGAGAATTAAACGCGGGTGATAAAATCCATATTAAAGGCCATAGCTCTGATTTTACGCAAGCCGTAGATTCGATGCAGATAGAGCATTCGCCGATAAATAAGGCAAAACCCAACGATGAAATAGGCCTGAAGGTTAATTCGCGCGTTAGAATAAACGACAACGTTTATAAGGTTTTGTGAGCCCCGCCTTTCCTAAAGGGCTGGGGATGGAACTATGGAAGGAAAAGTGGGGTGAAGAAATGAATTTTTTTTTAGCAACAATGTTATCGCTTGCATTTGTTTTTTCCGGCTGCGCCAGTTATAAATATACTACCGGAGTAAATCCTTACGGGGAGGGCTATGTTGTTTTACGCAATGGCACGGTTATACCCGAATACACCATAGGTAAAGATAATAAAGCGCCGCAAGATTTAGAATTAGCCGAAGAAAGATTTAAGTCAAGAAGAACTAAGGTTGAGTATTATTATAAAAAAATGGACATAATCTATAGCCAGCTCAGTGCATTTGTAACTTATCCTGCGGCTTTGGCAGGTATGATAGGCGGGGTATTTAAGCTTCCTTTCATACTAGCTTCAGATTATCGCTATGAACATAATCCTGAATATAGAAAAAAAGTCGATGCGAAAGAACTGGAAAGAAGGATAAGGGATGCAAAAGAACGCAAATCTCAAGAGGATAAGCTGGAGAATTTTATAAAACAAGAGTTGGAGGAAGAAACCTTTCCCGCCTCACCCCTAGAAATTGCCCGCTGAATGCGGAGCAATTTCAGGGACTAAGTCCTCGGAATTTTACTCTGTAAAATTCCAGAGGGTAACCTGCTCAAAAAATATCCTCGATATTTTTTGAGCATTCGGCGGGATTAATTCGCGCCTATAACTTACGTCACTTTTCAAGTTCCGTAAATTATGCGCTCATTAAAATGCTGATTTGGGTAATTGTAGCGGCCCTACTCATGGTTTTTATGGTTTTGATTGTAATGCTCAATAGTTTTTCTCGCAGCCTAAGCCGAGAAGTATCTTTACTGAGCCAACAGTTTAACACACAGCTTAAAGATAATATTCAAGCAATTTTAGATACGCATAAAACTGTAGGCGAGCGCATTGATAATGTTACTAATGTAATAACAAAGGTGCATACCAGCCTTGGAGAGTTAAATCAGGCATCAGCGATGATTTTCGGCGTAGGCAAAGATATTTCTAGTTTACAGCAGTTATTGCGCGCGCCAAAATTCCGCGGTGAATTTGCTGAGACGATGCTGGAAAATTTGCTCGCGCAGGTTTTGCCGCGCGATTATTTTCATCTGCAGCATAAATTTAGAAACGGTGAAATAGTAGATGCGGTGGTAATGCTGGGTGAAAATATTGTCCCGGTAGATGCTAAATTTCCTCTGGAAAATTTTAAGCGCATGCTCGAGGTAGCGACGGATACGGAGAAAGCACTTTCTCGTAAGTCATTTGTCCGCGACGTAAAAAACCGTATTGATGAAATAGCTTCTAAATATATCCTGCCCGATGAGAAGACTTATGATTTTGCCCTGATGTATATACCCGCAGAAAATGTTTATTATGAAACCATAATTAAAGAAACAGAAATAATGCCTTATAGTGTTTCTAAAAAAGTGATACCTGTTTCCCCTAATACTTTTTATGCCTATTTACAGGTGATTTGTTTAGGCTTAAAAGGAATGCAGATAGAGAAAAATGCTAAAGAGGTAATGGCTAATCTTTCCCGCCTGCATGTCGATATAGACAGGTTTAAAGAAA
Organism: Omnitrophica bacterium GWA2_41_15; assembly: GCA_919902105.1. Lineage (GTDB taxonomy): Bacteria > Omnitrophota > Gorgyraeia > Ghiorseimicrobiales > Ghiorseimicrobiaceae > CAKKQO01. Next base: position 46,048 of record CAKKQO010000028.1, on the reverse strand, counting down.
ACTTTGATTTAGTGGGGGTGCACCTCTCTAATGCCAAAAAAATATATGATGAAGCGCAAGTGCGTTTGGGTAAATTTTCAGATAAATTAATCAGCACTACGCAGGTAGAAAAAAGCGTCTAACGTAATGGAGGCCTGATATGGATTTACAAGACAGGAAAAATCCCGGTGTTGCCGCAGTATTTTCTTTTTTCTTTTCAGGGTTAGGCCAGATTTATAACGGGCAGATTAAAAAAGGCTTGTTTATGATGCTCTTTTCGTCTCTGGGGTTGTTTATGGTGTTGTTGGGGGCTATATTGATTGGTTATTATCTTTTCGGAAATATATTTTTTAGAGGCGAGCTTATAGCCGGGTTGATTTTGTTGTTAGGGGGCATTCTTTTAATTGCTATTTTAGGGGTTAACAGTGTTTTTGATGCCTATAACACTGCCAAGGAAAAATGACAGTGAGTGTACGGGTTGTGACGAATGCCCGCAAAAACGAAGTTTTTGGCAGAGAAAACGGTTTTAAAGTTTATCTACTGAGCCTTCGCAAAATAATGGATACATTGGCTGAGGCGATTTTGGAGCGAGACAAGGAGACGAGGAGCGTAGCGTGCCCGATGCGGCACGTAAGCGACGAGCGACGCAGTCGCAGCCCAAAAGCGGCCAGCCCCTTCGGGGAAGGCGCATCTTTGGCCTGCTGCTTCGTTGCTCCTCCTCGAAGTAGTGCAAAGACTACATCTTCGTCGTCGCGCCTTGCATCAGGCTCAAATCTACGCCTTCCAATATATCCATTATTTTGTGAAGGCTCAGTAATGCCCCGGCTGTTGAAGGTAAGGCGAATAAGGCATTAATAGAGGTATTGGCAGATTACTTTAAAGTAAAGAAATCACAAGTTAGTATCGTAAAAGGGTTAAAGGGGCGTAATAAAGTAGTCGAAATTTATGACGCATAGCGTTGCAGAGAAGGTAAGTTCTTTTAAAATATTTTCCGGCTATCCGGTTGCGGCAAGTTTTAGCAACAGGGGTTTGGATTTAGGTTTTGATTGCCCGGAGTATAAAAAAAACCGTAAAGAGTTTCTTCGGTTTCTCGATGTAGATTATGACAATTTTGTCTGCGCAAGACAAGTCCATAGCGCAAATGTAGTTGAGGTATGCAAAAAAGATGCGGGTAGGGTAATTCGCGATACTGATGCCTTAATTACGAAAGCAGAACATTTAGCGCTTGCAGTATTTACCGCAGACTGCCCCTCTGTTTTTATTTATGATTCTATAAATAACGCTAGCGGTTTAGTGCATGCCGGATGGCGCGGGGCGAAAGATAAAATTTTGCAGAAAACACTGATGTTAATGCGAAAGAGGTTCGGCACAGAGCCAAAAGATTTATTTTGCGCCTTTGGCCCGGCGATACGCGCCTGTTGTTATGAAATCGGGCCTGATGTAGCCGCGTATTTTGCGCAAGGAGTAACCATCCGTAATAATAAACGATATTTAGATTTAGCATTGGTGAATCAAAATCAGCTTTTAGGATTGGGGGTTAAAAAAAGCCAGATTGAGGATAGCGCTATCTGTACTGTTTGTTCTAACGCGCGATATTTTTCTTACCGTAAAGAGAGAGATGTGGCCGGAAGGCAAATGTCGGTGATGGTATTAAAATGAGCCCCGCCTCATCTGATGCCGTAAAATTATCGCTAGAAAATTTTACGGCATTCGGCGGGATCAATTCGCACTTATAAGTTACGTCATTAGCATTCCGTAACTTATGTGCTCATTTGAGGAGTGTTATTATGGCTAAAGTATTAGTAATTTATTATTCACGTTCAGGCACTACTGAGAAGATGTCTAAGATAATTTCCGAAAGTATTTCTAAGGAAGGCATTGAGGCAGAAATCAGGAAAGTATCGGAAGTAAAAGTGGATGATTTATTAAAATATGACGGTATAGTTATCGGCTCACCCACTTATTACGGTACGATGAGCTGGGAGATTAAAAAACTTCTTGATGAAAGCGTAAGATTCCACGGAAAATTAGAGGGGAAAGTCGGCGGGGCGTTTTCCTCAAGCGCTAATGTTGCCGGAGGAAATGAGACGACAATTTTAAATATATTAAATGCGCTTTTAATTCACGGTTTTATCATTCAGGGTGATCCTAAGGGGGACCATTACGGCCCAGTGGCCGTAGGCTCTGTTGATGAGCGTGCCAATAAAGAATGTGTCAGGTTCGGCCAGCGTTTTGGGCAGTTGGTAAAACGTCTTAAATAAAGAAAATAAAGTGGTCAATCGTTCAACGTTGTTCACCAGCCTAAAGCGAAGTCGAAGAATTCCCCCCTGCTGATTCGTTTTGCATTCGTCCCCTGAAATGTGAAACATTTCGGGGATTGAATCCCTGAAATCGCTGTGCGATTTCTAGGGACAAAGCGAATCAAAGCGGCAGGGGTCATTGAGGAGGTTGTTATGGCAATTGGCAGGCAACAGGTGCACGACTTAAATAATCTTTTAAATAAAATCACCATAACTTGCGGCGCAATGAAGGATATGTTGGAGACTGAGCCGCTGGAAACTTTATCGGCTGATAAGTTAAAACAAATAAACGCAGAATTAATTAAGGCATTTAGCTCTATGGAACAGGCGGCAATTGATGCCTCTAATATTGCATTTAAGGTTTAGGTATATTAAATTATGGTTTCAGGTGATAATATGGAAATAGTAGTTTTGGTTACGGCAAAAGATGAAATAGAGGCAGATAAAATTGCCGAGCATTTAGTTAGGCAGAAATTGGCCGCCTGCGCAAATGTGCTTAGCGGCATAAATTCTTTTTTTAGGTGGCGAGATAAGTTAGATAAGGCAGAAGAGGTTCTGTTGATAGTCAAGACCAGAAAAAGCCTCTTTAAGAAGTTAGAAAGAGCGGTCCGCTCTCTTCACAGCTATGACCTGCCGGAAATAATCGCTTTACCTATAATTATGGGGAGCAAGGATTATTTAGATTGGGTTAGGCAGTCTACGTCTTCAGCAAAGGGAAAACCATAATGGATAATATTTTAGCTTCTTGGGGGCAAAACTTGAACTTCAACTCACCGTTTGTTTTTATAATCGTTTTTATCGGCGGGGTATTGGTAAGTTTTACGCCTTGCGTTTATCCTTTGATACCTATAACCATCGGTTTTATCGGCGCAAAAAGTTCTGGTTCCAGACTGCGCGGCCTTTTGCTGTCTTTAAGTTATGTCGCCGGTATAGCCGTAGTTTATTCTCTCTTGGGCGCAATTGCCAGTATCTCCGGAAAAGTTTTCGGAAGCTTAACCAGCACGCCAATCGTTTATTTTACCACGGCGAATGTATTTCTTATATTAGGACTTTCAATGTTAGGAGTTTTTAATTTACCCTTACTAAAATTATTCTTGCGGCCAGGCGTAAAGAGCGGCGGAGTGATTTCAGCATTCTTATTAGGTTTAGTTTCTGCTTTAGTGGTCGGGCCGTGTACTGCGCCGGTATTAGGCGGACTTTTAGTCTATGTGGCAACGAAAGAGAATATTTTCTACGGTATGCTGCTTCTTTTTATCTTTGCCTATGGTATGGGCGCATTACTTATCCTGCTGGGCACATTTACGGCTTTACTTACGGCTCTTCCCAAATCAGGCGCCTGGCTTGAGCGCATCAAGAAAGCCTGCGGGGCGGTATTGGTTATTGCGGCAGAGTATTTTTTTGTAAAAGCGGGAGGCTTATGAAAAAAATATTATATTTGACAGCGGCGGTATTTCTTATTTTTTCTTGCATGGTTTATGCCGATACAAAAGAGAAAGAGAATGGGGAGAAAAACGCCTGTCCTGCTTTGTTTGGCAATGCCCCCCAATTCAGCCTTAAGGACATAGAGGGCAAGGAAATAAAACTTTCAGATTTTAAGGATCAGGGGGTAATTTTATTTTTTTGGGCGAGCTGGTGCCCGCGCTGCCGGGAGGAAATTCCGGGATTGAATAGGATTTATGTGTTATTGAAGAAAAAGGGCATAAATTTTTTATCTATTGACGCAGGAGAAACAGAAAAACGCATCAGGCGCTTTATGAAAAATATACCCATAGATTTTCCCGTGCTTTTGGATGCCAGCCAGAAGGTATCTCAGTCATATGTGGTTATGGGCATACCCACATTTGTGGTGGTCAATAAAAATGGCCAGATTACATTCCAGAACCATTTTTGGCCGCATAATTATGAGGAACTTTTCTCCTGTGAATAAAAAATGTTTGCTTAGCTGAATAATTGTGTTATAATTTCATTTTCTTGTGTTAAGAAAAGGTTAAAGATGAACCCCGCCCTTCCTAACGGGTGGGGTAAGTAGCAGAAAGGAAGAGCGGGGTGAAAGAAATACGCATACATGCAAGAGCAGGGCAAGGCGCAATAACTACAGCAGAAATCTTGGGCCAGGCTTATTTTCAGGAAGGAAAATACGCCTATGCCTTTCCGCATTTTGGCGCCGCTAGAATGGGTGCTCCAATGAATGCCTTTGTCAGGGTTGATGAGCGTCCGATCAGGTTAAGAAGCCAAGTAAAAAACCCGGATTATTTAATTGTAGTTGACCCCACTCTTCTGCGCGGCTTTAATTGTTATCTTGGCTTTCAAGATAACGGCGTTGCCGTGATTAATACCAAAGAGGGCCTTGAAATCCCCAAGCCAAAAGGCGGTCAGAAAGCTTATCTTCTTCCTGCTAACGATATCGCAATGAAAACAATCGGCCGGGCATTAGGTAACACTGTTTTATTGGGGGCATTTTCTGCGGCGAGCGGAGAAATCAGCCTGGACTCATTAAATCGGTCAATCAGGGATAGGTTTAGCGCAAATATGGCAGATTTGAATATTGAAGCAGCTAAACAAGGATACGAATTTATAAAATCCAGAATCCAGAATCCCCGCCAGAACGAAGTCGGGCTGGCAAAATCCGAAAAATAATATGGCAAAGCCAGTTGAACATAGTATAGGAATAGCCAAGCCCGGTTCAAGCCTTGCAAATAAAACCGGAACTTGGCGCACGGAAGTAAAGCCAAAATTTTTACAGAAAAATTGTATTGCCTGTAAAATGTGTATTTTGATCTGTCCTGAAGGGTGTGTCAGCGGTGAGGCAAAGAATACCTATAATTGCGATTTTGCCTATTGTAAGGGATGCGGAAACTGCGCGGCAATCTGCCCGAAAAAAGATATTGAGATGGTGAAGGAATGAGGCAGTTTATAGAGGGTTCTAAGGCAGTGGCGTTGGCAGTAAAGTTATGTAAGCCAGGGGTAATTTCGGCTTATCCGATTACGCCCCAGACACATATTGTAGAAGAGCTTGCCCAGCTGGTTGCTGACGCAGAGTTAAAGGCAGAATTTGTGAATGTAGAGAGCGAGCACTCGGCGGCTTCGCTTGTCTTGGGTTCTACGGCATGCGGGGTGCGTTCTTTTACTGCCACCAGTTCTCAGGGATTTTTATTGATGCTTGAGGTGTTGTTTAATATTGCCGGAATGCGCCTGCCTTTGGTGATGACCTGCGCAAACCGTTCAGTCAGCGCACCCCTAAATATCTGGAATGACCAGCAGGATAGTATGACTGCCCGCGACTCAGGATGGATTCAACTTTTTGCGGAAAATAATCAGGAAGTAGTGGATTTACATCTTCAGGCATATAAAATTGCCGAGGATAAAGATGTACTTTTGCCGGTAATGGTTTGTATGGATGGCTTTATCTTGACTCACGGCGCAGAAGTGGTGGATATTCCGGAGCAAACACTGGTGGATAAATTTTTACCGCCGTTTAACCTTATTAATAAGCTGGATATAAATAACCCAAAGACTTTAGGGGCATTCGCCGATCCGGATTATTATATGGAAGCGAGGTTCGCCATGCAGGTTGCCAATGACAATGCTTTAAAAGTTATTCCCAGGGTCGCCGGAGAATTTAGCAAGGTATTTGGCAGGGATTCCGGCGGTTTGTTTGAAGGTTACAGAATAGAGGATGCCGAGCAGGTAATTGTTTCTTTAGGTTCGCTAGTGGGGACAATTAAGGAAGCCGTTGATGAATTAAGGAGAGAAGGCAAAAAAGCCGGAGTTTTAAAGCTCATTACATACCGTCCGTTTCCGGCTAGCGCAATCTATCAGGCTCTAAAAAATGTCCCTGAAATTGCAGTAGTAGAAAAGGCAGTCTCCCTAGGGCTGAGCGGGCCGTTGTATGCGGATTTAAAATCTTCATTTAGCTGTAGTGCAAAACGCACAAATAAAATCAGCGGTTTTGTCATCGGTTTAGGCGGAAGAGATGTGACTAAAGATTCGATAAAAGAAATTTTTGATTTATTATCTAAAGAAGAAAAGGCCTGCAGGTTTATAGGCCTTAAACAAGGATAAAGTTATGGCAGATGCCATTAAAACATTGTTTAAACCGGGTCATACGGCTTGCGCCGGTTGCGGACAGGCAATTGCCGCGCGTTTAGTTGTAGATACTGCCGGCCCAAACACGATTATTGCCAATAATACCGGATGTTTGGAGGTTTTTTCCAGCAAATACCCTGAAACCTCCTGGGGAGTTCCCTGGATACATTCCTTGTTTGAAAATGCCGCGGCAGTCGCCTCTGGTATTGAGTCGGCATTGAAATATTTAGGGATAAAAGATAAAGTGAATGTGATCGCCCAGGCAGGCGACGGCGGCACTGCCGACATCGGTTTACAGGCGCTTTCCGGGATGTGGGAAAGGGGCCATGATATTCTCTATGTCTGTTACGATAATGAAGCCTATATGAATACGGGCTGTCAGCGCAGCGGGCTTACGCCTTTTGAGGCGAATACCTCTACTAGCCCGTCAGGGAAACAATCTTTAGGAAATCTTCGCCCTAAAAAACCTATGCCGGAGATTGCCGTAGCCCACGGTATCCCTTATGTGGCTACTGCTTCAGTGGGATACCCGCAGGATGTGCAGAGAAAAGTCAAAAAAGCGCTCTCTATAAAAGGCACTAAATATATCCAGATACACGTACCTTGTCCTTTGGGCTGGCGGCATCTGCCGGGTTTGACTTTTGATATTGCTAAATTAGCCGTAGAAACCGGGCTGTATCCTCTTATAGAATATGAAGAGGGAAAATTAACCCAGGTAAGAAATCTTCTCAAGGTTAAACCGGTAGAAGAATACTTAAATCCTCAAGGAAGATTTAAACATATTTTAAATTCTCCGGAAGCGGTGAAATTAATTCAGCAAATAGCCGATCGTAATATAGAAAAATACAGCTTAATGGAAACAAAGGCATAACCTAAAATGACAGATAAAAAGAATATTCTTGTTGTGGAAGATGAAAAGGATATGGCCAGCCTTCTAAAAATGCGGCTTACGAATTTAGGTTATGAGGTAATGATAGGTTATGATGGCCAGGAGGGATTATCTCTTGCCCAAAGATATAATCCCGCCCTTATTGTCTTAGACCTTATGCTTCCCAAATTAAATGGACATAAAGTCTGCCGTATGCTTAAATTCGACGATAAATATAAAAATATACCTATTATTATCTATTCTGCGCGGACCCAACTGATAGATAAAGAGTTAGCCGATGAATGCGGCGCAGATGCATATATACCCAAGACACTTGGTCAGGAAGTATTGGTAGATAAAATTAAAAAATTGTTAGGTGTACGGGAGGTAAATCAAAATGTCGAAAGTAACAGTAGATAAAACAACTTGCGTAGGCTGCGGTTTGTGTGAGCAGAACTGCCCGGATGTATTCGTGGTGAAAGATGACGGCATAGCCTATGTTAAGGCCGATAGTTGCACATCGTGCGATTTAAAAGAAGTAGCCGAGCAATGCCCGGTTGCATCCATAAAGGTAGAGTAATTATAATTAGGGACACATCCTATTTTTTTAAAAAAATAGGATGTGTCCCTAATTATTAAATAGGATGTGTCCCTAATTATTGATGTAGCTCGTAATTTTTGCTTTGGTTTGTAATTCCTGCATAAATTTCATAAACGTTTCTTCTTTTTTGCGCGTCAAAAGTGTGTCCTTAAAATCTTGGCGTTCTTTTGCAAACTTCTCTTTATCAATCCCTACGAATTGCTTAACTCCTAATATAATATAGAAGTTTTTATTAGCTTCTATAACCTCGCTAATATTATTCTCTAAGAATCCAAAGGCGGCGTTTGCGAATTCGTCAGCTTTTCCTATCCCTTCAATAGGGTCATTTCTTTTAAAGAGAGGGGTCTGTTTTATCTCGAGGCCCATGCTTTTCGCTAAACCAGCGAAACTTTCTTTGGGACTTTTAGCGCGGCTAGCTTTTATCTGCGCGAGTATTTCGTATGCCTTCTCCTTAGCCGAAGAAACCAGTGCATACTCTACTTTTACCTGTTCATTTTCTTTTTTGTATTCTGTTTCTAATTCTTGATCGCTTACGTTTATTTCCGCAGTGACTTCTTCGTAGAGTTTAGATATTTTTAGCCCATCGCGAATATTTTCTTCAAAAAGCCTAGCCGGAGTTCTTAATATATATCTAAGAATATAGTCGTAAACTTTTTGATCAAATAAATTATTCTTTTGGAAAATGGGCATTTTTTCTATTGTGCTGATAACTTCACTATCTTTAATTTTCAATCTTCTTTTATCGGTTTCGTAAAGCAAGATGAGCCTCTCCCAAGCCTGTTGGGATAGGCCTAAATACTTTTCTAACTTTTCGAAATTTTCTTCTCCATAGCGTAATACCCATTGATTTCTTACTGCTAAATATGAATTTCGATATTCGGCAAAACCTATTTTTCTGCCGAAGATTTTTCCGGCATAGTTAATTTCCTTCTTTTCCTTAAGAAGGCCTCCTGCGCCCCAGAAGACAAAAGGAGGGATAATGATAATTGCCAATGTCCACAATATTCTTTTTGCGGTTTTTTTGTTACGCAGTTGTTTTAGCATAGCTATTTCACCTTTCTTTTAAATGCCTTAGATTGTTAACAATCATACATAAAAAGTTCCACCTCGTCAATATATTTTCAAGCAAGCGATTAGATTTTTTTCCTTTACAAAAGAATATCAAGACTGTATAATATTTATCCACGTGCGGTAAGAGGTAATTTCATCTATTTTATAGAAAAGGGCTGTCAATATGTCAAAACTTAAATTAGGCATACCCAAGGGAAGCCTTGAGCAGGCAACTATCAATGTTTTTAAGAAGGCAGGCTTTGAGATAAGGATAGGTGAGCGCTCGTATACTCCGTCTATAGACGACGCAGAGATTGAGCCTTTTTTAATCCGGGCGCAGGAAATTTCGCGTTATGTAGAAGAGGGTGTTCTAGACTGCGGTATCACGGGCAATGACTGGATTCTGGAAAATAAATCCAAAGTCTTAAGAATTTTAGACCTTGCTTATGCAAAGCAGACGACAAATCCGGTGCGCTGGGTTTTGGCTGTGCCGGAAGACTCACGCATCAGGAAGGTAAGCGGCCTAAAAGGCAAGAGGGTAGCTACGGAATTAGTAGGCGTAACTAAGGATTATTTAAGGAAACATAAAGTTAATGCGCAAGTCGAATTTAGCTGGGGTGCAACCGAAGTAAAGCTAAAAGTAGGTTTAGTGGATGCAATTGTTGAACTCACTGAAACAGGCTCAAGCCTTAAGGCAAATAATTTAAGGATTGTTGATACCGTATGTTTTTCTACTACCCAGTTTATCGTTAATAAAACTGCCTATCAAAATAAATGGAAGAAGGACAAAATATCCCAGATAGTTTTATTATTATTAGGTGCGATTACAGCTGAGGGTAGGGTAGGCCTTAAGATGAATGTGGCGAGGCGTGACATAAAAAGGGTTATTTCGCTCCTTCCCGCTTTAAAGAATCCCACTATTTCTTCTTTAAGCCGCGGAGATTGGTATGCGGTTGAGACAATAGTAGAAGAAAAGATAGTGCGTTCTCTCCTGCCTCGTCTTAAGTCTGCAGGCGCTGAAGGTATTATTGAGTATCCGTTGAATAAGTTAATTTACTAATGGTTAACTAGTTAAAAGGTTAAATGGTTAAATAGGATTGGCAATTTAACCAATCACTAATTACCATTTAACTAGAGCGACGAGCGAAAGCGAGGAAATGATGCCTTGCGGCAGAAAACGCAAACTGCGTAAAATAAAGACGCATAAAAGAAAAAAGATGCGTAAGCGCTTGAGACATTTGAAGAAGAGAGCCTGGGGATCAAAATAAAGTAAGGGGTTTTTAAGCAGGCGGAATTCGAATGTCTTTGCAAAACATAAAAATATCTAAGGCAATAATCCTTGTAGGATTAGGAATTGTCTTTTTATCGAGCTGCTTTGCTATTTCCTCAAGGGAAAAGGACAAGCAGGCCTATCTGCATTATCTTTCAGGCGCAATCTCTGATGGCTCAAACAACATAAAGCAAGCTATAGAACAGTATAAACTCGTAAGCAAATTAGACCCCGACTCTGCAAAGGTCCATTTAAATTTAGGTACAGAGTATTTAAAGTTAAATCAGATAGATTCAGCTCTCTCGGAGCTAAAGTCAGCTATCAATTTAGATCCGGATAATTTAGAGGCTAGATTTCTTCTTGCCTTAGTCTATTCATCCCTCAAGAAAAATAATGAAGCAGCAGAGCATTACGAGTACATTTTAAAAAAACAATCAGAGATTGAGCCTGATAATATAGAAGTAATTATGTCTCTGGCTCAAGTTTATTATCAAGAGAAGAAGATTGAGCAGGCGATAGCGCAATATAGGCATTTAATAAAAGTAGCGCCTGATAAAGCAGAGGCTTATCTATTTTTGGGAGAATTATTGAGTGAGGCAGGCGATATTGATGCCGGCATTATCAACATCAAGAAAGCCTTAGAGCTTAAACCGGATTATCCGCAGGCAAAGAATTCTCTAGGGTATTTATATGCTGAAAAGGACGAAAGATTAGACGAGGCATTAGCTTTAATTAAAGAGGCTTTAAACAAAGATGAGGATAATGCCGCATACATTGATAGTTTAGGGTGGGTATATTTTAAGAAGAAATTATTTGATGAGGCAATTACACAACTTGAAAAAGCAGCAATGATTTCAGAGGACCCTGTGATTTATGAACATTTGGGAGATGCTTATTTCGCCAAGGGCCAATATGATAAGGCTGAGGAAAAATGGCAGAAGGCTTTGGTTATAGAGCCCAATCAGGAAAAGATTAAAGAAAAATTAAATGCCTTACAGCGAAAAACAAATTAAAGAATTAGAACATATTGCCAAACGGATTCGTTATAGGATAGTGCAGATGATTTCTTGTGCGGGAAGCGGCCATCCCGGCGGAAGTTTGTCCGCGGCGGATTTGGTAACCGCGCTTTTTTTTACTAGCCTAAGGTTTGACCCGAAAAGGCCGGACTGGCCCGACCGCGACAGGTTTCATATGTCTAAGGGGCATTGTTGCCCGCTTTGGTATGCGGTTTTAGCAGAGGCCGGTTATTTTCCCATAGACGGATTAAAAAGTTTGAGAAAATTAGGCAGTTGTTTTCAAGGCCATCCGGATAGGCGTACTCCGGGCGTAGAAGTGCCTTCGGGGTCATTAGGCCAAGGTTTATCTGTAGCTTTGGGGATGAGCTTAGCCGCAAAAATAGATAAGAAAGATTACCGCGTTTATTGCCTTTTAGGCGACGGAGAGATACAGGAAGGCAACATCTGGGAGGCGGCAATGGCATCTGCCCATTACGCCTGCGATAATCTTTGTGCAATTCTCGATTATAATGGTTTTCAGATTGACGGCCGCATAAAAGAAGTAATGAGCTTAGAGCCTTTAGTCGATAAATGGCGCGCTTTTGGCTGGCATACTATTGATATCGACGGTCATAATATGCAAGAAATTCTCGCCGCCTATGATGAAGCAAAGACGATTAAGCATAAACCGGCAATTATTATCGCTAAGACTATAAAAGGCAAAGGCGTTTCTTTTATGGAAAATATAGTAGATTTCCATGGTAGGGCTCCGACAAAAGAAGAAACAGAAATAGCCTTAAGAGAATTAAAAGATTAGCGTATAGCGTAGAGTGTATAGGAACATCAAAACAAAAGATTTTAACTATCCGCTAAACGCTATCCGCTAAATGCTAAAAATGGAACTATTATACCAGCGTGACGTATATGGCAAAGCTTTAGTTGAATTGGGTAAAACGAATCCCGATATTGTAGTTTTAGATGCGGATTTATCCAGTTCCACGCGCACAAAAATGTTTGCTAAGAGCTATCCGGAGAGATTTTTTAATTTTGGGGTAGCGGAGCAGAATATGATGGCTGCCGCCGCAGGCCTGGCCAGCTGTAAAAAAACAGTTTTTGTTTCTACTTTTGCGGTTTTTGCCACCGGCCGTGCTTGGGATCAGGTAAGGACTTCGGTGGTTTATCCGCAATTTAACGTAAAGATTGTGGCTACACACAGCGGTGTTACGGTCGGCCCTGACGGGGCAACGCATCAGGCATTAGAAGATATTGCTTTGATGCGGGTTTTGCCGAATATGACCGTGGTTGTTCCTTGTGACGGGCCAGAGACTTATGACGCGGTGCTCGCAAGTGTTAAACATCAGGGGCCGTTTTATATCCGCTTAGGCCGGGATAAAGTGCCGACATTAGAAAATAAAGGCGAATTTACCTTAGGAAAGGCGGATAAGCTATGCGACGGAAGCGATGTAACTATTATTGCTTGCGGTCTTATGGTAAATACAGCCTGCCAGGCCATAAAATCTAAAGAATTAGAAAGGGTATCCTGCCGCCTTTTAAATATGCATACCGTAAAACCCATAGATAAAGAAGCAATAATTTGCGCAGCAAAAGAAACTAAGGCAATTGTTACGCTTGAGGAACATTCTGTAATCGGAGGCCTTGCCTCTGCGGTTGACGAGGTGGTTTCAGAGAATTGCCCTAGGCGGGTTATTCGGCTGGGCATAAAGGATAAATTCGGCCAGTCAGGCGAACCCCAGGAATTACTCAAGGAATATAATTTGTCAGAAGCGGATATTATCTCTGCTGTAAAGAGAGCCCTTGCTTAGCCTGATCCGATGAAGAAAATAATCGTCAAATCGCCCGCCAAAATTAATTTATATCTGGAGATAATCAATAAAAGGCCCGACGGTTATCATAACATAAGGACGCTATTTGAGAGGGTAAGCCTCTCTGATAAGATAACCCTTGAGGCTATTGCCGAAAACAAAATAGAAATATTTTGCAATAACCCCGAAGTGCCTGCCGATAAAAATAATCTTGCCTATCGCGCCGCCTCTCTTCTAAAGAAAAGCCTTGGTATTGATTCTGGTGTCCGGATTAAGATAGATAAATCTATCCCTCTATCAGCAGGGCTGGGCGGGGGCTCTAGTAACGCGGCATCTGTGCTTTTGGGATTAAACCGCTTGTGGAACCTTGAGTTAGGCAAGAAAAAGCTCCTAAAATATGCCCGTAAATTAGGCGCGGATATACCCTTTTTTATCTATGAAAAGCCATTTGCTTTTGGCAGGCAAAGGGGCGATATCATTAAGCCTTTATTGATAAAGAGGGTATTCTGGCATATCTTGGCGGTCCCGGACATAAGGGTATCTACTAAAGAGATTTATGAAGGTTGCAGCGAAGATTTAAGGTTGACAAAACCAAAATTTAATATTAAAATATTGACTTACGCTTTAAGCAAAGGCGATATTTATACGCTGGGCTCTTTAATTTATAACGGCCTTGAAGCAGCGACTATAAAAAAATATAGGCGTGTGGCTAAGGTTTTAGCTATGTTTAGACAACTTGGTATCGCCTCTGGTATGTCTGGAAGCGGCTCAGCCGTGTTCGGAATTGCCTTAAATAAAGAGACAGCAGAAAGAATAGCAGGCAGTTTGCGCCGACTTAAGGATTTAAGGGTATTTGTGGTCAGGAGTTGTTGAAGGCATAAGCTGTGTTGTTATTAGGCGAGTTATCCTACAAGGATAGTCCTTCCTGATACCTTTTGAGGAAGGGACTTATAAGTTAAGCAATGCCCCTTGTTTAAACAATCGAAAATTCTGTCCCATAATTTTCGATTAAACTTCGGGGTTAAATTTCTCCGAAGAAAATTCGGAGAAATTTAAGGAGGCAGCTATGGATATAACTGAGGTAAGGGTTTTCTTAAAAGATGACGCGGATAAAAAATTAAAGGCGTATGTCACGGTTACTTTTGACAATGCCTTTGTGGTGAGAAATATTAAGGTGATTGAGGGTTCCAGCGGTTTATTTATCGCCATGCCTTCGCGCAGAGTCAAGCAGTCTTGTCCTAAGTGTAATTTTAAGAATGAACTGCGCAGTAAATTCTGCAATCAATGCGGCGGACAGATTCCGATGAATGCTCAGCCCGTATCTTCAGAAGAGAATAGGCAGGCAGAACATAAAGATATTGCCCATCCCATTACCCAGAGTTTCCGGGAGCAGCTTCAAAAAAGAATCTTGGATGCATACCAAAAAGAGAAAGCAGGCTCAGGCGGAAATCCAAACTTGCATAATTTAGGCTAAAAATATAGATTTAGTTTGGGATGTCGTCCAATGGTAGGACACGAGAATTTGGGTCTTGGTATCATGGTTCGAATCCATGCGTCCCAGCCAATTTCGGCCTGGACTCGAAATTGGCAGAGCAATTGAGCAATAGAAAATAGAACAATAGAGCCAATGCTCAATTGCGGTCTAATGTTCAATTGTTCTATTGTTCAAAGTAGGTTATGATATTTTACGCATATGCATAACGGTCTAACAGCGGTAATACTGGCGGCGGGAAAAAGCACGCGGATGAAATCGGATACGCCTAAGGTTCTGCATAAAATATGCGGCAAGCCGGTGATTTCATACGCGATAGATTTGTGCCTGAAATTAAAAATAAAACATATTATTCTGGTGGTCGGATGTTGCAAAGAGAAAGTTCTAGGATATGTTAGAGAGAATTATAAAGGCAGGGATATTGAGATTGCGCTGCAAAAAAAGCTCTTGGGGACAGCTGATGCTGTATTAAGCGCTAAAGCTAAGATAAGAAAAAGTGAAAAAGATTTATTGGTTCTTTACGCAGACCAGCCGCTGTTAAGTTTAGGCGCGGCGAGAAAGATACTTAACGAATACAATAAGGCAGGCGTCTCTTGTGTTTTGCTTACCGCGGATCTAGAGGGCTCCCAAGGCTACGGCCGGATTATCCGCGATAGTAAGGGAAGAATATCAGAAATCCGCGAAGATAAAGATTTAAGAAAGGATGAGAAAGATATAAAAGAGGTTAATGCCGGAAGCTGTATTTTTAAAAAAGAAAAGTTATTTAGCGTGATAAATAATATAAAGCCCGACAATAAAAAACGCGAATATTATTTAACCGAGGCAATAAGGTTATTAAGAGAGCGCGGTGAGAGAATTTCTTCGGTGCGGGCAGAGGATAGAACGGAAGTCTTAGGTATAAATTGCCGGCTTGAGCTGGTAGAGATAGAAAAGATTCTAACGAAGCGGCTAATTAATAAATTTCTTGCTCAAGGGGTAACAATTAAAAGCCCCGAGACAACTTTTATTAATCACGGCGTAAAAATCGGCCGCGATACAGTGATTAATCCTTTTGTCTATATTGACAGCAATGTAAGAATAGGCAAAAATTGTGTTATTGGGCCGTTTTCGCATATTCGGGGCGAAAGCGTGATTAAGGACAATGTAGTTATAGGGAGTTTTGGCGAATTGAACCGTACTTGCGTCGGGCGCAACAGCCGCATCAAGCATTTTTCCTATTTAGGAGATGCCGAAATCGGAAATAGTGTTAATATAGGCGCGGGTACTGTTACCGCTAACTTTGACGGCAAAAATAAAAACAAAACTTATATAGATGATGGGGCATTTATCGGTTCAGATACTGTATTGGTTGCTCCTGTAAGGGTGGGACGGGCGTCTATCACTGGCGCAGGATGCGTGGTTCCTAAACATAAGAATGTGCCGGCAGGAAAAATAGTTTTAGGGGTTCCGGCTAAAGTTTACCCCGTTAGAGATAAATTTTCAACACATAATTCCAAGTAATGTTTATTACAGAAGCATAAACTTTATCAGTAGATTTGCGATTATTAGACGGTCACCTGCGGTGACCTATCTCTAACGGGGTGAACCAACGAGGAAAAAAATGGACAAATTAATGATTGTCAGCGGGAGCGCCAATCCGAAGCTTGCCGAAGATATTTGCAGCGTTCTAAAAGTAAAACTTGGAGATGTTTTAGTAAACAGGTTTAGCGAGGGTGAAATTAGGCTTAAGGTTAATGATAATGTACGCGGCAAAGATGTATTTGTGATACAGCCGACATGCCCACCGGTTAATGAGAATTTAATGGAGTTGCTTATTCTTCTCGATGCCCTAAAAAGGGCTTCAGCTTACCGGATTACCGCGGTTATACCTTATTACGGCTATGCCCGTCAGGATAGAAAGGACCAGCCGCGTGTTCCTATCACAGCTAAATTAGTAGCAAATTTATTGACTATTGCCGGCGCAAACAGGGTTTTGACTATGGATTTACATGCGGGACAAATTCAAGGCTTCTTCGATATACCCCTTGACCATTTGTTTGCGATTAATGTTTTTGTAGACTATATTTCGAAGTTAAGGCTGGATAATTTGGTAGTAGTTTCACCGGATGTCGGAGGGATTAAGATGGCCAGGGCCTATGCCAAGAGGCTCTCTGCAGGCCTATCCATAGTAGATAAACGCCGTATTTCTCCGGAAAAGTCTGAGGTAATGCATATTCTTGGCGAGGTAGATGGCAGGGATGCGTTGATTGTGGATGATTTGGTGGCAACGGGCGGCTCTCTGATTGAAGCGGCCTCCGCAATTAAAAAGGCCGGCGCCAAAAACATCTATGCCGCGATTAGCCATGGAGTATTATCGGGCTCGGCAATCGAGAATATTCAAAAGTCCCAAATAAAAAAATTATTAATTACAGATACAATTCCTTTTAAGAATTCTAAAAAAGCCTCTAATCCTGCAAGGATAGACCATCCTATACCTTTAAAGGATGGGTCTAAGATAGCGGTGCTTTCGGTTGCTCCGTTATTAGCCGATGCAATAAAGAGGATTCATAAAGAGGAGTCGGTAAGTTCTTTGTTTGATATAGTTGTTTAAAATGGTGAGGTTAAAATGAAAGAAGTCGTTTTAAATGTGGATATAAGAGAAGATATAGGCACAGGAAAGTCAAAAGCTTTAAGAAAGGCGGGATTTATCCCTTGCATAGTTTACGGCGGGAAAAAATCTCAAGCGCTCAAAATTTTGCGGTCTGAGTGGCTGAAATTTATTCATGCGCATAAAGGCGAAAATGTAATTATAGATTTAAAGATAACCGGTGATGAAAAGCCTTCAAAAGGTAATACCGTAATGATTAAAGATATACAGTATGACCCTGTAAGCGAGGAGATGCTTCATATTGATTTTAACCGCATATCTCTCACAGAGGCTATAACGGTTAAGGTTCCTGTTGAGGCAAAAGGCGAAGCAATAGGTATTAAGCTTGATGGCGGCATTTTAGAGCATATTTTATGGGAGTTGGAACTGGAATGTTTGCCTAAGGATGTGCCTAAGTCTATAGAGATAGATGTGAGTAATCTTAAAATAGGCGATGCTATCCACGTAAAGGATATAAAATTTTCTGATAAGATTAAAGTTAAGCATGATTTAGATGCGATAGTTTTATCAGTGGCTGCACCTTCAAAAGAAGAGGTAGCGTCTGCTGAAGCAGCTTTAGGTGCGGAGATAGCGACAGAACCGGAGGTTATTAAGGAAAAAAAGAAGGAAGAGGTTGTTGAGGGCAAAGAGGCAAAAGAAGCTAAGACTAAAGCGCAAGCCCCTTCAGGCAAGGAAGAGAGAACTTAATATGAGCGAGGTTATGAAGAAAGGAAGAGCGGGGTGAAGTTAATTGTGGGTTTAGGCAACCCCGGCCGTAAATACAAAAACAGCCGGCATAATTTAGGGTACAAAGTAGTGGAAAGATTATCTAATGAATTAAACTGTTCTTTTAAGAAAAAATTGGCTTTGGAAAGTTTGCTGGCTGAAGCAAAGATTGAAGATAAAAAAGTAATATTAGCACTGCCGATAACTTTTATGAATTTATCGGGCAGGGCGGTGAAGGCTCTAATAAAGAAAAAAAATATAGTTATCTCGGATTTGCTTGTAGTTTGTGATGAAGCGAGCCTCGATTTGGGCGTAATGAGAATCAGGCCAAAGGGCTCAAGCAGCGGGCATAAAGGTTTAGCAAATATAATTGAAGAGTTGGGGACTAATGAGTTTTGCCGCCTGCGTTTAGGCATAAAAGGGGATTCATTAAAAGGGAACATTGATTTAAGCGAATACGTACTTTCAGAATTTAATAAAGGCGAAAAAACACGGCTGAGCAGTTTAGTTAGTAGTGCGGTAGGTTGTGTAAAAACTTGGGCGTTAGAGGGCGTTAATCAAGCGATGAATAGGTTTAATTAGACACCCCGCGCCAAACGGTATTGCGCGGGTGTTCACTAACTGTGAAGGAGCACTAAATGAGAAATTATGAAGCAATGTTTATTTTAAAACCGGATTTAAAAGAAGAGGGGATAGCTTCGGTAGCAAAGCATATTGCTGAGCCGATCGTTAAAAATCAAGGCACAGTAAGCGTTAGCGAGGTTTGGTCGCCCAAGAGAAGATTTTGTTTTCCTATTAAAAAATACAAAGAAGGTATTTATTACCGGGTTAATTTTGCTATCCAGCCTAAGGCGATAGAGACGCTAAAGCAGGCTTATCATTTAAATGAAGATATACTGAGGCTGCTAATTTTTAATTTAGAGAATAATTAAATAGCCCTCGCCTTTTGACCCGCATCTTGCGGGGCGGCAGGGTTATTGTCCCGATAGATAAACACTGCGTAGATTTCTTCGAAATCTACTTGTATCTTTCGGGATCAATTCCGACATATAACTTATGAGCGCTTTGCTCCATAAGTTATGTCGTCATTGAGGAGATGGATATGGCGAACTTAAATAAAGTATTTATCATAGGTAACTTGACCAAGGATCCTGAATTACGCTATACCCCTTCGGGCATGGCCGTGGTTAATTTAAGAGTTGCTACAAACAGGCGTTTCCGCGATAAAAATGGCGAGCAAAAGGATGAAGCGTGTTTTATTACGGTAGTAGTTTGGGATAAGCAGGCTGAAGCCTGTAATCAATATTTAAGAAAAGGGAGCCCGGTATTTATTGAGGGAAGGCTGCAATCTCGTTCTTGGGAGGCACAAGATGGCTCAAAACGCAATGTTATTGAAATAAGAGCAGAGCGGGTACAGTTCTTAAGTAACTTAAGACAACAAGATAAGACGGAAAATGGCATTAGCCCTGCACCATATGGTGCAGGGTCAGAGGATATAAGAGAACCGGAAGAAAATTTAGCTGAGAATAGCAGCGCAGGCACTTTGCCTGAAAGTGAGGGGTAAAAAGGGGGGTTTAGCTTTGAGAAGAGAATCCGAATATAGAAAAACAGCGAGAAATAGGAAAGCCAAAGAGCAATTAGGTGTTGTTAGAAAAAGATTTTGCCGTTATTGTAAAGAAGGCGGAATAAATTTTGATTATAAGGAGATAAAACGGTTTGAGAAATTTGTCAGCGAACGAGGTAAAATTTTATCCAGGCGCTATAGCGGCAATTGCGCAAAACACCAAAGAAAAATAGCTGCTTTGATAAAAAGGGCAAGATTCTTAGCATTAATGCCTTATACTAAGTGAAGAGCCATTTCGCCTTCGGCGGGGGCAAGGCTTAACTTACCCTCATACCAACTAAGGATGTCAAAGAAGTGAAAATCATATTGCAGGAAGATGTTAAAGGTATAGGTAAAAAAGGGCAGGCAGTTGAGGTTAAGGACGGCTATGGCCGTAATTTCTTACTACCGAGGGGGCTTGCGCTTAAGGCAACTCCTGATAATTTAGCGGCTGTCGAGAAAAGATTAAAATTTGAGGCAGAGCGCCTCAACGAAGAAAAAAATAAAACGCAGGAACTTGCTGATAAATTGTCGGGTATTTCCTGCACTGTTTCTGTAGATACTCATGACGATGATAAATTATACGGCAGCATCACCGCAGTGCAAATTGCCGATAGTCTTGAAACAGAGGGTATTTTTTTAGACAAGAAACAAATTATATTGGATGAGCCAATTAAGGACTTAGGTATATATAGCATAGAAGTAAGGCTCTCTCCGGAAGTTAAAGCGAAGTTGAAAGTTTGGGTAGTAAAAAATAAGTGAGCACATAACTTACGAATCCACTTTAAGGGAATGAGTAAGTTATGTTACCCATTGGGTTCCATAACTTGTGTTGTCAACAAATATGGCTAGTGTTAATAATGAGGTAATCTTAGATAAACTTCCGCCGCAGAATCTGGATGCAGAGATGGCAGTATTAGGGTCTATACTTTTAGAAGCGGAAGCCGTCAACGAAGTTTTAGAGATCTTAGATGAAAGCCAGTTTTATAAAGATGCCCACCGTAAAATTTTTTCCTGCATCATTAATCTTTTTCATGATAGCAAGCCCATCGATTTAATCACTATAACCGATCAGCTAAAAAAAATAAATGCCCTTGATGGCATTGGCGGAGTAAGTTACTTGACGGCTTTGGTTAATGCCGTCCCAACCGCGGCCAATGTACGTAATTATGCCCGCATTGTCAAAGAAAAAAGCCTGCTGAGAAACTTAATAAATAGGTCCACCCAGATTATTAGTGAAAGTTACGAGACAGGCAGTAATGTAGAGGAGCTTTTAGATAAGGCAGAGAAGGCGATCTTTGAAATTACGGATAAAAGAATAGAAAGTAATGTTATCGCGATGAGGGACCTTATCAGTGAAGCCGTAGAAAGAATAGATAAGCTTTATCAGAATAAGTCGCAGGTTACGGGCCTTGCCTCCGGATTTATTGATTTTGACAGAAAGACTGCGGGTTTTCAACCCTCAGATCTCATTATTATTGCCGGCCGCCCCTCGATGGGCAAGAGCGCTTTTTGTCTATGCGTTGCCAACCATATCGGGGTGGTAGAGAAGATACCCATTGCCTTTTTTAGCTTAGAAATGTCTAAAGAACAATTAACCCAGCGGCTTCTTTGTTTACACGCCAGAGTAGACGCTCATAGCGTGAGAACCGGTTTTTTATCTGCTTCAGATTGGCCGAAGATTACCGCCGCAGCAGGAAAACTTTCTGAGTCAGCGATTTTCATTGATGATACACCTGCAATTTCAGCTTTGGAATTGCGCGCTAAAGCGCGAAGGCTTAAATCCCAGCATAATATCCAGATGATAATAGTAGATTATCTGCAGTTAATGCGCGGCACAGGCAGAAACCAGGATTCAAGACAGCAGGAGATATCCGATATATCCCGTTCGCTTAAGGCCCTTGCCCGCGAATTAAATGTCAGTATTATTGCGATAAGCCAGCTTTCGCGGGCAGTAGAATCGCGCCAGGATCATAGGCCGCAGCTTTCTGATTTGCGTGAATCCGGCGCAATTGAACAGGATGCGGATCTGGTAGTTTTTCTATTTCGCGAAGAATACTATAGCCCTACAGAATCTAATAAAGGATCAGCCGATGTAATCATTGCTAAACAAAGAAACGGGCCAGTTGGCTCTGTTAACTTAACATTCTTGAAAGAATATACCAGATTTGAGGATCCCGCGCGCGCCTTTGAATAATTTCTTATTTGACTAATGAGAGATATTTATTTATAATAAAGAGATTATGGATAAAATTTTGGACAATATGGATTATAGTTATAAAAAAATAGTATTCAATTTTTGGTTAAAATATTTACTTTTAGGGTTTATTTTTAGCCTTTTTCTTATTGAGCCTCTCTTTGCGCAGGGCCAAGAAAAAGAAGATACTGTTTCGGCTTCCCGCGAGTCTGCGCTTAGCGAGGAGCTTAATAAACAGGAATCACATCCTCAGGCTATAGCGCAGGGAGAATCTCAGGGCCAAGAAGAAGGGAAAAAGGTTACGGCTTTAGATATTAAGGGGAATAAGACGATTGCCGTAAGCGTTATCATTTCTAAAATAAAGTTGCGCGTCAGCCAAGATTACTCGGCGAATATCGTTAGAGACGATATAAAGCGGCTTTATTCTACCGGCTATTTCAGCGATATTAAGGTGGATTTGGAGGATTTTTCCGGCGGAGTAAAAGTTATTTTTAATCTTAAAGAAAAACCTCTGATAGAAAAAATAAATTTTAAAGGTTTTAGATCGGTAAACCTTGAGAAAGTACGCAGCGTAATCTCTACCAAGCAAGGCCAATATTTAGATGAGCTTAAGTTAAATCAGGATATTGAAGAGCTCAAGGCCTTATATGAAAAGAAAGGGTTTGCTAACGCATCTGTAGAAAATAAGGTTAAATTAGATACTGCGGAGGAAAAAGCAGAGGTAGAATTCGTGGCTAACGAAGGAAAAAGGCTTAAGGTGCGAAAAATTACCTTTTTAGGATTAAGAAGTTTCCGTGAAAAAAGAATATTAAAATTAATGAAGATTAAGAAAAAAGGTTTCTTAAACGCGGGCCTCTTAAAGGAAGATGTCTTAGAAGAAGATTTAGAGAGGATTCAGTCTTTTTATAAAGGCAATGGTTTTGTAGACGCCAAGATAGATAAGAATGTAGAGCGTGATCTAGAACTGGGTAACATTTATATCACTATTACCATAGATGAGGGGCAGCAATATAGGGTAGGCAGCATTCAAATTAAAGGTAACAAAATTGCGGAGACTAAAGAGTTGGAAAAAGAAAATAAACTTTTAATCGGCGATATCTATACCGAGGAAGGCGCCCGGGATAATGCCGTAGGTATCCAGTCGCATTATTTCGAAAAAGGATATATATTCGCCAGAATTGATTTGGGCACTTCTTTAAATCCTGATACAGGCAAGGTGGATATAACTTATAACGTCGAGGAGAACGAATTGGCCTTTGTTAACCGTATTAATATCCGCGGTAATATTAAAACAAAGGATAAAGTAATCCGTCGTGAATTACGGATTAATCCGGGAGAGCAGTTTGACGGCAAGAAATTGAAAAGGAGCAGGGAACGGCTTAATAACTTAGGTTTTTTTGAGGAAGTCAACTTCGATATGTTTGATAGCGCCGAACCCAGTAAGAAAGATTTGGTCGTAGAGGTAAAAGAGGCTAAGACCGGCGAATTTAGTTTTGGCGGCGGATATAGTTCAGTAGACCAGTTTATCGGCTTCGTAGAGATTGCCCAGAAGAATTTCGATTTTAAAAATTTCAATACTTTTACCGGCGCAGGCCAGGATTTAAGGGTGAAAGCACAATTAGGTTCTCTGAGTAGCAATTTTGAATTGAGTTTTACCGAACCGTGGATCTTTGATTATCCTTTATCTTTTGGGTTTGATGCCTATTCTACCGGGCATAAACGGGCAAGCAGCGCAGGTTACGGCTACGATGAAAATAGGGCCGGTGGTGATTTAAGGCTGTCGAAAGAGTTGAACGAATTCCTCAGGGCGGGTTTAATTTATAGAATTGAGAACGTAGGGATAGGCGATATAGCCTCAGATGCTACGAATGATTTAAAACAGGAAGAAGGGTCAAATTTAATCAGCAGTTTGGGGATGAGTTTGACCCGGGATAGCCGTGATAATATTTTTAATCCTACTAAAGGCGCGGTTTTAAGCGGTTCGGCTGAAGTGGCAGGCGGTCCTTTTGCCGGGGACAAAGATTTTTACCGGCTTTCGGGCTATGGTATATATGATTTGCCTATTTTTAAGGTCGGCAGGCCGAAGAGAGGCGAAGACGCTAGATATTCTGTATTAGAATTTAGATTACGTTCAGGCGTTGTTGATGAATTTGGCGGCTCAAGCAGTGTCCCGATATATGAAAGGTTCTATTTGGGCGGCGCAAATTCTGTCAGGGGTTATAACGAAAGGAAAATCGGCCCTATCGATACAGTTACAGATGACCCATTGGGCGGGGAAGCAATGGTCTTGGGTAATTTAGAATATACTTATCCGCTCCTTGATTTTATTAAGGGCGCGGTTTTTTATGATGTAGGCAATGTTTGGGCGCAAGCCGGCGATTTGGGAGGGGGAGGTTTTAAAGCAGGCACGGGGTTGGGGATAAGAATCAAAACACCTATTGGGCCGGTGAAGTTAGATTACGGTTTCCCTCTGAATGATGAGCCCGGAGAAGACGCGAAAACTGGAAAATTTCATTTCAGTATCAGCCGGGGGTTTTAGTAATATAGGTCATAGGTCATAGGTTAAAAGGAGAGAGAAGATGAAAAGAACATTAGGGGTATTTATTTCAGTTTTAGTTTTGGGGGCAATTTTGTTTATACCTAAAGGTTACGCCGCGGATAAAATAGGATATGTAAACTTAGGCAGAATTTTTGACGAATATAACAAAACTAAGGACCAGGATAAGATTTTAGAAAAAAAACAGAAAGATTTTGAAAATGAGCGTGTAGTAAAAGTTAATGAAATAAAAGCCCTGCAGGATAAATTAGGTTTGTTGGATGAAAAACAGAAAGCCGCCAAGAAAACCGAATTAGAAGAAAAAATGAAGGTTTTTCAAGAATATGAGGGTAAAAAAATTGAAGGCTTAAGAAAAGAAAGAGACGATATCCTGAAGGAAATATTGAAAGATATTGAAAAAGCTGTACGCCAATATGCAGAAGCGCAAGGTTATACCATAGTATTTAACGATAAAGTTTTAGTTTATCAGGCAAAAGACGGTGATTTAACGGATAAAGTGGTAGAAATAGTAAATAAGAATCATCAGTCACCGGCAACAAAATAAGTATAGCAAGTATTAAAAATATGAGTCAATTCAGAAAAACATTAGCTGAGATAGCTAAGATTATTGCAGGCGAAGTTGTCGGTAACGGAGATATTGTCATAACGGGCGTCTGCGGTATAAAGGAAGCGCAAGCCGGCGATTTAACTTTCGTGGCTAATCCTAAGTATCTGCCTTTGATTGAGCATACGCGCGCCTCGGCTATCATTACCTCCCGCGATATAGATTCGTCTTCCAAGCCGATTATCAAAACCGAAAATCCGTCTTTAGCCTTCGCTAAGATGGTATCTTTATTATCGCCTAATCATATGGTGCATCCCTCAGGTATACATTCAACGGTTATTCTCGGTAAAAATGTAAAATTAGGCAAAGACGTGGCAGTCGGCCCTTACGTAGTAATAGAGGATAACGTTGAAATAGGGGATAAGACAATTATATATGCTGGCTGCTATATCGGGCATCACTCCATAATCGGGGAAAATACCCTGATTTATCCAAATGTATCTATTAGAGAGCGGACAAGCCTCGGCAGGCGTGTAATAATTCATAGCGGTACCGTTATTGGTTCGGACGGCTTCGGTTTTGCAACGGTTAAAGGTATGCATGAGAAGATTCCTCAGATAGGCACCGTGGTAATTGAGGACGAAGTAGAGATTGGAGCTAACGTTACAATTGACAGGGCGCGTTTTGACAAAACCGTCATCGGTAAGGGTACCAAGATAGATAATTTAGTGCAAATTGCCCATAATGTAGTAGTCGGTGAAAATTCTATTATTGTCGCACAGGCAGGAGTTTCCGGCAGTACTGTGATAGGAAATGGCGTTATTTTGGCGGGTCAAGCGGGTATTGTCGGCCATATTAGTATCGGCGACGGCGCAGTAGTTGCGGCTCAGGCAGGGGTGACGAAATCGGTGCCTGCGAATACAAAGGTTTCAGGTTATCCAGCCAAGCCTCATGAGATGGCCAAGCGCGTAAATGCCTGCGTGCAGAATCTGCCGCATCTATATAAGACCATCAGTGAACTAAGGCAAAAAATTGCTAAATTAGAGGAATGCCTAAATGTCAGAGAATCAACAAACGATAAAAAAAGAAGTTAGCATAAAAGGCGTAGGCCTGCATACTGGTAATAAAGTTAATATAAAGTTTAAGCCCGCAGCGATAAATTCGGGAATAAATTTTATCAGGGTAGATTTACCTAATAAGCCGATAATAAAGGCAGAAATTGTTAACCTCTTGGATTTCAACAGAAGTCCGCGGCGTACCTCTATATTTGTTGGCGACTGCGAAGTGCACACCATAGAACACCTTATGGCCGTATTTTCCGGCCGCTCTATCGATAATATTATTGTAGAGATAGACAATAATGAGGTCCCGGGGCTTGACGGAAGCGGCGCAACCTTTTTGGATATTCTCACCCATGCCGGCATAGAAGAGCAGAATGCAACGCGTAAATATTTCCTGATAAAAGAACCTATCTGGTCGGAAGAAGAGGGGGCCACTTTAGTGATTGTTCCGGCGCAAGATTTCCGCATATCTTACACTTTAAGCTATAATCATTGTTTATTAGGCGATCAATATTTTGATTCAATAGTCAATTATGATATATTTAAGGCAGATATTGCCTCAGCCCGGACATTCTGCTTAGAGGATGAATCAGAGGGCTTGAGGGCCCAGGGCCTAGGCCGGGGTGCAAATTACGAGAATACCTTGGTGGTAGGTAAAAAAGAAATAATTAAAAACCGCCTGCGTTTTGATGATGAATTTGTCAGGCATAAAGTATTGGATTTAATCGGCGATCTGTATTTACTGGGTATGCCTATTAAAGGCCATGTAATTGCCTTAAAAAGCGGCCATCCTTTAAATATAAAATTACTTAAAAAAATAGCCCATCAGAAAGAAAGATATGATACCGCAGCGATAAAGGCTGTTAGTGATTTTAAGTATATAGATGGCCAGACCTTAGATGCGGAAGCAGTAATGCGGATTCTGCCGCATAGGTATCCATTTTTATTTGTGGATAGAGTAGTTTCTTTAGTCCCGGGTAAAAGTGTTACGGGCATAAAGAATGTGACGATGAACGATAATTTCTTTAACGGGCATTTTCCCGGCAGGCCGGTTATGCCCGGGGTCTTGATTGTTGAGGCAATGGCGCAAATTGGCGGAGTGATGATGCTTGCCTCCCAAGAAAATAAAGGCAAACTTGCCTATTTTCTTGCCGCTGATAATGTGAGATTCAGAAAAACGGTATTACCGGGTGACAGGTTAGTTTTAGAGGCAGAGGCAGTTAAGATAAAATCTAGGACCGGCCAGATTAGGGCAAAAGCTTATGTAGATGGTAAGGTAGTGGCCGAGGCAGAATTAATGTTTGCCTTGGTAGATTAATCCGCCTATATGCAGACACATCCTACCGCGATAATTTCCAAAAAAGCCAAGCTTCATAAATCGGTTAAAGTAGGGCCGTATAGCAATATCGGCGATAATGTCAATATCGGCAAGGATACCGAGATTGGCGCAAACTGCCAAATTTGCGGCAATGCTACTATAGGGGAGAGATGCAAGATTTTTACCGGCGCAGTTATCGGCAGTATCCCTCAGGATTTAAAATTTAAAGGCGAAAAAAGTTCTTTGGTTATCGGCAATGATAATGTTATCCGTGAATATACCACTATCAATTTAGCCACGGGTGACGGAGGTAAAACCATTGTTGGTTCCGGCAACCTGATTATGGCTTATGCGCATATTGCCCATGACTGCAACGTTGGTAATGAATGTATTATTGCTAACTGCGGTACGTTAGCAGGCCATGTAATCATTGAAGATAAGGTAATAATCGGTGGGCTAGCGGCTATACATCAATTTAGCCGCGTGGGCACACTTTCTATTATAGGGGGATGCTCTAAGGTGGTGCAGGATATCCCGCCTTATTCTACCTGTGACGGACATCCGGCCAGAGTATATGGTTTAAATTTGATAGGTTTAAAAAGGGCGGGTTTAAATAGTAAAGTTATTCTAGAGCTAAGAAGAGCTTTTAAGGTCCTCTTTTTCTCCCATCTTACGACCTCAACTGCAATAAAGAAGATAAAAAAGGAAATCCCAGAATCAAAATATCTCACCCATTTAATAGAGTTTATCGCTAACTCCCAGAGAGGCGTCACTAAAAATAAATAGCAGGCTAAATAATGATTAAAATCGGTCTTATTGCGGGTTCAGGCAGATTTCCTATTTTATTTGCGCGCCAGGCAAAAAAAGAGGGGGTAGAGGTTATAGCTATCGCCGTTAAAGGCGATACCTCATACCAGTTAGGGCGTATGGTAAGAAAAATAACCTGGCTTAATATTTCTGAATTCGATAGAATATTTACTGTTTTTAATGATGAGAAAATAGATAAGGTGGTAATGGCCGGGCAAATTAACCCCCGGCGTTTATTTAATAAGAATAATGAATTTGGCCCGGCCTTAGAAGAGCTATTGGGAAAGATAAGAGATAAAAAAGCGGATACTATTTTTTCGGCAATTGCTGAAAAGTTAAAAGAGAGGGGCATAGAATTAATCAGTTCCCTGACTTTTCTTTCTGAGTATCTGCCGCAGAAGTCCGTGCTCACAAGGCGAGCGCCCAGCGAACAAGAATGGCAGGATGTGTATTTTGGTTTAGATCTGGCAAAAAAAATAGCCGGCTTAGATATCGGACAGACCGTTGTAATTAAACAAAAAGCGGTTTTAGCGGTGGAAGCTCTTGAAGGAACTGACGTCACTCTTTTAAGAGGGGGCTTAATCGGTAAAGGAGGGGCTTGCGCAGTTAAGGTAAGCAAGCCCCAGCAGGATATGCGTTTTGATGTGCCGGTAGTAGGCCTTAAGACGATTCGGAGCTTAATTAAAGCGGGCATAAGCTGCTTGGCTATAGAGGCAGGGAAAACAGTTTTTTTAGATAAGGAAGAGTCAGTGAGGATTGCAGATAAGAAAGGCATAGCTATCGCAGCAGTTTGAGGTAATAAAATGAAATATATCTACGGGCCTCTGCAATCACGCAGGCTTGGGTTTTCTTTAGGCGTATCGCTGACGCCTTATAAAGTGTGCAATCTTGATTGCCTATACTGCCAATTAGGCCCCACCACGGTTAAGACATCCCAGAGAAAAGAATATATAAAGATAAAAGATATATTGAGAGAACTAAAGGAATTTATTTTGAATTTTGATTTTAAAACTTGCCATATTGATTATATATCGCTTTCCGGCTCAGGAGAGCCTCTGCTTAATTCGGGGATTTCCAAATTAATTCTAGGGATAAGAGAAATTACTCCTATCCCCGTTGCCTTAATAACTAATGCTTCATTATTAAAAAATAAAGCTATAAGGCAGGAGATATTAGGCGTAGATGTGATTTTGCCTTCTTTAGACGCGCCAGACGAAGAGACATTTGAAATGATAGACCGGCCCTCTGTCAAGATTAAGATTGAAAATATTATCAATGGGCTTATTGAACTAAGGAAGGAATTTAAGGGGCGGATTTTTTTAGAGATAATGGTAATTTCCGGCATAAATGATAATATAGATTTTTTTGCTCGTTTTAAAGAAATAATCTCGAAAATAAATCCCGATAAAATTCACCTTAATACTCCTACGAGGCATACCTCCGAGCCGGGAATTTTGGCACCGTCGCAGAAGAACCTTAAAAAAATAAAAGAGTTGCTGGGGCAAAAATGTGAAATTATCTAATTCCTTTCGTTCAATGCGGATGATTTCTAAGAGCGTAGATGAAACTAAAGAAATAGGCAGAAAAATAGCCAAGAAACTAAAAGCTGCGAATATAGTTGCGCTGTTCGGAGAATTAGGCTCAGGCAAGACCGTATTAGTTAAAGGCATAGCCGAGGCCTTAGGCGTAAAAGCAAATCGTGTAGTAAGCCCCACCTTTGTTTTACTTAGAGAATATAAGGCTAAAATACCGCTTTATCATTTTGACCTTTATCGGCTTGGAAAAACCGATAGCCAGCGTCTTGGTTTTGACGAATATCTTTTTGGCAGCGGCATAAGCGTAATTGAATGGGCCGATAGAATTGAGCCAAGCTTGCCGCAAAAATACTTACGTATAGAGATTTCTATAATTGATAAAAACAAGCGCTTAATAAAAATTACTAAAAAAGATTAATTTAAGTTATGCTGATATTAGGTATAGATACATCCACAAAAATGTTATCCCTTGCTTTAAGCGATAGGGATAGGATTATCTTTAATTATAAAAAAGATATAGGTATTAAACATTCGGTTCTTCTCTTGAGCATCTTAGATAACTTGCTAAAAGAATATAAGATAAGAAAAGAGGATATAGATTTATTTGCTGTGGGGTTAGGGCCGGGGTCCTTTACCGGCTTAAGAATTTCTCTCTCTATGGTCAAGGGCCTTATTTTAGTTTTAAAAAAGAAGGTGCTTGGCATACCAACCTTAGATATTATTGCCCGAAACGTAATAAAAGAAGGAAATATTTCGGTAATATCAGATGCCCGGCGAGAGAACATTTACGCCGCATCCTATGAGTATAAAAATGCTAAATTTAAAAGGACAATGCCTTCTCTTTTGCTTAATTTTAAGCATTGGCTTAAGGATATAAAGAAAAAAACGTTTATTTTAGGAGATGCAGTAGGCGTTTATGCTAATGAATTATCAGGGGAAAAAAATATTTATTGTGTTTTGCCGGAAAAATTTTGGTATCCGGATGCAAAAAATTTGTGTATTTTGGCTCTGGAAAAATTTAAAAGGCAGGGGAGAGATAAAGTGGAGAAATTAGTTCCGCTTTATCTTTATCCTAAAGAATGCCAGATTAGTCGTAAAACTTAATAGAGTCATAGTGTCAAAGATTCAAAGAGTCAGAGTAAAAGCTTTAACTGTGACGCTTTGACTCTAATGAGCGAAGCGAATGATGACTCTTTGATTTCTAAAATATGAATAAAGAATTTTACCGTCCTACTTGGGCAGAGATTAATCTAAATAATATTGCCTATAATATAAATTCCATCCGCAGATTTATCTCGCCTCAAACGCAGATACTGGCTATAGTTAAAGCCGATGCTTACGGCCACGGTATAATCCCCGTATCTAAGAAACTCGTCTCCTTGGGCATAAATTACTTAGGGGTAGCAGCGCTTGATGAGGCAATAATTTTACGCAAGGCAGGAATAAAATGCGATATCCTTATTCTGGGAGGGATATTTTCCCAAGATGCTGAGATAGTTATCAAATATAATTTAAGCCAGACAATTTTTAGTAAAGAGCTAGCCTATGCGTTAAATTTGGCCGCTTCTAAAAAGAAAAAGAAAGTAAAGGTGCATATAAAAGTAGATACCGGAATGGGAAGATTAGGTGTCTGGCATACAGATGCCTTTTCTTTTATCAATCAGTTAAGAAAAATGAAATTCCTTAATATAGAGGGGGTATTTACTCACCTGTCCTCAGCAGATACAGATAGCAAATTTAGCGAAGGACAGATAAATACTTTTACGGCTTTGTTGCACAAACTGGAGGCAAGCGGTATCCAGATACCTTTAAAGCATGCGGCAAACAGTTTAGGCCTGTTAGATTTTAGAGACAGCCATTTTAATCTGGTTAGGCCCGGAATTATAATCTATGGCCTTTACCCAAAAGACAATACATTAATAGAGCTAAAGCCCGTCCTCAGCCTAAAAACTAAAATTGTTTTTCTCAAAAATACGCCTGGCGGCAGAAGTATAAGTTACGGCCGAGCTTATATCACTAAGAAGAATACAGTTATTGCCACTTTGCCTATTGGCTATGGAGATGGCTATCCCCGCGCTTTATCCAATAAAGCCGAAGTGTTGGTTAGGGGGATGAAAGCAAGAGTAGTCGGCAGGGTGTGTATGGACCAAATAATGATTGATGTAGGGCATATAAATAATGTTAAGGTTAAAGATGTAGTCACTTTAATCGGCAAGGCCGGCAATAATATTATTACAGCGGGAGATTTAGCGGTTTTAGCCAATACTATCTGTTATGAGATAGTCTGCGGTATCGGCAGCAGAGTGCCGAGGGTTTACTTGGATAATTAAGGCAGTCTTCTGATTGCCAGAATGCTGGAAGCGATAAAGAAGGCATGGCTTAAAATAGCAGAGACAAAAGGTGGTATCACTCCTAGTTCCCCGAACGCAATAGACGTTTGATTAAACACGTAATAAAGAAAACTAATCCCGATACATAATCCTAAAGAAGCAATTGCTTGTCCCTTTTTACTTCTGCCCAGAGCAAAAGGAATGCCTACCAGAATTATCACAAGGCTGGTAAAAGGCATAGTAAATTTATTGTATAAATTTACTTTTAGTTTTCTTAATACAGCGCTCGCCCCGCTGTTAGATAGTCTTTTTATGTAATCATTAAGCTGGGGTATATTCATAAACATTGTTTTTTGTCGCTGGCTTAAGAAATCATTAGGTCTATCTTTAAGGTAGATAACCTTATTTTTGAAATAAAAAGGCTCCCCTAAAAGTTCTCCCTTTTCATTAAAATAAGAAATAAGACAATCCCTGAACAGCCAGCGGTTTTCCCTGAAATATGCTTTTTTAGCCGTAATTTTTGAGACGACATTTTGATTTTCGTCGTGTTCTAGTATTACGACATTTTCCATTATCTCTTCTTTGGGATGATATATATCTATGAAGAATTGCTTATTATCTTGTCCGTAGATCGCAAGATTGTATATCACATTTTTTTCTTTAGAAGCATTCTGCTCAAATAATTCAGCCTTTAATTGATAATTAATGCCTTGGGCTTTAGGCAGAGACCGTTCATTAAGCATAAAAACGAAGCCGCTGATTAATAGGCCGAATATGAGAGCAGGCAAAGAAATCCTCCAAATGCTTAATCCGCTTGAGCGCATAGCAATAATCTCATTAGTCTTAGATAAATTGCCGATGGAGTAAAGCAGGCTTAAAAGACATGCCATAGGTGAGATCTGTATAAACATAAGAGGCAAAAAAGATAAATAGTAATTTAATAATGCTGCAATAGCTACCCCTTCTTTTAATATATCATCCAAGTGCGAAAATAAATCGACGATGATATAGAGGAACATAAATACAAACATACAGCCAATGAAGGCAGAGAGCATTGATTTGGTGACGTATCTGTCTAAAATACGCATATCGAAAGGGTAAAGATTAATCCTATCATTCCAAAGATGATATTGGGAAGCCACATAGCTAAGTGCGCAGGAATAAGGCCTTCCAGGCTTAAAGCGTTTGCACCCAGCATTAATAGATAATATATTCCGAAGATAACTAGGGCTAAACCAAAATTCACCGATTTTAACCTTTGTTTGGTAATGATGCTTAAGGGGCATCCGATTAATACCATGATAAGACAGGCAAAGGCAAGAGATACTTTTTTATGTATTTCCGTAATTAAAGGGGTTGGGTCAATTCCGCTATGATTAACCCGCTTAATTTCTTCTTTGAGCTCATCTAAAGTCATATCTTTAGGTTTTTTATTTACTTGGCTTCCTTGCGCCTTAGCAATATTTAAATTAATGAAATTAGTCTTAAAGTTTAATTTATAGAACATACTCGGATTGTTCGGATTGGGCTCATCGGAGGAGCCGTCTATGAGTTTTAGCTTAATTATTCCCTTATCGGGCAGAGAAATAAATTCTCCCTTTTTAGCAATTGTTGTACGGGCAGGTTTTCCCGGGCCTTGAGGTTCATATATGCGGATATTAGTGAGTTTATTGCCTTCTATTTTGTAAATAAAGAGGATATATTTTTGGAAAGAGTCAATGAATGTTCCCGCCTCGAGTGTTGCCGTAGGGTTATTTATACCTATATCCATCAGCGCTTTTCTTCTTTCGAAGTTTGCGCTAGGCATAAGATTGCTGTTAAAGAGCACCATAAATAGGCTAAAGATTAGGCCTACTGTAATAAGCGGTATAATCAGATGGATTATATTTGTGCCTGCCGCTTTTATGGCAGTTATTTCGTTGTCCGAAGAGATTCTGCCTAATGACCAGAGGACACTGGTGAATATTGCCAAGGGAAGAATATAGCTGAATGGGTAAAAAAGAGAGAAGAAAAATAATTTAACCACTACGGAAATCTCAACGCCTTTGTTAACTATCAAGCTAGTATATTGGGTTAAAAAGATAAGAGAGAATATAAAGATTAATACTGATATGGAGAGTATAAAAGGCATTATAAATTCGGTTAATATGTATTTACGTAAGATTTTCATAAATGAAGCCTTAACTTAGCGAGCCTAAAAGCGGAGCTAAGTTATTTGGCTGAATTTATCCCATTGAGCGTATCAAAATTATAGCATAGAATTTTGATATATCTTGCCCTCTGCAATTCGAAGAATTGCGAGGACTTAGTCCCTGAAATTGCTTCGCAATTTCTAGGGGCGAAACGGGATGAAGTTGGTTTATCACTCACTCAACTAGCAAAGGTTAATACGAAAACATCTTTTGCGCCGGCTTCTTTCAATACCCCTGCCGCTTCAGAGCAGGTTGCGCCGGTAGTCAAAACATCATCAATAAGTAAAACATTCTTCTGATGAAATTCATCTCTATTTTTTATCACAAATGCCCCCTGTATATTTTTAAAGCGTAAATCCGCATTTAATTTTGCCTGGGCTGTGTTATTCAAGCGGCGAATTAAATTTTGGCTAGAATGCCTGATTTTAAATTCTTTGGCGACTGATGCAGAAAGAAGTTCGGCCTGGTTAAATTCTCTTTCTCTTAAGCGTGTGCGATAGAGCGGTATAGGCGTAATTACTTCTATCTTATTCATAGGCAGATGAAAATTCCTGATAAAATTTACTAAAATTTCTGTCAATATTTTCTTAATCTTAACCTTGCCTTGATATTTAAATAGATGAATTAATTCTCTGCTTGTACGCGTATAACTACAGGCGCTCCATGCGCGGTTAAAATAAAAATTAAGACTGCCGCAATGCAAGCATTTGTTGTTTTTAAAATTCCTGCCGCAGCGCGGACAAAATGGAGGCAAGTTTTTCTCTATTTGTTTAAGGCAGTCCTGGCAGACGATAACTTGCGGCGCAACCGGATTTTTACAGACTAAACACTGCGCAGGATAGATAATGTTGATAAGATTATATAAAATACCCCCCGCCATAAGCAATTATAATACAATACTAAGTATCTATTGTCAACGTTGACATACATCACTTTCGATAGTAAAATATATTTATGCCAAACCGACAAGATACCCAAGAGTTAAAGCAAAGATTATTTGCGCTTCTAAAGGAACGTGCCTATAGAGAAGGAAACATAGTTTTATCGAGCGGAAAAATCGGCAGTTATTATATCGATGCCCGCGTTGTGACTTTAAGCGCTGAGGGGGCATACTTAACGGCTGCGCTAATATTAGATTTAGTCAAGGATAAAAATATTTCTGCTATCGGAGGCCCTACCTTGGGAGCAGATCCTCTTTTAGGGGCAATCGCAGCACTGTCTTTTCTAGATAAAAAACCCTTAAATACTTTTATTGTCAGGAAGATACCCAAAGAACACGGCACTCAAAAAAGAATAGAAGGGCCGGCGCTTAAAAAAGGCGATAAGGTTATCATTGTGGATGATGTAGTGACCTCAGGGGGTTCACTTCTTGACTGCATATCTATTTTGCGCCAGTCGGGCGTGATTGTTGAAGGCGCCGTGGCCATTATTGATCGGGAAGAAGGTGCTATTGAAAACCTCGCCCGGGTAAGCTGCCCGCTTACCTCAATTTTTAAAGCCTCAGACTTTAAAATTAGCAAGATTTAAGAAAGAGTCAAAGAGTCAGAGTATCATAGTGTCAAAGTAAGAGATCTTAACTTTGATACTATGACTCTATCCTGCGAAGCAGGCTATAACACTTTGATGCTATTTCTATGCGACCGATAATTTTAGCCTCTAACTCCAAAGCCCGCGCAGAGTTATTAAGAAGGTGCGGCTTTAAATTTAAGGTAAAGGCATCTAATATTGAGGAGTTAAAATGCCCTCGCAGGCAAGGCGCTAAAGAAATAGTAATTCGTAATGCGTTAGCAAAGGTTCGTGCGGTCTTGCCTTTATTTAAAACCGGTGTGATTATTGCCGCTGATACGGTAGTATGGCAAGAAAAAAAAGTATTCGGCAAGCCCCGGGATAAAAAAGAGGCATTCCGCTTTATTAAAGAATTATCCCTTAGGCCTTCATATGTCTATAGCGGGCTCGCTGTAGCTGATATCAATAATAATAAGATATATGCCGATTCTGAAGTAACCAAGGTTTGGATGGTTAAGCTTTCTGACAGGCAAATTAAAAAATATCTCTCTAGCGCTGCTAATCAGCATATTAATTTTGCCGGCGGGTTTGATATACAGGGGAAGGGAAGCTTGTTTATTGAGCGAATAGACGGCTGTTTTTATAATGTAGTAGGGCTTCCTTTAGCAAAATTGTACAAACTTCTTAAAAAATGCAATATAGACATTTAGCTTTTATCATTTTTCTCTCTACTTGCTACTTTCTACTCGCTACTTTTTTATGCGGTTGCACTTCAGAATACAATCTGGCAACCGGCCGCGAAGAAACCCTGTTTTATTCTACGGATAAGGAAATTAACCTGGGCCGCTCAATTGCAAAGCAGGTAGAGGCAAAATATAAATTAGTGGAAGATCCTGCAGTGCAGGAGAAAGTAGACAGGATCGGGCAGAAAATCGCTCAAGGATGCGACCGCAAGGAACTGGTTTATTATTTTAAGGCTTTGGAGGGAAAAGAGGTTAATGCGGTTTCTCTTCCCGGAGGTTTTGTCTATATCTATAAAGGCCTTATAGATATCGCAAGCGTTGACGAACTTGCTGGTGTTATTGCCCATGAAGTCGCCCACATCGTTGCCCGCCACAGCATCAAAAAATTACAGGCCTCCATGGGGTATATGTTAGCCAGAATAATTACTGCCCAGACTACAGGATCTGCGGGTGCGGTTTACGGGGCAGATTTGGCGTTTAGCGAAGTTATGCTGGGGTATTCCCGCGAGGATGAGCTTTTAGCGGATAAGGTAGGCGTACGCTATGTAGAGAGAGCTGGTTTTGACCCGCATGCTATGATTAGTTTTCTGGCTAAATTAAAAGAAGCAAAGCGTAAAGAGCCGCTTGCGCCGTTATCCTACGGCCGCACCCATCCTTACATTGCGGATAGAATCAGCGTGGTCAAGCAAGAATTAGGAGAAAATATAAGCTTTACCGATTACATTAATCGCGAAAGTGAATAAGGATAATTTTTATATGCAGTCAAAAGTTTCTGTGGTAAAGTGCGAAAGCTATAAAAGAGAAGAGGTGGAGTCGTCTTTAAGGAAAGCGCTTGGTTTTCTTGGCGGCATATCTAATTTTATTAAGTCGGGCGCGCGCGTTTTATTAAAGCCCAACCTGCTTATTGCCATTGAACCGCAACGCGGCATTACTACGCATCCGGAAATAATCCGGGCGGTGATAGGTATGTTAAAAGAAGTCGGCGCAAAAGTCTATCTCGGAGACTCTCCCAGTACATTCGCAAAGGTTGAAGACATAAAAGAGGTATATCAACGCACAGGCATGGCTCAACTAGCCAGAGAAGAAAATATAGAGCTTGTAGAGTTTAAGCAGAAGGCATTAAAAAACGGCTTGCCTTTAGCCAGTATCTTAGATGAAGTTGATTTTGTTGTAAATATACCTAAATTTAAGACCCACGGTTTTATGACCTTAACTGCCGCAGTCAAAAACCTTTTTGGTTTAATCCCCGGTTTATACAAAAGCGAACTGCATAAAAAGTATTTTAAGCCTGAGGAATTTGCCGCTAAATTAGTGGATATTTATCAAATTGCGCGCCCCGCTCTAAATATCGTAGATGCAATTGATGTGATAGAGGGTGATGGCCCGGGCACAAAGGGGGACCTAAGGCATACGGGCTTAATCTTGGCTAGCGCTGACGCTGTAAGCATAGATAGTATCTTAGCACTAATAACGAAGTTAAAGCCTGAGGATATCCCGACAAACAAAGAGGCGATTAGGCGCGGCATAGGCAATGCGGATTTGGGTTCTATTGAAATAGTAGGTGAGAAGTTGGCAGATATTATCATCCCTGATTTTAAACTGCCCCAGCCATCGATTGCCCGAAAACTCCCCCTTTTTGTTTTTAATTTGTTTAAGAAATTTTTAGATTATCGCCCTAAAATCAATGAAAAGCTCTGCGTGCAATGCAAAAAATGCCAAGAGGCCTGTCCGACGAAGGTGATTGATATAGAGAGAAAGAAAAAAATAGATTATCGTAATTGTATCCGTTGTTTTTGCTGTTTGGAGGTCTGCCCGGAGAAGGCAATTTCTATCAAGAAAAGTTTGCTGGCAAGGCTCTTGGGATTAAGGGGATAAGAATATGGCTATTGAAACCATAAAATGGGAAAAGGCTAAGGTAAAACTGATTGACCAGACGCTTCTGCCGTTAAAACTTAAGTATATTTATACTGCAGATATTATGAGGCTGTGGCAGGCAATAAAGACACTGCAGGTTAGAGGCGCCCCTGCTATTGGCGTGGCTGGCGCCTTTGGCGTCGTCTTAGGAATACAAAAATCTAAGGCGAAGAATTTTAAACAATTTGCAAAAGAGTTATTGGAAGTAATCAAATATCTGGGTTCATCACGCCCTACCGCAATTAATCTTTTTTGGGCATTAGAGTGGATGAAGAATACAGCCTTTAAAAACCGCGCAAAGCCGGTAGGCGAGATAAAAAAGATTTTGCTTAAACAGGCAATAAAGATTTGGGATGAGGATAGGCAGATTTGCCGCAGGATGGCTAAGTACGGCGCAAGGTTGATTAAAAATAATGACCGGGTTTTAACCATTTGCAATGCCGGCGCGCTTGCAACGAGCGGCTTCGGCACTGCCTTAGGCGTATTCTATCAGGCAAAAAATGAAGGCAAAAAATTTATGGTTTATGCCTGCGAGACGCGTCCGCTTTTACAAGGGGCACGGCTTACCGCTTGGGAACTAATGCGGGAAAAAGTTGATGTAACCTTAATCTGCGATAATATGGCGGCAAGTTTAATGGAGCGTAAACTCGTGGATAAAGTGTTTGTGGGTGCGGATAGAATAGCCGCAAATGGCGATACTGCTAATAAAATCGGGACCTATAATTTAGCGGTCTTAGCCAATTATCATAAAATCCCTTTTTACGTGGTGGCGCCCAAGTCTACATTTGACTTTAAGATTAAGTCAGGTAAAGAAATTCCTATTGAACAACGTAATCCGGACGAGGTTACTTCAGTTTTTGGAAAACGCATTGCGCCATTAGGGGTTAAAATTTATAATCCTGCTTTTGATGTTACGCCGCATAGTTTGCTTACAGCGATTGTTACGGAAAAAGGCATTATTAAGCCAGCGTATCAGAAAAATATTAAAAATGCATTATGTGGCTAACTTGCGCTCGTAGCTCAATGGATAGAGCGCTAGCCTTCGGAGCTAGGCGTTGGGAGTTCGACTCTCCCCGAGCGCGTTTCATTTCTATAATCTAAAATATGACTAAACTCTCCCGTTCAAAGCTGGAATTATTCTTCGGATGCCCGAGATGTTTTTGGCTGGATATGAAGAAGGGCATTAAGCGCCCGCCGCCGGCTCCTTATACGATTAATTCCGCTGTCGATGTTCTGCTCAAGCAAGAATTCGACGCCCACCGCGAAAAAGGCACTGCCCATTACCTTATCAAAAAATATAATATCGAAGCTATCCCCTATAAATGCGAGCAGATTAATGCCTGGAGGAACAATTTTACCGGCATACAATTTGAGCATAAGCCGACGGATTTTCTTGTTTTCGGGGCGGTGGACGATATTTGGGTTAACCCCAAAAATGAATTGCTCGTGGTGGATTATAAGGCTACAGGCGCTAATGAGTATAAAATTTATGACAGTTACAAGCGCCAGTTGGAGATTTATCAGTGGCTTTTGCTGCAAAATAAATACAAGGTTTCAAAGACAGGATATTTTCTTTTTGCTAAGGTAAATAAAAATAACGGCTTTGCCGAAGGGAAACTTTCTTTTGATTTATATATCGAATCGTATGAAGGGGATACTTCTTGGGTTGAGACGGCAATTATTAATGCCAGAAAAACCATCGATGGGGCTATACCGCAACATTCGCCGGATTGCCTTTATTGCCAATTCACTCAAAAACAAGAGTAAAGATACTTTGCTTTGAGCTTAAACTTTAGTACAGAAATAGTAACTTGACTCCTTGCCTAAACACTTGTAAATTTCTTACGAAATTTACTACGTAGGCTGCGGAGTTAATCCCGCTATTTGCGGGATTAAGGAGATAGAATGAATAAAAAACAATGGATAGTGATTAGTGTTTCAGCCGTAATAATTGCGCTTAGCTTAATATTCCCACCCAAGGCGTTGATTCGCGATAAAAAGGTAATAATGCGAGTTATACCGTTTGGGACGAAGAAAATCCAAGGCCGCGGGATATTAATAGAGACATGTTATCGTGACCCGAGTCTTACCCGCGATTGGCAAAGATTGGCACCCTTTATAGTGATTATTTCGTTAGCCGGCGGTATTTTAGTTTATATTCTACAAACAAGAGAAAGATAAACAATAAAGCTGGGTATGCCAAATAACTTAAAGGGTTTTAAAAATAAAAATTTGTGGTATAATTATTCCCGTCCTCATTTTA
Organism: Omnitrophica bacterium GWA2_41_15; assembly: GCA_919902105.1. Classification (GTDB taxonomy): domain Bacteria; phylum Omnitrophota; class Gorgyraeia; order Ghiorseimicrobiales; family Ghiorseimicrobiaceae; genus CAKKQO01. The sequence continues at coordinate 5,662 of CAKKQO010000028.1, read as the reverse complement.
ATCAGGGCCATTAGCTCATCTGGTAGAGCAGGACACTCTTAATGTCAAGGTGGCAGGTTCGAGTCCTGCATGGCCCATAAATGAGCGCATAACTTACGGAGCCCAAAAGGGCGACGTAAGTTATATGCGCAAATTTATCCCGAAGCCTGCGAAGAAAATTTCGCAAGAAATTTTTGAGCGATTAGGCGAGGGTTAAGTATTCATTTAGTGAAAAACTACGAATTCCTCGAGCATACCGCAGATATTGGCATCAGACTAAAGGCCAAAGGCTTAAATGAATTGTTTAAAAATGCCGCAATGGCGATGTTTGAGATTGCTGCCGAAAGGAAATTCGAAATTCGAAATTCGAAATTCGAAAAAATAATCATCAAACAAAAAGCAGAGAACTTAGAAGAATTATTTATAAATTGGCTCAACGAACTCCTTTCTTTATCCAGCGCCAAAGAACTGATATTTACTGATTTTAAAATAAATAAACTTAGCGAAACTGCCTTAGAAGCAACGGCAATCGGCGAAAATATCGCAGATTATAAAGTAAATACCGAAATTAAAGCGGCAACCTACCACGAATTAAAAATCGAAAAAATTGATTCCGAATGGCAAGTTCAAGTAATATTTGACGTCTAGCGCGGAGGTGAATGATGAAAAAAATGTTTTTAACAATAGTTTTTATGCTGATCGCTTCTTTTGTTTCTGCCGCGGAAAAAGAGGGCATAGAGCTAACTATTTATAACCAGAATTTCGGCTTAGTCAAAGACCGGCGTAGCTTAGAGCTTAAAAAAGGCATTAATAATATCCGTTTTTCCGATGTGGCCGCTTTAATTGAGCCGACTTCAGTGCATTTTAAATCATTGATAGACCCTTTGGGCTGCTCTATCCAGGAACAGAATTATGAGTATGACTTAGTAAGCGCCGATAAGCTCCTAAGAAAATACATAGATAAAAAAATAAAGATTGTTACTAAGGATGATAAACCATATGAAGGGATATTAATGAGTTACGATGGGGCTAACATTGTTATATCCGATGATAACAATTTAAGCATGGTGACGCGCGCCGACAATATCCGCGATATATCCTTTCCGGAATTGCCGGAAGGTTTAATTACCAAGCCGACACTGATGTGGCAGATTGATAATGGCAAGGCAGGCAGCCATTTAACGGAAGTTTCTTATTTGACCGGAGGTATTAACTGGAATGCGGATTATGTAGTAGTAATCGATAAGAACGACAAAAATATAGATTTATCCGGATGGGTAACTATTGATAATAAGAGCGGTGTTTCTTATAAAGATGCTGGCTTAAAATTAATCGCTGGGGATGTGCATCGCGCGCAAGAACAAGTACCTATGTCGGCTAGCGGAGGATATATGCTTGATGAGGTAAAAAGAGAAAAGGCGCCGCAATTTGAAGAAAAGGCCTTTTTTGAATACCATATGTATAGTTTACAAAGGAGAACTACGGTTAAGGATAACCAGACCAAGCAGATATCTCTGCTTTCTGCCGCTAATGTGCCGATAAATAAACTGTTTATTTATGACCCGGTAGATTATTTTGGTTGGAATTGGTATTATAACGAGGACAATCAGACAACAAAGGAACAAAAGGTAAAGGTTAAAATAGAATTAAAAAATAGCAAAGAAAATAACTTAGGAATGCCTTTGCCTAAAGGAAGGATTAAGGTTTATAAGGCAGATACCGACGCAAGTTTGCAGTTTATCGGCGAAGACAAAATTGACCATACGCCTAAAGACGAAAAAATCCGCCTGGAGATCGGCGATGCCTTTGATGTAGTTGGGGAGCGTAAAAGAACCAGCCATCGCCAAGGCGAGCGCTGGGTTGAGGACAGTTATGAAATCTCTCTTCGCAACCATAAAGAAAGCGATATTGAGGTAAATGTGGTAGAGCATATGTGGCGGTATTCTAACTGGAAAATAATCTTTAATTCGCAGGATTACACCAAAAAAGACGCCCAGACTATAGAATTTAAAGCGCTGGTGCCTAAGGACAGCGAAACAAAAATTAGCTATACCGTAAAATATTGGTGGTGATAAAATGCCTGAAGTCGCGCAGGGTATTTTAGAAAAAATAGATGATTATAGATGGCGGCTGCCTAAAACATATAAGCCGGGCATGCGTGTTCCGGGGATTATCTATGCCGATGAGAAATTATTAAAGGATATCCGCCATGATAAGGCGCTGGAACAGGTAGCCAATGTGGCATTTTTGCCGGGGATTGTAAATGTTTCTTTAGCCATGCCGGATATCCATTGGGGATACGGTTTTAGTATAGGCGGGGTGGCAGCGACGGATATTGAGCAAGGCGGCGTAATTTCTCCTGCGGGCGTTGGGTATGACATAAATTGCGGCGTGAGGATGCTTAAAACCAACTTACAATATGAGGATATTAAAGGAAAAATAAAAGATCTGGTCTATGCTTTATTTTCCGATATCCCCAGCGGCGTAGGCTCAAAAGGCGATATCCGGGTTTCTCAGCAAGAAGAAAAGGAGATCTTGGTTAAGGGTGCTAAATGGGCGGTAGAAAAGGGTTATGGCGTAAGAGAAGATTTAGAATGCACGGAGGAATATGGCGCAATTGCAGGGGCAGACCCGGACGGAGTTTCCGAGAGGGCATATGAGCGGGGCAAGGCACAGTCAGGCACACTTGGCTCAGGAAATCATTTTTTAGAAGTGCAGGTAATTGACCAGCTTTACGACCAAGAGCTTTCTGACGCCTTTGGCCTTGACTTAGGGCAAGTTATGGTAATGATACACTCAGGTTCGCGCGGCTTTGGCTATCAAATTTGCGATGATTATACCAGAAGCATGGTGCATTGCTTAAAGAAATATAATATCAATGTCCCGGACAGGCAGCTTGCCTCTGCCCCGGTAAATTCCCCCGAGGGTAAGGCCTATTTAGGCGCGATGAGGTGCGCGGCAAATTATGCCTGGGCTAACCGTCAGTGCCTGATGCATCTGACACGCAAAGTTTTTGAGAAGATATTTGTTTGCTCTTGGCAGAAGATGGGAATGGAATTAATTTATGATGTCGCGCATAATATCGCAAAACTCGAGAAATATAATATCGGGGGAAAAGAGAAGAATTTATGTGTGCATCGTAAAGGCGCAACCCGCGCATTCGGGCCAAACCATCCTGCCTTACCTCAAAAGTACAAAAAAACAGGACAACCGGTAATTATCCCCGGCGATATGGGCAGGAATTCTTATCTCTTGGTAGGAACAAAGAAAGCCGAAGAGGAAACATTCGGCTCAACCTGTCATGGCGCAGGCCGCCTGAAATCCCGCACTGAAGCTACGCGTTCCATAAATCTTAATACATTATTAAAAGAATTAGAAGCAAAAGGCATTACGGTTAAAGCCTCCGGCCGCGGCACTATTGTCGAAGAAGCGCCCCAAGCCTATAAAGACGTAAACGAGGTTGTAGATGTAGTGCATAACGCCGGTATATCCAAAAGAGTTGCCCGGATGCGACCGGTAGGAGTGATTAAAGGTTAAGGGAAAAAAAGTAAAAAACACGACAAAAGACTGGGAATTAAGTAAAAAATAGGTATAATATAATAATGAAACAGGCGTTAAAGGAGTAGATAAATTATATGTTAGACATAAAATTTATCCGTGAAAATACCGATAAGCTAAAGTCAGCGCTCAAGGACCGCGGATTAAATTTAGATTTAAGCGATTTAGTGGCAGGCGACCGGAAGCGGCGCGAAATTACCACAAAATTAGACGCATTAAGGGCAGAGAAAAACGCCGCTAATCAACGGATAACTAAAGCCTTAAAGGAGAAAAAAGACCCCAAAGCGGAAATTGCGGCGATGAAAGGAACTGCCGCCCAAATCGATAAATTAGAAGAAGAAGCCGGCGAATTAGAAGAAAAAATCTCCCAAATCATTTTGACTGTCCCAAACATCCCGCATGAAAGCATCCCCCGCGGAACAGCCGCTGCCAATAAGATTGTACGCAGTTGGGGTAAGCCGCGCGCCTTTGATTTTAAGCCGCTTAGCCATATTGAATTATGCGAGCATTTAGACTTAATTGATTTTTCCCGCGCTTCTAAAATTACCGGCTCAAACTTTATTTTGTTTAAAGGGGATGGTGCGCGCTTGGAGCGCGCGCTTTATAACTTTATGCTTGACCTGCATACCAAAGAACACGGCTATACCGAGATTTTCCCGCCGTTTTTAGTCAACCGCGCCTCAATGACCGGGACCGGACAACTCCCCAAGCTAGAAGAGGATATGTACCGGCTAAAAGATGATGATTTATTCCTTATCCCTACGGCAGAGGTGCCGGTTACCAATATATTTCGCGGTGATATTTTGGATGAGGGGCAATTACCGGTTTATTTTGCCGCCTATACAGCCTGTTTTAGGCGCGAGGCCGGCTCTTACGGCAAAGAAACCCGCGGCCTCATGCGCGTGCATCAGTTTGATAAAGTAGAGTTAGTAAAATTTGTGCGCCCGGAAACTTCCTATGACGAATTGGAAAAGTTGGTCGATAATGCCGAAAAGGTTTTGCAATTACTGCGTATTCCCTATCGGGTGGTAATGCTTGCCAGCGGCGACATCAGTTTTTCCGCCGCCAAATGCTACGATTTGGAGGCATATGCTCCGGGCGTAGATAAGTGGCTTGAGGTTTCCAGCTGTTCTAATTTTGAGGATTTTCAGGCACGCCGTGCGAATATAAAGTACCGGCGCAAAACACAGGACACAGGACGCAGAACAGAATTCGTCCATACCTTAAACGGCTCAGGCGTTGCCTTGGCGCGCACCTATGCCGCAATTTTGGAAAATTACCAGCGTGCGGATGGAAGCATTGATCTTCCGGAAGTTTTAGCGCCGTATATGTGTGGGTTGAAAGTACTTACCCCTAAAAAATAATCTATTTACTATGGCCAAGAACAATAGCGACGCGGAAAAGTTTATACCTAAGGGCGGCGGAGGTGGCAGCGGGGCACTTGCCGCGGCGAAATCCAATAAACTTGTTTCTATCTTAAAATTAGCGATCTTTCTCTCTATCCTTCCGGTAGCAATAGGTATTTCCTATGGATTTCTTAATACCTTATCTCTCCTTGATGAAAAAATTACCGATCTATTTTGGGCAGGGGTGGCGGCATTTTTTCTGGTAGATTTAGTTATTTTAAAATTATCAGGCCTCTATAAAAAAGGCCAGAAAATTATCGAGATTATTTTTCATTTTTTTGCGCCTTTAGTGAAATTCGCCCCGTATGTCCTGCCGATTTATACCATTTTGATTTTGGTTTTTAGCGCAGCAGTTAGTTTCTTTAAAGACATTTCCCCTTACCGCGATACACTTTTATTTTTCACCGGCTTTAGCATTATTTTGCATTTTGTCTATACTGCCGATGCCCTGCGCTCCAAGCAGTCGGATTTTTTAAAGGCAGGTTATTTCTTTGCCATTATCTTAATTTACCTTTTTAACCTAATTATTCTTGCTGCGGCACTTGATAAGGTCATTCCTGAATTTTCCTTTGTCCAATTCTTCCAAAACGCCTGCGCCTCCACCAAAGACGCCTATAATGCCATTTTTGACCAATTGTTCGCGGTAAAGAATGGTTAATCCAAAAATTGGATACCCCGACAGACATGAAAAAATCTTAGTGATATTTTTTCGGTCGGCC
>CAKKQO010000027.1 GCA_919902105.1 Omnitrophica bacterium GWA2_41_15 | reverse complement strand
ATGCTTTGTTGCATAATTATTGATTTATTTGACAACTTTATTGACCGTCAAATAATATCTTGTAATCTTCTTTGCCCCAACCTTTCTTAAAGCGTCCAGCACTTCACGGTCATTTACAGAATCAGTTAATATTACGCCTCTTGCCAATCTTTTCAGAGCCATTTTGCTTAAATAACCGTTTCTCCAATAAACATATTTGCCGTGATTAGACTTATCCATATAGCCAAATAATTCCCTGTTGATTTTTCCAACTTGGCTTGCGGTTCTTCCTTCAAATTCGTATACAAGCATTACTTTGTGAAGCATAATCTTGTTTAGAAACAGATATATTTAAATATTTTACTATTTAATATATAGTAAAATGGCAAAACCAAACCGAAAAGGAGGCGGATTTTATGACACAAAAAAGGTGGGGCAAAAAGAAAAAGTATCCAAGAGACTGGAAAGCGTACAACGAAGAGCTTGTAAGAAGAGGCACATTCTACCTCGACTTTGACTGGGTCAAAAGCTGGAGAAAGGAGCTTGCGGAGATGAACAAAAACAAAGTAGGCGCTCCTTATCAATTTCCAGAATCCCTTATAGAGCTGCAGGCTGTGTGGCATCAGCTTACAAATTACAGGGGAGTGGAAGGCATTACAAGAGCAGTTGTAGAGGCAGGAAAACTGCCTCAATACAATGATTTCAGCACGATAAACAGAAGAGTGAACAAGATGAATACCAAAATAATGCTTCCTGAAAAAGGAGATATTTATGCTGCTACGGATGGCACAGGCACAAAGCTGAACATGAGCGGAGAATACTTTGAAACAAAGTATGGCAACGGGAAAAAGAAATTCATCAAAGTTATCATAACAGCAAATCCAATAACGAAGGACTTGCTGAAAGTCGATGCATCCTTAGAAGGTGAAGAATTATCAGAGCCACAGGTGGCTATGACGCATATGGCAGAATTGGAGGCTGAAGGATACAATATCCTAAAGTTCTGGGGCGACGGCTCTTTTGATGCGCATGAGCTATTTGATTTTCTTGACTATTACAACATAGAGCCTGCTGTAAAGATAGGCAAAGATGCTGTTATTGATCCGGGTGGTTCTGTAAGAAGAAACATTGAAGTTAGGATATTTCAAGAGCTTGGTTATGAACAATGGGCGAAAGAAAAAGAGTATGGAAAGAGATGGCTTGGAACAGAAGGGATAATTTCAGCAGTAAAGCGGTGTTTTGGTGAAAGAGTAAGGTCAAAGAAAGAAGAAAATATGATTAAAGAAGCAAAAAGAAAATTCTGGGCTTATGAAAAAATGAGGAAGTATGCTAAGGCATAAGCCCTCTAGGAGTTATGCAACAAAGCA
>CAKKQO010000026.1 GCA_919902105.1 Omnitrophica bacterium GWA2_41_15 | reverse complement strand
ACTCACGTTTCGCGGATTTTTTATTGAGATCGGTAAATCAAGTAAGCTCAGGGTATGTCAAACGACTCCAAGAGTTTACCTGTCATTCAAGAGCGCGTAGATGATCTGCCACTGCTCATTGCCCAATTGCGTGAAATGGAGGTGCCTGCGTTGCTCAATCAGGCCTTCAAAGTCCACGGCAACTGGCACGGACTCAGTTTCGGACATCTGGTCACGGTGTGGTTGGTGTTTGTCATCTCGGAAAGCAATCACCGCTTGAGTCATCTGCGGCCGTGGGCCGAACAGCGGTTGGAGACGCTCCGGATCAGTTTGGGCGTAGCCTTGGAGGCGACCGATTTCACCGACGACCGCTTGGCGCAGGCTTTGCGCTACCTGAGCCAGGAGGCCGGTTGGCAGCGGTTTGAAGACTTGCTCAATCAAGGTTTGCTGCGCGTCTACGATCTGCAGGGCGACACTATTCGTCTTGATAGTACGACGGCGAAGTCCTACGCGACGATCACGCCGGACGGCTTGTTGCAGTTGGGCCATAGCAAAGATCATCGGCCTGATTTGCCGCAGTTGAAAATCAATTTGTCGGCACTCGATCCGCTCGGTCTGCCGCTGACGGCGACGGTGACAAATGGGGCTTGCGCGGATGATCCGCTCTATGTGCCGGAAATCGCCCGCGTGCGCACGACCCTGCAACAACGCGGGTTGCTTTACGTCGGAGACTGCAAGATGGCGGCGCGCGCCACGCGCGTGTACGTCGCGGCGGGCGGCGACTTTTATTTGTGTCCGCTGCCGGTCAAGCAGTTGTCGGCGGCGGAACTGGCGGCTTTGGTCGAACCCGTGCGCTTGGGTCAACAGGCTACGGCGCCGGTGTGGCGGCGTAACGAAGAGACCGGGAAAAAAGAAAAGCTCGCCGTCGGGTATGAATACGAAGTCGAACTGAGCGGAGAGCAGGACGGGGAGCCGGTGCGCTTCACCGAGCGGCGTTTGGTCGTGCGTTCGCTTCAGCAGGCCAAGGCCGAAACCAAAAACTTGCGGGCGCGGCTGCGTTTGGCGCAGCGCCAAATCCGCGCACTGGGAAAGCCGAAGCAGGGCAAGCGTTGCCCCCAAACGGAAGCGGAATGGCGCGCGGCGGTGCAACAGATTTTGACCAAACAGCGCGTGACCGATTTGTTGGAAGTGCGCTTTGAGGTGCAGCGTCAGGAGCGTGCGGTGCGCGGCTGGGGAACCCGTCCGGCGCGGACGGAAGTCAGCGAAAAGGTGACGGTCGCGCTGACGGTACGCACCGAAGCCTTGGCGCAAGCGTGTTTTCTGACGGGCTGGCGCGTCTACGCGACCAATGCGCCCGCGCCGCACTTGAGCCTGACGCAAGCGGTCTTGGCGTATCGCGGCGCGTATTTGATTGAGCGTGGTTTTCATCGTCTGAAAGGCCACGCCTTGTCGCTCACGCCGATGTACCTGACCACGCCGCAACATTTGACGGGACTGGTACGGGGGTTGTTGATCGGCTTGCGCGTCTTGGGATTGCTGGAATACAAGGCGCGCCGGGCGCTGGCAGCCAGCGGCGAGAAGCTCGCGGGATTGACCAAAGGATTGCCGAAAAAAGCGACGGCGCGTCCTACGGCAGAAGCTCTCTTGCAAGCCTTTGACGGACAGTCGCTGTTCCGCGTCCAAGGACAATGGTACCAAACGCCGCTCACTGACTTGCAACGTCAGATTTTGAAACTGCTGAGTTTTTCGGAAGACATTTACCATTGTCTGCTAACACCAATTTCTGAAGCGCAACTTAAAATGCGCGAAACGTGAGT
>CAKKQO010000025.1 GCA_919902105.1 Omnitrophica bacterium GWA2_41_15 | reverse complement strand
ATATGGTATACTTTGACTATGGTTAAAAATAACCATATCATTATAAATAAGTCATTTATATTACTTATTTTTCTTCTTCCCGTCTTAATCCTTTCCTTTCCTCTATTAGGCCGAGCCCAAGTGCAATTTGTAGAAACCCCCCATACCTTAAGCGATGGTTTCATTTGTGAATTAGGAATAACCCATTATAACGCCGGCAAGTTCAATGAGGCATTAATGGATTTTAAAAAGGCATTGTTGATTAACCCCACAAACAAAACCGCTAAGGATTATATTAACAAGATACTGGCAAGACAGGAAAAAGCCCCGAAAGAATCGGCTTTTAAGGGAGAAGGCAGATTCATCACAAAAGCAGTGACTCAGCCCAAAGAAAAAAGAACCTTACTCCCCAGTTTGTCTAAGGTAAAATTAACCCGCGAAGAGTATTTAGGTTTAATCAAGAGAAAAATTAATTCTTATATAGTTTACCCTCAAGAAGCAAAAATCAACGGCTGGGAAGGCGTAGTGGTAGTAAAACTTGCGATTAAGCGAGATGGGTCATTAAAAAAAGTGGGTATTGTAAAATCTTCAGGTTACCCCCAACTTGATGAGGCAGCAATATCTGCGGTCAAATATGCCAGCCCCTACCCTTCCCTAGCTTATTATCCTGAAAGATATGACGAGCTCGAAATAGTTCTGCCGGTAAATTATGGCGGTGTAGAACCTGCTGCGCAAACTCCTCAAGAGCCTGTTCCGATACCCCCGCCTGAGCCTTTTGTGGAAGAAGAAATTACCTCGCCGCAACAAGCTCAAGCCCTTGAGGAAGAATTTTTGCCGCCCACAATAGGCGAAAAACCTGCCCGACAGCAGTCAGGCGGGCCAGCTATTGCACAAAAACTAGAAACCGTGGAGGACTTTATCGAATTAGCCATACAAAATAACCAGCCCACGGCAATCGCCCGCCAAGAAATTGAATTAGCGAAATTTAAAGTTAGGGAAGCAGAACGTAACTTATACCCTGCCATAAAATTAACCGGTTATGACACCCAAGGCGAGGTCTTTAAGGTTGACTACGAAGAGCGCGAAGTAAAGGCCCAGTTAGACCACCCCATCTTTTACGGCGGACGGCTGATAAACAGCCTGAGGCAGGCAAGGGTAAATTTAGAAATTACCCAAAGAAATTACGACCGGCAAAAAATCGATATCGCCAATAAAGCTGATGTCGCCTATTATAATCTGGTAGGCAGCTTGATGAATATTAAACTTCAGGAAGAAATCCGCGATGAAGCAAAAAAGTATTTAGATATTGTAGAGAAGCAATTTGAAGGGGAGCTAATCATCCCCTTAGATTACTTAAGCGGCCAGTCATGGTATGAGCAGATTAACTTTCAAATTGACTCTACCCAGCACGACCTTGCCTTGGCTAAATTAGCCTTTATACAGGTATTGAATATTTCTGAAGTTCCCGAGGTAAAACAAGAAGAACTGGAGATTAAAAAACTCGACCTCGATTTAAACCAAGCCTTGGAAATCGGCGGACGCAGCAGGCCGGAAAGGCACTTAAGCCAATTATTGGTTCAGTTTAACCAATATGCCAAAAAAATCGAAGACTCTAAAAACAGTTTAGCAGTGCAACTAACCAGTTCGTATGGCAGTTACGAAGGCGCTTTTAAAACTGAGAGTATGCGGCATTCCGATAACTGGTACGTGGGATTTAAGGCGACTAAGCCGTTAGGTGCAAGCTCCGCCAACGCCTCCTTCAGCTCTGAGAGCACCCAGCCCCGCTTTGGGCAGACCTCGCCGACAAAATCATCCACAGTTAGCGCAGAGCTCAATCTTTTAGACAGCCTTGCGCTTATCTCTGAAAATAAAAAAGCGGAAATTGAACTCAAACGCGCAGAAAGCGACCTTAACGAGACGACCAAGACGATAAACTACGAAATCAAAGATGCTTACCTGAACAGCCAAAAATCCCTCCTGCAAGCTACTACCGCCCGGCGAGAAGCCGAATTCCGCCGTAAAGAGGTGGAGAATTTAAAGGTCCGCGCCCAAGTAGGCGAGTCATCCTTCTCCAGTGTCATCGAGGCGTTAGTCGGCTTATCGCGCGCCCAAACCAACTATGCGCAGGCCTTAGCCAACTATTATATCGCTTTGGCAAACCTGAAAAAAGCCACTGGATACGGAATTAAAATATAAGTCTGGCATCTTCTTTCTTCCTACTTTTATTTTTTTATAGAAAATTGCTTGCTTACCCTGAAAACGCTTTCTAAATTTTCTGTCCCTCTGCTTGAAATTTAGAAAATTATAGTGTATATTTTTAATACGCCGAACCGGGCGTAGATTTTTT
>CAKKQO010000024.1:7818-31514 GCA_919902105.1 Omnitrophica bacterium GWA2_41_15 | reverse complement strand
TTATAGCGGGCAATAATTTTCTACAAGCCAAAATGCCGCCTAAGTTTGCCGGATTGTGCAGGGGTGCAAGTGTAGAGCAAAACCTAATTTTTTTAATTACGGACTCATCAATTAATATCGGGTTTTTAAACTTTTCTGCGCCATGCACTACGCGATGGCCTATTGCCTCAACCCGATTAATCTTGCCTAAAATTACCTTTAATCCACTATGGTGGTCTTTGGCTTGAGAACCTTTTTCCCCGATATGCTCAATGACACCTTTAGCTCTTAGATTCTCTTGCGGCATCTGAAAAAATTTATATTTTATAGAAGAACTGCCGCTGTTAATAACTAATATTTTCACCCCGTTAGAGATGCTTTTCTGTGCCATTAAAGTTTAGACGTTATTTATAGAAGCTATACTTATTAGGGTTTTTAGCCGTTATAGACGGCCATCTATGATGGCCTATCTCTAACGGGGTTCATTTACTGCGCCCTGATTGCCGTCACGGCCGCACAATCCACAATATCTTCGGCAAAGCAACCCCGCGATAAGTCACAGCAAGGTTTAGTCAAACCCAGAAGAACCGGCCCGATTGCCCGCGCATTTGCTAGGCGTTGAACCAATTTATAGCCAATATTACCGGAGTTTAAATCCGGGAAGATTAATACATTCGCTTTCCCCTTTAAAACATCATAAGCATTCTTTATTTTTGCTACCTCGCCAACTATAGCGCTGTCTAATTGCAGCTCACCGTCAATTTTTAAATCAGGCTCAGTTTCTTTAGCTATTTTTGTCGCCTCTTTTATCCTCTCTAATGAATCATGATTGCTTGAACCCTTGGTAGAAAAACTAAGCATTGCCACTCGCGGTTCAATACCTAATATCTTCCTGGCCAAATCCGCCGTAGAAAGGGCAATCTGCGCCAGTTGCCGCGCAGTCGGCTCCGGCACGATACCGCAATCGGCAAAGAAAAATAGACCGTCATCTCCGTATGCGCAATTAGGCAGCGAAATGATAAAACAACTGGAGGCAACGCTAAATTTCTCATCTAAACCCAAGCAGCGGATTGCGGCCCTAGCCACATCCGGCGTGGTATGCGAGGCACCCGCAACAAAACCGTCGGCGCCTCCAGCGCGCACCATCATCGCCGCATAATAAAGCGGAGAATGCATCATTCTCTCTGCATCTGCGTATGTTACTCCTTTGGCCTTACGCAACTCATAAAATAGGCCGGCGTATTCCTTAATCTTAGATAACGCGAGCTCTTTCTTGCTAATAATAACGGCCTTGGCAATACCCTCATTATTTATTATCCCTGCCGCCTTCACCACCCTGATATCTTCCGGTTCAGGCAGAAGAATAACTTTTTTATTTTTCTTGGCTTTGTTCCTTAGAAAAGACTCGATATCCATATCTCACATCCCGTCTAATATTCCTTCTAAATCCACATGCTCTTCTACTAAACTCACTACTTCTGCGATTTTGTCTTTATCGCTCGGCCTGATTTTAACCGTTAAATCATGAATAATCGAGGCAACTTTATAGGTATCAAGCTTGGAAATCATTAACGGCACATTTGTCTCTTTAGCAAAATTTATTACACTCTGATGAGGCATAATCCCCCCAGATAAGACTATACCGGAAACCTTTATACAGCCTTTTATCTGCGACATATGACAGTTAAGCGCAGTCATAATTATATCTTCTCGGTCACCGGGAGTGATTAATAAGCAACGGTCAGAAATATAACTAAGCGCTTCATGCGGCCCCATTGCCCCCACAATAATTTTCATCACGGCATTATCCAAGCCCTCGTTACCCGCGAGTAATTCAAAGCCGGTCTCTTCCATTATCTGGCTGACTGTCGGAGCAGACAGGCACGGATGGTAAGGAATGACCCCTAAAACTCCCAAACCTTTTCTTTTTAAACCTTGCTTTACTAGTTTTTCTATTCTTTCAAATTTATCAGGGATAACCTTATTTATAATTACGCCTAACAGTTCTACTCCTTCGGCATCAAAAAGCGCCTTATTTAAAATAATTTCATCAATCGGCCTGCCTATGCCGCCGGAGGAAACTAATATTACCTTTGACCCCAATAACTTTGCTACGTAAGCATTAGAATGGTCAAATACTGAGCCTACGCCGGCATGCCCAGTCCCCTCGATGACTACCAAATCCTTATCTTTCGCCACTCGCTGATAAGACTCTTTGATCTGTCTTGTAATTATTTCTTTTTTAGGCTGAAGAATATATTTCTCGGTAAAACCTTTCTCTACCGCTACCGGGCTCATATCCTTAATACCACATTTAATCCCGCAGACTTCCTCGATCAACACAGAATCCTCATCCACTTTTAAGCCGTCTTCTTCGAGATAACGCTGCCCGATAGGCTTAATAAAACCTATTTCTTTATAGCGCTTTTGAAAATTTGAAATAAGCCCCAAGGAAACCGTAGTTTTTCCATCATTCTGCTGGGTGGCAGCAATAAAAATATTCTTCATCTTATCCGCTTAAAGATTGGCTTCGAGCTTTTGTTTCAACTGCTGTCTGCTAAGCGCTCCCGTTGACTGCTCAATAACTTTTCCATCCTTAAATATCACGAGCGTCGGAACAGACATTATACCGTAATGAGAAGCTGTATCCTGGCCGTCATCTACATCAAGCTTGCAAATCTTAAACTTGCCTGTATATTCTTTTGCCAACTCCTCTATAAGTGGTGCAATTGATTTGCACGGAGCGCACCAAGTGGCAGAAAAATCTACCAATACCGGCAGCTTGGAAGACAAAACTTCCTGTTTAAAATTTTTGTCAGTCAAATGAACTAAGGGCATCTTTAAAACCCCCACTTGAATAAACAGACGACTTACGAAACAATAGTGACATAAGTCGTAGGCCGCAAGGCCGTCTTGAATTAAAAAATTCAGCCAAATCCCGACAATATGTCGGGATGGCTTCATTTATTTTCCCGTTACATCCTCAATAATAGAAATAAGCTTATCCGTATCTACCGGCTTGGCTATATAAGAATAATTCTTGCCGTCCATCCTCTTCTTATATTCCCCTTCTTCTTCCTCAGTAATAAGCGCGGTAAGGAAGATTATCGGAATACCTTTTGTATCCCTATCCTCGGCTAATTTTGAACATACCGCCGGGCCGTCAATATCAGGCATATTTATATCCAAGATAATTACGTCCGGCTTAACAAGTTTTGCCTCACGAATTGCCCTTGAACTATCCGAGATAGCGAACACTTTAAATTTTCCGGATTGCTCTAAGTTAAGCTTAAGCAAAGATAAAAAACTCTCTTCGTCATCTACCGCCATTACTTTTATCGTATTCATCTATCCTCCTCAATGACGACACAAGTTATGGAAGCCACAGGCTGACATAACTTGTATGTCGGAATTGATACCGAAAGCTGCAAGAAAAATTTGGAACAAATTTTTCCCCTAGAAATCGCGTTGCGATTTCAGGGACTTTAGTCCTGGAAATTCTTTAGAATTTCTCAGGGCAAGCGTTTAGCTTTCGGTATATTCATTATTTCTTCGTAATCGGCAACACCACAGTAAACTTCGCCCCCTTGCCTATTGGACTTTCTCCCCTGATTACTCCTTTATGCGAATCTACAATAGTTTTACATATGCTTAGGCCTAACCCCACGCCTTTGCCCGGCCCTTTTGTGGTAAAAAATGGGGTAAATAATTTATTAAGTTTTTCCTCATCGATTCCCGGCCCGCTATCCTCTATCTCTATAAAAACCGCTTTTTCTCCAGGCTGAAAAAAATCTCCCGCCCTCCTTCCGACGCCCATACCTATTTCGCTTAGGACCTTAAGGGACGTCCTGATAGTAAGAGTGCCTTTACCTGACATTGCCTGGATAGCATTGATGATAATATTCAAAAACACCTGATATATTTTACCCCGGTCCACAAATACGTTTGGCAAACTTTCTCCATATTCCTTTTTCAACTCTATATCCCTAAAATCAGGATTATTCCTGGCTAAATTAAGAGAGAATTCCAAAACCTCATTTACGTTTTCCTGCTTGACTTCCAGGGGCGACTTCCTTGAAAAAATCATCAACTCCTCTATAATCATTTCTGCCCTTTTTAGCGCATCTTTAAGCATCGATAGAACCTCGGATTCTTTTACCGCATCTTTATCCTTCGTTTCTCCTTTGCTTAAATAATCCAGCCCCTGGCTGATAATCGCCAGGGGGTTCTTTATCTCATGGGCAACACCTGCAGAGAGTATCCCCAGCGCCGACATCTTTTCCATCTGTATAATCTCCAGCTCAAACATCTTCTTGAGTGTTATATCGCGGGCAATATGGATAAAGCGCATAATATTGCCTTCGGTATCTTTAATCGGATACACGGCTACTTCAACTATCAGTTCATTACCGTCTTTATCGCGGTGTTTATGCTCTATGACCTTAGACTTGCCGGTTTTTAAAACATCCTCTATGGGGCATAAATCAAGTGGCGGCTTGCAAGGCTGTTTCGCATGATGGGTTGCCTCATAGCAGGTTAAACCTATTATATCATCTTTTCTAAGCCCGCTCATCTGGATTATTTTTTTATTCGCCCAGAGGATTTTATAATCGCGCGATAAAAGCATAATCCCTTCATCCACCCCTTCAGCGACTGCCTCGGTTAGCTCTTTAGTTGAAATCATATCATTACGCGATGCCATCAGTTTCCCGACCATTTCATTAAAATTTTCCCCTAAGTTCCCAATTTCATCATCTTGGCCCGTTTCTACCTTTATAGATAAATTTTCATCTTTAACTACCGCACGGGCGGCGGCTGATAGTGTTAAGATACGGCTTACGACTATTCTATGCAGGAAAACATAAAGCATAGTAATGGCGAAAATAAACACAAAAATAAATAAGAAAACATACCTGAGCACTTTTTCCCTGATTAAGCTATAGCCGGCCTCTAAAGAAATAATCGAAGAAAGCGCGGCTATGGTTTCACCCTCTTTAATCTTATGGCAAGCCAGGCACCTTGCTTCTGTTTTAACAGGGGTAACATACCTAACCGCATGCACCTGCCTATTTTTTATGTTTAATAAAAATTCTCCCTTAAAGCCATGCCCTAAAAGGGCACTTTCCTCTATTTTATCTTTAGCATGCTCAAGCGCATCCGGCTTATAAATTAAGGCCATCTCTTCGTCCTTAAAAGTCTTAGCTATATCAGGGCGATGAATTAACCTGATTTCTAAAATACCGCTTTCTTTATCTTCTTGTTCTGACGCTCTTAATGACCTGATGGCATTATGAATAGCTTCGGGATCAGAAATGCCGAAAGACATAATTTCAATCAACGTCTCAAAAATCCTTCTGTTTAAAGCTGAGGCATCAGCATACGCCTTCTTAAGCAGGGCATCCCTATCCGTAATGATAATATAGCCCAGAGTCATAGAGAGAATAAAAAACAATGTCACTGTAACTATAAAAATTATCTTTATGGACAGTTTTTGAAACATGATTTATTCTCGTTAAGCAAAAAATACAAACTTGTGCTTATTTTTTGCTTGATGCCGCAAATACTTTTGCGGCGCAGGACAAAATTTAAACCTTTTTGAAGGTTGTAAGGAAGGAAGGGGTGAATTTCAATACAGCGCATAATAACGTTTAAACAATCGTCTCTTCGCTATCTTTATCAAAAAAGTGCGCTTTGCTCATATCAAATACTAAGTCCATAAATTGGCCTATCTCAGGTTTATCATGCGGGCCTACGCGGGCGATCAAACTATGTTTTCCGGTATTTAGATAAAGATAAACTTCCGAGCCCATCGGCTCGATTACTTCACAAATAACCTTTACGATATTTTCTGCGGGCGCATCAAAAATAAACAATTTATCGTAGATATTCTCGCTTCTAATCCCCATAATTACTTCTTTACCCAAATATTTATTTAAACCCTCTCTCATTTCATCGGTTATTTTTACAGAGATTATTCCCTCATCAAAATAGAATTTATCTTGTTTTTTAATCAGCCTGCCCTTCATAAAATTCATCGGAGGCGAGCCGATAAATCCTGCGACAAATTTATTTTTAGGCTCCTCATAAACATTGAGCGGGGTATCAACTTGCTGTAAGAGCCCGTCTTTCATTACCGCAATCCTATCCCCCAAAGTCATTGCCTCAACCTGATCATGGGTTACATAAATCATCGTGCTTTGGATTCTTATATGCAGTTTATGCAGTTCCGTGCGCATCTGCACGCGTAATTTCGCATCCAAGTTAGAGAGGGGTTCATCAAAGAGAAAAACTAAGGGTTTACGCACAATAGCGCGGCCTAAAGCCACACGCTGGCGTTCTCCTCCGGAAAGCTCCCTCGGATACCTGTTCAGCAATTTTTTTATACCCAACATTTCGGCTCCCTCGTTGACCCGCTGGATTATTTCGCTCTTATGATAACGCCTGAGCTTCAACCCGAAGGCCATATTTTCAAAAACTGTCATATGCGGATATAAAGCATAATTCTGAAAAACCATAGCAATATCTCTATCCTTAGCCGGAACATCGTTAACCAATCGATTGGCAATATAAATTTTCCCTTGGGAAATATCTTCAAGGCCGGCAACCATTCTTAAAGTTGTGGATTTACCGCACCCGGAAGGGCCGACCAAAACCATAAATTCTTTGCTTTCAATGCCTAAATTGACATTATCTACGGCCTTAACATTTCCGTTATAAATCTTACTTACATTTTGCAAACTTACCTGCGCCATACCTCGCTCCTTCGCCGCTTAAAACTTGTAATCTTCTATAGAGGTACACAAAACTAATGGAATTTCTTAAAGCACACAATCAGAAATTTTTTGGCAAACATCTATAAGGAATTACGTCTTGGGTGTAGCGACAATCCTCTATGGAGCGTAACACCTAAAGACGTAAACCGAAATAGACGGTCCCCTGCAATCTTGGAAAGATTGCGGGGATTTTATCCCGGGAATTCTTTGAATTCCTCGGGACAAAAAATTTCGTGTGCGAAGAAGTTTCATTAGTTTTGCGTTTCTCAATAACTTCACACTATTATAACCAGATTTCAGGCTATGTCAACCCAGGTAATCCAGCAATTGACTTAATGTGCCCTTAAGGTTCTTGCGCTGGACTATCATATCTATTAAACCATGTTCTAACAAAAATTCCGCCCTTTGAAATCCGGGCGGAAGCTTCTGCCTGATGGTTTGCTCAATTACACGGGGCCCGGCAAAACCGATTAATGCCTTGGGTTCAGCGATAATAATATCGCCCAATCCGGCAAAAGAAGCCATCACCCCGGCCATAGTCGGATTAGTTAAGACCGAAATATAGAGAATTTTTTTAGTCTGATGCCGCGCTAAAGCCGCTGAGGTCTTTGCCATCTGCATCAGGCTAAACATACCCTCATACATCCGCGCTCCTCCGCCAGAGCCAGAAACAATTATTAACGGCAGGGAATTATAAGTCGCGTATTCTATTGAGCGAGTTACTTTATCTCCTACTACAGAACCCATTGAACCCATAATAAAACGTGAGTCAGTAACCGTAATAACGATATTTTTCCCGTTGAGCATACCTACGCCGTAAATACAAGCCTCGCTTAAACCTGTCGTCTCTTTATCTTGCTCTAATTTTTCTTTATAACTTTTTGGCCCTTTAAACTCTAGAGGATCTGTTGACACCGCGTCCTTATCAAACTCGCGAAAAGCATCAAGGTCAACTAAAAGATTTACCCGCTCATAAGCAGTCAATAAGAAATGATACCCGCATTCCGGGCAGACCTTGGCATTCTCTTCCAACGTCTTATTATAAATAGGCTTAAGGCACTCCGGGCACTTAGTCCATAGGCCTTCCGGCATCTCCTTCTTCTTAGTATGGACCGTAGTATATTTAGGTTTTCCGAATAAAGCCATGATTTATTAGATATCGCTAAACTTATTTATCAATAGCCCTGAAAGCAGCTTAGGATAAAAAAAAGTAGATTTAGGCGGCATTCTTTCGCCCTGTTTAGCTATATGCGCCATCTCTTCTACCTTGACCGGATTAAGAAAAAATACTAACTGCGCTTCTTTATCGTCAACCATTCTTCGCGCTAAATCTGCGTCATTAGTATAAAATATGTGCTTAGCTATAGAGGCGTCGCTGTCGCGCCAATCCGCTCTTATGTTTAGCATCTTTTCTAAAATCAAATAATTTAAAATCACTACGGATAATCTCTTATAATCCTTCGGCTTATCGAGAGCAATAATTTTATCTAAATTAATCCTGTTCTTAAGACGCAGTAAAGAAAACTTATTTTCTTTTTTAGGAGCCGGCGTACCTTGAGCGTACATACCTAATACATATTCGCTTTTCATTGCCTTAGACAACATAATAAATAATTCGGATTTATCTTTTACCTTATAAATGTCAAAATATTTGCCTAATTCATCATTAAGTTTCAACAGGGTATCGCTATCCAGTTCTTTTATTACCCTGTGTGTAGGCATAATGGTTAAACCCCGTGAATTTAAATCCGAAAGGTAAGTTAAAACAAAATCACAATCAAGTTCTCTGTCAGGATTATTCAAGCGCTGACGCATCTCCTGCCGATAGTTGCAAGCCACTTCATAACGATGATGGCCGTCAGCAATAAATATATCGGCAGACTTTAAGTCGCGCCTTGCCTGATTAATAAGTTTACTATCCGTTATACGCCATAGCTTATTCCGGACCGAAGAGACTTCTACGTCAATTAAAGAAGAATTAACGCTGTATTTATCTGTAATGCGCCTGATAAGGTGGAACTTATCCGCAAAGAGCGCAAATATCGGGCTGAGATTTGCGCCTACCTCTCGGAGAAGCTGCAGCCTGTCTTCCTTTGGGCCAAGATGAGTATGTTCATGGGCATGGATTTTATTATCTCCCTTAGAAGAATTACCGACATCATCTATTTTTAACAAAGCAACGATACCCAGCCTTTTCTTTCTTTCTCCGCAATAAACATATTCCTGTTCATATAAATATATCGCCTCTTGGCGGTCTTGGAGTAATATCTCTTGCTTAAACCAATCATCTAACTCTTTTCTTGCGAAAGAATATATAGTATCACAGCCTGAATCTTTGGCATCATTCGCCGTCGGTAAAATTAAACGCACCATATTAAAGGGGCTAAGGTTAGCATAATTTTCTCTTGCCTTCCCATTAATCACATCGTAAGGCGGACAGACTACCTCAGCTAAATCCTTAATTTTATCCTGATTATATAAAACACCTTTAAAAGGTTTAATCTCTGGCATATTTTTATCCTATCTTAAATCCATATATCTTAGCGCCAATGGCCGCACCGATTGTATCCGCACAAACATCCCAAAAACTAAATTCTCTACTTGGAACAAACAATTGATGTATTTCATCGGAAATTCCGTATAAAAAAGAGAGCAATATAATCCATAAATAATATTTTGTTAGGGTATCCTGCGGGAAAGATTTCTCTATGGCACGGGAGAGCAAAACACCAAAAACAAGATATTCCCCAAGATGCATAACCTTATCTAAACCAGGGACGGCTAAATCGGCGCAGACTGAGAGAGAAGAAAGAAAAAAAATAAAACCCGCATAAACAAACAACGGCAGCCAATACCAAAAAAAGATTTTTTTGCGGCCAGCTGTTAACTTGAACAAATTATTACCTATTTATTATTTTGCCTTGGGGCAACCGGAGGAACTGCACGCCTTCGTTGCCTCGGGGCAGGAAACATTTTCGCTTTTTGCGCTTTCCCGATAACCCTTACTGCGATAATCGGTAGCATAGAAACCCGAACCTTTAAAGATTATGCCGGCGCCTGCACTAATCAGCTTCTTGACAGCCTCGCCGCATACAGGGCATTTTTTAAGCGGTGATTCGGTTATGCTCTGACGAGCCTCGAATTTATGCTCGCATTTTACACATTCATATTCGTATGTTGGCATATTGTCAGTTAGACAACACTGGCGCAATTCCTTTAAGCGCCAGGTGTCATTCTCCTCATTTCATTTAAACGCTTTTTTTATCTTTTCGGTAAAAGAACTGCTTTCTCCCTCTAAATTTTCTCCGGATAATTTAGCAAAATCCTCTATAAGCTTACGCTGCTGCGCATTCAAAGAAAGAGGTATCTCTATTTTTACCTTAACTAACTCATCCCCTTTTGCATAGCCGTGTAAATCCGGAATGCCCTTTCCGCGCAGACGGAAGATTTTATCCGGCTGTGTTCCAGCCGGTATTTTCATTTTCACATTTCCCTCTAATGTCGGAACCTCTAGTTCACCGCCTAATGCCGCCTTAGCCATACTGATTGTTGTTTCATAAATAATATCGTTTCCGGAACGCGCAAATTTCGGATGCGGTAAGACATTTAGAATAATATACAAATCGCCTTTAGAACTTTTGCCTACCTCGCCTTCGCCTCTGATACGTAACTGCGAACCCGTATCTACGCCTGCCGGAACCTTAACTTCCAGCTTATGTGTTTTTTTCACGCGGGTCTCGCCGTTACACTCAGGGCAAAATGCGCTAACCAGGCTTCCCTCGCCGCGGCATTGCGGGCAGGTTTGGCTCATGCGAAAAAAACCGCCGCTAACAATAATCTGGCCCTGGCCTTTACATTGCGGGCAGGTAGTTTTTTTGCTTCCCGGCTTAGCCCCGCTTCCCTTACATACGCCGCAGGTTTCATAACGCGGGTATTTGATATCTTTGCTTACGCCTCTTGCTGCCTCGAGAAAAGTGATATCTACCTCAATCTGAATATCGCGCCCTCTCTCTGAACGCTTCCTGCGGCTCGGGCCACCGCCAAAAATATCAAAGCCTAAATCTCCGAAAATATCGCCGAATATATTCTCAAATCCGGCGCTTTCAAAAATACTCCCGAAGTCAGCGCCCTTAAAAATATCCTCAGCCGTATATCTCTGGTCGATTCCGGAATGGCCGTATTGGTCGTATAGAGAACGTTTCTTTTCATCAGATAAAACCGCATAGGCCTCGGAAACCTCCTTAAACTGCTCCTCGGCCTCTTTCTTTTTCTCCGGAGGCACGCGGTCAGGATGGTACTTTAAGGCCATGGTGCGATATGCCTTTTTAATCGCATCAACCGCCGCATTTTTGGGCACTCCAAGTATTTCGTAATAATCACGCTTTGCAGACATATTAATTTAAAATCCGAAATCCTAAACCCGAAATCCGAAACAAATCCAAATTTTTAAATTTCCAATGTCCAAAACTAAAAACTTAAATTTTTGTTTAGGTAATTTGAGTTTTGAACATTATTTCGAATTTCGACATTCGAATTTCGAATTTTATTTTTTATTATTATCGTCTTCTTCTTTATATTCGGCGTCTATAATATCTTCTTCTTTTCCGCCTCCGGCGGACTTCTTTTCTTCTGGCTCTTCTTCTGTCTTTGGTCCTCTATCTTCTGTTCTCTGTTGTTGCGCCTGCTGTTTTGCTCCTGCCTGTTTATAAATTTCTTCGGCTAATTTATGCGATGCCTTGGTTAAATTCTCCATTCCTTTTTTAATCGCATCGGTATTTTTATCTTTTATCGCTGTCTTTAATTCATTAAGCCGCGACTCAATTTCCGCGCGTTCACCGGAACTCACTTTTTCACCGTATTCCTTCAGCGACTTCTCTGTAGCATAAACCAGATTATCAGCTTGATTAACAAGTTCAACTTCTTCCTTTCTTTTGCTATCTTCGGCGGCAAATTTCTCTGCGTCTTTCACCATCTTCTCAATTTCTTCTTTAGACAGCTTCTTGGGTGCGGTAATGCGTATTGACTGCTCTTTGCCGGTGCCTAAATCCTTAGCAGAAACATGCACAATACCATCGCGATCGATATCAAACTTCACTTCAATCTGCGGAATACCTCTTGGCGCGGCAGGTATGCCCACTAAATCAAACCGGCCCAGCTCCACATTATCGTCTGCCATCTGACGCTCACCTTGCAGAACGCGAATAGTGACCGCGGTTTGATTATCAGCGGCGGTTGAGAAAACCTGGCTCTTTTGCGTAGGAATAGACGCATTTCTCTCGATTAATTTTGTGTTTACTCTGCCAAGCGTTTCAATGCCTAACGAAAGCGGTGTTACGTCAAGTAATAAAACATCTTTTATTTCGCCCCTGATAATTGCGGCCTGTATTGCCGCGCCGAGTGCTACGCATTCCATCGGGTCAACCCCGCGCTCGATCTTTTTGCCGACATAGTCTTCAACAAACTTCTGCACTATCGGCATGCGAGTGGGGCCGCCGACAAGAATAATCCGGTCCACGTTCTTTGCTGTGAGCTTTGCGTCAGAAAACGCCTGCTCCATCGGATGCCGGCAGCGCTCAATAATCGGGCCGACTAATTCTTCTAATTTTGCGCGGTTTATCGACATGGTCAAATGTTTCGGGCCGGCGCTATCAGCAGTAATAAACGGAAGATTTATATCCGTGGTAACCGTGCTGGATAATTCAACCTTGGCTTTTTCTGCTGCCTCGCGTAATCTTTGCATAGCCATCTTGTCTTTGCGTAAATCTATGCCGTTTTCGCGCTTGAATTGCTCGGCAATATAATCTACAAAAACATTATCCATATCTGTTCCGCCTAGCTGCGTATCGCCGGATGTTGATTGCACATGAAATACACCCTGATCCATCTCCATAATAGTAACATCAAGGGTTCCGCCGCCTAAATCGAAAACCATAATCTTCTGCTCTTTTCCTGTCTTATCTAACCCGTAAGCAAGGCAGGCCGCGGTCGGCTCATTAATAATCCTTAAAACCTTAAGGCCTGCGATTTCCCCGGCGTCTTTGGTGGCCTGCCTCTGGTTATCGTTAAAATAAGCCGGGCAGGTAATTACCGCCTCTTCTACCTTATCGCCTAAATAGTTTTCAGTGTCTTTCTTAATCTTTTGTAAAATAAAAGCAGAAATCTGCTGCGGCGTATATTCCTTACCGTGAATTTTATATTTAAAGTCGGTGCCCATTTTTCTTTTGGCAGCATAAACTGTCGCCTCAGGATTAACTGCCGCTTGCCTCTTTGCCGGCTCGCCCACTAAAAGCTGATCGTCTTTAGTAAAAGCCACAAACGAAGGAAATGCCTTGCCGGAGGCGACACCCGCGCCCTCTGCCGAAGGGATAATTACCGGCCGCCCCGCCTCCATTGTTGCCGCCGCTGAATTAGATGTGCCTAAATCAATACCGATTACTTTAGCCATGTTAAACCCTCCTCAATGAGCGCATAAGTTACAGAATCCGCCGTAGGCGGTGATGTAACTTATAAGCGCGAATTGATCCCGCCGAATACTCGAAAATTATCGTAGAGAATTTTCGAGTATCTCATGAGACGGGATAAAATTTAGTCTCTCTATTTTACTCCTTCTCAATAATATCTTTGTTTTCCTTAACTGCATGCTTACTAACTTTCACTTTTGCCGTCCTGATTACGCGCTCGTGCATTAAATAACCTTTTTGCAGCTCTTCTACAATTGTATGTTCAGGCAAACTCGCATCTTCTACCTGCATCAGTGCTTCATGATAATACGGGTCAAAAATTTTGCCTTGCGATTCTATAGGTTTAACACCGTGCTCTTTTAACATATCATAAAGATGCGCAAGTATCATCTCTACGCCCTTTAAAAAAGCTGTTAAATCCTGATGCTTGCCTTGCGCTACCTCAATAGTGCGCCCTAAATCATCTAATATATTCAGTAATTCTATAATAATTCCTTCGTTAGCAAATTTAACAAAATCCTGATTTTGGCGCTCCAACCTCTTTCTGGTATTTTCAAACTCTGCCTGAGCACGCATGAACCGTTCTAAATTACCCGCTGCCTCCTTTGCCTGTGCCTTAAGCGCATCATATTCTTCTTGCGTAATGTTAATAACGCCATTTTTCTTCATTGGCTCATGAGCATTATTGCGAATCTCTCTAGGCTTATTATTTTTCTCGGAATTAACCGGCGTCTTATTTTGTTCAGGCATCTTACTTTTGAAATAATTAGAAATCACTTAAAATACTGCTCAGCATTTCGGAGATATATTCGATGGCAGGAATAATTCTTGCGTACTCCATACGTGTAGGGCCTAATACCGCAATACATCCTTGAGGTTTGTCTTTTACTTTATAATTAGAAGTTATCAATGTACAGCTATCAAGAGCGCTAAAAGGAAGTTCTCTGCCGATATAAATTTTAATTCTTTCTTCTAAATCGCGGTTTATGACTCCTAAGAGCCTCTGTTTCTCTTCAAGCAGGTTCATCAATATCCTGATTCTTTTGAGATCATGAAATTCCGGCTGCTCCAGCATTACACTCATTCCGCTATAGAAGATTTTATCGTTGGCTTCCACAAAAGAAACTATACCGGTACAATGTGTAAACGAAGAAAGTAAATCCGAGGTCTTCTCCAGCAAAACATCTAACTCTTTTCTGCTTTTCTTATATTCCTTGAGGATTTCATCTTTTTCCGCCTGAAGCAGGCCTATCTCCATTAAAAGATTATCCACATAAAAACGGTAACCTTTATCGGTAGGAATTCGGCCGCTGGAGGTATGGGTATGGGTAAGCAGGTCCATTTCTTCCAGTTCAGACATAATACTGCGGATTGTTGCCGAACTATAGTTAAAATTAGGCGCTAACGCCTCAGAACTCACCGCACTGGCATTGTGGATATAGGAATCTACTACCGCCGCCAATACTTCTTCTCTTCTTTTATCGTAATCTATTGTCCTAACCATAGCTAATAAATTAGCACTCTTGACCTTAAAATGCTAAGGCCCATCCTTTTAGACCTTTCCTTCAAAGGAGTAGAAAGTCTACCCTGCTGGGTAAAGGAATTAGGATGGCCTATCCTTGTAGGATAAAGTGTAATTTTACCACAAAATCTAATTTTGTCAATATAAGACCTCTACCCCGCCTGCTTGACAACACAATATGAATGTGGTAATTTAATATCTGAAAGGCAGGCCAATGGAAGAAAAAACTACACAGGAAAAGATAGAACAGCTTAAGGCCGAACTGGAAAAAGCGCGCTCAGAGTTATACGTCCTCTACGAGATATCGAATGCGATGCGCACCAGCTTAAAGTTAGAAGATGTGCTCTATATTATCTTAACCGGGGTAACTGCTCATGCCGGATTAGGCTTTAATCGCGCTATGCTTTTCTTAGTAAACGAAAAAGAGAATATTGTCGAAGGTAAAATAGGCATCGGCCCGCACACCGGAGAAGAGGCAAACCGCATCTGGAAACAGATTGAAGCCGAAAAAAATACCCTTGATGACTTAATCGAAAACTACAAGACTTCGGACAAAATGGCGGATTCGCAGCTTAACCGCTTGGTAGTAAGCCTTAAACTCCACTTAGATGAAAGAAACGGCGGCGTAATCTCGCTTTCAATCCTAGAAAATATGCCTATGCATATTTCACAAGAAATTATTTCCCAGTATGCAAGCGACCCCTTGCTACAACGGATACATATGGAAGAATTCGCTATTGTCCCCCTAAGGACTAAGGATAAAGTAATCGGCACAATTGTCGTCGATAATCCTTTTAATAAAAAACCCATCACTAAAGACGAAATAAGAATATTAACGATGTTTGCAAACCAGGCCGGCCTGGCAATAGAAAACTCCCAGCTATACGAACAGACTGTGTTACAGGCCCAGACTGATTCCCTGACTAAGCTCTGGAACCACGGTTATTTTCAATATGCCCTTCAGGAAGAGGTTAAAAAAGCAAAAGAAAATAATACCTCTGTTAGCTTAATTCTCTTGGATATGGATAATTTTAAGGAACTCAACGATGCTCTCGGCCATCAGGTCGGCGACCAAGTCTTAAAAGATATCGCCCAGATTATTAAAGATTACTGCCGTAAATTAGATTATGCCTGCAGGTATGGCGGCGAAGAATTTGCGGTAGTTTTACCGCAGGCAAATAAAAAAGAATCCTATCTTATTGCCGAGAGAATCAGGCAGGCCATAGAAAAATATCATTTTTACGATAAAGAGTCGGCTGAGAAAAAAAATAGCATTAGTATCGGCGTAGCAACCTTCCCTGAAAACTCTATTCAAGACAAAACAGGCCTGCTCTCCTTTGCGGATAAAGCGCTCTACGAAGCCAAACACAGCGGAAAAAATAAAACCTGTATTTATAACGGTTAATTTTAAAACCCGTTCTGGATTTAGGCCATAACTTCGGGTTTTGCTATCTCAGGCAGGATTTTTTCTTTCTTATCTTCTTTTTTATCTTCTTTTAGGCGGGCCGAGACGATTTTAGAAATCCCCTGCTCCTCCATAGTAATGCCGTACATAACGTCAGCGGCGGTAATCGTCTTTTTATTATGGGTGATCACGAGAAACTGCGAAGTTTTGGTAAACTCGGCAAGTATACGGTTAAAACGGCTGACATTTGACTCATCTAAGGCCGCATCAATCTCATCTAAAACACAGAATGGCGATGGTTTTATTTTAAAAATAGCAAAAATAAGGGCAATTGCGGTTAAGGCTTTTTCGCCTCCTGAAAGCAATAAAACATTCTGTAGTTTTTTACCCGGAGGACGCGCTATTATTTCAATCCCGGATTCTAAAACATCTGCTTCATCGATGAGAATAAGCTGAGACTCGCCCCCGCCGAAAAGAAGCCTAAAATATACCTTAAACTCTTCGTTTACCTTGGCAAAGGTATCGAGAAAGAGTTCCTTTGTGGTTTTATTAATTTTATTTATGGCGTCCCTTAAAGATTCGCCTGCCGCCATTAGGTCATTCTGCTGGTTCGTCAAGAATTCGAACCTTTGCTTTAACTCGTCGTATTCTTCAATCGCTACAAGATTTACATTTCCGAATGACTCCACCTTTTGCTTTAGGCGCTCTATCTCAAGGGTTAAGCCTTCTTTACCTGTTATATCTAAAACTCCCTGCGCCGTTAATTCATCTAAATTAACTTTATAGGACTGTAAAATCCTTTCTTTTATTGCTGACTCCTTAAAACCGATTTCCTTATCCTGCATACTCAACTCATATACGGAGCTCTTAATTTGGTCAATCTCTTTCTGCGATAGGGCTATCTTTTCCTCTTTCTCATCGCGTTCTTTAATCGCCTCGCTTAATTTTTCTTTTAAATCCTCAAGCCTTGCGCTAATATTTTTTTTCTTCTCTCCTGACTCTAGCATTTCTTCCTTTAAGGCATTATTCTGGCAAGATAATTCCTCTTTTTTCTTGTCTGAGTCTTGAACTTCCTGTTTTATCCTTTCAAGCGCCGCTAAATCATTATTTAGCGAATCCTGCATAAGTGATAGAGAACTAGAAAACACGATCCTTCTATCCTCAAGCGAATTTAACTCGGCAGTTATGCGGGCGATAAAAACCGTAGATTCTTCTCTTAAGTTAGCCTTTGTGCTTATTTCTTCCTGCGAGCTATTCATTATTGCTTCGTTTTCCTTACGCCTCTTTTCTAATTCGGAAATATTACCCTTTAGCTTCTCTTCTTTGGCTCTCAGGCTCGTTATCTCTGTCGTTACTTCATTATATTCTAGATTGATTATCTCTAACTCCTCGATTAACTTTACAGACTGCCCGCTTAACCCTGCTAAGTTTGTTTTTCGGCCGTTCAAATTTATTTCCGCTTCGCGAATATCATCGGCTATTTTGGTTAAATTAGCTTCTATTTGCTCAATATCGCTCTTTTCGCTGTCGACATCAAGTTTAAGCCTTGAAATATTCTCGGCAATTTGAGATAATTTCTCTCTTATCTCTCGAGTATCTAAAGGAATAGGTTTAACTTCGCAAATAATTTGGTATGAACCGGGGGTTACTTCTTTTATCTCTTTTATCTTACTTAAGATACCGCTTAAATCCCCGCTAGGCAGCTTGTTCAATAAGAGAATCCCGTCTAAAACCTCAGGAATATCTTCATACTTTAATTTCAATTCCTCTAAAAATTCAAACTGTGACTCTAAAGTTATCTTCTGGTTTTCCAAATCCTGTATATTTTCCCCTAAAAACTTCAGGCGTTCTGAGGATTTTTTAAGGTTATCTTTTTGGCTCGCCTCATTCTGCTTAAATTGCGCTAATTCTGCGCCTAATCCTGCGATATCCGCCTCTAATAAACCTATCTGCCCTTGGAAAGTTTGTTTCTCGCCAGCGACTTTTTCTTTCTCTATTTCAAGGCGCCTCTTACGCGCGGAAAAACTTGAAATTTTTGCGTTGAGGTCCGATAGCTCATTCTTTGCGGCTACCTCTTCTTGCGCCAGAGTAAGTATTTGTTTTTTTGCATCCTTTATCCTTGAATGCGCCGCCTCTATTTCATCAGCCAAAGATTTTAATGCCGTTTCTTTTTCGCTTAACTCGTTCTTTTTCGCTCCCTCGCCTTGCGATAAAGCTAAAAATTCATTGTTTAGGTCATTCAGTTTTTCTTTATTTAAGTCCGCTCGTTTCTCTGCCTGCGCGCTTTGAAGTCCTAAGCTATTTACCCTTATTTCAATCTCCTTAATGCGCTCCTCATTCATCCTTAAGACTTCGGTATTTTTATCTAAAAAGCTAAACAAGCCGTATTCTTCATCCTTTTGTTTATTTATCGCGTCTTCTACCGACTGGATATTTAAACGCAGGCTATGTAATTGGGAAGTCAAGCTAGCGAGCTCATCGTTCTTAACAGCCTCACCCTTCTTTAATTCCTCAATATCTTTAAGCAAACTATTAAACTCAAGCATTAATTCTTTTATCTCAAAAGAAGCAAACCTAATATCTAAGTCCTTTAATTTCTCAAACTCTTCTTTATAGCGACGGGCTTTATTTACCTGGCGCTCCAAAGAACCAATCTGTCTTTTTACTTCCACTATAATATCATTTACGCGTAAGAGGTTATTTTCTGTCTCTTCTAATTTCCTTAAGGCTTCTTTCTTTTTAGATTTATATTTAGTTACTCCTGCCGCCTCATCAAAAACCATACGCCGGTCTTCGGGGCGGGAACTTAATATCAAATCAATTTTCCCCTGTTCGACTAAAGAATAAGACTCAGCGCCTATGCCTGTGCCGAGTAAGAGCTCTGTGATGTCCTTGAGGCGGACCTGTGTTTTATTTAAAAGGTATTCGCTCTCGCCTGAGCGGAACAGCCTGCGCGTGATTGTTACCTCATCGTAGTCAAGAGGGAAAAATTTAGCCTCATTAGAAAATGTCAGGGATATTTCGGCAAGATTAAGCGGTGGGCGGCTGTCGGTGCCGTTAAAAATTACATCTTCCATCTTCAAGCCGCGCAGGGACTTTATGGACTGCTCCCCTAATACCCAGCGGATAGAGTCAAAGATATTACTGTTATGCGCAATAATATCTTGCGCAACAAAATTATGCGTATCTAAAATTGATAAATCATAAACCCACTCTTCTGAATAGACTTTCTTTGTGCTTACTACTTCATCCCAGTAAATATCTGAATTAGCTAAAGATTTAAGGTAATCAAAAAGGCTTTTTGCCAAACCAAGAAGTTTTCCGTGCTCGGCAATAATACCTAATGCCTCAAGCAGCCCCTGGCGGCTCGGCAGGCACCTATCTTCATAGTAAGCCGCCAAACGAGGGCAAGTTTTCCGTAACTTCTTAATCTTAACCCCTGACAACTTAACTAAATCCCTAAAAATATGGTTAATTCCTGGAATCAAGTCTATATTAAGATTTGTTTTGTAACTTAGCCTCTTTATCTCTTCTAACTTCTTAGATTTTTCACCAGCGAAACGCAAAACTTGCGCCAATTTTTTTACATTATCTATGCCGTAAACGAAAACTGAATAATATATCCTTTTCTTTTGAGCCTGTGTATTTGCCGCAAATTTCCTCTTGGCTCTAATTAGCGAAAATACGCCCAAACGCAGCAACAAACTACTTACGCCTTCAGCTAAAGATTTTGAAGCGGTCGCGTATTCAAAATAAGTCCCGCTGCCCGGCCTATTTACCGATACATAACCATCGCCTTCGAATAACGCCGATAAAAATTCCGTAATAGTTTCGTTGTTGCTTCTAAAAATTAAATCCGGCACTACCTTATCTTTAGATAAGCCAGCAAACTTAAAATCAAAACCCTTCTCCAAAAACTTGCATAAGGCCGCAGAGAAAATTAGCACATCTTTTGCGTTATTTTTATAATTAAAAACTTTTGCTTCCACGCCAAAGCCATCTCGAGCGCTCAAAATGAAATCATCTACCACTTTAGAATCTTCATTAACAAACCATACTTGATTTTCTTTAGTTGTTCTACCTTCAGAAATCAAATATCCCAAAAATCTTGCAATCGCCTTATTCATTCGGCGCGGCAGGGTAATTTCGCCCGAACTGCGGGATTTAAGCGCCTTGATAAACGCAGGAACTTTTCTCATCCCAGCGTTATCTAACAATGCTATAAAATTAGCCAAATTAATTGACTGCCCACCTAATGCGGATTTGACTGCAGTAGAAACATTTTCCATCGCTACCGATCCATTGGCGTGACTGGAATAAAAAGCATTAACAGAATTCAAAAACTCCGACAGTTGTTCAGAATACGGGACATACATCAAGTCTTCGTTTTTAAACCGCTTAAAGATTTTTAACAAATCTATTTCGGAATTTTGATTGGATAGCGTTAATCTGCGCGGCACGGCAATCCGAACGCCCTTCCTTAACTCTTGCGCCTTTAAATCCACAATTTGGCCTTCCTTAATGCTAAAAAAGGGATGGTAATGCGTGGTAATAACCGATTTTCCAGACTTGGTTTTAATTTCTAAAAGGTATTCCGGGGCTTTTCTTTTAATGAATGCGTATATCGGCCTCGGTTCGACTTGAAGCGTTTGGGGATTTAAGGAAAGGATACTTGTATTTTTGGAGTTATCCAAACTCATAACTCCATCATCAAGTCTTGTTAGGGATGGCGAATTTTTCAAGGCAGATTCAACCAGCTCGCCTATTTTGATTTTTGAGCCGTCGCTTAAAGTAACCAACGAATCGTATTGTAGGCATTTGCCGCAGCCGTTTGGGCCGACGATAGCGGTAATCCCCGGCTCAAAAATAAGCGTGGTTTTGTCGGCAAATGATTTAAAACCAATTATCTCTAATTTTTTAAAGTACATCGATGAGTGCGTAAGTTACAGAGGCAAAGCCGATGTAACTTACATACACGAATTGATCCCGTTGAGTGCATCAAAATTATCGAAGAGAATTTTGATACATCTTACCCTCTGCAATTCAAGGAATTGCGAGGACTTAGTCCCTGAAATTGCAAGGCAATTTCTAGGGGCGAAACGGGATGAGTTATGTATAAAGAGGTAGAAAAAAATAATTACTTATTATTTTTATATCACAAATTCGATTTAAACACAAGAAATTTTCTTAAAAAAGGTGAGTTATCTCTTCAGGGCTTCCTTGAACTTTTTGCTAAGAGCGGGGATGATTTCGAAAAGGTCTGCGACAATACCGTAGGTAGCAACTTTGAATATCGGCGCCTCGGGGTCTTTATTGATAGCAACGATGATTTTAGAGGACTGCATTCCCACTAAATGCTGGATTTGTCCGGAAATACCGCAGGCAAAATATATTTTCGGGCTAACTGTGCGGCCGGTCTGCCCCACTTGATGCGAATAAGGCATCCAGCCGGAGTCAACTGCCGCGCGCGAAGAGCCAACGGCTGCGCCCAAGATATGCGCAAACTCTTCCAAAAGCTTAAAATTTTCTTTATTACCAAGACCACGTCCACCTGAAACAATAATATCGGCCTCGGCAATATTTACCAAAGATTCTATTTCTTCAATAATATCCAAAAGCTTGGTGCGCGAAGTATATAAAGAGCTATTAAAGCTTTCGCGTATAATTTTACCTTTACGGCGCCTATCAGGTGTAATCGGCTGCATTACCTTATGCCGCACCGTTGCCATTTGCGGGCGGTAATCCGGCGAAATAATCGTCGCCATGATATTACCGCCGAATGCCGGACGGGTTTGCAGAAGAATTTTCCTCTCAGGCTCGATATCTAAACCGGTGCAGTCGGCAGTAAGCCCGGCCTTAATCTTAACTGCCACGCGGGAAATTAAAGACCTGCCTATAGAAGTTGCGCCGCATAATAAAATCTCAGGTTTATATTTTTGGATGAGTTTAACTAAAAT
Organism: Omnitrophica bacterium GWA2_41_15; assembly: GCA_919902105.1. GTDB lineage: Bacteria > Omnitrophota > Gorgyraeia > Ghiorseimicrobiales > Ghiorseimicrobiaceae > CAKKQO01. Next base: position 9,417 of record CAKKQO010000024.1, on the reverse strand, counting down.
ATTTGTATACGGCTCATCCTGAAAATTCGCCAGCTCAGGGGCTTCTACTAAATAAATATTATCTGCGCCGTGCCAGACGATTTCATCTAACTGATCAGCTAAGTTATTACCGATGAGAACACCACAAACCTGACAATTTAGTTTCTTGGCTAACTCATAGGCTTTGCCTAAAAGCTCGTAAGAAATACTCTGGATTTTCCCGTTTTTCTGCTCGATAAACACCCAGATGCCTTTATAATCCTTTATATCCGGCACCTTGCATGCGCCTTGCTCTTTTTCTAAAACAATTGCCTTAAGTTTACAGGCATCAAGACAAGCGCCGCAGATATTACACTTGTTGAAATCAATCTGCGCCTTCTTATCCATAATACGGATAGCGTCAAAAGGGCATACTTTTAGGCATAAAGTGCAGCCGGTGCATTTTTCAACCTGAATATAAATAGGCATCTCTGTTTCCACCTATTCCACCTACGCGGTGTAGTATGTCTATAAGATTTCCACACCGCGTAGGTGAAGACGGTTAATTTATTTCGTTTTTTAACAATTCCACTAATTTCCCCGCTATTTCTTCTTTATCTCCGCTTAATATCTGGCTGCCAGCTCTCTGCGGCGGAGTAAAAATCTTTACTACCTGTGTAGGAGAGCCGCAAAGGCCGATAGCTTGAGGGTCTAAATTTAGTTCTTTCTGCGTCCAGATTGTAATCTTAGCGGACTTTGCCCGCATCATCCCTTTTAGAGAGGGAAGGCGCGGCTCATTTATTTCTTTTACCACAGTAAGCAATACCGGAAGCGGCGCCTCGATAACTTCAAAACCTTCTTCCATCATCCGCTCAACCCGGATAATACTATCCTTCACCTCTTCGACTTTTTTTACATAAGTAACCTGTGGGATATCTAAATGTGTGGATATGCCCGGCCCGACCTGCGCCGTATCTCCATCGGATGCCTGTTTTCCGCAGATAATCAAATCAAATGTGCCAATTTTTCTGATTGCCCCGGCAAGAGTATAACTCGTTGCCCAAGTATCTGAGCCGGCAAAGGCGCGGTCGCAAAGCAAAATACCTTCATCAGCACCCATCGCAATCGCATCGCGTAAAACGCTCTCTGCCTGTGGCGGGCCCATGCTAAGCACCGTAACTTTCCCGCCAAACTTTTCTTTAAACCGCACTCCTTCCTCAATCGCATACATATCAAAAGGGTTAATAATAGACTTGACCCCTTCGCGGATTAAAGTGTTTGTCTCTGGATTAATCCTTACTTCGGTCGTTTCAGGAACCTGTTTTATACAGACGATAATATTCATTTAATGAGCGCATAAGTTACGGAAGTAAAACCGACGTAACTTATAAGCGCGAATTATCCCGTTGAGTGTATCAAAATTGTCGGAGAGAATTTTGATACTTCCTACCCTCTGGAATTTTACAAGGTAAAATTCCGAGGACTTTAGTCCCTGAAATTACGAAGCAATTTCTAGGGGCGAAACGGGAAAAATCCATAATTTATTTCAACGCTTCCCTTAATAGCGCCAGCCCGATAATATTGCGCTGTATCTGATTAGTGCCTTCGTAAATCTGGGTAATCTTGGCATCGCGCACATAT
>CAKKQO010000024.1:1566-7718 GCA_919902105.1 Omnitrophica bacterium GWA2_41_15 | reverse complement strand
CTGTATCTGATTAGTGCCTTCGTAAATCTGGGTAATCTTGGCATCGCGCACATATTTCTCAATCGGATAGTCCTTCATATAGCCGTAGCCGCCGAAAATCTGCAATGCGTCAACAGTGACCTTCATCGCCACATCTGAGGCATACAACTTCGCCATCGCTGATTCTTTAGCTACGTCTTTTATGCCGGCGTCAACCATGCGGGCTGTTGCGTAAACCAATGCCCTGGCCGCCTCGATTTCCGTAGCCATATCGGCTAACATCCACTGAATCCCCTGAAAACTGGAAATGGATTTGCCAAACTGCTGCCTTTGTTTGGCATATTTCACCGCTAAATCTAAAGCGCCTTGGGCAATGCCTAAGGCCTGCGCTGCCACACCCGGACGCGACATATCAAATGTCCTCATCGTCACAATAAAACCCATACCTTCTTTGGATAACAGGTTCTCTTTGGGGATCTTGCAATCCGTAAAAATAAGCTCGCGGGTGGATGAAGCGCGTATTCCGAACTTGTCTTCTTTTTTACCAAAACTAAACCCGGGGGTGCCTTTCTCTACGATAAATGCGGATGCGCCGCGTGCGCCTTTTGTCTTATTGGTCATGGCAATAACCACATAAGTTTCAGCATCGCCGCCGTTAGTAATAAAATGCTTCAAACCATTTAAAACATAATGATCACCGACCTTTTTCGCGGTAGTTTTAATCGCAGAGGCATCGGAACCCGCCTCGGGTTCAGTAATAGCGAATGCCGCCACTTTTTTACCCGAAGCCAAATCCGGCAGGTATTTTTTCTTCTGCTCCTCATTGCCGAATAAAACTATGGGGAACGTCCCTAAAGCTGATGCCGCATAGCAGACAGCAATGCCGCCGCAGGCACGCGCAAGTTCTTCCGTGGCAATACAAAGGTTTAATACGCCCATGCCCATTCCGCCGAAATCTTGCGGGATAAACAAGCCGAATAAATCCGCATCGGCTATAACCTTTAAAACCTCCCAAGGAAATTCCTCGCTCACATCGTATTTTGCCGCAACCGGGCGCACCTTTTCCTCGGCGATTTTACGCGCCAAATCCCGAATCATTTTTTGCTCATCGCTTAATAAATAATCCATTTTATCCTCTCAATGACGACATAACTTATGCAAGCCGCAGGCTGACATAAGTTATTTGTCGGAATTGATACCGAAAGCAGCGATAAAAATTTGGAACAAATTTTTAAAGCGCCTTGCTTTCGGTACAATGTTAACATTAACTAATTATTTCCAAGAAATAAAAATTATAACATAAATTTTTAATTAGGCAAGTTTTTTATGAGGGCTACTTCCTGGCAATTGGGGAATTTACAGCAGTTAATACATTCAGCCCAGATTTTATGCGGGAGCGCCGAATTCTTCACTTTTTTAAAACCGAATTTCTTAAAATAATCTGGCTTGTATGTAAGCGCAAACATTCGCTTGACTCCTAATTCTTTTGCTTCGCTTAAACAAGTTAAAACTAATTCCCGCCCCACACCTTTTCCTTGCGCTTTTTTTGCTACTACAAATGACTTTATCTCTGCTAAATCATCCCAGGAAATATGCAAAGCACAGCAACCTATAATTCTTTCGCCGTCTGCTGCTACCCAAAAATCCCTTAAGGTTTCGTATAATTCATTCAAAGAACGGGGCAGCATTAAATCCTCTTTAGCAAAAGAATTAATCAGCGCTTGTATCTGCTTGATATCCTGTATCTTTGCTTTTCTTATCATACTTGACCCTTACCCCTTAATCCCTGCCTGCCGGCAGGCAGGCTTACTTTATCTCCGTCCCCTTTGCTACTACCACAATGCCTGAATCAGTCAGATGGAATCTTTTTTTGTCTTCTTTGGCATCATAGCCGATAACTATTCCCTGCGGGATATTTACGTCTTTATCAATAATCGCACGCTTAATCTTGGCATACCGCCCTACATTCACGCCTTCCATGAGAATAGAATCATAAACTTCCGCATAGCTATTAATTCTCACATTCGGCGAAAGTATGGAACGCTGAACTCTCCCGCCGCTGACAACGCAGCCGCTTGAAACCAATGAATCAAGGGCAAGGCCGATTCTTCCGGGAAACTCATCTCCGGCAAAAACCGTCTTTGCCGGCGGGAATTGTTCCTGATAAGTCCTTACCGGCCATTCTTTATCATAAAGATTAAATACCGGCTCAACCTGTATTAAATCCATATTCGCCTCATAATAAGCATCAATAGTTCCGATATCGCGCCAGTATTTTGCCTCTTTCTTATTTTCGTCCTTGAAATTATAAACGCTTATCTTTAAGCCTTGCTTGACCATCTGCGGAATAATATCCTTGCCAAAATCATGGGTAGAATTATTCTTATGCGCATCTTCGCCAAGCTCCTGTTTAATTACCGCTGCCTCAAAAACATAGATGCCCATCGAGGCATATATTTTGTCCGGATTTGACGGTATAGTTTTAGGATTTTTGGGCTTCTCCGCAAAACCGATAACTCTGCCTGAGCTGTCTACTTCAACCACGCCTAAGTCCGGAGATTTATCTTTTTCGACTTCTACAACTGCCACGGTTAAATTTGCTTCTTGCTCACGATGAAAATCAATCATATTGTAATAATTCATCTTATAAATATGGTCGCCGGCAAGTATAAGCACTTCATCCGCATGCTCTGAATCAACTGTATAAAAATTCTGATAAATCGCATCTGCCGTTCCTAAATACCAGGAGTCGCCGATTCTCTGTTGTGCGGGAAGTATCTCGATAAACTGCCCCAATTCTGAAGGAAGAATATTCCAGCCCAGCCGGATATGCCTCTGTAATGATTCGGATTTATACTGGGTTAAAAGATAAATCCGGCGTAGGCCGGAATTAATACAATTACTTAGCGTAAAATCAATAATGCGGTATATCCCGCCAAAGGGAACTGCAGGTTTAGTCCTGTCGCGGGTTAAAGGATAAAGCCGCTCCCCCTTACCTCCGGCCATAATAAAGGTTAAAACTTTACGCATCATAGGAAAAATGCCCCGATTATCCCGCGCCTGACCATCATTACCCCAATAGCGGCAAGCAAAATATACATAATCTTAGAAAAGGCGCGTGTTCCGCCTGTGCCTAATAGCGTAATAATGGAGTCGGCTCTTGCCAAGGTAATCCAAACAAATAACATATTTACCGCCAGCGATACAAAAGTAGGTATGATACCATGGCTGTCTAACATCATTAATATTGTGGTTAAGACTGCAGGGCCGGTAATTAAGGGGGTGCCTAAGGGGAAGACCCCAACGTCCTTATGATGGCCGTCGGCGAGAAAAGTTTTAGATGCGCCGGGAAGTAAGAGCCGCATAGAGATAATAAATAAAAGCAGGCCTCCGCCAATCTGAAAATCTGAAATGGTAATCCCGATAAACCGCAACACCCATTTACCGACAAACATAAACAAAATCGCAACTGCCGTCGCGGTAGTAATCGACTCAAGAATAACCTTCTGCCTCTGTTTTTTGCTAGTGCCCTCCACTAAAGAAATAAAGAGGGGGATATTGCCGATAGCATCCACTGCCACAAATATCGGGATAAAAGTCAATATGTACGGCTCTAATATCTTTAGCATATTTTTTATTATATATTAAGAACCAAAAGAAGGCAACTTTTACTTTTTTCTTACCAACCGGTGCTGGGTAAAGGTATGTTCCAATACCTGCCAAAGTTCACTTTGATTATCCGCCTTAAGCCCGATTCCGGCAAAAAATAAAGGGATAAATATGGCATAAACCATCTGGGAAATTACCTGGCGCGTCCTCTCAGAAAGCGCTTTTGCCTCCCCTGCCATAATCCCGGCAATAAAAAAACCCATAAGGGCATTAACCCCTATCTTCTGAAATACCGCGCCGCAGAGAAATCCCAATAAAGAAATAAAAGTCAACGAACTTGCCGGCTCTATAAGAGCATATTCCCTGATTTTAGAAATCGCGAAATCGGAAAACCTGCGGCCTATAGTCAGACAAAAGACAATTATCGCGCTGATTCCGCAAAAGTTTAAAAATATTTTTGACGCCTCTAAATTTAGGGAGGGATTAAGAAAATGCAGTATAAAGGCAAAAACTACCCAGCCGATGATTTCATTCACCGACAAAGCCGACATAATCAAGAAGCCTAAATCGGTCTTGACTAAATCTAAATCGCTTAAGGCGCGTATTGCCGTAGGCATAGCACTGATGGTCATTGCCGTGGCCATAAAAAAGGCAAAGACTATACGTTGCTCGGGATTTACTAAGTACTGCTCAGGCAATAAGAGTGAGGCAAAAAAACCCAATGCCATCGGCACAATAATATCGCTAACGGCGATAGTCAGGGCTTTTCCGCGGTGGCGCCAGGCGCTGGAGAAATCCATCTTCAGGCCGGTCTCAAGCAGAAAAAACAAAAGCCCCAGCCAGATAACAGTCTCGAGCATATTTTGTTGAGTTATGTCCTGCGGAAAAACTACCTGATAAAGATTGGGCAGGAACCTGCCGAAAATGGTGGGGCCTAAAATTATACCGACTAAAATTTCTCCTGTGAGCGCGGGCTGCCTGAATCTACGAAATAACTCTCCGACAGCTCTAGCTAATCCCAAAAGCAGGAAAACTTGAACCAGAAAAATAAAAATATTTTGCTCGGTGAAGTAATGCATAAAACCCTTGGGTTAGTTTTAATTTTACTACCAAACAAAACATCTATCAAGAAAATTAACTTTTTTAACCTCTTTTCAATTACAAAAAAGGCCCGGATCTAAAAAAGATACCGGGCCATGTTTTATTCCAGATTATAGCTTCACTACGTTTGTAGCCTGTTCGCCTTTAGAGCCTTGTTCGATATTAAACTCAACTTGCTGGCCTTCAGCTAAAGATTTAAAACCATCGCCCTGGATTGCGGAATGATGCACAAATACATCTTTTCCGTTTTCAGGAGTGATGAATCCATAACCCTTCTGGTCACTGAACCACTTTACTGTTCCTTTTGCCATTGCTTGCTACCTCCTTTTCTCAAAATTTAGTAAACCGGATAGAAATCCATATCATCTTTACCTGCCAGAATCCAAGGATTCCTAACGGGGCAAACAATGACACTAACAAAAAACCGCAAGGTTAGATTTCCTACCTTACGGCCTAAGACTTCTAAACTCTCATTTACTAAAGTTAGTTTACCATCTTTTTATAATTTGTCAAGCAAAATCTGCAAACTTGCGATTAGATTTTGCTGATGTCGTAAAAACTTTTACGACGCAAGCAAAATCTTCTAGGCCGCCAAAGGCCAACTAAATCTACAGCTGAAAATTGCCCTTAACCTCGATTATATCAGTCGGAAGAATGAATCATGGGAACGAACACTACCGGCAGCAGTAATTCCTGCTTAATTCCCGATTCTCTCTTCGTGATAAGGTAAAGCTCCTGAAAAAACGAACCTATAGGAACAACCATCCGGCCGCCTACTTTTAACTGCCTTACTAATTCTTCCGGCACCTCATCAGGCGCGGCAGTAACGATTATCGCATCATATGGGGCGTATTCTTTCCAGCCTTTATAGCCATCTCCATGCTTGACTTTTATATTCCGATATCCGAGCTCTTCTAATCTTACGCGCGCTGTGTCGGCAAGCGGCTTCAATATCTCGATTGTATAAACCTCTTTTACGAGCTCAGCGAGGACTGCCGCCTGATATCCTGAGCCTGTCCCTATCTCAAGGACACGGTCATCAGGAAATAGCCGCGCGGCCTGAGTCATATAGGCAACGATATACGGTTGCGATATTGTCTGACCATAGCCGATAGGTAATGGACTATCATTATATGCGCTGATGAACTGATGCGTTGGCACAAATAGATGGCGTTTCACCTTCCTCATTGCCTTCAAGACCTTTGCGTCGGTTATGCCGCGCGTCTCTAACTGCGTCTTTACCATCTCTTGCCGATTAAGCTCAAAAACACTTTCCTCTAAAGCTATACCGCTATTAGTTAAGACAAGCGCTATCAGCGCGGAAAATAATAATTTTATCATCAGACCCTCCTCGCTTCACGCAACCGTGATACAACATATACTGGTACGCCGCTTGCCAATAAACCTAAACCAAAAAGAGACGGCACTGGGTTAAAAATAAGCGTGTTAATAAAAAGAGTGAT
>CAKKQO010000024.1:0-1466 GCA_919902105.1 Omnitrophica bacterium GWA2_41_15 | reverse complement strand
ATTATCTTTCGCCATCGCGTAGGTGATTCTTGCGCCGGTGATTATCATTGCGTTGATACTGCCGAGGGAGGCTACCACCACGAGTAGCTCGAAAATCTTCCTGCCTTGCGCTCCGTAAAGGACATTGAATACGTCCGAACCGACAAGGGCAGAGCCGGCCAAATCTTTCACCGGTATCAGGTAGATATAAAAAAAATTGACCGCTAAATATAATGCCGTAACAATTGATATCCCGATGATCAGCGCCTGAGGTATTACCCTTGAGGCATCCTTCGTTTCTTCGGCCACAAAAGTATTCTCATGCCAGCCGCCGTATGTCCAGAGAATGGGTATTAACGCCGCACCCAGCGCCCGCAAGAGAGCGCTATCCAATGAAACAGCCCCTGAAAAAAAATGCGCCATATCGCCTTTGCGGGAAATAAGGCCGAAGAATACTATGCTTACCAGCGCCGCTATGTTTATCGCGGTAAAAAAATTGTGCACCTTTTTACCATAGCTTAATCCGAATATATTTAACAATGAGAGAATCAAAACGATAGAAACTGCCATCAGCTTGATAAAAGATTTATCGATTGCTAATAATGACTGCAGGTATTCTGCGCCGATAAAAGAAACTGCGGCGATAGAGCCGGTGCGGATGACAAGCAGTTCGGTCCAGGCAAATAGAAAGCCAACACCTCTGCCGTAACTTTCCCGCAGGTATATATAATTTCCTCCTGTTTTCGGAAAAGTTGAAGCGAGCTCCGCATAACAAAAAACACCCAATAAACATATTACCCCGCCCAAAAACCATGCGCTAAGGATAAGCCACGGGTGCTTTAAATATCCTGCTACCTCTGCCGGCGCTCTGAATATGCCGACGCCTATTACGATTGCCGTAATAATCGCTACTGAATCCCAACGGCCTAATGCCTTTTTAAAACCCAGTATCTCCTCTTGCCACCTCATTTTTTTTATTTTCTCCTTCAACTTCCCCAATTCGGTCACGGAAGATTACAGCTGAAATCGGCATCAGAATTGCATAACTACTCAAAATTTTTCCCAATGCAGCACTTCCCGCAGGCTTCTTTTCTCTGCTACCTTAAAAGCATTTTGCGTTTTAGGACACCCCAAAGAAACTAAACTAACGAGCTTAAGAGTATCGCCAACCCCTAACAATTTACCCACGTTAAGGCAATACGGCTTTTTATCTCCGGCTACCCAACAAGATCCGATGCCAAGACTCGCCGCAGCCAGAAGGATATTTTGTGTGGCAGCGCAGCCGTCTTCTAAATAATATTTGGTATCCTTACAGAAAACCGCGATACAGGCCTTAGCCTGCAGAATGAATCTGCCGTTATCTGCTAATCCAGCTAATTTCTCCAGCGTCTCGGGCTTGGTAATCACAATGAATTCCCAAGGTTCTACTCCCCTGGCCGTAGGAGCAAACCGGGCGGCGTCTACTATCTTTTCTAACATCTCTTTTG
>CAKKQO010000023.1 GCA_919902105.1 Omnitrophica bacterium GWA2_41_15 | reverse complement strand
AGTAGCGCGCGCCGTAGAAGTAGAGGCCGGTGGAGTCGAGTTCCTTGCCGGTGAATTTATGACGCACGAGGGATGATGGACGAGAGACGATAGAAGAAGCAACTGCGCCATAAGGGGAATATTCATACTGCTCAACTTGGTTACCGGAAGAATCGGTGATAACGTTGGAAGAACCTAAATGGTCAGAATGGTAGTAGCTTGCGTCCGTCGTGCCTCCTGCTTCGTCCTTCATGATTGTGCAAACCCTGTTTGCACCGGCGAAGATATGTTTGCGGATTATGCCATTGGAGTCAACCTCATACAACGATCCAATATAAGTAGTGGAACTTATCGTCCCTCCTCCATCGTCCTTCGTCTTTCGGACTCTACCGCCATCGCCGTCATAGAGATAAGTCTCTTCACCTACGCGGAGACCTCCGGCCACCGCGTAGGTGTCTACTTTAACCAAACGATTCTCAGCGTCATACTGCATTGTTTTATTCTTGCCGACAGTCATATTACCGTTGGCGTCGTATTGGTAGGAGTAACCACCGGCAGAGGTTAGGGCGTGCGGCTGGATGAAACCACCTGTGGTGAGCGAAGTCGAACCATAGGTCATTACCCCTACATCTGACTTATAGGTCATATTACCGATAGAGTCGTATTGATAGTTAAAAGTGGTATATCCACCGCCGACAGCAGGAACATTTTGCGCGGTGGTTAAGCGGTCTAAGTCATCGTAGATATAAGTACGGATATTGCTGCGCAGATTATCGGTTAAGGTGGTAATATTGCCGTTTTTGTCAAAAACATAATTCAAGTTTTGTAGTGTCGTGCCTTGTGCTTCGTGCCTCGTTAAAATTTGTGATAGTCGTAGGTCCTGACCATAGGTGTAGTCGGTCTGCGTAGCATTACCATATTGGATGGTTTTGATTTGGCCTTTGGAATTATAAGAAATATCATTAACATAAGGGGTCGGGGTACTGGGTACAGGGTTCGGTGAAAAAACTTTTTCGAGTAAGCCAGAATTAGTGTCATAACTATAATCAACTGCTTCGCCGTCGGGATAGGTGAGTTTGGTGAGCCGGTCTAAGACATCGTATTCTCTTGACACTTGATACGTGACACTTGATACAGTTTTTATAGATTTTGTCTCCCTTCCCAACCGGTCATAGAAAAATTCGCTGGAGCCGCTTTGGTCGGTGATTTTGGAAAGACGGCCGATGCAATTGGCCTTTCCTACCTCATCGTATTGGTAAGTGGCAAGGGTTAAGGGGTAAGGGTTAAGTTGCTCTTTTTTGGTGAGACGATTTAAAACGTCATAAGTAAATTCTAACGCCTGCCCTTTAGCGTCGATTTGCTTTTTAAGATTACCCAAGAGGTCGTATTCATAGAGCCAGGTGCCCATATCCGGGTCGAGCATCTTGAGTTTTCGACCGAGAGAGTCGTAGAAAATCTCCGTGGTATTACCTTGGGCATCAATGGTTTTTAGGAGATTATTCTGGTTGTCGTATTGATAAGAGGTTTTATAGACACCGGATGAAGTAAACTCAGTAACTTCAATAATATTGCCGTAGACGTCTTTTAAGGTGCCTTTACGGTGTCCTTCGGGGTCGGTGGTCTCAATATAAAGCGGGCTGATATAATTAACAGAGCCCTCCGCGTCTTTTAAGGTACCGGGGAAATCAGAAATGGTCTTCTTAATACGGCCGCGCAAGTCGTATTCGTAGCGGATATAGGAGATTTGAGCGAGGTCTTCGTCAATATAGTGCGGGAGGGTTTCTTTATCGGTTAAGCCGCGGTTGTTGTAGTAGGTTTCGCTGGAAACTTGACGGGAAGAATTGCCGTCTTCTCCAACAGAGACAGTTTTATATTTTCTACCCAGCCCGTCTATATATTCAGTCGCAGATAAGCCAATAGCGTTGGTGGTAATTTTAGTGTTAAAATCGGGATATGAATAAGTGATAAGGGTTAAGGGGTCAGGGTTATGGACTACTTTCTGCGTTGGGCGGCCTAAAGAATCATAAGCGACTTCGCTGACTAAGCCATTGGGGTCGGTGGTCTTAATTACCACGCCGAATTTGGCGTCATAGACAGAAGTAACGCTCTGGCTTAAAGAATTGGTGACCTTTTCCGGATAGGCGTAGAAGGTAGTTTCGTAGTCAGTGGTCGTGGTTTTGCCTAAAGAATTGGTGGAAGAAGTAAGATTGCCAAAGGAGTCGTAGGAATAGCTAGACGATGGATAAGAGACGATAGAAGTTAGAGGATCGTATAGCCAAACCTCTTCTCTTAACAGATTGCCGTTACTATCATATTGGACAAAGTTTTTTTGCGAGACGAGGGTGCCGCTTGCGTCTTTTAAAGTAATTTGTTGTGGCCGATTAAAGCCTACACTGAGCGTAGTCGAAGTGCCGATATCATAAGCAGGGTTATAAAGCGTCTGGGTGGATTTTTCATCGCCGGTTTTGGCAATATCGCCTTGGGTTACTTCCTCAAGGACATTACCGATATTATCATAGGTAAAGGTGTTTCTCGTGGTGATGGATGAGCCGTTTTCCTCATAGATGGTGGTGGTATTTTCAATTAGTGCTGGAAAACCCAAGACATTACTTGCCGGGCCTGCTTTCTTCACCTCATAGGTATTAAAGGTCTCGCTGATTTTACGACCGATGCCACCTGTGGTGAGCACAGTCGAACCATCATAGGCAATGAGCTTTTCAATCTGGCCTTTGAGCGCTCCGTCCTGGCCCGACTTGCCCTGATAAAAATAGGTCTCGGTGTAGTTATTGGTGATGGGGTCGGAAACCTTCACCTTTTCAAAGCCGCGGAATTCCCGCTCGGTTGAGTCATAGTAGCCACCGGAGAAGATAAAATTCTGGGTATAGATTTCAGGAGACAGGGTACTGGGAACAGCATCTATCAAAGAAATAGAACTTGCCACATAGACCGGGAAAGGCAATGCCGGATTATCCGCGGTCGCGGCATAGGTGTAAACAACTTGAGTCTTACCGCCGATGCCGTTATCTATCTCGGTTAAAAGGTCAGCGGGTTTGTCGGTAGATAAACTAACGCGCCAGCGGTTGATGCCGATTTGCTCGCGGTCATAGACCGCAAGGTCATTTACGCCGTCGCCGTTAAAATCACCGGTGGTACCGTTATCATCCGCGCTTGTGCCGAAGTTTGCCCAAACCCCCTTATCAATAAACTTATCCCCGGCGGAAATGGCATAATACCAGTTAAAACTTGCCTTATCCCAGTAACCAATGTCCGCAAGGCCGTCATGGTTAAAATCAGAGAGTATCGGGTCTTTATCATTAGCAAAACCCGAGCGCCAGCTTGCCCCGTCAATAAAGCCGAGAGTATTGGAAAAGGCGACTTTGAATTCGCCGCTTGATTTTTTGAACAAGCACAGGTCGGATAAACTATCTGCGTTAAAGTCAGCGCTGAGCGCGATATAGTCTGTGCCAAAATTAGGTATCCAAGTATTAAACGTGCCAAATCCGGAAGAGTTACCCAGCGCTACCTTTACCTCTCCGGTATCTTTGTTGTAGAGGGCAAAGTCAGGATATTTATCAGCGTTAAAATTACCGCTGAATGCCTGCCAAGAGACACTGGCAAAAGAGACGCTTAAAATTGTGGCTTGCGAGGAAAAACCTGAGCCGGTAGAATATGCCGCCTGCAACTGGCCGCTTAGTGGATCATATACGGCGATGTCGGTTTTATTGTCCGCGTTAAAGTCGCCGGATAAAGGCTGAAAGTTAGTCCCCGCACCAAACCCGGGAAGCCAATCCACAGCATTACGAAATACCCCTTTATCCGAAAGGGCAATCTCCCAGTTGCCATTTTGGGAGTTATAAAGGCCTAAGTCCAGGAGGGCATCACCGTTAAAATCTCCCATTACCGGGTTAACCGAACTGGCATTGGGGTCTGGGATGTCTATACCTTTTGAATCACTGGCAGATAAGCCGCCTGAATCAGTAACCGTAGCTGAAATATTATGGTCGCCAACGCTGGAAAAAGAAGCCGTGGTGGTGTAGTAGGCGCCGCTTAAAGTTCCGGTGTCAAACTCTACCCCGTCCTTCTTTAAAGAAAATGTCAAGGGGTCGGTATCGGGATCGGTTGCGTTAAGGGTGATAGTGATTACTTCATCGACAGTGGCGGTGTATTTGCTTAAAGTAAGCGTTGCCTGCGGAGCGCGGTTGGTATTATTAATTATGACATTTACGTTTTGCCAAACAGTATCTGTGCCGTCAGAGGCAGTAACTATTACCGGATAATTTCCCGCGTCATAATAATCGGTAAGCCATTTGCCGGTTGAGTCAAACGGAGCAGAATAATAAAAGATTATCGCGTCTAAATCGGGATCGCTAGCTTGCGGCGTAATAGTCACTAAATCGCCTTCATTTTTAGTAATGTCATTAATTGGTAAAAGCACCGGTAAGCGGTTCTTATTCATTACGTTGATATGTACCTCTTGGGTGTCAGTTAGGCCGGTAGAATCAGTTGCAGTTACGATAACTGTAGGGGTGCCGGCGCTACTATAATCGGTTTGCCATTCACCTTGGGCGTTGAGTGGCGCGGTAAAGCTGTAAGTAATGGTATCACCGTCTAAATCAGTGGCATTGGGAGTGATTTTAACCAGGTCGGTTTCTTGGGCGCCTATGTCAGGGATATAGGCCAAAACCGGCGGATTATTTACGCCGCTAACCTGCAGAGTTACTTCGTTGGTAGTAGAAGAATTATATTCGCTGTCAGTGGCGGTAAACTTGATTTTTTCCGTGCCGAACCAGCTTGCGTTTTGAGAAAAACTCACTAAATGAGTTATTGGGTCAATACCGACTGCGACATTAACATTACCGCTGATAGTATAGGTAAAGCCAACCGGATTTAGAAAATAATCATCCAAGTCAAAGGCATTGGGATTGGTAGTCCCCTCCTGCCAAGAAAAATTAGGGATGGTTTGAATCTGTATTGGCGGATCAGATGAGGTAACTGTGGGGATAAAGCCGGAGTTTAAAACATAGCTCTGACTTTGACACTTGCCGATAGCCGCCTCACCCAGCGCGTCTAACCACGTCTTTTTTACCACAGTCGGGCGGTCTGAATCGTCAATAATATAGGGTTGGGCGGGCGGGGTAAAATTAGACGTCCATCTGGCAATGCCTTTGGAGATACGGAATTCATCCATCCAGCCATTTACAAAGTCGCCGTAACTTAATTGATAAGAAGCAGCACCTATCGTCAATAAACCTGTTGAATTTGGCATAGAACTTGAACTTGTCCCATTGGCGATAGAGACACCATTAAAATAAAGATTAAAATTATTTCCATTACGAACGATTGCAGCGTGATGCCAGGTTCCTGTTATAAAATCTGGCATTGTTCCTGATATGTTAATAAACACTGACCCACCCGTTGCAGCTAAAAAATACAGTGTATGAACTGTCGCATCCCCATTACTGCCCATATAAAATTGGAAATATTCACTATTGCCTGTTGGTGTTTCGTATTGATTTATGAATGTCTGTAAGCCTCCTCCCGCAACAGCATTTATCCTGAACCAAAAATCAATGGTAAAGTCGCTATTTCCGAAGTTAAAATCAACGTTGTCGGGAATAGATAAATAACTATTATTAAAATAAGCGCTTGAGCTGCCGAATTTGCTTTGTGCGGAAGAATTAATCACTTGATTGTTTAGAGCATATTCAGAAACCGGCGGGGTAAAGTTTGACGTCCAGCGGGCGATACCTTTAGAAACTCTGAATTCATCCAGCCAACCGTTTAGGTAAGTAGTGATGCCTGTGCCATAATAGAAAGCGCCTATTGAAACAACTTCCGTGTAATCTGGTATTGTGGCAGAGCTGGTTTGCGTAGTCCCTACCTGGGTTCCATTTACAAATGCCGTATAATTATTGCCATTTTTCACAAAAGCAAGGTGATACCAAGTATTGGCAGAGGGAGACCAAGGCCAGCTAAAGTTAAACTCTGTTCCACCAGCTTTAACACATTGCAAGGCGTTGGTATCGCTATTCCAAAACCACCTCATATAATTAGAACCATCCGTATATTCTGTAAAAAATTGCCCGCTTTGTAAAACATTAAATTTTACCCAAAAATCTATCGTAAAGTCCCCTGTGCCGAAGTTCCAGTCGTCGCTGTCGGGCAATGTGAGATAATCGCCGTTACCGTCAAACAACGCGCCTGCTGTGCCGAATTTACTCTCTGCTGTATCAATCTGGGAGTTACCTACGGTAGTAACGGTTTTCCCGGTATCATCCGTAAAATTAGCCGCTCCGGCAGGACCGTTACAATGCAAGAGAAGCTTAGTATTGGTATCTGGCGTGCCGTTATTGGTTATGGAGTGGTTGCCTGCGGCGTCAGTAAAACTTATTGCTCCATCTACGCCGTCATTATGTAAAAGCAGTTTAGTATATGGGCTTGGGCGCGCTTCGCCATTTAAGGTAGGAGTGCCGGATTTTAGCTTGTAACTTGCGCTTTGGGCAGAATATGCCAGCGCCTCTCTGACAGGGCCAAAGCAGAATAGGTGCACGAAGATTAAGGTAACTGAAATCAACCTTTGGAATAAGTTATATCTTGATGTCTTCATCCTTGACACCCGAATATAATTGTGTTATCTTTAAAATAGAGGTGATAAAAATGACTAAAGCCCAAGCTCAAAAAGCAAAAGCACAATTGAAAAAACTGCGTCAACTTATCGCTAAAAATCCGCCGTCTATTTTCAAAATGTCTAAGGAAGACGTAATAAAAACCCTGCGCAAAACCCGCGAGACCATTTGGGAGGAAAAATTTGCTGTTCATCATTGATTCTAACGAGTTCATCTTCGCCTTTGGTTCAGAAGAACATCCCGCAAGAAACGTTATAAATGACCTCTGTGCAAAACATTCTCCCCATTCTGTACGTATACCGCGGACGGTTTTTGAAGAAATAAGACGCAATTTATCTATTGAAGAATTCCGCACTTTTATTGAATTGCTCATTTCTATCGACATCGCTATTGATGAAGATATTGTTGTCCCTTTTGAGCTCGGTTTAAAATATGAATCATTAGGCCTAAAACCGTCTGATGCTTTTATTGCCGCATATGCTGAGTGGACAGGCGCAGATATGCTTATTACCGAAAACCGCCATTTCCTATCCCGGCAATCTAACCTTCCATTCAAGGTCGTTAATGCAGAAAAGTGCTTGCAACTCATCAAATCCCTTTCGTAGCCCATATTTTTATCTTTAATCAATACGCTCGCGCAAACCCTAAAGAATAAATTATCCCAGATTTTTCAATAGAAAAATCTGCCCGCAGGGTCGATAGTTTAAATCCTATGGGATTTAAACTTGCTATCGAGGTATCCCAGAATTTACAAATTTTGGGATTATGCCTCTTTCGTAAATCTTCCATGTTTATCTTTGTCTCTGTTTCTTGACTTTTAAACTTATTCTGCTATATTAACCTTATGACTAATAAAATCTTGGATGTCGGCTGCAGTAACAATAAAATTCAAGGCGCTGTCGGCATTGATATGGATCCTCATAGCCAAGCAGATATCATCCATGATTTAGATACATTTCCTTGGCCAATTCACGACAACGAATTCGATACCGTATACTGCAAACACATCTTTGAACACCTCAAAGAACCTAAAAAAGCAATTAAAGAAGTATATAGAATCACCAAACCTAATGGTCATATCATTCTCGAGGTGCCGCATTTTTCCAGCCACGGCGCTTATGGAAATTTCCAACATCGATATTTTTTTACTTATGAATTAATGAATAAATTGATTAATCTCATTAAGCATAAGCCCATCAAGAAACAGATAAAATTCTACAAAACATTTAGGTTTTTTGGTATCCAATCTCTAGCAAATAAATTTCCGCGCAACTACGAACGTTTCTGGACATATATCTTCCCTGCCGAGCAGATCTGGTTTGAAATAGAAGCAATAAAATAATCCTCAATTCTTCTCACACAAAATTATTATGTAAACTCGAATATTTCTTTAATCTGCTCCAGATAAAATAGAAAGCTGATGGTTTCGTATATTTTTTGATATTTTTCACATTTAGAATGCACTGCCAAAAGGTAAAGGGGTCCGCTTTGAAAACTTCCATAATCTCTAATCCATTCTCTTCAATCATAGACTGAAAATCCTTAATGGTTGTGGCTGGTCCACATTCCTGAAATAAAACCGAACCATCAGGTTTAAGAAATTTTTTAATATCTCTATAAAATTTCTTATGGACTGTAAAATAAGGATCAAAATTCCTGATATTATCCTGATATTTTTTTCCATCTGAAGGCCAATGCGGAGGATTGCTAACAACTAAATCCCACTGCTCAGTTATCGGGATAGAATCAAGACAATCAGATAAATAAATGGCTACTTTATCTTCTAGTTTATTATCTTTGATGGTTTTCTTACAACACTCTACGGCATCAGGATTAACATCGGCTACGGTTAAATGATTACAAAGCCCGTGCGCTAACATAGAAAAACCTATAAAACCAGGCCCAGCGCAATATTCAAAAACATGATCAACTTTTCCGAATTTATCTTTAACCACACGAATAAACTCTTGACCAAAATTTCGGCCGCCACCTTCCAAATAAGGCAAAAAACTTACAGTGATATTTTTATAACGCACTTTTTTAAAAATTTTATCCATTTATTTCTTCATCGTAAAATACCGCATATTCAAAAGATTACTTAAAATCTATAGCTTCATAATAAAAGCTAATTCGTAATAAGGCGGCAAAGAACTCGCATTTGCTGATGAAGCCGTATGGGAATGGCCGCCTCCACCGCCAACAGAAGACGAATCTAATGTTGAATAAGGATAGCTACCCCCCTCATTAGAACCCTGCATAAACTGCCCGCTACCCCAACCGTTTGCATTTCTCGTATTGTAATAATGTGTATGTTGTGGTATTTCGGCTATACTTAAAACATGGCTATCTACTGCTATAGAATGATTATGCGCCGACGCACCCCCTGTTGCCCCGGGGTTAGCCGTGCTGTTGGGAATACTTTTTACGAATTTGTCCCGTAAATCTGGGGTGCCGTTGGTGCCGTCGCATAATGCCCAACCTACAGGAATATTGGCGACTGAGCCGGACCACATCGCAATCATACCCCGCGGAACGCCATTATCAGCAGTTATGGCATAGGCGGAGGCGGCAATCTGCTGTCTTGGACTCATTACTTCGCTACCTACTTTAATTTCCAAATAATAAGGAATATCAAAAGCAAGATTTAGATTTACGGCTGAGCCGAGCAGGACGCCAAAAATACCCTTGTCTATGACGACCTGCTGGGTTTCTTCCCAAAGCATATTCCCGCCGGATAGCGCGTCATAAATCCTAAAAGTTATAGCGTATGAGCCGGTTAAGGGAACGCCGTTTGTGTCGGTGAGCTTGCCTTGGTAGTTGATTAAACGCGGTACAGCGCATTCAGCGCTTGGTAGAAAACTGCTTAGCAGGAAAAATAAAAATGCCAAGATTAAACATTTTTTAACTAAGTTTTTCATTTTACCTAACCTCCTATTTTGATTTCTGATAAATAAGTTTTTGTTGCGGTAGCGCCTTGCCATCCACGCCTGACTGCGTAACCGAGCGTAACAGCGAGCGGTTGGTGTCCGGGCTATAGGCATATTCTAAAACATAGCGCCAGACAAGCGCGGAATTAACCTTGACGGCGATTTCTTTAAGGCGCTTGGCTATCGCAACTCTTGCGCTGCTTAAATAACTTGAAGTAATGTCGTCTCTGGGCTCTAAGAAAAATTCTACTGTATTCGTCGGAGCTATGCCTAAGCTATGCCCGGTGTAATCAATGCGGCTTAAATAAGATTTACCCTGATCTTTAGTATAAGCATAGCTGATATAATTGCCGTTGGTATCTTGGGCGCGGGTTACATACCAACTAAATGTGCCTTGGGTTGAACCTTCTTTAGTGTCAGAGGATTGGCCAAACCTTAAAACACTGCCGTCTTTACCCACCACCTTCCAAGAATCATCCGTTTCTTTATAAAATTTAGTAAAACTTGACTCTATCTTTGCCTGATAGAGGTTATCGACAAGGTAAACGAGTTCGGTTGTGCCGGCATCAGTAATTAAATAAAAGGTGTCTTGGGTGTCAATATAGGTAGGCGGGCCTAATTTAGTGGAGCGGGTAATGTATCCGGGATTTAAACTAAAACCGAGACCCACCCAGGAATTTGCACCGCCTGAACGATAAGATAAGCCCAAAGCCGGCTGCATCCCCTTTCTTCCCGGGGCTACGGTTATCGGGATAGCATAACTGAAGGCGCCGGTAAACATATCCGGTAAGGGAATCTTTACCCCGCTGCCGATAGGCGCGTTTTGCGGGGTGAGATTAAGTAATGCCGCGTAGGTAGAAAAGTGCAGGATGGAGAATGTTACGCTATAGCCGTCTTGAGGAATAGTAGAGACATCCCCCGTAGGAATAATTTTATTTTGGATGCTATCATAAAGCCCTAATTCTACCGGGGTGCCGGGGATTTCCGCTTGGTCTAAAGCATAAATAATCTGAACGGGCTGGTTAAACACCAGGCCATAAGGCTGGCAGTCAACCACGCTAAGCAAGTTTGTGTTAGGGGGCGCGAGGTTCTCTAAAGTGGTTTTATCTACGCTGGATATGCTGATAGCAGTTGGGTCGCTTAAAGCACCCGATGGAATAATGATTTTTACTTTACCATTAGAAGAAGTTGTTTCGCCGCCGGAAGGCCCGATAACCGTGCCGCTGGAAAGAGCAACCCAAGTCCCCTTTTGCGCCCAGTTTTGATATGCGCCGGCATAATCTTTGACATAGAGGTAGATATTTTTTGTACCAAGGAAGGTGGATTTAAAGGTAACTGCCCATTTGACAGTGATAGTATTGCCAGTGCCTGATACAGTGGTCTGGCTGCAGTTAAGTGTACAATAAGAATTCTGAATTATATTGTTTGAACCCGGAGCATAACCGCCTAACCAAGAAGTATCTGCAGTGTTACGTAGATAGAGCTTGTTAGTGCTCTTGTCATAGTAGGCATAAAAACAATTAGTTTTACTGGCTGATGCGCTATTGATTAAAAGATAAGGATACTGGATATTCTGCCAGCCGTCCGGGTCAGAATAGCTGGCAGTAAAGTAAAAGGTTTGGTTAGGGATAGAGGCGCCGAAAGCAGGGCTAACCTGCCCATTACTTGGCGCTTGATTAGGCAATATCCAAGTACCAACTTTGCTAAAACCAGCATAGGCGCCGGTGTCATCCACAACGTAAAGGTAAGTATTCTTTGCGCCGGTAAAAGGCGGCCTGAGCACCACTGACCAATTGACGGTCATTGTGTTGCCTGAGCCGATGATAGAGGTAGAGGCGTAATTTAACTTAGCATAGGAATTTTCTATTGTGTTGGCGCTGCCCGGCGCATAGCCGCCCAGCCAAGCAGTGTTAGCGTCGTTACGCAGATAGAGTAAATTAGTGTTTTGGTTGTAATAGGCATAAAAACAATTTGCTGTGCTGGTAGAGGCATTGATTAACAAACGCGCCTCTTTCAGATTTGCCCAACCGTCAGCGTCTGAGTAACTGGCAATGAAAGTTTGCGCCACATCCTTCTGTCCTGTTCCTGAGCTAGGAGCAATAGTCCCAAGAGTAGGTTTGTTATTAACGCTGTAGCTTCCCTTATTCTTCCAGCCGCTGGAGCCAGAAGTATCATCTACGGCTTTAAGGTAAGTGTAGTAGCTTTTGCCAGAATAGGCGGATTTAAAGGTGATGTTCCAACTTACGGTTAAAGTATTGGTTGCGCCTGTCGCGGCCGTCAAGGCGCAGTTAAGTTTGACTTGGGAATTTTCTATTGTGTTGGCAGAGCCGGGAGCATAGCCGCCCAGCCATGCAGTATTGGCATCATCACTTAAGTAGAGCAGATTGGTATTCTGGTCATAATAGAGATAAACTGAATTGGCAAGCGCGGATGTCCCTGTGCTAACTAAAAAATATGCCTCTTTTAGATTTTGCCAGCCGTCATAATCGGAATATTTACAGGTAAAGGTTTTGGCTATATTAGGAGCAACTGAGCCGCTGGAAGGGGTGAGTGTGCCGACTGTGGGAAGAGCCGCATAGGCAAACGGCACAAAAAGGTAAAAAAATAGGGCGGAAAAAATTATGATTTTTAGACGCCCTGAATTTAAACGACTAACGCCGTTAATCCTAAAGAAACGGGGCATTTAACTCCTCTTTCCTGCCCCCGTGGCGTGGCAATAAAAAATATAGCATAAAAATGGTGCTTTTTCAAGGGGGGCAGAAAAAATATATTTCGCTAATATTTATCTAATTTAGCCGGGAGCAAAATCCTAATTTCTTCTTTACGGTACCAATAAAATCAGTTAAGGCAAATGGCTTATAAAGGTAATCTTCAATGCCTAGTTTATTTGCCCTTTCTTCTGCCTGAGTATCCATATAGCCGGTGATAACGACCTCTTGAGGCAAAGCTTTTTGGGAACTAAGATAAAACTCCCTCATCCTTTCTATCGTCTCGATTCCGTCTATACCAGCCATCCTTACATCTATAATAATTAGGTCAAAGATTAGATTTTTTACTTTCTCTAAGGCCTCTTCTCCGCTTTTTACTAACTCTATCTGATAACCATAAACCTCTAGGAGCTTGGAAATCGCCCTAAGCACTAACTCATCATCATCAACCACTAAAATATTTTTGGTTTTCGGCACAGAATCCTTATCGGCTTGCGAGGCTAAAGGCGCATCTGGAGTATAAATAATAGAGTTCGCCTCTTTTTCGCTAAACCACCTATCTAAACTGGATTTTCTAAAACGCAGCTGCTTGCCGATTTTTACCGAAGGGATTTTTCCTGTTTCAGAGAGTTTATAGAGGGTGCTTTTGGGGATTTTTAAATATGCGGAAACTTCATTTAGGGTAAAGAATTTATCTTCCATAATAGCAGTTTTTATCCGTTCTTATTAAATTTTATCTTATCACAAAAAATAATTCTGTCAAGGCATTTTTTAATTTGACTTTTCCTGCACCTTTTGCTATTATTTGGCGTATGGATAAGCTCAGAATCGCGGTTATTGGCGCAGGCAGGCTTGGCGCAATCCACTGCCGTATTTATAAAGAATTAGACAACGCGGAATTAGTCGCGGTCTGCGACATTGATAAGGCGCGCGCCGAGGAAACCGCCAAAACTTATGAAACTCGCGCCTGCTTTGATTACAAATTCCTCCTAAACCAAGTTGACGCAGTAAGCATTGCCGCCCCCACCAACTTACACTATGAAATCGGCCGCTACTTTTTATCGCATGGGATACACGCCTTAATCGAAAAACCATTTACGCCTAACCTAAAAGAAGCAGACCACCTAATTAAAATCGCGCGCAAGAATAAACTAATCCTTCAGGTAGGACACGTAGAAAGGTTTAACTCGGCATTCTCTGCCGTAAAATCCATTATCCAAAACCCGCAGTTTATTGAATGCCACCGCCTCTCAACCTTCCCTAACCGTTCGCTGGATATCGGCGCAGTTTTAGACATAATGATTCACGATATAGATATTGTCTTGGGGTTAGTAAATTCTCCGCTTAAAAAAGTAGAGTCCGTAGGCATTGCGGTGCTCACCCAATTTGAAGATATTGCCAACACCCGCCTCTGCTTTAAAAACGGGTGTGTGGCTAATTTAACCGCCAGCCGCGTCTCTGACGAAGCAATGCGTAAAATCAGAATTTTCCAGAAAAATACCTATATCTCGCTTGACTATAAAGAGGCCGAGGCCTCTGTATATAGGAAAGACGGCACGCAAATCTCTAAAGAAAACTTACCTATAGAGAAAGAAGAACCCCTAAAAAAAGAGCTTGCCTCGTTTGTGCAATGCGTCCTTAACCGTAAAGAGCCGCTGGTTTCCGGCGAGGTTGCCCGCCAAGCCCTTGCCCTCGCCTTAAAAATCCAAAAACAAATATGGCAAAAATAAACCAGGAACCAAGAACCAGGAACCAAGAACATATTCTTATCGTTTGCGGCGAGCCTTCCGGTGATTTAAACGCCGCGCATTTAGCCGATTCACTTAAAAAACTAAATCCTGAGATAAAAATTAGCGGCGTAGGCGGAGAGCTCCTGCGTAAAACCGGCGCTGAAATCTACTGCGACATAAAAGAGCTGGCAGTAATGGGGCTGTTTGACGTCTTAAGAAAACTGCCGAAATTCTTCTCTTTAAAAAAACTTATCTTGGAAAAAATAGCGCAAGAAAAACCCGATGCAATAGTCTTGGTGGATTTTTCCGGATTTAACTTACGGCTTGCCAAAGCTATTTATGGTGAGCATGGTCGAACCATCAACAAGAAAATACCGGTGATTTACTACGTCAGCCCGCAGGTCTGGGCATCCCGCCCCGGCCGTGTTAAGACAATAAAAAAATATGTCTCCAAGATGCTCGTGATTTTTAAATTTGAGGAGGAATTTTATAAGAAACATGGCATAGACGCGGAATTTGTCGGCCACCCGTTGTTGGATATTGTTAAACCTACGCAGGAAAAGGCGAATTTCCTAAAAGCATGCGGGCTCTCGGAAAATAAAACCACCGTCGCCCTTCTTCCCGGCTCGCGAGCCGGAGAAATAAAAAATATCCTTCCCATAATGGCAAAAAGCGCCGAACTCATCAGCGAAAAAATGCCCAATTCACAATTCGTGATCGCCCGCGCGCCCAGCGTTGAGCTCAAGGTTTATCAGGAAATTATCGATAATTCCAAAATAGACGCCACTATTATCGAAGGCAGGACTTATGACTGTTTGAATATTGCAGATTTTGCTTTTGTCTGCTCAGGCACGGCTACGCTTGAGACAGCGATTATGCAGAAGCCGTTTTTTATCCTTTATAAAATGAACTTCTTAAACTACCTGCTCTATCGCCCACAAGTGAAACTCCCCTTTATCGGGATGGTAAATATTGTGGCAGGCAGAAAAATCATCCCGGAATTTATCCAGTTTGGCGCAAAACCGGAGAAAATCGCTGAAGCCTTCTTAGGTATTTTGTCCAATGAAACAAAACTCTCCCAAATAAAAAATGGCCTAAGTGAAATTTCTTCCAGCTTAGGCCCATCCAACGCCTCAGAATCAGCGGCGAAGATAATTTTAAATATTATTTCATAACCATGTAGACCTCCGCGGTCTACATAAGGTTAAAACGACCTTAGCCGACGGTAAAGGGAAGATTTGGTATGACAGGGCCTATCGTTAATATCATAGCTATCCTCTTCCCTCTCATCCTGCCAACTGCTTTCCGGCAGGAGACGCGAGAAATCTGAATCTATTTTAGCTAAGACACTCCGGGTGTTAAGAAAGCGAGAAAGTTTGTTAAAGGTAGAGATACCTGTATTATAGCCCTCATTGTGCATCGATAAATAAAGATTATTTTTGGCGCGGGTAACCGCCACATAAAGCAGGCGGCATTCCTCCTCTATTGCCTCATCATCATCTAAGGCATAGCTTACGGGCAGAGAGCCGTCAGAAAGGGCAATCACAAAAACCGTATCCCATTCTAGGCCCTTTGCCGAATGAATTGTAGATAATACCAGCGGCGGCTCATCGTGCTTGGCTTGCGCGCCAATCTCTGCAACCGAGCGTTGCGGCGGCTCAAGCGCCACAAAATCCGCCAAAAATTCGGAAAGCTTATTATATTCTGCAGAAATCTCAAGCAATGCCTTTAAATCATCAGCTCGTTTTTGATAATCGTCAAACTTCTCCTTCATTAAAGGGTAATAAAAATCGAGCGTCTTATCCAGCATCTCGGAGACACTTTTCTTCGGCTTTGCCAGTGACGAAATTAAACGTAGAAGCCGCGTTAACTCTGCATAGAATTTTTTCTCTCTAAACTCAGCCATCTCTAAAATGACACCTTGCCCTTTGGATAACTCCTTGATAATCTTCTCCGCTGTTTTAGGGCCTATACCATATAGAAACGAAAGAATCCGATGCCAGGATAATTCATCGCGAAAATTATGCGCAATGCGCAAAAAAGCCAAAATATCTTTTACGTGCGCGGTCTCAATAAAGCGTATTCCGCCATACACTACAAAAGGAATATTTAATTTTGCAAGTTCCATCTGTAAAGGGAGTGAAAGGTAGTTTGAGCGGCATAGGACGCTGATTTTATTTAAAGCCGCTCCATCGTTATAAAGCTCTCTAATCTTACGGGCTACCCAGCCCGCCTCATCGTGTGTTTCTTTAAAAAATAAAAGCTTAGGTTTTTCACCACCAACTCTTGCCGCATGCAAGACTTTGGTGTATTTATGCGCTTCCTCTTCTATAACGGCGTTAGCTAAGTCTAATATCGGCTGATATGAGCGGTAATTCTCTTCTAATTTAATAATCTTGGCGCGCGGGAATTTATCAGGAAAATCAAACATATTTTTATAATACGCTCCACGGAAGCTGTAAATACTCTGCGTATCATCTCCCACGGCTAAAATATTCCCATGGGCTTTGCCCAAAAGATATACAATCTCGCCTTGCACTTTATTGGTATCCTGAAACTCATCTACCATGATGTATTGATACTTTTTTGATAGTACCTCTCGTATATTTTCATCCTCAAGCAGGATTTTTAAATACAAAAGCATATCATCATAATCAATCAGCCGGCGCTCTAATTTATACTTGATGTAGGCGTCCTTTAAGTCTTCAACTTCATGATAAACTTCCAAAAACTGCGGGTATTCCTTTTGTATTACATCTACGATTTTTTCTGAGCGGTTAAAAGACATACTCAAAATTGCCCGCAGAGTATCTTTTTTAGGGAAACGCTCTTTCTTCTGGCGAAACCCTAATTGGCTCGTAAGCAGGCCCAGCGCCTCTTCGGCATCCCCCTCATCAATAAAAGAAAAAACCTCCGAAAACCCCAATTTTTTATGGTATTTCTGAATAAGCCGATAGGCAAAGGAATGAAATGTGCCGCCCTCAACATCTCTACATTTAGAATTATGTCTGGATGCCCGGTCTAACATTTGGCGCGCGGCCTTACGGGTAAAAGTAAGCAAGAGAATTTTTTCAGGCGGGACATTATGCAGGATTAAATTTAAAACGCGGTATTCAATAACCCGGGTTTTGCCGGTGCCGGCACCCGCTACCACCAAAACCGGGCCTTCTAAAGTATTAACAGCTAAAGTTTGGGCTTTATTTAAGGGAAATTTAGCACTAGACTCAAAAGCTGATTTCATTAAGCATTAAGAACATATTTTGCCAAGAGATCCGCCTCTATATTTACGGATGAGCCGGCATTTTTGTATTTAAAGGTGGTGTTCTTTAAGGTGTGCGGAATAATATAAACGCAAAAACTGCTCGCCCTGACATCAGTGACGGTTAAACTTATCCCGTCGATAGCTACGGACCCCTTATGGCTGATATATTTATTTAGACCTTTGGGAATATTAATCTCAAAACAAAGATTTTCTCCGACAAAGGTTTTCTTGCGGATGAGGGATTTAGCGTCAATATGGCCGGAGACAAAATGACCCGACAGCCTATCACCCACTTTTAAGGCGCGCTCTAAATTCACTACATCGTTAGGGTGCAGTTCGCCTAAATTCGTAAGCTTTAAGGTTTCTTCCATTACTTCAAAGGAAAGATAATCTTTTACTTGTTTAACTACCGTAAGGCAGGCGCCGTTTACGGCGACGCTATCGCCGATTTGGACATCGCCTAAAATTTTATCCGCCTGTATTTCTAAAACGGTATAATTGCCTTTTTTAGTGACGCTTCTGACTATCCCTAATTCTTCGATTATTCCCGTGAACACCTGACAAACCCCTCTATTAGGAAATCATCTCCAATATTTCTCATCTTAACATCCCTTAACTTTATTGCTTTATCTATCCAGCTTACGCCTTCACCCATCACTGAGCTAACCGCGTCACATCCTCCGATAATCTTCGGGGCGATAAAAAATTTAACCTCATCGACTAACTTTTCATCAAATAACGAGCCGACTAATTCTCCCCCGCCTTCCACCAAAATTTTAGAAATTTCGAAGAGCGCAAGTTCTTTCATCATTGAACGTAAGTTAACTTTGCCCTTTTTGGCTTTTACGCTTATAATTTGCGCACCTTTTTTAATTAACCTTGCTGTTTTATTATCTATTATTTTTTTGGCTGTGACAATAATTATTTTCCCGGCGCTGAATATTCTTGATTTAAGCGGCGTTTTAAGATGTGTATCCACAATTATTTTTATATTCTTACTTGTGCCGGATAATTTAGGATTATCCCTTATCAGGGTATTTACTCCAACCATTACCGCATCAAATTCGCCTCGTAACCTATGTGCAAAGCTGCGCGCGGCAGACCCGGTAATCCATTGAGAATCAAAATTGCGGGTAGCTATTTTTCCATCTAAGCTTGAGCCGACTTTCACGCAGACATAAGGCATTTTTTGGGTAATATATTTTATAAAAGCCGAATTTATTTTACGGGCGTCTCTTTCTAAGACTCCAACTTTTACTTTTATGTTAGCATTACGTAACAGTTTAATGCCCGCGCCCTTATTTAGCGGATTCGGATCCGTCATTCCTACAATAACCTCTCGGACACCGCTTTCTATAATCTTATCAGTGCAGGGGGGTGTGCGGCCGAAATGACAGCAGGGCTCAAGGCTAACATATAAATTAGCGCCGCAAGCGCTCAAGCCGGCTTTATCCAAGGCGACAACTTCTGCATGCAGTGCGCCCGCTTTTTTATGGAATCCTGCGGCAATTACCTTATTATGCTTAACTAATAATGCCCCAACAAACGGGTTAGGCCGCGGGTCTTTTGCTTTTTTGGCAAGGAGCAGCGCCTTGCGCATAAAATAAGTATGCTTTTCCATAACTAAAATGATGAAAGTCTTTATTCACCGCACGGAAATCTTTTGCCGTCTGCTACAGTTTACGACTCGTTCATTTGACGAAATTCCCTTCGGTCAGTTTCGTCATTCACTCCTCGTAAAACTTTGCAGACATCTGCCAAAAGATTTCTAATTGTGCTTGCGAATAAATTCTTTCATCAAAGAACACGATTTAGTTTCGCTTTAACATCCTTTAACTGTTCAACTACGCTATAGGGAACTTTAATTTTTCCTAAAGGATTATGCGGTTTAATTGCACCGTGATAATCCGAGCCGCCGGTTTTAATCAGGCCTAATCTATCCGCGATATTTTCATAATGCTGGGTGATTTGCGGCAGATGTTCCGGATAATGCGCTTCTATTCCTTTTAGGCCATAGCCGCAAAACTCTTCTATTAACTTATCATTGTTTAAAGAATACGGATGGGCGAGCACCGGCACTCCCTTTACCGCCAAAATAAGTTCAATTGCTTCTTTAGGTGTTAGCTTAAACCTTGAAACATAGGCCGGGCAATTCTGCCCGATATATTTATTAAATGCCTCGCCAAGTGTCGTGATAAAACCTCCCAGATGTAAAATGCGGGCAAGATGCATCCTGCCGACAGTAGCGTGGCCGGCAAGCGCAAACACTTTATTTACATCTATTGTAATGCCTTGCGACTTAAGCCTTTTTACCATATCATTCATCCGGATGATTCTATCCTCCCTAATCTTCGCCAGCCGGCTCAACAAATAAGGAGCACAATAATCCACTAAAAAACCTAAAATATGGACTTCGCAATTTTCATATTCTGCGCTTAATTCTAAAGATGGAATGAGTTCAAGGGTAGTGTTTTTTACTGCTTCTATCGCGGGCAGAATTCCGTCTACGGTATCGTGGTCAGAGATAGCGATAGCAGAAAGTTTTGAAGAAATTGCTAATTTTACTAATTCTTCCGGCGTGTCTATTCCGTCGGAAAAATTAGTATGCGTGTGCAGGTCAGCAAATCTCATTTATTATCGGCCTTTAATTTTTTTATTTTGTCCAATACAGCATTGACGAATTTTCCCGAATCTTTGTCACCGTATTTTTTGGCAAGTTCTATGGCCTCATTTATCGAGACCTTGGCAGGGATATCGGATAAATACAAAAGTTCAAATGCGGCAAGGCGCAGAATATTTCTGTCGACTACCGGCATCCTATGCATCTGCCAATTAAGGGCAAAATGCGAAATCTCTGCGTCAATAGTTTTCAAATTCTCTCTGGCGCCATTAACTAAAACAGCCACAAATTCTTTTAATTGCGCATCATCTTCTTCCTCGCAGTAACTCCAAAAATTATCAAGCGCCTCATCGACAGAGTTATTTGTAAGATCAATCTGATAAAGTATCTTTAAGGCGCATTCCCGCGCATATGTGCGTTTTCTCACAGTTGTTCCATCACATTCGCCATTTCAATGGCGCTGAGTGCGGCATCAACGCCCTTATTTCCGTCTTTGCTGCCGGCTCGCTCTATTGCCTGCTCAATAGTGTCTGCAGTAATTATGCCGAATGCCACGGGAACGCCGCTGTTTAATGAGACGCTGGCGATTCCTTTGGCTGCTTCTGAAGCAATATATTCAAAATGCGGAGTAGCCCCTCGAATAACTGCCCCTAAACAAATTAGCGCATCAAGATTTTTGCTCTTAGCCAATTTTGCCGCAACAGTTGGAATCTCAAAACACCCCGGCACCCACACTACTTCAATCTGATTTTCTTTTGCGCCGTGACGCGATAGCGCATCTAAACAACCATTGAGCAGTTCCTTGCTGATAAAATCATTAAAACGCGATACAACTATAGCAAATTTTTTATCTTTTGCCAATAGCTGCCCTGTAATTGTCTTTACCATATCTTTCTCCTTTCAATGAGCACATAAGTTACAGAATCCGCCGTAGGCGGTGATGTAACTTATAAGTGCGAATTGATCCCGCCGAATGCCTTAAAATTCTCTGCGACAATTTTAAGGCATCTTACCCTCTGCAATTCAAAGAATTGCGAGGACTTAGTCCCTAGAAATTGCTTACCTTCGGTAAACAATTTCTAGGGGTGAGGCGGGACAATCTTTATGTTACAACAAGTGCCCTAGTTTTTCCTTCTTCACCTGTAAGTATTTTTTGTTTATAGAATTTGGCTCAACTTTAATCGGGACCCTTTCTACGATCTCTATGCCATACCCCTCAAGGCCAACGACTTTTCTTGGATTATTAGTCAAGAGTTTTACTTTATGTATGCCTAAGTCCGCCAACATCTGCGCTCCAATGCCATATTCGCGCAGATCAGGCGCAAAACCCAAAGCAGAATTTGCATCTACTGTATCGAGCCCCTTATCTTGCAGAGAATAAGCGCGGATTTTATTTATAAGGCCAATTCCCCTTCCCTCCTGATTCATATAGAGGATAACACCCACGTTATCTTTATTTATCATCTGCATCGCCTCTTTCAATTGCAGGCCGCAGTCGCATCTTTTTGAGCCGAATACATCGCCGGTTAAACACTGCGAATGTACTCTTACTAAAACAGCCTTATCCTTGACTTCGCCCATTACCAGAGCCAAATGGCAAGTATCGTCAATCACAGATTCATAGACAATCAGACGGAAATCTCCATATTCAGTAGGAAGCATGGTTTCGGCTATCGGCATAACTAATTTTTCGTTCTTCCTGCGGTATTCGATTAAAGAAGCAATGGTACCGATTTTTAAAGCAAATTTTTTGGCGAATTCTATCAGCTGAGGCGTACGCGCCATCGTGCCGTCGTCGTTCATAATCTCACAGATTACGCCTGCCGGATAGACTCCGGCAAGTTTAGCCAAATCCACGCTTGCTTCAGTATGCCCTGCGCGTACTAAGACTCCCCCTTTTTTTGCCTTTAGCGGAAATAAATGCCCGGGCCTCCTTAAATCTTCGGGTTTTGTTTTAGGATTAAGCAAAACTTCTATGGTGCGGGCGCGGTCATGAGCTGAAATTCCGGTGGTAGTGCCATATTTCGCATCTACCGAGATCATCCAAGCGGTAGAATAGTCGTCAGTCGCGCCAGAAGGATGCATCGAAGAAAGGCCCAGTTGGCTTAACCGCTCTTCCTCCATCGCAACACAGATAAGGCCGCGTCCGAACTTGGTCATAAAATTAATATCCTCATGCTTCACAAAAGAGGCGGCAATAATTAAGTCGCCTTCATTTTCGCGGTCTTCGTCGTCAATAATGATGACCATCTTACCACTTTTAAAATCTTCTATTATTTCTGTGATGGTGTTAAACATAAGCAAAAACCCCCGAAAATAATCTTCGGGGGCTATATAAATACAGAAAACTTTAATCTTCTTCCATCTAGACTTTACTATCGGCTCTGGAATCTCACCAGGTCTGCCCCCCACAAAATGTTGGGGGCTCGCGGGCTTTAACACCCGGCGTAAAAGGAAACGCCGGTGTGCGCTTTCTGCGCAACCGCCGGTCAGGAATTTCACCTTGCCCCGAAGATTGAAAATTAGTATATCATAACTTTTAGATAAGTCAATATTTTTTTCTTTTCCCTCTAAACATTAAATGATATAATATTTCTGTGAATATCACAAAGAGGACGGCAAAATTGTTAATCCAAAATAAAAAAACCCTCGCCATCGCCGAATCATGCACTGGAGGGCTTCTTTCCAATATGCTCACTAATATCCCGGGAAGTTCCAATTTTTTTCTTTTAAGCATCATACCCTACAATAATAGATTTAAAAAAGAGCTTTTAAAAGTCCCGCTAAAAATATTAGAGTCAAAAGGAGCAGTATCTAAAGAAACAGCGCTGCTCCTGAGCCGGAATATCCGTAGATTAGCTAAAACTTCTTTTGGTTTAAGCATTACGGGAATCGCCGGCCCGGCTGGTACAATCCCAATAAAACCTGTGGGTTTAGTCTATATCGCTTTATCTTCTGTTAAAAAAAATATTTGTAGGAAATTTTTATTCAAAGGGGCGCGAGTATCTATTAAAAAACAAGCGTCCGTTTCTGCTTTAAAGTTATTGAGGGAAAACCTCTGAATGCGACTTTTTATTGCCGTAGAATTAAGTAAAGAGATAAAAAAAGAGCTTACGGCTTTAGAGGAAAAACTTAAAAGTTCTGCCGCAGATGTAAAATGGGTCAAGCCCGATAATGTTCATCTGACCTTAAAATTTTTAGGCGAAACTAAAGAAGAACAAATTGAGCCGATTAAAAAAATCTTAAACGGTTTAGCAGAAAAATTTAAGGTTTTTAAAACGGAAATCGCTGGTTTGGGAAGCTTCCCCAATTTAAAATCACCGCGGGTAATCTGGATAGGCGCAAATAATACAGATACGCTATCTGTCATAGCTAATCTTCTTGAAGAAAAATTGGATAAAGTGGGTTTTCCTAAAGAAAAAAGGGATTTTCAGCCCCATCTTACCTTAGGTAGAGTGCGCTCGCTTAAAAATATAAACATATTAAAGGATACACTCGCAAAAAATCTTGATTTTAAGGCAGGAATTTTAGAGGTAAAAGCTCTTTCTCTTATCGAAAGTAAACTGACCCCCTCAGGGCCAATTTACACTGCATTTCAGTCTACCGGATTATCTTAATAATTGCCCCGCTCTTTTAGGTAATTATACCTCGTCTAAAGTAAATAACTTATCCGCTTCTTCTTTAGTCGTCAAGCCCAAGGTAACCATCTTATAAGCAGAATCGTGAAACGGCTGCATTCCCGCCTCAAGCGCCGCTTTTCTTAAAACATCCTGCGGGGCACGCCCTAAAATTAAATTTCTTACCTTATCTGTCACCTGCATAATTTCAAATACGCCGATTCTTTTCTTAAAACCAGAGTTTGCGCAATGCATACAGCCTTCACCCTTACAAACCCTGCAGAGTAACCTCACTAACCGTACCGAAACAACGCCTGTCAGGCCGGTTGAAATAAAATAAGGCTCAACTCCCATCTCTAATAACCTGATTATGGCATTCACGCAATCTTTTGCATGCATAGTAGAAAATATCAAAGAACCGGCTAACGCTACCTGAAAGGCAGTGCGCGCGGTCTCAGCATCGCGCACCTCGCCTAATGCTATCACATCCGGGTCTTGCCGCATAATCGCCCTTAGCCCGCTGACAAATGTCATGCCGTATTCATGCTCAATCTGAATCTGATTAAAGCCGCTAATCATACATTCGACGGGATCTTCAATAGTGCAGATATTTTTGTTACGTGAATAGATAGAATTAAGTATGGCATAGAGCGTAGTTGACTTTCCCGCGCCCGTGGGGCCGACGATTAATATAAAACCTTCTTTTTTTGTAATTAAAGGGGCTAATGACTTTACCCCTTCGGCTGTAATGCCTAAATCTTCCAATTTCCTAGAGAATTGCTCTTTATTTATAAGGCGGATTACTATTTTCTCTCCTAAAATGAGAGGCATGCTGGAAAAACGTAAATCCAATGCTATGCCGTCGGCATCAAATTTAGCCCTGCCATCCTGCTCTTTACGTTTCTTAGTAGTATCCATACCAGCCATAATTTTCAAAGCATTAATTACCGCCTCAAAATTAACCTGTTTCTTATCTAACTTTGCTATATCCTTTAATACGCCGTCTATCCTAAAGCGCAGCGCCAATAAAATATCGTTATTCTCAAATAATGGCTCCCAATGGATATCCGTAGCATTATTTCTTACTGCCTCTTTTATCGTGCTGCGTATTAACTCCAATGGTTCTCTAAGATAAGCATCTGTTCTCTGCATTTTATACCGCCTTTGTTATGATAAAAACCCGAAGAATAAGATTGGCATATACAGCGGCACAGATATCATCTAAGGCTATACCAAAGCCTCCGGGTAATTTTTCTATTTTTTTTATCGGATAGAACTTTATTATATCAAAAAACCTAAAAATAATAAATCCTAATATCGCGTAGTTCCATTTAAAAGGCACAAAAAGAAAGCTGATAAACATACCGGATATCTCATCTATCACTATACAGCGGGGGTCTTTCTCTTGAAAAATTAATTCTGCTCTTTGAGATATTACCAAAGCCAAAGGCAGAGACAATATCGCTATGATATTATAAATTAACGGATTGCCTTTCAGGAGAAAAAATACCGCTACCGGAAAAATGCTTGCTACTGTCCCTGAGAAAGGAAGATGCCCTATATAAAAAAAGCTCGCCAAACATTTAATTATCTTATTTTTATCTAAAAGCATCGCAATAAATGCCTATTCCTGATAATAAAAGCCATGCCGGAGATTACCGTCAATGCTAAAGTAATACTCATCAAACTCATTATGCCCCAGGAAGCATATAATTCAATTGCCTTATTCCACAGCGACTTTCCTATGATGATCTCTTTAAATATTAAAAATAAAAGAATAATAAATATAGTCACCATCTGAGATGCGGTTTTATGTTTGCCCGCTTCTTCCGCCGCAAGCACCTTCCCCTTCTTTAAAGCTACTAACCTAAATCCTGTAATGGAAGATTCCCGTAAAATTATAATCACCACCATCCATGCCGGGATTAACCGCATCTCTACAAAAGCCAAAAATGCGCCTAAAACTAAAATTTTATCTGCAATGGGATCCAAGAGTTTCCCGAAATCTGAGACGAGGTTATATTTTCTGGCAAACTTGCCATCATAAAAGTCAGTAAGAGAGGCTAAAGAAAATAGGCAAAAGGCAAAAATCGTTGCACCCAAGCCCGGTAAAAAAATAAAAACCATAAAGATAAGAGTTAAGATTATCCTCAATATGGTTAATCCGTTAGGAAGGTATTTTTTCTCCCAAAAGGTCATACTCATAGGTTTGGGTTATTTTGGCCTTGACTATTTCGCCGATGTCAAGTTTTTCTTTAGATTTAACAAATACGCATCCGTCTACCTCCGGCGCGTCAGACTGCGATCTGCCGATGTATATATTATCCTTATATTCTTCGATTAATACTTCCATATCTTTATTTAATAAAGAAGCGTTGTAGCCTTGCGCAATCTCCTGCTGTTGGCGCATTAAAATATCTAAACGCTTGCATTTTACACTCTCGGGGATTTGGCCGGAAAAATCGTGTGCTTCAGTGTCTTCTTCCCTCGAATATATAAATGCACCTAGCCGCTCAAATTTTATCTCTTCGACAAAATCAAGTAATTCTTTAAACTCGGCTTCGCTTTCTGAAGGAAACCCAACAATGACAGACGTGCGTATGGCAACATCCGGAATTTGGCTTCTTAACCTCTTTATCAGAGAATAAATTTTATCTTTAGTTATCTTGCGATTCATCAGCCGCAGAATTCTATCGCTGGCATGCTGTATCGGTAAATCAATATATTTACATACTCTTTTGTTTTCTTTGATTAATTCTATCAAATCATTATCTATGCGTAAAGGGTTTAAATAAAGCAATCTCACCCATTTTATATTTTTTGTCTCTTTTAATATTGCCGAAAGTAACTGCGCTAAGAGCGGTTTTGCTGCTACATCTAAGCCAAAAGAGGTGATATCCTGGCCGATAATATTTAACTCTAATATATTCTTTTTATCTAATAGGCGGGCCTCTTCGAGTATGGAATCTATGCTTCTACTTTTAAACCCGCCTTTTATTTTGGGAATAACGCAAAAACTGCAAGTATTAAAACATCCTTCGCAGATTTTTAGATAGGAGTAATGTTTGGGGGTTAAAGAAAAACTGTTTACGCTGTCATCTAATTGTAGTCTTCCGACAATCGCATCTATTTCTTTAAATTCTTTGATTAATTCCTGCGGATAACGCTGCGTTAGGCAACCCGAAAGAATAATTTTTTTTATGCGTCCCTGTTTCTTAAGCTCTATGGCATCAAGGATAACATCAATAGATTCTTCTTTGGCTTCCTTGATAAAGGCACAGGTATTTATGATTACTGTATCCGCCTTTTCAGCACAACGGGCGAACTTTGCGCCTTTTAGTTTAAGCCTTGCTGCAAGCGTTTGAGAATCAACCAAATTTCTTGGACAACCCAAACTTAATAAATTTATCTTTGAATTCACCCCGCCCTTCCTTATTTTCAATCTGCGCTGTCTATTAGGAATGGCGGGGTTCATTTAATCTGAGAATGGAGCCCGTCGCGGTTAATCAGTATATTTTTGATAGGTTGGTTTCTTCTGCCTAAAGGAGGAAGGATCTTTCCATTTAACTCTAGCTCAACGCCAGCGGCATTAGCAATAGTTAGCTCTATTTTGTCGCGAGCTACCCAGCTTTCAGTTTGGCCTTTACGTAATACCTCTCGAAACATAACACTGCCGTCGACGCTCACCTGAAGATAGGTATTCTCTTTTGCCTGTATGGCTAACTTTATACTCTCAAGTTTTTCTGGCGATTGAATCGGCGGCTTGCGTGCCTGTTTGGTGACTCTATCTTTTTTAGTTAAAGGCGCGGCTTTCTTGCTTAAGGCTTTAACGGCAGGGGCTGTAATTTTTATTCTCTTTTTCATCATATGTTTTACAAAAATAAATGAAGAAAATAAGAGTATAAAAACAACAATAATATTTAAAATGAAGGTGGGATTAAATTGCAGAAGGTTTATTGTTTCCTGGGCGTTTTTTGAACGCGCCGGGACTAAAACTGGTTTTTCTTCGCCAGGTAAGATATCTTTATAGGCCTTTAGCACTGTAGCTACATCTAGGCCTAAAAACTTAGCATAAATCTTAAGGTAACCTTTTAAATAAGTCGGGTTTAATATGCTTATCCTGTCTGCCTCGATATTAAGCAAGATTTCTTTAGGGATTTTTGTATAACGGTAAACATCATCTAAAGACAACTGTTTCTTCTGGCGCGTGTTTTTTATTAATGTACCGAGGTATTCCATAGTTTATGCCACCTGTTTACTCTGCTTTTCTTTAAGGTATGTATCTTTATCTGCTAAAATCTTGCGCGGCTTCGAGCCCTGGTATGGGCCGACTATTCCAGCTTCTTCCATTGCATCGATAAGACGAGCGGCGCGCGTATATCCAAGACGCAGGCGCCTCTGCAGAATTGAAACTGAGGCCTGGTTGCTCTCTAAAATCACCCGCACTGCCTCATCAAATAATTCATCCGCATCTAGCGCGGATAAACTAAAACCTTTCGCCTCTCTCTTAAGAATATTCTCATTATATACCGGCGAGCCTTGAGAATTTATAAATTCTGCCACTCTCTCTATCTCTTTATCTTGAAGATATCCGCCTTGTAAGCGCAGAAGCTTTGACTGCCCCGGCTTTAAAAATAGCATATCCCCCTTGCCTAACAGCTTATCTGCGCCATTGGCATCTAATACAGTGCGTGAATCGACTTTAGAAGCCACCTGAAAAGAAATTCTTGCCGGAAAGTTTGCCTTGATTACTCCTGTGATTACATCTACCGAGGGACGCTGCGTCGCTAGGATTAGGTGTATTCCTACCGCGCGCGAAAGCTGTGCCAAGCGCGTAATCGCATTTTCAATTTGGTTTTGTGCTATTGCCATTAAATCAGCAAGCTCATCTATAATTACTATAATGTAAGGAAGCTTTTCGGCTTTAACGTTATATGCCTCAATATTCCTTACGCCTTCTTTGGCTAAAAGCCTATAACGCTCCTCCATTTCAGCCACTACCCAGTTAAGTGCGCTTGAGACTTTTTTATGGTCAGTTAATACCGGACACAATAGATGCGGCAGGCCATTATATACTGCAAGCTCGACCATCTTAGGGTCAACCATTAAAAATTTTACTTCGTTAGGGGTAAGCCGGAACAAAAGCGACATTA
This sequence comes from Omnitrophica bacterium GWA2_41_15, assembly GCA_919902105.1. Lineage (GTDB taxonomy): Bacteria > Omnitrophota > Gorgyraeia > Ghiorseimicrobiales > Ghiorseimicrobiaceae > CAKKQO01. Next base: position 66,677 of record CAKKQO010000023.1, on the reverse strand, counting down.
TCAGGCAGTTTACACAAACGGTTTTCCCAGAGCCGGTAGTTCCGGCAATTAAAAGATGCGGCATATCGCCTAAATCCGCAACCACAGGCTTACCTGCTATATCCTTACCTAAGGCTAGCGTCAACTTAGAGCCTGCTTTTATAAATTCATCTGACTGGATTATTTCTTTCAAATAAACTGAGCCGATATGCGTATTCGGCACCTCAATTCCGACGCGGCTTTTTCCGGGAATGGGCGCCACAATACGCACTGACTGAGCCTTCATTGTAAGAGCAATATCATCGCAAAGCCCAACTATTCTCTGCACTTTTACACCCGGAGCAGGCTCAAGTTCATAACGGGTAATAGTCGGCCCTTTCTCAATATCGGTAACCCGCACAGTAATCCCAAAATCTCCTAAGGTTTCTTCCAAAATCCGGGCATTTTCCGTTAAGTCTTCTTTTATTTCTTTTCTGAGGCTCCCCTGCGGCGGCTCATCTAATAAATCTAAAGAAGGCAGGCGATAGTCTCCGTCAGCTACCTTAATCATGCTGATTTTTTCTTTTGTTTTATTTTTTTCGTTCTCTGGGTTTAAAATAGATAGGCGGGGGTTTTTCTTTTCATTCCCCCATAGTGCGGCAGGTTTTTCTGATTTCTCTCCTCCAGAAAGAGAGGCGCCTTTTCTAACATCTGTCTTTATCCTCTCTTTGGGGCTTGCCTTGATTAATGCTGGGCCTCTAATTTTTTTTAAAGAGGCCAAAAAATTATTCATAGCGCCTTGCGCCGCTTCTTTAAACTTGGAAAGAATAGGATATAGCAGAAATTCTCCTAATAAAAGAAGGCTCGAAAGTAAAAGCGCCGTTACAATTACATACCCGCCGACTTTACCGAAATAATCAACGGTAAATTTAGAAAATAAAGAGCCGATGTAACCGCCAGCCGTAAACATAAGTTCTTTATTGTTAAAAAATACAAGGCTTAATAAAGACGATAGCGAAAATATTGCTATGGAAAGGGCAGTAATTTTAACCGGGCTTAAATAAAACTCTTTATGCCGCATTTTATTTAAGCCGAATATACCTAAAATAAAAACTAAGAGATAACTCGCCTGGCCGATTACAAAAAATAAAGCGGCAGCTATGACTGCGCCGAATCCGCGGATAATATTTTTCGGGGGGATATTTGGATGCGAGGTAAAAAATGGCAGGTCTTCTTTGTGATAAGAGATGAGGCTTAAAAAAATAAGGATTGCCGCCGCGAATAAAATTATCGCGGCGATCTCATCCAGTAAATGGTTCTTCTTCATTCTGCTTGCTTTTTACTTAAATTTACCCGGCCTAAATCGTCTATACCGATAACTTTTACTTTAAACTCATCGCCCATTTTTACTATTTCATTGGGGTCTTTGACGAATTTACTGGCAAGCTCAGATACATGCACTAGGCCTTCTTTGTTAGGAAGTATCTCGCAGAAGACGCCGAAGTTAACAATGCGTTTAACTACGCCGGTATAAATTTTTCCTACCTCAGGGATTTCGGTCATCCCCTTAATAATCCTAACGGCTTTCTCTGAAGCGGCGGCATCAACGGAACCGACTAAAACCGTGCCATCTTCCTCAATATCAATAGTAACACCGGTCTGCTCAATAATCTTTTTGATATTTTTTCCGCCAGGCCCGATAAGTTCGCCGATTTTATCCGTGCTGATTTTTAATACCGTAATGCGCGGGGCGTATTCGGATAAATTCGCTCTCGGCTTATCAATAGCCTGCAGCATCTTTTCTAAAATAATAAAACGCGCCTTCATTGCCTGATTTATTGCTTTCTCTAGAATCTCAAAAGGCAGTTCGGTAATTTTTAAATCTAATTGTACGGCGGTAATTCCTGCCCTTGTGCCGGCTACCTTAAAATCCATATCGCCGAAATGATCCTCGAGGCCGTTTAAATCAGTAAGGATAGCGTATTTATCGTCTCCTTTGATTAAACCTAAGGCGACACCAGCCACTGCATCTTTTATCGGAACACCGGCATCCATTAAAGACAGCGCTGAGGCGCAGACGGTAGCCATGCTGGAAGAACCGTTGGACTCGAGAATTTCTGAGACCACCCTTACAGTATAAGGGAATTCTTCTTTTGAAGGCATTAAGAATTTAAGCGCTTTCTCTGCCAATGCGCCGTGGCCGATTTCACGCCTCCCAGGCCCTCTCACCGGCTTAACCTCCCCAACGCTAAAAGGCGGAAAGCTATAATGCAGCATAAAAGACTTGGAAAGCTCGCCTTCTAAACCATCTAATCTTTGTTCATCGGCGCGGGTGCCTAAAGTAGTGATGGCTAAACTCTGAGTCTGCCCTCTTGTAAAAAGCCCTGAGCCGTGTGTGCGCGGCAAAACCCCTATCTCACAGCTTATCGACCGTAAATCTTCATATCTTCTGCCATCAACGCGTATGTCTTTCTCTAGAACAAATTTTCTCACCTCTTCTTTTTCTGCCTCAACCAAGGCAAGTTTTATATCCTCAGGAAGCGCCTCACTGCCTGCGGCCTTGAATTGTTCTACTAAAGATCCCCAAAGCAAATCTATCTCTTCTTCTCTTTTCTCTTTATCCGATAAAGAACAGACCTCAACTAATTTTTCGCAAGATAATTCCTTTACTTTATTAAAAAGCTCATCATCAATTTTCTCATAAGTAAATTCTTTAGGGGTAACTACGCATTGCTTCCTTAATTCCTCTTGCAAACCAATTACATTTTGAAGATGGCGATGGCCGAATTTAATCGCTTCTAAAATTTTATCTTCGGCAAGTTCTTTAGCCTTAGCCTCAAGCATAATTACGCCGGTTTTTGAACCCACTACTACCAAATCCAACACGCTTTTTTCTAACTCCTCATAAGTGGGATTAAGGATGAAGTTTCCCTCTATTATACCCACGCGGACAGCGCCAATAGGGCCGGTAAAAGGAATTCCGGCAAGAGTTATAGCGCTGGATGCGCCGATTACTGCAAGGATATCCGGGTCATTTACTCCGTCGCTGGATAAAACCAGCCCCATTATCTGGATTTCATTGACAAAACCCTTAGGAAAAAGCGGCCGGATTGGCCTATCAATTAAACGCGAGGTTAAAATCTCGCTCTCTGAAGGGCGGCCTTCCCGCTTAAAAAATCCACCCGGGATTTTTCCTGCGGCATAAGTCTTTTCCTGATATTCTACAGTTAAGGGTAAAAAATCTATCCCTTCTTTCGGCTCTTTAGAAACACAAACAGTGATTAAAACTACCGTGCCGCCATATTGCACTACAACGGCACCATCTGCTTGTTTAGCGAGTTTTCCGGTCTCTAAATGGATAATTTCACGCCCAAATTGTGCCTGGACGTGTTTAATTTCGCTATGCATCAGTCCTCACTTTCTAAGGTTAAGTTTTTGCAGGATGTCTTCGTATTTCTTGGTATTTGATTTTTTTAGGTAGTCAAGGAGCCTGCGGCGCTTACTAACCAACACCAGCAGCCCCCGGCGGGAACCGTGGTCTTTCGCATGTTGTTTAAAATGGCCTGAAAGGCCATTTATCCTTTCAGTAAGCAGGGCGATTTGCACAGAAGCTGATCCTGTATCTTTTTCATGCACCTTAAAATCACCTATTACCTGTTGTTTTTTTTCTTTTACTAAAGCCAAAGCAGCCACCTCCTCATAAAGTAATAATATACTCCAATCTATCTCTAAAGTCAAGGAAAAATGCCCGGCCGGGCGCTTATTCTGCTGTTGTCTTATCTTTTTTCATCGCTGTATTGCCGCATAAGGGCAGATTTGATTATAAGCGCAATAGGCACAGGATAAATACTTCGGTTTTGCGGGAAATTCTGCCAAACGGATACCAGAAGCAGCCTCCTTGATTATCTCTATCGTTTTTTCTAAGTCAGAGTCATCCTTCTGGGTGCTGCCTACCAAACCTGACTCTAAAAAGTGTAATTCGACTCTCTCAGGCAGGACATTATTAATAGCCTTATAGGCAAGGGCATAGATAGAAAGCTGAAGGCTTTCTTTGGCTTTTTTATCTGCGTCTTTTTGCTTTCTTACTTCTGAAGTCTTAAAATCAATAATTACGGCTTTATCGTTAACTATATCAATACGATCCCACCTGCCGTTAACCTTATTTGTCCCTATAAAGAATGAAAAATCCTTCTCCATATAGACAGGGAGAATTTTTTCCTTCTCTTCTTTAACAAAAAATCTCGCAAGCGCCCTATAAGCCGTGCGCCTCCTCTCCTCGATATGCTCGCTGGATAAAAAACCCTCTGCTTTAAAAGCATTATCAAAGGCGGAAACCAGCTCTCTTTGCGTTATTTTAATTTTATTCATCTTTGACTGATAATACTTCAATACTGCCTCGTGCATGGCCTTGCCGTAAAGCACAGCATGGTGTTCCATTATGGGAACACGCAGTATATGCACATATTTATATTTTAAGGGGCAGGTCCTGTGGTCATCTATCTGGTAATAACTTAAACTTAATATTTGTTCTTCGGGAGCGGCCCTTGCTATCGAGAGAGTTTTATTACATAGCGGCGGAGCATTCTGTTTAATCAGCTCGAGGCCTGAGCTTTTTCTTAGTTCAGCTGTCCTACCTTGAAGTATGCCAAGCGCTTCAAAAATAAATCGGCTTGCTTTTCTCGTTTTTTTTCCGCCGTAGTCAAGGCTAGAGGTAAAAATTAAGTCTTTTTTTGCCCGGGTCATTCCCACATAGAACAGTCGGCGCTCCTCCTCAAGATGAGAATCGCCGCTCGGTAAAATATCCTTGATTAATTCGTCAGGCAATTCTATAGCCTCGGCACGTCTGGGCCAAGGAAAACGTCCCTGCACTAAAGTTACCATAAATACTACATTAAACTCCAGGCCCTTTGCTTTATGCACGGTCAAAACCTGCACTGCCGGAGAATCCAAATCGGACTCTATAGTTGCGGGATCATCCCCTGCCTCCATTAAAAGTTTTAGGTGCTCGACAAAATAAATTACGCGGTCCTCACGGCTTAAACTTTCATAATTGCGCACAATATCAAAAAATTTGGCGATATTACAAATTTTCTCTTCATTAACCGCACTCGGATTTTTAGTTAAGGAAGAAATATAACCTGTATCATTAAGAAATAGATAAAGCAGCCTTCCCGTGGATAAATTTTTGGAGGCTTCAAGATATTTTCCCATATCCGCAATAAATTTCTCTATAACAGTTTTTGTCCTTTCTGATATGCTTATATTCTGCAAAAAAATATCTTCTAATTTACGCAGGATAGAAAAAAGAGAGATTTTTCTCCTTTGGGCATAATGCATAAGAGGGCTCAAATCAAAAATATCCGCCTGATAAATTTCAGAGATTAGAAGATGATAAACACTGAGGCTATCTTCTATATTCGCCATAAGTTTTAAAAAAGAAATACACAGGCGCACTTCCTGACGCGAATATAAACCTTGATTTCCGCTGAAACACCAGGGAATACCTAACATATTCAGCGCCCTTAAAAACGGGTCTGCGTCGTTATTAGAACGTACCAGAATCGCAAAATCAGTATAGTTATATCCTGTGCATTTTACTTTTTCCTCTATTGCGTTTGCGACATAATCTGCCTCAGAGGAAACCGTATCAAAACTAACATGCTTAACCTCGATGCCATCCGGGACAAAACCAATGAGTTTCTTATTAATCTTACTTTTTACCTCAAAGCGGTCGGGGTTATTATATTGAATAAGGCGGTATGCTGAATCAAGTATTTTTTGCGTCGAGCGGTAATTTTTTATCAGCGTAATTTTTTTTGCCTCCGAATAAGCCTCAATAAAATTTAAGATATTGCTGTAGGCTGCGCCGCGGAATCTATATATACATTGGTCATCATCCGCTACGACAGTGATATTTTTTGCACTACCTGTCAATAATTTTACTATTTGAAACTGGGCAAAATTAGTATCCTGAAACTCATCTACAAGGATATATTTAAATTTCTCTTGATAGCACTTAAGCACTGCGGGGTGCGTACGCAAGAGCCCCAAGGCCAGATAAAATTGGTTAGCGAAATCAACTTTGCCGGATTTTGCCAAAAAATCCTGATATTGGCTAAAACATTGAGATAACTCCGTATGCCTCTGGGCCTCTTCGCTGAGCGCATCATCTTTACTTTCTTCGGCAATTCTGCGTAATTTTTCTGCATACTCTAAATATTCGCAGGATGTAATATCTTCATCTTTTAGGCGGCTGAAATATGTTATTATCGCATCGATAAATTTCGCCGGATCAGATAAAGGCCGGTAATAAGAAAGGCTAAATTTAAAAAGGTGCTCTTTGAAAAATACTGCTGCTTCAGGACGGGTCAAAACCTTAAAGTCAGGATCAAACCCTAATCTTAAGGCATTTTCCCGTAAAACTCTGTCACCGAAAGAATGAAAGGTAGAAATCCAGATATCCGTATAACCATAAGGAACCAATAAGTCCACCCGCTCCTGCATCTCGCATGCCGCCTTGTCCGTAAAAGTGAGGGCTAAGATTTCATCGGTTTTGGCGAGATTTTCGGACAAAAGCCAAGAAATACGGCGGGTAATCACCGCCGTCTTACCCGTACCTGCTCCGGCAATAATTAAAAGCGGCCCCTCTCTATAGGTAACTGCCTCAAGTTGCTCGGGATTAAGCCCTGATAGAATATTTTGCATATTTTGGTTGACTTTAACGTATTTTTGAGTAAACTATATAGGTTACCTAAATTATCAACCAGCCCAACAAGGAAGTAAAAATGGCTAAACAATGCGCTATTTGCGGCAAAGGAACAGTTGTCGGAAATATAATTATCCGCCGGGGGTTAGCTAAGAAAAAAGGCGGCGTAGGACAAAAAACTACCCGCACTACCCCGCGTAAATTTATACCTAACCTGCAAAAAATTAAAATTATTGTTAACGGCAGGGCTCAAAGAGTCTATGCCTGCACAAAATGTATTAAGGCTGGGAAGCCCTAGCGTCTTTTAGGTTAAGCTGCGCCTGATGACTATCCTGCCAAGAATCTAAGGACGCGGAATAAGCCAAATCTATCCTTCTATTTTCAGAGATAAAATCGAACTTATCGGCCATACCGAAACCTACCACTGGATAAGTAAATCTTCCGTCAGAAACCCAGAATTTCAGCGTATTTTTTCCTAAAAGGCTGGGCCGGCCCCTTAGAAAAAGATTGTAAGTTACAAATGTCGGTTCGGGATTGCCCATTCCAAAAGGCGCTAACTTCTCTAATCCAGAAATTAAATCCAGAGAGATATCGCCCAAATTCGCCTCTGTATCTATATCTAAACTACGGATTAAATCAGACGGCTCTAAGGCCATTTTAGCAACTTCATTTATTAGAACCTTAAACTTCTCAATATTACTTTCTAAAATAGTCAGGCCCGCCGCATGCGAATGGCCTCCGTATGTCTCTAACAATTCTCCGCATTGAGAAAGGGCGTCAAATATATGAAAATCCCTGATAGAACGGGCTGAGCCCCTTCCGAGAGATTTATTCGTAGAAATAATTACGGTCGGGCGGTAAAACCTTTCTGCCAGACGCGAGGCAACAATGCCTAAAACTCCCTGATGCCAGCCTTCAGAGCTTAAGACAATGACGTTGTGGTCTTTAAAATTTACCTCGCTCTCAACCTTGGCTAAGGCCTCATCCAATATCCCTCTCTCAATATCCCGGCGCCTTTTATTTTCTATATCCAACTGCTCTGCCAAATCCTTCGCCTCTGAGGCTGATGAGGCAGTCAATAGGTTAAAGGCGATTTCCGCAGAACTCACGCGGCCTGCGGCGTTTAGCCGCGGGCCCAAAATAAAACTTACGTCATAAGGATCAAATTCTCTGCCTTTGATACGACAGACATCGATTAATGCGGCTATCCCGGGTTTCTTCGTATGAGCCAAACGTAGAAGGCCTTCGCGGACAAGTATCCTATTTTCTCCGACTAAGGGTACTACATCCGCCACTGTCCCCAATAAAACTAAATCTAAATCATCTATCAGCGAATCGGAGCATAACTGCTGGCATACTTTATAAACTACCCCTACTGCTGCTAAATCCCTAAAGGGATATTTATGCCCTTTTAGCTTAGGGTCAACCACGGCAAGGGCGTTGGGCAATTTTTCTTGCGGCTCGTGGTGGTCGATAATAATGCTGTCGATTCCGTAACTATTGAGTAACTCTATTTCTTTAAAATTAGTTATACCGCAGTCGACACTGATAAATAAATCAAATTTTTCTTTTCTAACAAAATCTATCGCCTTCTTATTTATGCCGTATCCGTCTTTTACGCGGTGAGGAAGGCAATACTTAACCTGAAGCCCTAATTTTTCAAGCGTCAGTTTCAAAAGCGCGCAGGAAGTGACTCCGTCCACATCATAATCTCCGAATAAAAATACTTTCTCATTATTTTTTATTGCCTGTTTTATCCGTGCGATTGCTTTGTCTATATCCGGTAAAGATAAAGGGCTATGTAAGAAAGACATATCAGAACGCATAAACATATCCGCTTCTTCTTTTGTGCGTATGTTCCTGTTGATAAGTATTTGGGCTAAAACCGAAGGAATGCCTAATGAATTACTGAGCAAGTCTCGGAGGGAACAATCAGGTTCGGCTATATTCCATCTTTTGTGCATCATTTACATCTTCTCCGGTGTAGATAAACCTAAAAGCGAAAGGCCATTTCTTAGCACGATTTTAACAGCATTAACCAACTTTAGGCGCGCCTGGCTTAAATTAGCGCGCGCTGCATCTAAAACCTTATGTTTGTCGTAAAATCTATGAAAATCTGCGGCTAACTCTGTCAGATACTGCGTAAGCGGATAAGGATCAAGCATGTCTAAACATAGGCTTAAAGAGCGCGGGAATTGGCTTAGCTTGCGCGTAAGCAATAATTCTTCCGCTTCTTTAAGCAGCCCTAAATCGGCATTGCCTTGTACAAAACCTTCCTCTTTTTCTTTATGCAGGATACTGGAAATCCGCGCAAAGGCATACTGGATATAATACACTGGATTCTCCTGAGATTCTTTTTTAGCCAACTCTAAATCAAAATCTAAGTGGCTGGAAACACGCCTTCCCACGAGAAAAAAACGCGCCGCATCTTTGCCTACTTCGTCAATAATCTGACGCAGGGTTACATAGCTTGCCTTTCTGGTAGACATCGGCACAACTTTACCTTCGCGCAATAATGTAACTAACTGCACAATTACTACAGAAAGAGTATCTTTCTCCTGCCCTAACGCAGAAACAGCCGCGCGGATACGCGGGATATAACCGTGATGGTCCGGCCCCCATAAATTAATTACCCGTTTAAATCCCTGCGCAAATTTATCTTTATGATAAGCGATATCGGGTGCCAGATAAGTGTAGCTTTTATCGCTCTTTATTACCACGCGGTCCTTATCATCTCCGAATAGCGTCGATTTAAACCAAACCGCATCATCACGCTCATAGATAAAGCCTTTTTTCCTTAAAAATTCTATTGCTTCTTCAATCTTTCCGCTTTTTGTTAAAGCCGCCTGCGATGACCAGGCGTCAAACTCAACGTTAAAATCCGCCAAATCTTTCTTAATCCCGTCTAAAATGTACTTTATTCCGTACTCGGAAAAATTGAAATTATGATTTTTTCCGCCATTGGCGGAAATTTTTGCCGCTATTTCCTTAATATAGTCTCCCTGATAATAATCTTCGGGGAAATCTATCTTTTCGCCTTGTAATTCTTTAAGCCGCAGTTTGATGGATTCACCTAGAATATTAACCTGATTACCCTCATCATTAAGATAATATTCGCGTGTTACACTAAAACCTAAAAATTCCATTATCCTGGCGAGGCTATCCCCTACCGCGGCTTGCCGGGCATGGGCAATGCTTAAAGGCCCGGTGGGATTTGCGCTGACAAATTCAATTTGCGCCTTTTCTTTTCTGCCGATATCAATTCTTCCGAAATTACTGTCCAATTTTATAATTTCATCTATCTTTTGGTAAAAGTATTCGTCTTTAATAAAAAAATTGATAAAACCGGCTCCGGCAATTTCGATTTTCCCAATTACATCTTTAAGAGAAGAATCCGCAATTTCTTTATTCAGAATTTGCATGAGGGAATCGGCGATAAGGCGGGGATTTTTTTTAATACTCTTGCTTAATTGCAAGGCCGCATTTGAGGAGAGGTCGCCATGGGTTGACTCATCGCTCACTTCAAGAGAACTCAAGGCCAGCTTACTACTTCCCTCACCTTGAGCAATTTGGCTTACAGAATTTTCTATTAAGGCGCTAATTTCTTCTTCTAACTCAGTCTTTATCATAACTTAATTACTTCTGCGCTAGACCAAAGCCTTTCTAAGGCATAAAACTCCCTCATATCCGAACGAAAAACATGCACAATTACATCGCCAGTATCTAATAATACCCAAAGACAGGTATCTTTGCCTTCGTAATGCAAAATTTTAATACTCTTTTTTTCAAAACCATCTTTTATTGCCTCGGCAATTGTCTCTACTCGCCTGGAGGACTCAGCGCTAAGAATTACAAAGTAATCGCAGAGATTGGATACTTTACTTATATGCAAAATAATAGGATTTTCGCACTTTTTATCCTCTGCAAGTTTTACTGCCAGCTTTGCTTTATCTAATATGTCTATAACCATAAACAAAAAAACAGCGGGCAGCTTGCCCCAATAATATTAAAGCAATCTGGCCGCTGTTTGTACCATGCTAACTGATGAATTATTTTTTGCCTAATATCTTATACATCCCTGTACCGCAATCCGGGCATTTACCTTTTGCTGCCGCGCGGCCGTTCTTCATTGTCACCTTCTGCTCATCTTTCATTATTTTCTTAGCTTTACACTTTACACAATATCCCTCTTCTGCCATTTTAATCCTCCTTAAAATTTCCCCGCTCATAAGGCGGGGTAATTTTAACTCCGAAGCTTGCGTAGAAAATTTTGAAGCGAAGCAAAAAATTTTCAAGCGCCTAAGCAAGGAGTCATATGTTATTCCTTCTTCCCAATTTCGAATGGGGATAAATTCGGAGAATCAACTTACATTCATTATTGTTCTGTAAGTTAAATTCTTAAATATTATAACACCCAAAAACCATAAGGTCAATGCTTATTCTCGCTTCTCCTCAATCTCTCCGACAATTTCCTCAATCAGGTCCTCTAACGTCACCAGCCCAAGCGTCTTTTCTTTCTCGTCTACTACCACCGCTATCTGGATTTTATCTGACTGGAATTTCCTCAATAATTCATTAACCCGTAAATTAGCCGGAACATAACATGCCTGGCGGACTAAATCCTGCAGTAGGAATAAACCTTTGTCTCTAAGTATATAAAGCAAGTCGCGGGCATAGATTATACCAACAATCTTATCAATGGAACCATCATAAACCGGAATACGGGCATGGCCCTCTTCTACAAGAATATCTAATAATTCATCCGGGGCTGCCTTAAGGTTAACTGCAACCATTTGTTCTTTCGGGACCATAACGTCGCTAACTTCGGTATCGCCGAACTCAAAAATACGGTGCAGCATCTTTCTCTCTTCTTCGCTAACTACCCCTTCTTCCTTACCTACCTCAATCATCAGGCGTAATTCTTCTTCGGTAATTAAAGCGGCGCGGACCGATGCCGAACCGCCGAATAGTTTAATTAAAAATCTGCTTATTGAGGTAAAAAAAACCGCAAACGGCCTGAATACGCGGATTATCCTTTCCATTAAAGGCGCGGTTAAAAGCGCAAGCCGTGCCGAATATTGCGAGGCTAAAATTTTTGGAGTAATCTCGCAGAATATCAAAAGGAAAAAGGTGGTTACAAAAGTAGAGGCAACTACGCCCCAGTTGGGGCCGAATTTATATACAAAGATTGCCGTAATAATAGCGGAGATTGCGGTGTTAACCAAATTATTTCCGACTAATATCGTAGCAATAAAGGTATCCAGATTTAAAATCAAACGCTGTACGATAGAAGCATTCTTTACGCCCTTAGCGAGCATATGCCTTAGTTTAATCTTACTTAAAGCAATGTGGGCGGTCTCAGAGGCAGAGAAAAATGCGGATAAAAAAGCTAAAAGCCCTAACGCCGATAAAACAACTAATTTAAGCATATTATAATGAAAGTACCTCGATTATCTTCCTCTTATCCTTATCGGAAACCGGGCCGATTAAAGCCAAATTAATTTTTTTATCCGTAAAGACATCTCCGGAAACGCGCATTAAATCTTCTATTTTTACTCTATTTAATTCTCTGATTATTTCTTCCTGAGTCTTGACCTTATCCAAGGATATAGTCTGCTCTCCCATGTAAAGCATCTCTTCCATAGTTTGTTCTAAACCGAAGGTCAGCTGGCCTAAATAAAAATCTTTTGCGCGCCTAAATTCGGATAGGCTTACTTTTTCTTTTTTTATCCTGCTTAACTCGCTCAAAATAACCTCTATCGCCTCAAGGGTTCTTTTGTTATCTACCCCGGCGTGCACAATAAACGCGCCTGTCTCCTGAAGAGACTTAACCTGTGTGCCTATTTCATAAGCCAACCCCCGTTTTTCCCTTAATTCGTCGAATAAACGGCTGGACATATTTGCCCCCAAGATAATATGCATAAGCATAACTACATGCCTGTCTGGATGGCCCCGCCTTAAACTGCCAAACCCTAAAGTTAAATGCGTCTGCTCGGTTTTTTTATAAAAAAGATTATGCGCTTTTTTGGCTTGAGATTTAAAAGGAATAAATTCATTCTTCTTGGACTTCGGTAATTTTGCCAATGATTTTCGGACAGTAGCCGCTAATCTATCATGGGTAATATCTCCAGCCGCCGTTACTACTAAGTTTTCGGCAGAATAAAATTTATCCTTAAAAGAAATGAGGTCATTGCGGGTTAGTTTCTTTACCGTCTCAAATGTGCCGGCTAAATTCATACCTAAGGGATGTTGTGGCCAAAGCAAAGCATCTAATAATTCGTGCACATAACTCTGCGGCTGGTCGCGGTACATTCGGATTTCTTCTAATATGACGTATCTCTCTTTTTCCAGTTCAGTTTTATCTACCAAAGGATTAAGCGACATATCGGTCATTATCTCAAAAGCTCTCTCTAAATGTTTATTAAGAATTTTAGCTAAATAGCAGGTAAGCTCCTCGGATGTAAAACCGTTAAGCGAGCCGCCGACGCCTTCAATCAGTTCTTTAATCTTGCGTCCGCTATAACGGCGTGAACCCTTAAAACACATATGCTCCAAGAAATGCGAAATGCCGCTATTCTCTTTGTTCTCAAATCTTCCGCCGGCGCCAAACCAGATACCGAAGGAAACTGATTTCATCTGGGGCATGTTAGCCGTGACAACCCTTACGCCGTTATCTAATACAGTTTTCTTATACATTAGTTAAACCCCGCACAAAATTGCCAACTTTATGCACCAAATTTTTGTCCTTTAAATTCGCAGATACTCTACTTACAATAGCACTGCCTACGATTACACCGTCGCAGAAACTAGAAAGCTCTTTTACCTGCTTAGGGCGGGATACCCCAAAACCAACACATACCGGGTTACGGCTGTATTTCTTTATTGAATTAATCCTTCCCCTTAAATCTCTTGATAATTCTTTGCGTGCTCCGGTGATTCCCGTTAAAGATATGTAATAGATAAACCCGCTTGAAGCATTGGCTGTTTTCTTTATGCGCTCACCTGCGCTCGTCGGCGCAACAAAAAATATCGTGTCTAATTTTGCCTTTCTGACACAGCGGATAAAAGGCCCGGCTTCCTCCACCGGTAAATCCGGAACGATTACACCGTCCACTCCCGCCTCGGATGCCATTTGCGCAAAATGCGCTAATCCCATTTTATAAATGGGATTGTAATAAGACATTAAACATAGAGGAATTTTTACTTTAAAACGGAGAGCTTTTACCAAGCGGATAATTTTTGTTAGACTAGTCCCGTTTTTTAAGGCACGCTGGGAAGCCGCCTGTATTACCGGACCGTCGGCTAGAGGGTCGGAAAAAGGAACGCCTAACTCAATAATATCCACGCCGCTTTTTTCTAACTCTTGAACTATTTCTTTGGTTTTGGATAAATTAGGGTCTCCTGCGGTAATGTAAGCAATAAACGCGCATCTATTCTTTCGCTTTAATTCGTTAAATTTATTTTTTAAACGGCTCATAACTTCATTCCCATCGTATCAGCCACGGTATTAATATCCTTATCTCCCCTGCCGGAAAGGCAGATTACCACAATTTCGTTCTTTTTAAATTTACGGCCGATTTTGACTGTATAAGCAAGTGCGTGCGCGGATTCTAAAGCCGGGATTATCCCTTCGGTTTTGCACAAAAGATGAAAACCGCCTAACGCTTCTTTATCCGTAACTGCCGCGTATTCAGCGCGTTTTGTTTCTTTGAATAAACTATGTTCAGGGCCTACACCGGGATAATCTAAGCCTGCGGATATAGAATGTGCTGGTATTATCTGGCCGTCTTTATCTTGTAAAACATAACTTAGAGAGCCGTGCAGGATCCCCTTTGAGCCGCGGCATAAGGTAGCGGCATGTTTACCGCTATCTAAGCCTAAACCTGCGGCCTCAACTCCGATAAATTTTACCTTATCTTTTAAAAAAGGATAAAATAGCCCCAGAGAGTTGCTTCCGCCTCCAACACAGGCAATCAAATAATCCGGAAGTTTTCCTTCCTTCTTTAAAATTTGCCTTTTGGTTTCTTTACCAATAACTGACTGCAAATCTCGCACAATCGCAGGGTATGGATGCGGGCCGGCAGTTGAGCCGATCAGATAATAGGTATTACGCACATTAGTAACCCAATCTCTGATTGCCTCATTCATCGCGTCTTTTAAGGTTTTACTTCCGCTTGATACCGGAATAACTTCCGAACCCAGCATACGCATCCGGAAAACATTTAAAGACTGCCGTTTTATATCCTCTTCTCCCATATAAACGTGGCATTCTAAATTAAACATCGCGGCTACCGTAGCCACAGCTACGCCGTGTTGTCCGGCGCCAGTCTCAGCGATAATCCGAGTTTTACCCATTGCGCGGGCCAAAATAATCTGGCCTAAGGTATTATTTATCTTATGCGCTCCGGTATGGAGAAGGTCTTCGCGTTTTAAATAAATTTTTGCCGCACCTATTTTCCTGCTTAGGTTTGCGGCAAGATATAGCGGCGTAGGGCGGCCGGCGTACTCAGAAAGATAATAACTTAATTCTCTTTGGAATTTTTTATCCTGCTTAATCTTGCGATATTTTTCTTCCAAGTCTTTAAGCATGCCCATCAATGTCTCTGGGACAAACTTACCGCCGAATTCTTTAAAATGGCCCCTTTTATCGGGAAAGATAACCATCTTTACCTCTCTTTATAGTCCATCATCACCATATTAACCTTACCCGCGATAGATGGCCCGGATATTCTTATAGGGATTGCCTTTTCTGAGGACTCAAACCAAATCTTATGCCCTTTAGGGAAACTTTCCGCCAAATATGTGCGATATACTCCGCAAGGTATCCTGGCCTGTTCCTCTTTAGTAAAGCGCATAATTAATTTTGCCAAAGGCAGGGTAACAGCGAACTCCCTGCCAAGCTCAAAGTTAGAGAGTTTTCTTAAGAAGTAAGTTAAGAGTATTACGTTCTGTATCTGAGCATCCTGCGCTATTTCCTTGGTTTGGTTACGCGTTTTATCGAATTGGGTGATTTTGACTTTATGATTTAGCTGGTCATATTCCTCAACAATGCGTATTTTTTTGCCCCACTTATTGATATCCCGCTCAATTTTTAGAGGCAGAAAAGTATCAAGAGCCGCATACATAGTTTCGGTATCCTTAAAGTTTAATGTATCCGTTGAAAAAATTATAAGGTGCGCATCTTTATCATTTAATTTAGTCTTCCCCTTATACGTTAGTTCGGCATTACCGATCTTTATCCCGCCTAATTTTACCGCATAGCTTATTGTTTCGCCCTGCTCAAAAGGCAGTATTTCTTCTTTTAAGGCCTTAACTTTATCCGAATTTATCTCGGGCAATTGCGATAATGCCGAGTTTCTGGGGAAAAAGTATATCGCCAAAAAAATAAACGCTAACGAAAAAAATATAATTAAAAATTTTTCCTTCATAGCTTAACTTTCCTTACAAACTCCAGCAGTTTGCGCTGGTCTTTTTTACCTGGGCCTACCTCTACGGAACTAGAAACATCCACCCAATCCGGGTTAACAATCTCTATCGCCTTTTTGACATTATCTGCGCTAAGCCCGCCGGAAAGGAATACCGGTTTCTTTATACCGTCTAAATGTCCTATAAACCTCCAATCGAATTTTTTGCCTGTCCCCCCGGGCTTTGACTCCATAAAAGCATCAAAAAGATAGGCAAAAGGATTATACTTCAAAATATACTTTAAATCTACTTTATCCTTTACTCTTATCGCCTTAATTACCTTATAGCTTATAAATCTGCGGCAAAATTCCGTAGATTCATTCCCATGAAATTGTAGTATATCAAGGCCGCAAAATTTAGCAATTCTTTTTATTGTTTTTTCTTTACTATTTACAAACACCCCAATCTTAAGAATATTTTTTGGTAAATTTTTAATTATGGCTTTTGCTTTCGCAGGCTTAATATAGCGCGGGCTTTTTCTAAAAAACACAAATCCCAGCGCGTCGCAGCCGGCATTTATTGATGCCCGCGCGTCCGCTAAATTAGTTATCCCGCAGATTTTTACTTTCGTCAATCAAACAACTCCTTAATCTTTGCTTCTATATTTTTACTGCGTATAAATGTCTCGCCGATAAGTACGGCATTTACGCCTAAATTTTTTAAAAATTCTATATCCTTTTTGCCTTTTATGCCGCTTTCGGAAACGATAACCTTATTTTTAGGAATATATTTAATTAAACGCTTGGTCCGGTTAATGTCAACCTTAAAATTATGTAAATCGCGATTATTTATCCCGATAATTTCTGCCCCTGCCTTAAGCGCCTTTCTTAAACTCGCTAAACAATCGCATTCTACCAGGCAATCTAATTTTAATTTTTTAGATAAATTTATAAATTTTTTAAGTTTCTCTAACGGCAGTATTGTAGAAATTAATAAAATCGCATCCGCGCCATATGCACGGGATTCATAGATCTGGTATGCCTCAATGATAAAATCTTTCCGTAAAATCGGGAGGCCGACTTCTTTTTTAATTTTCTTTATATAATTGAGTTTTCCTTTAAAAAATTTCTCTTCTGTTAATACCGAAAGGCAATCCGCGCCGGATTTTTCATAAATCTTAGCAATTTTTACCGGATTAAAATCGCGACGGATTACCCCAGACGAAGGCGATGCCTTTTTAATCTCGGCAATTAAAGAAAGCTGACCTTTTTTATTTAACGCTTTTTTAAACAGACGCGCTTTAGGGAGAGATTCTGACTGTTTAATTAAAATATCCAAAGCCTTATTTCTCTTGGTGCGCGCTACAGCCTTTTTCTTTTCTAAGATTATTTTATCTAATATATTCACTCTTATTTATTTGACCGCGTAATTAAAGTTTCTAATTTCTTAAGCGCTTTTTGCGAATCAATAGATTCCCTTGCTAGCCCTACCCCATCTTTTAAATTATCGGTAATGCCAGAGGCTAAAATCCCTAAGGCGGAATTTATTAATACTGCATCGATTCTTGCAGATTCCTCTCCTTTTAAAATATCAAGAAGTATCTTTGCATTTTCTTCTGTATTTTTCCCCGGCGCAAGTTCTGCCAACGTTCCCTCTTTAACTCCAAAATCCTGCGGACGAAGGTAATTAATATCTATCTTCCTCGGTTTAAGGCTAATTTTTTTATCTATCAGCTCAACTGCCTTGGTTTTTCCTTCAATGCTTAGCTCATCTAACCCTTTGTCACTATATAATACAAAGGCGCGCCTTGCGCCTAATTCGCCTAAGGCGCGAGCTAAAATTTCGCTTAATCTTTCTTCATAAACACCGACAATCTGGATATCTGCTCCTGCCGGATTGCATAATGGGCCTAAGATATTAAAAAGAGTGCGGGTTGCGAGTTCTTTACGTGCCTCTATAGCATATTTCATAGCCGGATGATAAAGCGGCGCAAATAAAAACCCTATGCCGATTTCCTTAATTATCGCCTCTGCCTTCTGCGGCGGCAAATCTAAATTCAAGCCTAATTCCTTTAAAACATCGGCGCTTCCAAACTGGCTTGAGACCGCCCTGTTTCCGTGCTTGGCTACTTTTATACCGCATCCGGCAATCACAAAAGCGCTGGCTGTTGAAATATTAAAAGTATGAAAGCTGCCTCCGCCTGTTCCGCAGGTATCTAAAACAACTTCGTCGGGAGAAGTTCGCACATTAATTTTTACCATTTTATCCCGCATAGCGCTTGCCGCACCAGCGATAATTTCAGGCGTCTCTTTATCTTTCAGCGCTAAAAGGAACTTCTTTAAATCTTCAGTCTCCACCTTACCGGACATAATATCGGTAAATACATCCTGAACCTGATTTTTATCCGGAAGTTTGCCGCGGTTTAGAAATTCAGTTAAATCGGTAATCTTAGGCATAAAACTAATTAATCATCATAGCATACAGCATGTTATTATGTCATTTTTCACTCTGATGCAATTTTTTAACGTCAGCTTCTCGATATTTTAAGGCACCTGCGGAACTCATTCTTCGGCACGTTCCGTGCCAGGAATGAATTCAGACAGTCCTCGGCGCCCCGCCGTTGGCGGGGAACCTTAAAATCTCTACGACTCCTGACGAAAATTGCAAATCGTTCAAAATGAATAATAACCTGCTTTATAGTATCACAACATCAAAAAATTCTTTAGTATCTCTTTACCCGGCTTGGTTAAAATCGATTCCGGATGAAACTGTACCCCCCAAAGGGGAAAATTTCTGTGTTTTAGCCCCATTATCTCATTTTCTTTAGTCCAAGCGGTAATCTCTAAAGCCCCGGGCAGGCTTTTTTTCTCAACCAATAAAGAATGATAACGCGTTGCTTCAAAAGGACTTTTAATATTTTTAAAAATGCCTTCTCCGTTGTGATAAATAAGCGAAGTCTTTCCATGCATAAGCCTATCCGCACGGATGATTTTTCCGCCGAAAACATCGCCTATACATTGATGCCCCAAGCATACACCTAAGATAGGTATGGTCTTGGCAAATTGCTCTATTACCGCGCAAGAAATCCCGGCATCAGATGGCCTACCAGGGCCGGGAGAAATAACGATTTTTTTAGGTTTTATTTTTTTTATTTGAGAAATTGTTAATTTATCATTGCGGAATATACGCAGGTCCCCTCCTAATTCTCCTAAATACTGAACGAGGTTATAAGTAAATGAGTCGTAATTATCAATCATGAGAATCACATTACGCCTCTTTCTCTCTCCAGACACGCGCACCTAACTTCTGGAATTTTTCTTCTATTTTTTCATAACCACGGTCTAAATGATAGATACGCGAAACTTCTGTCTTCCCCGAAGCTGCAAGGCCAGCTAAAACTAAAGCTGCAGATGCCCTTAAATCTGAGGCCATTACCGGTGCCGCTTGAAGCTTTCTCACCCCTTCAATAATTGCATGCGGGCCTTCTTTCTGGATATGCGCACCCATACGGTTAAGTTCAGCCACATGCATAAAACGGTCAGGATAAATTTTTTCAGTAATCACGCTTACTCCGGGAGTAACACTCAAGAGCGACATAAATTGCGCCTGCATATCCGTAGGAAACCCCGGATAAGGAAGCGTAGTAATATTTACCGGTTTAAACTCGCGCTTACGCCTTATACGTAAAGAAGAATCTGTTTTCTCTACAACAATGCCTGCTTCTTCCAATTTATCAATTAAAGCCGCTAAATGCTGAAGGATAGCGCCGCAAATTGTGATATCGCCTTTTGTAATGGCGGAAGCCACTATAAAAGTTCCGGCCTCAATGCGGTCCGGTATAACCTTATATTCTACCCCTTTTAAGGCCTTTACTCCTTCGATGGTTATTGTGGGTGTCCCTTCGCCTTTTATCTGCGCCCCCATCTCTTTTAAAAAGTTAGCTAAATCTACAAGCTCCGGTTCACAAGCCGCACTATCAATTATTGTTGTGCCGGATGCTTTCACCGCCGCCATCATTACATTGGCGGTAGCAAGGACTGATGAGCCAAACTCTCCGCCGAGATAAATATATCCTCCCTTTAGCTGCTTAGTCCGAGCATTCACATAGCCGCCAACTATATCAATATCTACATTCAGCCGCTTAAGCCCCTTAATATGCAGATCTACGGGACGTAGTCCGATAACACATCCTCCGGGTAGAGAAACCTTTGCTTTATTAAGGCGGCCTAAAAGCGGGCCCAATAGCGCAAATGAGGCGCGCATCTTAGAAACCAAATTATAAGGCGCAGTATAACTTTTAATATTCTTCGCGCAAACCGTTACTTTTCCTTTATCGAATTCTGCGCCAACCCCTAAAAAACGCAAAATTCGCAGCATCAAATGCACATCCCTCAAATCCGGGACATTCCTAATGATACAGGGTTCTTCAGTTAATAACACAGCGGATAATATGGGCAAGACTGCATTCTTTGCTCCGCTGATTTTAACCATTCCCTTAAGACGCACTCCGCCTTCAATAACCAATTTATCCATTCTCTCTATCCCGCCTTAATACTATCACCCTATTTATTTTATTATAATCCTTAATTGCCTCAATAAATATAAATCTTTTACTTTGTTCGCTTATATTTTTTACTTGTTCAAGTTGGCCAATTCCTAATTCCATAATTAATAAACCGCCTTCTCCTAAAAAAGACGGGCTCTCCTTAATAAGACGGCGATAATAGTTTAGCCCGTCACATCCACCATCTAATGCGAGCTTTGGCTCATATTGTACCTCTTTGGGCAGCTTTTTAATCTCATCACTGCAAATATAGGGGGGATTGGAAACAATAATATCGAAATTCGAAATTCGCCTGCCTACCGGCAAGGCAGGAATTTCGAATTTCGAGAATAAATCACTCTGCATAAACTCAATCTGATCAGCAATGCCATTTAATCCAGCATTTTCCCGCGCTATTTCTAAAGCTTTTTGGGAAATATCCACAGCGGTTATTTTTGAATTAGGCAGAAATTTCGCCAAACTCACGGCAATACAACCCGACCCCGTCCCTATATCTAGAATGTTCTTACTTGATACTTGATACTTGCCTGTCCCGCCACAGGCGGGGATACTTGATACATATTTTATCGCCGTCTCAACCAGTATCTCTGTCTCCGGCCGCGGGATAAGTGCACGCTTATCTACTTTAAATTTTATCCCCATAAATTCGCTAAAGCCTAAGATATATTGTAGAGGCACTCCAGCGCAGCGCAACTTAAGTATTTTTGACAGCTCTCTCTCTTGCTCCTTGCTTAACGGTTTATTCTTAAAATATAATTCATGCCGGGAACATTCCAAAAGATTAGTTAAAATTAACTCTTTTTCCGTCATACCGCCGCCTTTTTCTTCTTCTCATTTTCCTGTAAGCGCCCAATAAATTCGTTGATATTGCCGTCTAAAACATCTTCAAGCCTGTATATGGTGAGATTAATCCTGTGGTCGGTGATACGCCGATCAGGAAAATTATACGTACGTATCTTCTCGGCTCTATCGCCTGTACCGACCTGAAGCCTGCGCTCAGAAGTCATTTTATTTAAGTCTTCCTGTTTTGTCTTATCTAAAAGCCGTGCCCTTAAAACCCGCATTGCTTTATTTTTATTCTTTAGTTGGGAGCGTTCGTCCTGACAAGTTACTACCATTCCCGTAGGCAGATGAGTAATCCGGACTGCGGAATCCGTCGTATTTACGCTTTGCCCACCTGCGCCTTTAGAGCGGTAAACATCAATTTTTAAATCCTGCGGATTGACAACTAAATCTACTTCTTGCGGCTCAACCAATACAGCGACAGTCACCGTCGAAGTATGAATTCTGCCGGAGCTTTCAGTAGCCGGTACACGCTGAACGCGATGCACACCGCTTTCATATTTTAAATTTTTATAAGCGCCTTTCCCGGAAATACTAAAGATTACTTCTTTAAATCCCCCTGTATCGGTAGGGTGGCTCGCCATCACCTCATATTTAAAACCTCGTGCGTCGGCATATTTCGTATACATCCGGTATAGGTCGCCGACGAAAAGGCTTGCCTCTTGCCCTCCGGTTCCGGCGCGAATTTCCATAATAAGCTCTTCCTGTTTATCTGCCGTTTCTTGCGAGAGCAAAGACTCAAGCTCTGAGGTTAAGGCTGATATTTCCCCTCTTAGTTTATCTATCTCAGTTTTAGCTAAATCCAAGAAACTCTCCTCATGCTGTTCAGAAAGAAGATGCTCTAAATCTTTTAGTTCCGCGTTTTTATTATCGAACAGCTTTATCCTTTCAACAATCTTAGATAATTTAGAAAGCTCCTTGGCATAAACCTGATATTTATCTTTATCGGCGAGGGTTTCCTCTTTTACTAAAAGCTCTTCTAACTCCTTATAGCGTTTTTCGATTGCAACCAGTTTTTCAAGCATATCATTTTTTGTACTTCTTCATAAACTTATCTACTCTCCCCGCTGAATCGACAAATTTCTGCCTACCCGTAAAAAATGGGTGGCACTTAGAGCAGATTTCTACACGGATATTCTGTTTAGTCGAACGCGTCTGGATTATCTCGCCGCAAGCGCAGATAATTGAAGCATCCTGATAATTCGGATGAATTTTATCTTTCATTTTTTCTCCTTAATGACCCCCACCGCTTTGCTTCGCAAAGCGAAGCAGTGGGGGTAAGTTTGGACTAATAAGTTATGTTCACTTCGTTCCATAACTTATGTCCTCACTTATTGATTCATATTCCCTAAAAATTCTTTATTATTCTTGCTCTTAGACATCCTGTCAATTAAAAGTTCCATTGCTTCTGCCGAATTTAAATCGTTAAGCACTTTTCTTAATATCCATATTTTCTGCAAATCATCTCCTTTTATTAACAACTCTTCTCTTCTCGTATTTGAACGTTTAATATCAATGGCGGGATAGATCCTGCGCTGGAATAAATTTCTGTCTAACTGCAGCTCCATATTACCCGTTCCTTTAAATTCTTCGAAAATAACTTCATCCATCCGGCTTCCAGTATCAATTAAAGAAGTAGCTATAATTGTCAAACTCCCTCCTTCTTCAACGGCACGGGCTGCACCGAAGAAACGTTTAGGTTTATGAAGAGCATTGGAGTCTACGCCGCCGGATAAAATCTTTCCTGAGTGCGGGACTACCGTATTATATGCCCGTGCCAAGCGGGTTATACTATCTAATAAAATCACTACGTCCTTGCCGGACTCCACTAACCTTTTCGATTTCTCAAGCACGATCTCGGCAACCTGCACATGTCTCTCTGCCGGCTCATCAAAAGTAGAAGAAATTACTTCGCCCTTTACGCTTCTCTGCATGTCAGTAACCTCTTCGGGCCGTTCATCAATCAACAGGACTATCAAAATTACATCCTGATGGTTTTGCACAACAGAATTGGCAATTTTTTGCAAAAGCACGGTTTTGCCGCTGTAAGGGGGCGCCACAATTAAAGCGCGCTGGCCTTTACCCAAAGGAGTAAGTAAATCCATTATACGCATAGAGATTTCTTCCGGCCTTGCCTCCAGAATAAAGCGGTCGTGCGGGTAAAGGGGAGTTAAATTATCAAATAATATTTTTTCTTTAGCACTTTCCGGGTTCTCAAAGTTCACCGCCTCGACTTTTAAAAGCGCAAAATATTTTTCTCCCTCTTTAGGCGGCCTAATCTGCCCGCTGACAGTATCGCCTGTCCTTAAATCAAATTTCCTTATCTGCGAAGGAGATATATATATATCGTCGGGGCAGGGCAAATAGTTATAATTTGGGCTCCGTAAAAACCCAAAACCATCAGGCAGAACCTCCAAAACTCCCTCTCCAAACATCAATCCTTCTTTCTCAGCCTGAGCCTGCAGGATTTTAAAAATCAAATCCTGCTTTTTTAGGCCGCTGACGCCGTTCACATTTAACTCCTTGGCCATTTTGTTTAACTCGGTAATCTTCTTTTCTTTCAAGTTGATGATGTCCATCTTTTCACCTCTTTCCATATTTGTCTTACTTGTTTTTCTGCCCTTTTTTCTGTGCCATTATTATCTATAACATAATCAGCTACCTTTATCTTTTTAGACAACGGTAGTTGTAATTTAATGCGTTTTAAAATATCACTTTTACTTAAAGCAAATTTATTTTTAATACGCGACAACTGAATATCTCTCCTAGTTGCCACCACTACTAATTTATCTACTAACTTATCTAAACCTGCCTCAATTAAAAGCGGCGCGTCAAGAACAATTACCTTTATTTTTCTTATTCTTTGCGGATGTTTAAGCTTATGCTTAATTAACTTTATTATTTCGGGATGAATTATTTTAAGATACTCGGATAATTTCTCTCTATCGTTAAACACTATCTCAGCAAGCCTCTTTCGGTTAATGGAAGCATCTTTATTTAATATAGCTTTCCCGAGTTTTAAAACTGTCTTTTTGTATACTGGGCTCCTGAAACGAAGTAACTGATGAGCTATTTTATCGGCATCAATAACTTTTGCGCCTAACTTTTTAAAAATATTTGCTACGGTGGTCTTTCCTGTGCCGAATCCGCCGCTGACGCCAATAACAAAAATATTGCGCATAATCTACAGTGTTATCGGTTTCATGTTATACCAATTCTTGCCGCTCTTTGCCTCAACTTTTATAGGGACAGATAGCGTTAAAACATTCTCCATATTCCTGACCGCTAAGGCGCATAAACCATCTATTTCTTTTTTCTCCGCATCAAAGATGAGTTCATCATGGACCTGAATAATCATTTTTGAATTAAGCGATTTTTTTTCGAGTTCATTATGAATATTGACCATTGCCAGTTTTATCATATCGCTGGCGCTGCCCTGTATAGGCGCATTTATAGCCTGGCGTTCGGAAAATGCCCTTAATTGGTTATTGGAACTGTTTATTTCATTTAAATACCTCCTGCGGCCCAAGAGCGTTGCAGTAAAGCCATCTTTCCTTGCGGCGGCAATGGTGTCGTCGATATATTTTTTAACTTGCGGGTACCTCAAAAAATATTCTTCGATAAACTTTTGGGCTTCTTCATTACTGATGTCTAAATCTTTGGATAAGCCAAAACTGCTTATTCCATAAATTATCCCAAAGTTAACACGTTTAGCGGTATCACGCATTACTTGGCTAATTTTATCTTCGGTGGTTGCAAAAATTAATGACGCGGTGTAACGATGTATGTCCTTACCCTCGCAAAATGCATGGATAAGGTTTGTATCTTTCGATAAATGCGCCAGTATCTTTAACTCTATCTGTGAATAATCGCAAGATAATAATAAATTATCCGGGCTTCTCGGAATAAAAGCAAGGCGGATCCTGCGGCCTTCTTCGGTTTTTACCGGTATATTCTGTAAATTGGGGCGGGATGAAGACAGCCTCCCTGTCTGTGTGCCTGTTTGATTAAAAGAAGTGTGCAACTTCCCATCATTTATATCTACTAATTCAGGCAAAGCATCTATATAGGTAGACTTTAATTTTATTAACCGCCGGTAATCTAAAATTAAAGCCGGCAGGGGATTTTGCTTAGCTAATTTAGCCAATACCTCCTCATCAGTGGAAGGCCCGGTTTTTGTTTTCTTTATAACGGGTAATTTAAAATTATCAAATAAAATAAACCTTAACTGTTTTGGCGAGTTTATATTAAAGTTTTTGCCGGAAATTTTATAAATCTCATCTTCTAATACGGATATCCTTTCTCCTAACTTTTTTGATAAAGATTTTAAAATATCTAAATCAAGTTTGACGCCCGCAAGTTCCATATCAGAGAGAGCCTCTACCAAAGGCATTTCTATATCGTGGAATAATTTTTCCTGCATTCTTTCTTTAAGGCTTTTATCTAATGCCTCTTTTAATTTATGAATAAGGCTTACTAAGGTTTGAGCCTGAAGGCTTTCGCTGATATCCTTCTCTAAATATTCAGATACTAAATCTCCTAAATCGTAGGAGGCCTGCGCAGGATTTAAAATATAGGCAGCAAGCATCACATCAAAATACGCGCCCCTAAGTTTAATCTTATATTTAGCAAGCATTATTATTGCCTGTTTTAAATTATGCCCTATTTTCTTAATCTTTTCATCGCTAAAAATATCTTTCACCTCTTGGTAAAACTCTTCTTCTATAGAGTAGTTTTTATCGCCCTGATAAAGGTAAATTTTTGAAATCTTACTATCGGTTAATTCGGGCAAAAATATCATTATTTTTTCTTTTCGTATTGCCTCAATTAATTCTTTGACCTCGGAGATTTCATTTAATTTTTTAATGAATGCCTCCTGCTTAAAATCCTTGGGTTTAGCCGGCAGGCCTTTAAGTAAGTTTTTAAATTCAAGCTTCTTAAAAATCCTATGTAGGCTATCATAATCCGGGCCTACTACTTTTAATTTACTAAAATCCAAATCTAGGCCTACCTCGGTATTTAAGATTGCCAGCTTCCTGCTTAAATACAGCTTATCTTTTTGCTCTTCTAACATAATTCTTACGCGCTGCGGCGATATTTCTTCAAGATGTAGTAATAAATTATCTAAGTCGCCGTATTTTTTCATCAAACATAGCGCGGTTTTTTCTCCTATGCCTTTTACACCGGGAATATTATCTATCGCGTCTCCGGTTAGAGAGACCATATCGGCTATCTGTTTTGGTGTAATTCCGAAACGATTTATTACCATATCCTTATTAATTATCCGCTCGCTATGGTAGGGATTATATATTTTGATATTATCATTAACCAACTGCAGCATATCCTTATCAGCAGAAACTATAAATACCTCAAACTCAGCTTGCGCCTTTGTAGCAATAGTGGCAATGATATCATCCGCCTCAAATCCTTCTTTTTCAAAAATATAAAATTTATAAGCCGAAATTATTTCTTTAATTATCGCTATCTGCGATACAAGCTCATCCGGCATAGCAGGACGGTTTCCTTTGTAATCGGTAAATATTTCTTTACGGAAAGTATCACGGCTTACGTCGAAACATATAGACAGGTAATCCGGCCTATTATCTTTGAGAATTTTGTTTAAAATATTTAAAAAACCGTAGACCGCGCCTGTGGGCTGGCCGTAAGAGGTGGCGAGATTCGCCTTAATAGCAAAAAAGGCGCGGTAACAGAACGAATTCGCGTCAAAGAGGAATAATTTTGGCTTAGGCATAACTTTTAGATAGGGCTAAAGATATGTCGAAATTTATTAAAGTTTTTAGGCAGTAAAATTGGAAAAATCAGCAGGACTATCTTTTGAGGACTTGCCTCTTAAGGTATCTTTATTTTAATATATTTGGCTCCAAGTTGCAAGATAAATTTTTCACATTAACGGTGGAAGTTTTAAAGCTGGATGTCCAACTTTTTCTAAATGGGCAAGGAGTTCCTCGCTGGTTGTAGCGTTAGTTTCATCGGAAATTTTGTCTATAAAATCAGGTATGCCTATCTCCTTTGCGCGCCTCTTCAATTTATCTGCCAGCATTTCCTTCAATTCCTTGGGCATCCAGACAAGTCTCGCAAGCCCGCCATCTGCGGAGATAAATTTTTTACTTACAAGATATAATTTACCCACTCCTAAAAAACCCGGGGTCTGTACTCCACCGCCAACCGAGCCAGCCAAAGTGGTAAAATTCATACCGCAGGGAGTCATCCCAGAATAATCACGGTGCACAACCATCACCCCGTTTGCCTCGGGGATTATAGCCAGAATACATTCAAAACATCCGCAGGAGGTCTGGGGATTGTCCATAATAGAATACATGCTCACCTTCTCTATAGTCTTGTTGGACTTGTTATAAAAAAACTTATTCACCTCCTCCCACTGGCCGAGTTTTTCACCTATCACCTTTCCTTTTTTAACCGGCTGATTTCCGCCTGAAGGCATAATCTCATATGCGGCTTTGGTATCCAGCCAGGAATAAGCACCGCATAACCCCAGCCTTTCTGGAGTAATTACGCAGACATGGTTAGGAGCAAAAGACTGGCACAACATACAGGAATAAAAGGTATCCACGCTTTCATCAGTCATTCCGCTGATGCGCTCATCGCGCTCGCTATAAACCTTCTTTGCCTCCTCAACAAATTTCTCCACATCTTCCTGTTTAGTATAAAGTTTCACACTTACCTTATCTACAATTGCTCCGTAATCTTCGTGCAATTTAGCATGCAAAAGTACGCCGATATGTTTCAGCCGGAATCCCTTGCCTGCCGCATCCTTGCTTATGCGTATCCAAACCATATCCCGCTGGCCGACATGCATTAAGCCCATAGCGCAATTTATAAAATGGTGAATCTGCCGTTCAAAGATTGGCTCAAAATCTTTCTGCATTTTCCGTCCGGCAACTTCTATCACTATCCCCAGAGGCATGGATTTTGTGCCCTCGGGCATATTATCTATATCCGGTCCGATAAGCTCGACTTGACCGTCATTTACTCTATCTGAATCACAACTTTTTAAATATTCAAATGCTAAAGAAAGCTTTCCTCCAAATTCGGCAAATACCTGCTCTTTGCGCACGCGCTCTCCTTCAAAAGCCGCGCCATAGAGAACCGGAATAGGGATATGGGCAACTTTTACCTTGACTCCTCTTACCTCAATACAACGCGGCACAATTTTCTTGTAATCTAATTCTTTTACCAACGCTTCATATGTAGTAATTCCTGTGGGATGAATCTCTGGAATATCTGTATCCGCGATTACCGGAAAGCCCATATTAATTGCACCTGCTCCCGTAGCATATTTTTCATCATCAACTAAACCTAAAGCTAAACCAAAAGCAAAGACCCTTTCTTTACAATAAAGCAGGCATTTTTTTGCCTGTCCCGGTTTAAGTCCACCGAAGGTAAGCGCTGACCTTATCGCCCAATTTAGAGGATAGATTGCCGAGATAGTATCGCGGCCATAAGGCACAATATAATTGTCCCAGCCCATCTGCACATCTTCTTCTTTTAATTGGTCAACGATGGAGCGGCCGGAGCTTTCTGATCCCACAAAAATAAGGATATTTCTTTCCTGAAGCTGACGGATAATTTCCAAAGCTATCTGGTTATCGGGTGTTGCTCCTAATATCGCGGCAAAGCCAGGCATACGGCCATCAACCAATTGAATCCCCAGAGAGCGCATAATCGTATCCGTAAAAAAGCCATTGCAATCGGCCTGAGGCTCTCTACCGTAAAGATAACGGATAGCGACGATTATTTCTTCAGCCAATAAAGTAGCGATTCCGGCGTCTAAGGCATCGCCCAAATAAGGAAGCCAGAGTTGATCCGTGGGAATTTCGCACGGCAGGAGCTTCTTTAGATGCGCTAAAATCTTCTTGGCATCGCCTAAGGTTTTTACCTCCGCTCCCAAAAGGGCATTGGCCATAGGAAAATAAAAAGCCGTCTCGGGAAATTCTACCTTTTGGCTTTCCCCTTTATCTAGAATTGCTTTAGTCAAATCATCCTCTGCAAGTTTGGCAATTTTTTTTGCGCCGCGAATAACTGCTTGTGCAACTATTTTAGACATATTTTTTATCCCCTTTAAATATAAATTTTCTCTTCCTCTTTCACTAACTCCGCAATCTTAGCATAATTTAAATTTACATCTAATAAGTCATCTTTAATTTTTGAAATATCGCTTCTTTCTTTAATTAACCTCAGATAAAGCCCGCTATTATGAATATTTCCTGCCAATAAAGCACCGATTAAACGGCTGTTTTTAAATACTAATTTCCGATAAATTGCTTTTCCCTTATCCAAAGAAGAAACCGTTTCATATTCACCGTCAAATACGCCAAAAGAAATAAGCGGTAACCCAAAAAACTCAATGGAATTCATGCCAAGTGAGCCGGCATATTGAAGATTCTCGCCTGCTATATTTAATCCGGCAACCCTGCCCTGTTCAACTGCGCAAGGCCAGAGAGCGTTATTCTCGTATTTCTCTGTAGCCACATCAAAAGTTTCCGCCACATCGCCTGCGGCATAAACATCATTTATATTTGTGCATTGGTGCTCATCAACTAAAATTCCTTTATCTATCTTAATATCTGATTCTAAAACTAATTTTGTATTAGGAGAAACGCCCTTGCCTACGATTACCAAAGAACAGCCGATAACTTTCCCATTATCCAGCTTAACCGCCTTTAAATCGCCGTTGCCGATAATCTCGGAAACATCAGTATTAAGCATTACCTCAATGCCATTTTCGGAAAAACGGCTCAAAAATAATTCCGAGGCCTGTTTATCGGCAATCTGCGAAAGAATACGGTTAGACTTAACAATTACTTTGACGTCCTGCTTACGCTTGGCTAAACCATAAGCGGCCTTTAAACCGACTAGACCGCCTCCTAAAACACAGGAGGTATGCGAAATAGAAGCAATGGTTAAGATTTCTTTAGTATCTTTAATGGTGCGGAAACCAAAAACCCCTCTTTTATTTATACCCTTTAAATCCTTGGGCATTTTAGGAGACGCTCCAGCCGCAATCAGCAGCGCATCGTAAGGAATTACTGTTTTATCTTCCAAATAAACCTTCTTCTTTTTTGTATCAATGCGCTCAGCTTTTTTCTCCAGTAATAGTTCAACTTTATTTTCGGAATAAAAATTCTTATCTCTAAAAACCAAGTCTTTCTCGGCTATTGTGCCGGCCAAATAATTAGAGATAAGGCAGCGGCAATAAGCTAAAAATTGCTCATCCGAAATAATAGTAATTTTACTTTCGCGGTCTTTTGTGCGAATGCCCTCAACTGCGGAAACTCCTGCCGCAGAATTACCGATAATAACAATATTTTTTGTAGCCATAGATTACACCGATTCTAAAAAGAGATTACACAGGTTTTTTATTTACCTTCTTCTCGGCTAACATCTTATCAAACTCTTCTTCTTCCAAAAACATTATCGCCCCCATAGGGCAGGCCTTTATACAGCGCGGTTCATCCACATCGGCGCACAAATCGCATCTTATAGGAATTTTAAGCTCTTTATTATCCCGGATTGCCCCATAAGGGCAAACCATCACGCACATCCAGCAGCCCACGCATTTATCTTTATTGTAAATCACCCTGCCTTTAGCTTGGTCGTAACTTAATGCTCCGGCGATACAAGCAGATACACACGGATGCTCTTTACAATGACGGCAGGCAATCGGGAAATTTTTTCCTCCGGTTGTCTTTACCTCAACGCATGACTGCGGTTTGACTTCTTCAAAGATTGCCTTAAATAATTCGCCAGATGTGCTTTTACCTACAGCACAGGCAATCTCACAAGATTTACACGCCAAGCACTTGGAAACATCATAATAAAGTTTTTTCATAAACCAGCGGCATCTAAGACGTTCGGCACTAATTTATCCCAGCCGATAGACATAATATGTATGCCTTGACATAGCGGCTTTAATTCTTTAATCAAGCGCGCGGCAATCTCAACCGACTTTACCTGCTTATCTTTTGCCTCGTCAATTTCCTTTATCAAATTATCCGGTACAAATACACCAGCAACGTTTTTATTCATAAAACGCGCCATACCAGCAGATTTTAAAAGCACAATCCCGGCAAATATCGGTATGCCAAAACTCTTTACCTCGGACATAAACTTGGCAAATTTATCTACTTCATACACTGCCTGCGTCTGGAAAAATTCAGCGCCCGCGGCAATCTTTTTCTTCATCTTTAGGATCTGCGGCTCAAGCGGCTCAGCCCCTGGATTAACCACAGCCCCCTTAAAAAATTTTGGAAGCATACCTTGCAATTTTTTTCCAGCCATATCCACGCCTTGCTCTATCCCCTTGACCGCATCAAGCAACTGCACCGAATCAATATCAAATACCGCCTTTGCCTGCGGGTGGTCGCCTAACGAAGGATGGTCGCCGGTTAAAAGTAAAATATTTTCTATCCCCAAAGCGGCGGCGGATAAAATATCCGATTGAAGCGCCAGTCGATTCCTATCCCGGCAGGTTAGCTGATATACCGGCTCAAAGCCGTGCTGTTTTAGAATACCTGAAACTGCCAAAGACCCCAGCCGCATAACTGAGCTCTGTAAATCGGTAACGTTAATCGCATCCACGCGGTTTTTTATCAACGCGCAATCTTCTAAAATCACCTTAGTCTCAATACCCTTTGGCGGGCCAACCTCATCGGTTACAATAAACTTTTTAGCCTGCACCTTCTCCTTAAAAGTCATTTTAATCCCCCGCTACTCATCTTAAGCCCTGCCGCAATATTCGGTAATTCTTCTCTGATTATACTCCAAACAATTTCGTAATTAACCCCGAAATAATGGTGAATAAGCCTATCTCTCATTTTGGCTAACTCTTTCCATGGGACTTTTGGATACTTTCTTCTTTCTGCTTCAGATAAATTCTTTACCGCCTCGCCGATAATTTCAATGTTACGCACTACCGCATCCTGGATTTTGGTATCCCGCATAAATTCCGCATAAGTTACCTTATCGCTATATCTATTTATCCGCAGGATAGATTCTTTGATATCGCTAAGTAAATCCTTGTCCGCTCTTTTAGACATAGATTAAACTTTTCTTAATGCTTTGAGAGATTTGTTTTATTCTTATGCCCTTTATGCCGGCAGGAGTCAAGATATCTACCTTTTTCCCCAATATTTTTTCTAAATGCTCGGCTAAATCCATAAACTTAAGGCCTATGGGTTTTGTAAAATCTATAAAAATATCCACATCGCTGGCTTTCCCCGCCGCACCCGTCGCATAGGAGCCAAAAATACCTATCTTTTTTACGCTAAATTCAGCTTTTAAGCGCGGAAATTCTTTTTTTAAAATTTCTATAATTTTATTTCGTGATAACATTTTCTATTCCCCAATTATAGTATCAACTTCTAAGCCTGTAATATTACTCTTGCCATCACCAATCGCTGTTACACTCATACCGGTAACATCGCCTTGACCACCACCTATAGCAGTTATTTTCATACCCGCGGCATTCTTAACATCACCACGAATAGTCGTGATATCTTTATTGATAGATATGATTTTATTGCTTATATTATTTAAATCTGCGTTAACACGAATATTATTTGAATTAACATTCGCTGTCAGAGATACAATTTTAGTACTATTTTGAATCCCTATGATTAATCCTATAACCGCTGCGATGAAAGTGACCAAGGCCGTCAAAAAATTTAATTTCTTAACCATATTAAATTTTTCCTCATTATTTCCGTCACTCTACCACTTTTTAAATATAACAAATACCGCCGCGCTAATCAATATAAATCCAACTAAATAATTCCGCTTAGAGCTACTTAAAACTCTCAAAGGCCTGCTTAATTTTTGATAAGGCGGTTTCATCTATGCTACTCTTATCCGCGCCTAGGCCCCCCGGCAATATTTTTACTTTATAATATTCAACCTCTAACAGAAACGTAGCGTTTAAAAAATAACCCTTTTAAAAATATGGTGAAGATTTTTCGATAGCGCGTTTTTTGCGCCGTTCTTCAAATGCGGTTAAATTCTGGCATGCCTTTTCGGCCAGAATATTATTTGCGTACCTGCTTATGCCAACCTTTATGCCTTCTATAATTTTCTTTTTCCGCTCAACCGGGCCATTTTTGCCGCCTTTAATCCCGGCCGCGGCAAACATTTTCTTAGCGCCCTCCACAACCCTTTTTTCTTCGGCACTTATGGCGGGCGGATCTTCTATGGATAGCCCCTGGCTTTCAAAATGGAGTAACAAATCATCAATGTTTTTAGTCTTTGCGCAACCCGTAATAAGAAGAAGGCCTACGCTTAATAGGATGCCTGTTTTGAAAATACTCTTTAGCATAAACTTTATCGTTGCAACTTCGCAGATTCAACCAAATTACGCATCAGCATAATGGTGGTTACCGGGCCGACTCCTCCGGGGACAGGCGTAATGTAGCTTGCCCGCTCATACGCCTTCTCAAATTCCACATCGCCGACGATTTTGTCGTTGACGCGGTTTATGCCTACATCTATGACAATTGCACCCTCTTTAACCCATTCACCGTGGATGATTCCCGGCTTTCCTACGGCTACTACTAAAATCTCTGCCCTTTTGACATGGGTAGGCAGATAACCTCTTTGGCCCGTGGCAATATGGCAGGTGGTAGTGGTAGCAAGTTTATCTAAGAGGAGAAGACTAACCGGCTTACCCACAATTTCGCTGTGGCCCACTATAACTGCTTCTTTTCCATATAAGTCTACACCTGTAGCATTAATCAATTCCATTACCGCAAGAGCAGTGCAAGAACCAATCCTCATCTTACCAAAAATGGCTTGGCCTACGTTTTCTGGATGCATACCTTCTACATCTTTTAGGGGGTCGATATGAATAGGAATATTTTTGGAATTTATCTGGCTAGGTAAAGGCAGTTGCAAAAGTATTCCAGTTACATTTTTGTCCTGATTTAATTTTCTGATATAATTTATAAGTTCCGATTCAGCTATTGAGTCTAAAAGAATATGCTCTTGAAGCTCTATGTCCAGTTCTTGAGCCCGTTTCTTTTGAGATTTCAAATAGATTGTGCTTTGAGGATTCTCACCTACTTGAATGGTGGCTAAGACAGGCTTCCTCCCCAATGTCTTAATTTCTTTTCTTATCTCTTCCTTGATTTTTTCGGCAATCGGTTTTCCTTCTAATAATTTAGCACTCATGGTTACCCTCTCAATGACGACACAAGTTATGGAGCTCGCGGAGCGACATAACTTGTATGTCGGAATTGATCCCGCCGAGTGTGTCAAAATTATATGATAGAATTTTGACATATCTTACCCTCTGCAATTCGAAGAATTGCGAGGACTTAGTCCCTGAAATTGCGAAGCAATTTCTAGGGGCGAGGCGGGACAAAATTATTATCACCATAGACTTATTCGGCTTCTATGTTAATCAACGCCGCATTAAAGGCGGCGCTCAAAAGTTCCGCGCCGGCTAAGACATCATTTATCAAATATATATTGCCTTTTTCCGCCAAAGGAAAACATAATTGTATTGCTTTATAACTTAAAGAGTTAATTTCTTTAGCTACTCTCTGCGATTCTTTTTTCGCCATACTTTTAGATTTTTTGTCTTTAGCGTTAGCATAAGCTGAATATGTTTTAACATCTAAATCCACTAACTCCAAAAACCTTTTCCTATAACTCTCGCACTTTAATAAAATACCTTTTATTTCTTTTTCGTATTTCCTGTATTTTTCTTTGCCAACGGTAAAGTTAGATACCATTGACAAAAGCGCGCAACCCAAAGCGCCGCTAAGGGCGGCGGCACTACCTCCTCCGGGTGCGGGCAGCTTTCCCGCCAAATCATCGAGATATTTTTTAAGAGATTGATTCTTGTACATCATTTTGTTTAGATAGCTGCTGTGTCATTTGAGCGAATTGCAATTTTAGCCAAGCACGCACAGGCATTTTAAGGCATCCCGCTCAGAGAGCGGGACGCCGAGTATGTTTGAGTTCATTCCTGGCACGAAAGTGCCGAAGAACGAGTTACGCAGGCGCTTAAAATGCCGAGAACTTGGCGTATAAAAATTGCACCTGAGCGAAAATGATACAGCAGCTATCTTATGACAATCCCACTATCTTTCCATCTTTATCAATATCTATCTTTGTCCCTGCCGGAACAGAAGGCAACCCCGGCATAGTGCGCATATCGCCTAAGAGCGCGTATAAAAATCCGGCACCCGCAGAGACTTTTATTTCGCGGATTGGCACGACAAAGTCTTTCGGCCGTCCTTTTAATTCCGGGTCATGCGAAAGCGACAAATGCGTCTTTGCCATACACAGAGGAAGCCCATTAAAACCTAATTTATTAAATTCTTCTATCTGTTCTAAAGCTTTCGGCGAAATATCAATATCCTTTGCCCCGTAAATCTTGGTAGCAATTACCCACATCTTTTCTTCAATCGTGCTATCCAGTTCATAAAGAAATTTAAAATTCGCTTTTTTCTTGGAGACTTCAACTATCTTCTCGGCTAATTCCTCTCCGCCTTTTGAGCCCTTGGCGAATAAATCACTAACTATCGCATCTTCGGCTCCGGCATTTTTGGCAATCTCTTTAATTAAGGCGATTTCTTTATCTGTATCGGCGGAGAATCTGTTAATCGTCACTACAACCGGGATACCAAAAATTTTAATATTCTCAATCTGTTTTTCTAAGTTTGCAGCACCCTCTCTAATAGCAGGAAGATTCTCACGGAGTAATCCCTCATCAAGCGGCTTGCCCGGCTTAACCGTAAATTTACCAGAGTGCATTTTTAAGGCGCGCACGGTGCAGACTAAAACTGCCGCATCCGGCTTAAGGCCGCTGACGCGGCATTTAATATCAAAAAATTTCTCTGCCCCGCAGTCTGCGCCAAAGCCTGCCTCTGTTACTACAAAATCCGCTAAACTTACCGCGATTTTATCGGCGATAATAGAGCTATTTCCATGCGCGATATTGGCAAACGGCCCGGCATGCACAAAGACAGGAGTATTATCCAAAGTCTGCATTAAATTTGGGTGCACCGCGTCTTTTAAAAGCGCTGCCATTGAGCCGGCAACCTTTAAATCTTCAGGGGTAACATATTTACCGTCAAAAGTCTTGGCTAAGACAATCCTGCCGAGACGACGGCGTAAATCCTGGAGATCACTTGAAAGCGCTAAAATTGCCATTATTTCAGACGCCACTGTAATATCAAAACCGGTCTCTCTGGGATAAACCCCATCTACCTTATCATCTAAACCAACGCTGATTTTACGTAATGACCTGTCGCTTACATCTAGAACTCTTCGCCAAAAAACGGCTTTATGGTCAATATTAAGTTTTTTCCTGAATAAAGCGTTCTCCAAAAAAGCGGCGCATAAATTATGCGCAAGTCCTACGGCATGCACATCGCCGGTTAAATGCAGGTTAAAATCTTCCATCGGCACTACCTGCGAATACCCGCCTCCGGCCGCCCCTCCTTTAATCCCAAAGACTGGGCCAAGCGACGGCTGGCGGATACAAGCAATAGCTTTTTTGCCTATCCTATTTAGCGCCATGGATAGGCCAATAGTGGTTACGGTTTTACCCTCACCTAAGGGCGTAGGCGTAATTGCTGTAACTAAAACATATTTCGCCTGCCTTTTAGTCTTTATCTTTTTTAAAGCAGTGGGCAGAACTTTAGCTTTATACTTTCCGTATAGTTCCAAATCGGTTTCTTTGATACCGATAGATGCGGCTATTTTCTGGACTGGCTTTAGTTTTGCCGCCTGTGCTATCTCAATATCGCTTAGCATACTAATTTATCCCTTTCACTAATATAAAAATTTTTCGCTTAAGCTAAAGGCGTTGGCGAATAGGCTGATTTCGTCATTAAAAATAGATATTATATCGAATCTCGCGCGATGTTGCATTAAATTTCTTGACTTTAGGTAAGAAAGGGCGAGGCTTGATAACTTAAATTGTTTCTTTTTATCCACCGCCTCATAAGGATAGCCGAACAAACTGCTCGTTCGTCTCTTTACCTCAATGAAGCAGATTATGCCTTTATCTTTCGCTATTATATCTATCTCGCCGAATTTCGGCAAGCGCCAATTCCGTTCCAAAACTTTATAACCTTTTTTCTTTAAAAAATTGGCTGCTTCGTCTTCGCCAACCTTACCTAAAGCAATATTATGCATTGCACATTTACTTGCGCCGCACAAGCATGTGCGGCATCGCACAAAATCTTCCGCCTTTGGCGGATCCGCCTTTGGCGGAAATCGCCAGTTGGCAGATTTTGCTTGACCGGACAAAATGTTTTTCTATGTATCGCTGATGCCCCTGCTTTTTTTAAATTCAGAATATGCTCGCGCGTTCCATACCCTTTATGCTGCTTAAAACCATATGCGGGGTAAATCTTATCGTAGATCTGCATAATCCGATCGCGTGTTACCTTTGCAACGATAGAGGCGGCTGAAATTGACATGCACTTTGCGTCTCCGTCAACGATACACCTAAACTTACAGGGAATATCAAGCGTTATGTTTCTTCCGTCTATCAAAAAACAAACATTAGAATTTTTTTTAATTTTATCAACACAAGAGGTTATGGCATTTTCCATAGCAAGGATAGTCGCCTTTAAGATATTTTCTGCGTCAATAATTACTTCGGAAATAACGCCTATCCCGAAAAAAGAATTCTCTACTATCTCGCAATAGGCCCTCTTTCGGGCTAAAGGAGAAAGTATTTTCGAATCATCAATTCTATTTTTAAACTTTGTCTTTTTTAAAATTACCGCGGCAGCCACTACCGGCCCTGCTAAAGGGCCGCGGCCTGCCTCATCTACACCACCGACAAAACTAAAACCCTGCCGAAGCATCTGCCTTTCATAAAGTAAATTAGGCATTTTTATAGGGTTGCCTTCTTGCCTACTTTTTCACGCAGGTAATAAAGTTTAGCGCGTTTTACTTTTGACGACCTAACGACCTCAACGCTTTGGATAGAAGGAGAATGCACCATAAAAACTTTTTCCACGCCTTCGCCAAAAGACACCTTTCTTACTGTGATGGCGGAAGACAGGCCGCTTCCCTTTCTGGCAATGACCGTGCCTTCAAAAGGATGCAGGCGGATTTTATCTCCTTCGGGTATCTTTACATATACCTTTATGTGGTCGCCGATATTAATCTTGGGTAAATCAGTTCTCAATTGTGATTGCTCTAATAATGCTATCTTGTTACTCATTTCTTTATCCCTCCATTAAATAAATCCGGCCTCTTTAAGCGGGTAATCCTTAAAGCTTCTTTTTTACGCCACTGATTTATTTTCTGATGATCTCCAGATAAAAGAATGCTGGGCACCTTAATTGCGCGAAAATCAGCCGGACGGGTATACTGCGGATACTCTAATAGATTACCCTCAAATGACTCAAATTTCAAGGAATTTTTATCACCCAATACTCCCGGAATAAGGCGCACAAGAGTATCTACCAAAACCATTGCCGCAAGCTCTCCGCCGGTTAAAACATAATCACCGATAGAGATTTCCTCATCGACTAAATATTGCCTCACCCGTTCATCTATCCCCTCATAATGCCCGCAGACTAAAATCAAATGCTTACTCTTAGCCAGCTTCTTAGCTAAGCCTTGATTCAATCTTTTCCCTTGGGGAGACAATAAGACAATTTTTGCCTTAGTTCTTAGTGCTTTGTTCTTAGTTCTGATTTTTTCTACCGCGCGAAATATCGGCTCTGCCGACATTACCATGCCGCTTCCGCCGCCAAAAGGGCGGTCGTCAACCTTTCTATGTTTATCTAAAGTATAATCTCTCAAGTTATGGACAAAAATTTTAACTTTGCGTTTGGCCTGAGCCCGTTTAATAATCGACTCATTAAGTATGTTTTTAAACATATCGGGAAATATAGTAATGATATCTATGCGCATATTATTTTATTCAAAAACTCCCTCTTAAACTCCATAAATCTGTCTTCTTTAATTGCCTCTCTTATCTTTTCCATCAGCCGCAGGTAAAAATAAATATTATGATAGGAAACTAATATTGCCCCTAATATTTCATCTGTATTTAAAAGGTGCCGGATATAAGAGCGTGAATGATTTTTGCAAACATAGCAATTACATTCTTCATCCAACGGCCGCAAGTCGCTAATATAGGGCGAATTACGCACCACAATTTTTCCGCTTGATGTAAAGACAGTGCCGTTCCTGCCGTACCTTGTGGGCACAACGCAATCAAACATATCCACGCCATAATCTACAGCCGAGACAATATCTTCTGGAGTCCCTACACCCATCAAATAACGGGGAAAATCTTTAGGCAGGTATTCACATGTTGCTTGTATAAGATTATACATCAAATCCTGCGGCTCGCCAACAGAAATTCCCCCTATAGAGTAACCGTCAAAGCCTATCTTTACCAATTCTTCTGCGCAATATTTACGCAAATCCAAATATGTCGCCCCTTGGACGATGCCGAAAAGAAGTCCGTGGCCGATAGTCGATAGTCCATAGTTTTTATTATTTTTACTATTGACTATGGACTGTTGACTATGGACTAATTTAGAGCGGCGCGCCCACGCGATAGTGCGTTTCACCGCTATCTCCGCCTCATCTTTTATACAGGGATAATGCACACACTCATCCAGCGGCATTAAGATATCCGAACCTAAAATAAGCTGGATATCAACCACGCTTTCAGGCGTAAGCATATGCCGGGATCCGTCTATATGCGACTGAAACTCCACACCTCTATCGCTTAATTTTCTTAAACGCGCTAAACTAAATACCTGGTATCCGCCTGAATCAGTTAAAATCGGTTTCTGCCAATGCATAAACTTATGCAGGCCGCCGGCATTTTTAATTACCTCTAAACCCGGCCTCAGATACAAATGATAAGCATTGCCAAGAATAATCTGTGCGCCAGCCTCTTCTAAATCGCGGCTAGTAAGCGCCTTAACGGTTGCCTGAGTGCCTACCGGCATAAAAATAGGAGTCTCGATAGCACCGTGGCTCGTCTCTAAACGGCCTAAGCGCGCACCAGTATTTTTATCTTGATGGACTAAGTTAAAATATCTCTCTGATTGCCGCATAACCTCTTGTAATATGGGGCGATTTTTCCGTCTTCTAAGGGAAATTCAGCGCAGTTTTTCGGCCTTACGGGATATATCCGGCATTTTTTATCTTCTCTCTGAAAAATACATCGGCCGTCCCTGACTAAAGTTTCGTAATTATATCCCGGGGCGGGATCGTTTTCCAGATCAACTAACCTAAACCAGGGTTTTTTAACTTGCGGCGCCCAAGCGATTATTCTTCTTACTTCGTCTTTACTTAATTCCACGCCTTCCTCGCAACAAGAGCCAGATTTACATCTATTACATTTTTCTAATAGTTCTTGCATTACCCCCTCACAAAATCAGCCTGTTCGGCTCTGTTAAAGATTATAGAGGTACGCAAAACTGATGGAATTTCTGAAAGCACACAATAAGAAATTCCATCAGTTTTACGTTTCTCAACAATATCGTCACACTATCAACATCGCATCGCCGTAACTGTAGAAACGGTATTTTTCTTCTATCGCCTCCTGATAAGCCCGCATAATTAACTCGCGGCCGGCGAAAGCGCAAACCAGCATAAAAAGCGTGGTCTTAGGTAAATGAAAATTAGTCAAAAGGCAATCTACCGCTTTAAAGCTATATCCGGGATAGATAAATAGATTAGTAAATCCTGAATGGGTTACAGGTGATAAGTCATGGACAATAGGTAATTCTGTTATTGTTTCGATAACACGGCAGCTGGTAGTCCCTACGGAAAAAATACGCCCTTTTTGTTTTTTTGCTTTTTTTATACTTCCTATCAACTCTGGGCCTATTTCAAAAAATTCCGGCTCCATTTTATGTTTAGCGACATCTTCTGTCTTTACCGGCTTAAATGTCCCCACACCCACATGTAAAGTAACATAGTTAACCTCTACGGCTCTATCCTTAATTTCGCCTAATAGCTCTTTACTAAAATGTAACCCCGCGGTTGGGGCGGCAATTGAACCGGGAATTTTAGCAAAAACTGTCTGATACCTTTCAAAATCTAATCCTTCGGAATTCCTTTTAATATATGGGGGAAGCGGCATTGTTCCGAGCTTATAAATTTCATCGGGATTACCTCTCTCAAAAGCAATTTTATTTTTATCTACTATTTTTGCATAAAGCCCGCCGTTATTTTCGCCAAAAACAATGTTTTCTCCGATTTGAAATTTTTTTGCCGGTTTTACCATTACCGAAAAAGTGCCGCCTTCTTTTTTAATTAACAAAAATTCTATTTTTGCTCCGGTTTTTTCTCTTCTGCCGAATACACGTGCCGGCAGAACTTTACTGTTATTTAAAACCAGCAGGTCCCCCGGATTAAAATATTCCAGTATCCGGGAAAATTTTTTATGCGCAATACTTTCATTTTTTCTATCTACTACCAAAAGGCGGCTGGCATCACGCACATTTGACGGATACTGAGCGATTAATTCTTTAGGCAAATTGTAATCAAAATCGGAGAGTTTCATATTTTTTAATTAATTTATTAGAAGAAATATATTGTGTCGCTTGAACGCATTGCAATTTTAGCAAAGCAGCTTGAGGAATTGCGGGAACCCCGATGGTCTATATCGGGGTGGCGAGGATGTTTGAGTTCATTCTTGGCACGAAGGTGCCGAAGAACGAGTTCCGCAGCCACCGAAATTGTGAAAGACCTTTGCGTTAAAAAATTG
Source organism: Omnitrophica bacterium GWA2_41_15 (assembly GCA_919902105.1). Classification (GTDB taxonomy): domain Bacteria; phylum Omnitrophota; class Gorgyraeia; order Ghiorseimicrobiales; family Ghiorseimicrobiaceae; genus CAKKQO01. The sequence goes on along the minus strand of CAKKQO010000023.1, from coordinate 24,455 downwards.
CATCTAAGTGAAAACGACATAATATATTTCTAGTAAAACTTCATATTTTCTCTATTTCTGCTCCGGGGTAATAAAACTTAAGGATATCCTGATACTTATATTTTTTAATGCTCATAAAATATGCCCCCCACTGGCACATCCCCACGCCATGGCCCCAGCCAAAGCCCTCAAAATAGATATTATCTGCGGATTTATTTACAGCAAAGTTAGTAGAACGGATAACTCTTGTGCCTACGAGCTGGCGGAAATCTTTCGCAGGAATAAACACGTCACCATCTTTTGACTTTAACTTTAGTTTTCTGATTCTGCCTGATTTGTCGCGGCCTAATATTTGGATGCCCTCTAAAGAAGTAAAGCGATACCCTGAAGAATTTAACCTTTTTATAAGCTCATCTTTGCTAAATACCTTCTGCCATTTAAAATGCGGTGACTTAAAACAGAAACCGCAATCAACGCCTTTTAAGGCAGGCAGGTCTGTCTGCCATAATTCGCTTGCATCTTCGGTTTTCCCGCCGCAGGTAGCATGAAAATAAGCCGGAAAAACTTTAGCTTTACAAGTTAAGACCACGCCTTCAGTTTCCTCTGCCGCCTTAATGGTACGGTATCTTTCCGCGTCTTTGCCGCCATATACTTGCGAATAAATATCGCTGGTTACATCGTAGTCTTTATCTTTACTCACCTCTACCTGATAAAGCACATACGTGCGCGTGGCTATTGCCTGCGCCTTAATCGCCTCAATCGGCCAGTGATGCGAAACTTCATGGAAAAGAACCCCTTTAACATAATCTTCTAAATCTAAATAATTGATTACTAATAAAGTTAAGTCATTTTCTTTTTTTACAATTAGCCCGCCGCGTAAGGGGCGATTATTGAGATAAAAAATCCCTGACTCTGGAGAGATTATAATTTTATTTTCATTTATACGAATATCGGAAATATTTATCGCGTTATTATCAGCATAAACCTTCGCATTTATACCTTTACCCTCTTTAATAACATTTTTCCCGTCCGGTGACCGTATTTCATATTTTCCTCTGATGTAGAGGTCAAATTTTTCTGCCCCTTTAAGAATGAGCACGCGCACATTGCGGCTTTTCTGCGGCTGGGCATAGGAATAATTATAAGTGATAAGTGATAAGTGATAAGTTAAAAACAAAAAAATAATTAAACTTATAACTCGTAACTTATAATTATTAAATTTTTTTATCGACGGGACCATAGCCAAAATATTATTGAAAGGATGATGCTGATTAAAATTGAGGTCGAAAAAGGAAAATAAAAGGTGAAATTTTTCTTATTAATCAGGATATCGCCGGGCAGGCGGCCTAAAAAAGGGATTTTATTAACGAAGGTTAACAATAAACCTACGCTGATTAAAATTATGCCAAAGATAATTAAGGTTTTACCGATTTCTTGCATCTTTCTAACTCCGAATACTTACATCCGCAGTATTTCTGCCGGTAGAGGTTTTGTTTTTTGGCGAGCTCTTGCGCATACCTAAATCCCGGGCGGAAATCTTCAAAATAAAATTCAATATCTATATCGCGGGCCGTTTCTTCGCCTACAACTTTAAGCAAATCCTGATCCTGATAAGGGCTGACTAAAAGCGTAGTTGAGAAACCGTCAAAATTATTATCCTTGGCAAACTGGGCTGTTTCGCGAAGCCGCATCTGCCAGCAGATTTTACAACGTTCAGGTTTTTCCTCATCAGCCGCCACTAAATTTAAATAATTGTTGCAGTCGTTTTTATGAACAATTAAATCAAACTTAATATCTTTTGAATAATCCTTCACGGCATTAAGCCGTATATCATATTCATACAGCGGGCTGATATTGGGATTATAGAATAACCCTGTAACCTTAAAGCGCTTTTTCTTAAGCTCTTCTAAGGGATAAATCAAGCACGGCGCACAGCAGGTATGGAGAAGGAGTTTCATGGCTATACGATATTGTAAAATTCCTGCCTGCCGGCAGGCAGGCAAAAATCAAAACTTAACCCCTTGTTTTCCGGTAAAGGCATTTTATCCGAATAAATTTGCCTTGTTAAGCAATTTATCCGCGCGCAACAGGTATAGAGAAGTAGTTTCATAATTGTAATCAGTAATTCGTAACTCGTAACTGGTAATTTTATAAACCTATAAATATAATGGTAACCTTATAATTTACAATATGTTACAAGGAGTGTCCCTCTTCCCTTCGTTCCATCTCGCCCCCCTTAATATATTTATATGTAACAATTAATAAACGGAGTTCGCTTTTTCTCTGCTAAATATATTCTAAGAGGATATTGTTGTGTCGGTTGAGCGAATTGACGATTTAGCAAAATACATTAACAATTTTTTAGCGGGTGGCAAGGTTTGTGCTTTAAGCAAAACGTAGGAGGCGCAAAGCGGACATGGCTGCCGATGAAAATCGGCAGAGCGCACGCCGACTGCCGAGCGAAGGTTTTCTTCGCTGGAGAAAACCGAGCGTTTTTGCGAAAGCACAACCTTGACAGGACCCGTTAAAAAATTAGAACAACTCTTCCTGTTTATCGTATTTGGCACCGAGGTGCTCGTAGGCTAATTTTGTAACGAGGCGTCCGCGCGAGGTGCGCTTTAAGTATCCGGCTTTTAAGAGATACGGCTCTACGGTATCGATAAGTGTATCCTGCTCTTCGTTAAGTGTTGCCGCAAGCGACTCAACACCCACGGGGCCGCCGCTATAAACATCAATAACCGTGCGCAGGACCTTGCGGTCGCATTCATCAAGCCCGTTTTTATCTATCCTTAAACAGGAAAGCGACTCATCGGCGATTTTCTGGGTAATCAGGCTGCTTTTAGATTTTACCTGCGCATAATCGCGCACGCGCCGAAGCAGGCGGTTAGCCACACGCGGGGTGCCGCGCGAACGCCGTGCTATTTCTAAAGCGGCATCATCGTTAACATCTATGCCTAAAAGCTTCGCCGAGCGCTTGATAATTTTTGCTAAATCTTCAGGGGGATAAAAATCAAAATGGTAAAATATGCCAAAACGCGAACGCAGCGCCGAACTTAAAAGCCCGCTTCTGGTGGTAGCGCCAATAAGAGTAAACCTTTTTAAGTTAAATTTTATGGTGCGGGCATATGGGCCTTTATCTACGATAAAATCAATCTGCGAATTTTCCATTGCCGGATATAAAAACTCCTCCGCTACCTTAGACATCCGGTGAATCTCGTCAATAAAAAGGATATCGCCTTTTTCTAAATTAGTAAGTATGCCGATTAAATCGCCTGCCCGCTCAATGGCAGGGCCGCTTGTTGCGGTAATCTTTGTGCCCATCTCATGGGCGATAATATAGGAAAGCGCGGTTTTGCCCAAGCCCGGAGGCCCGGATAAAAACACATGTTCCAGCGGCTCTTTGCGCTCTTTGGCGGCGCAAATTGCAATTTTTAAGTTCTCTACAGTACCGGTCTGACCGACAAATTCAGATAATTTGGCAGGCCGAAGCGAAAGATTTAAAACAATATCCTCATCGGTCTCTTGTTTTAAAAGTAAATCTGAGGGGAGTGCGCTAACTTCTGAAGTATCTGTGAGTATTTTTTTTCTTCCTGTTGGCATATTGAACTACTTAAAGATCGAGGGATTAACTATCTTTGTACCGGGATAGGGACGATATTTTCTTCGTTACGGATAATCTGGATTTCACCGAAAATTTGAGTCTGCACTATTCTGATTTCTTTAATCTTAATTAATTCTAAGATCGCCAAGAATGTCGCCACGATTTCTAATTTACTTTTGGCTTGATTGAATAGGTCGGAGAGTTTCACCATCGGCTGCTCAAATAAAAGATGCAAAACCTGATGAATCTTTTCTTCGACGGTAAATTCGTCTTTAATAACCTCATAAAATATATCTTTGGGGATATCTTTTAGCGCCTTTGAAAAAGCAGAGATTAACTCAAATAGGCTCGCTTCAAAATATACCTCACCTCTTTCTTCTTGTTCATTTGTCCTGCGGGTAAAGACATCTTGGCGCATTTTCTCGCGTCCCCTAAGATGTTCGGCCGCCTCTTTAAAGCGTTTATATTCTAGGAGTTTTTCCACTAAATCAAGCCTCGGGTCCTCTTCTTCTTCTTCAAGTTGTTCATTGGGATCCGGCGGAAGCAACATTTTGGATTTGATATGCAGCAGGGTTGCCGCGATAACCAAAAATTCACCGGCGATATCTAAGTCTAAAAGTTCCATTAATTCCAGATATCGCATATATTGATCGGTGACCTCAACCATAGGGATATCGTAGATATTCAGCTGGTCTTTCTTTATTAAATAAAGCAATAAGTCTAAAGGCCCTTCAAAGACCTGCAGTTTTATTTTATAGCTCATTCGTCGCCATCACTCCAATCCCATTGCCTCTTTTACTTCCTTTAGCGTCTTTTGTGTAACAAGGCGAGCCTTATCTTTTCCTTTATCTATTATATCTAAAATTTGCTTTTTGTCAGATAATAATTTTTTTCTCATCGATTGGATAGGGGAAAGCGCTTCGATTAAAATCGAAGCAAGCCTCTTTTTACATTCGGTGCATCCTATCTCTGCCGCGCGGCATTGTTTATCTACGTCAGGCTTTAGTTCCGGTTTAAATACCGCATAATAGTTATGCACATTGCAGATTTCAGGATGCCCCGGATCGGATAATTTTATGCGCTTAGGATCGGTAATCATCGACATTACTTTTTTCTCTACTGCCGCAGGTACATCTGATAAATAAATACAATTACCGTAACTTTTACTCATTTTCCTGCCGTCTAAACCCAAAAGGCGCGGGAATTTTGTCAAGATGGGATGCGGATCAACTAAAACTTCTTTTTTATAAAGACTGTTAAAACGCCGAGAAATTTCCCGGGTTAATTCTAAGTGCGGAAGCTGGTCTTCCCCTACCGGCACAAATTCGCCTTTATAGATTAAAATATCTGCCGCCTGTAAAACCGGATAACCCAAGAAACCGTAGGTGGTAAGGTTTTTCTCTTCTAATTCTTTAAGCTGTTCTTTATAGGTAGGGCAGCGCTCAAGCCAGCCTAAAGGGGCCAAACAGGAGAGGATGATAAATAAGTCCAGGTGCTCTTTTACCTCTGATTGGATAAATATAGTACTCTTATCGGGTAAGATGCCGCAGGAAATCCAATCAATGACATTATCAAGGATACTTTCTTTGATGACGGAGGGCTTGGCATACTCGCTCATTAAAGCATGCCAGTCGGCTGACATAAAAAAACATTCATAGTCCTCTTGGAGCTTAACCCAGTTGCTTAATGCGCCGACTAAATGGCCTAAGTGTAATTTTCCTGTCGGCCGCATTCCGCTTAAAACGCGCTTTTTATTCATTGACTTTAGAGCTTCCTCGCAATCTTTTCTATTTCGTAGACTTCGATGATATCGCCTACCTGATAATCGCTAAATCCAGCAACTGCCACGCCGCATTCTAATCCTGCTTCAACTTCGCGCACATCATCTTTAAAACGCTTGAGCGATGCGAGCTTGCCTTCAAATATTGCTTCGCCGTTTCTCACTATACTCACAGTTGAAGAACGCATAATTTTACCTTTTTGCACGTAACAGCCGGCAATAAGGCCATACTTAGTGAGATTAAATACCTGGCGTACGTCTAAATTACCCAAGAAGATTTTTTTCAGTTTCGGCTCAAGCAGGCCTTCGAGCGCAGTCCTTACCTCATTTATGGCTTCATAGATAACGGTATAAGTTCTCACGTCTATTTCCTCTTGACGCGCTAAATCTCTCGCCGCCTCATCCGCATCGACATGAAAACCAATAATGACGGCGCCGCTGGCAGAGGCTAAGACTACGTCGGAGACATTAACATTGCCTATGCCGGTATGGATAAATTTAATTTGCACTTCCTGTGTGGAAAGGCTAGCCAAGGAATCTTCTAAAGCGCCTAAGCTTCCTTGCACATCTGCCTTTAAAATAATATTTAATTCTTTAATTTTTCCTTCTTTAATCTGAGCAGAGATATCCTCTAAGTTAATCCTTTTTATTTTTGGCTGTATTTTATTTAGGCGCACTTCTGCCTCTCTTTGCCCGGCTATATCTCTTGCCTGTTTTTCATCGGCCACTACGTAAAAACGCTCTCCTGCCACCGGAACGCCTGATAACCCGGCTATCTCAACCGGCTTAGAAGGCAGAGCTTGTTCTAGGCGCCTGCCTAAATCATCATACATTGCTTTTATTTTGCCGTAGAATGGCCCGCAGATAATTACATCGGAAAGATTAAGCGTGCCATTTTGCACTAAAACAGCGGCAACCGAACCTCTACCCGGGCTGCGCCTTGCATCAATAACCACACCCGAGGCCGGCCGTTTAAATTCCGCCTTTAATTCCAACATTTCTGCCTCAAGCAAAATCATTTCTAGTAGCCCATCAATTCCTTGGCCGGTTTTAGCAGAAACGCCGACGCTAATAGTTTTCCCGCCCCAGTCTTCAGGAGTTAAATCTAATTCTGAAAGCTGCCGTTTAACCTTATCTATGTCTGCCTGCGGTTTATCAATTTTATTCATCGCTACAACTATGGGGACGCCTGCGGCTCTGGCATGGTCAATAGCTTCTTTTGTCTGAGGCATAATGCCATCATCTGCGGCGACTACTAAAACTACTATATCGGTGATATTTGCGCCTCTTGCGCGCATGGCAGTAAAGGCCTCATGGCCAGGCGTATCTAAAAAGGTAATGTTGCCTTTAGGCAAAGTTACTTCGTAGGCTCCGATATGCTGTGTTATGCCGCCGTGCTCTTTTTCGGCAACTTTAGTTTTTCTTATGGCATCCAAGAGAGAAGTTTTGCCATGATCAACATGGCCCATAAAGGTAACTATGGGGGCGCGGGGGAAAAGCAGGCTCGCATCTTTTTTCTCTTCGTGCGCCTTTATTACTAATTCTTCCGCAGATAAGGCTTTTTTAAGCAAAATTGCGAATTTCTCGGCCACCTTATTTGCCAATTGCTCATCTAAGGACTGATTAATATTTACTAATACACCGCTATTCATCAGAGTTTTTATAATCTCCGAAGGCTTCTGGTTTAACTTTATGCTTAAATCCTTTACCGTTATGGGAAAAATTACTTCTAATTCTCTTAATTCCGCCTGCGGCTTTTTGGCTACAATTGGCAGTTCTGTTTTTACCTCTTTGGCCTTCTCAATATGCGCTGCTGGCTTAAGAGAGACTTCTCTAATTTTTGGCTCGTGCTTTTTAACCTCGCCTTTGGGGGGGACTATCTTTTCTTGAGGCTTAAACTGCGGCTTAGGCAGAACAAAAGGAACTTCCCGCCGTAAAACAGTAGATATAGACCCCTTTACTGTTTCAGGAGCTAGTTTTAATAAAGCCTTTTCTTTTTTTGTCTTAATAACTTTTAGCTTTTTAACCTTAATAACAGCGGGTTTAGTTTTTGCCGCCTCTGCCTTTTTTATTTTTTTTGGGGCTTTGGAAACAACAGCCTTATCTTTCTTGACAGCGACTATCTTCTTTTTCTCTGCCGGCGGCTTAGTTGCTAACCTGCTTTTAGGCATATTATTTTTCTCCAGTAATTTTCTTTGCCTGTTTAATAAGTTTTGCGGCAGTCTTGGCTCCTATACCTTTTACCTTCACTAAATCTTCCAAAGAAGCGCGAGCAATTGCTCCAATATCCTTAAAACCCGCATCTTTTAAATTTTCTGCGGTCTTGGCACCTACACCAGAAAGATCCGATAGGCCAGCCTTAACTTCCTCTTTCCCTTCTTCTTCTTGCGCTTGCTTGGCTTCGCCAGCCGCAGCCGCCTCTTTAAGCATCGTTTTAGTGCGTATATTGATAGTATATCCGGTAAGCCGCGATGCTAAACGCACGTTTTGCCCGCGTTTTCCAATGGCTAAAGATAATTGGTCATCATCCACGATTATCTCGGCAGCCTTATTTACTTTATCTATCTTCATCTCGGAAATTTTAGCTGGGCTTAAGGCTCCAGAGATATAATCCCGCGGCTCATCGCTGTAGCGAACAATATCTATTTTTTCATTATGCAGTTCACCGACGATATTTTTCACCCGCGCCCCGCGCATTCCTACGCAGGCGCCGACGCAATCTACCCTTTCGTCCTTTGACCAGACGGCAATTTTAGTACGCTCACCCGGTTCTCGCGCAATAGACTTTATCTCGACAATTCCTTCATATATTTCAGGAATTTCTATTTCAAAAAGTTTCCTTACCATATTCGGATGCGCACGTGAAAGAATAATCTGCGGGCCTCTAGGCTCTTTTTTTACGTCTAAACAAAAGGCCTTAATACGGTCGCCCTGTTTAAAATTCTCCACCGGGCATTGCTCGCTATAAGGTAAAAAACCTTCCGCCTTACCTAAAAGATCCACTATGATATTTTTCTTCTCAAAGCGATATACTGAACCGCTGACAATCTCTCCTACTTTACCCTGAAAATCAGTAAATATCACTTCCTTTTCTGCCTCGCGTATTTTTTGAATAATAATCTGTTTGGCAGTCTGGGCAGCAATGCGGCCGAATTCCGGAGGATTTACTTCCTTATTATCAACAAAAACCCTTATTTGGCCGTTAGTCTTATCTAGCTGCACCTTTACTTCTTGCTCCGGCCCGACATCAATTACTTTCTTTGCCGCAGACACAAGTGCCAGCTCAACTGCAGAGATTAAAATGTCTTTCTTAATCCCTCTTTCGCGTTCTATATGCTCCAAAACTGCTAATATTTCTTGGTTCATTATTCCCCCTCAATGAGCGCATAATTTACAGAAGTGAAACTGAGGTAAATTATTTGCGCGAATTGACCCCGCCGAATACCGTAAAATTATTGATAGAAAATTTTACGGTATCTTATAAGGCGGGGTTCATTTAAGCTATAGTATATTCTTTGCTTTAGCGATGTTATTTAACGATATGGCGGCAATTAAACTATTATCTAATTCTAAATTTATCTTATCTGCGCTGGCCTCAAGAAGCTTCCCCGCAAATTCAAGCCTGCCATTTACCGGTTCTTTTAGAAAGATTTTTATCTTACGGTTTAAGGCGCGCAAAAAATCTTTTTGCGAAGCTAAACTACGATCTAAGCCAGGGGAAGAAACTTCTAACGTATAAGGCTCAAGCACCAATGCATTTTTATCCAAAAAATCTCTGATTTCTCTATTTAAAGCGGAACATCCTGCTAAAGTAATTCCTCCCTGCGGAGTATCAACAAACAGATTTAAATAACTTTCTCTGCCTCGCTGATAGAACTTAAACTCAACCAATTCAAAGCCCCTGTCTTTGATAAAGACTTCCACCCTCGCTTTTAAGTCAGAGATGTTTTCGCTTGAATACATAGTTTATTATTTTATTATATCTTTGATTGCAGCCATCGCCTTATCCACATCCACAAGTAAAACACTATTATCGCGGCGTTTTACAATTTCAATTTTTCCATTTTCTAAGCCCTTTTCCCCGATGACTACCTTTAAAGGTACGCCGATTAAATCTGCATCCTTAAATTTTATTCCGGCTCGTTCGTCACGGTCGTCTAATAAGACATTAAACTTCGCTGATAAATTTTTATACAGCTCGCCTGATACTTCTTTTGTCTGGCGATGAGCCATATTTAATGGGATTATCAGCACATCGTAAGGGCTAATCTCCCTTGGCCATATTATACCATCTTTATCGTAATTCTGCTCGATAATTGCGGCAATCAGGCGGCTTACGCCTATTCCGTAACAACCCATTATCATAGGTTTAATCGTACCATCTGCGTCAGTAAAATTTGCCTCTAAAGATTTACTGTATTTCGTACCAAGTTTAAAGATATGGCCTATTTCAATTACAGTTATACCTTTGAGGTCCTTTTTACAATTAGGGCATTTTTTTGTTTCTGTGCTTGCCTGCGCAAAGTTACAATCTGAGCAATAGATGACTTTATCTTCGCCGCTTAAGGCCTCAACCATAAATTCGCAAGACTCGTCTCCCCCCATAACGCCGCAATCTGCCTTTGTCGAGATAAACGAAAGCCCGCATCTTTTAAATATTTTTTCGTAGGCAATAAACATCTTTTTATAATTTTTGTCTAGGCTAGCTTCGTCGATATCAAAACTATAGGCGTCCTTCATAATGAATTCACAGGCACGCATTAGGCCAAAACGCGGCCTGAGTTCATCGCGGTATTTAGTTTGGATTTGATAAAGTATCACCGGCAGCTCTCTATAAGAACGCACCTGGTTTTTTACTAATTCGGTAATTACTTCCTCATGGGTCGGCCCCAAACAAAGTTTTCGCCCTTTTCGGTCGGTAAACCTGATCATCGTCTCGCCCATCTGTTCGTCACGGCCTGACTTTATCCATAACTCCTCTGGCTGTAAGGCCGCAAGTAATATCTCGCAGGCGCCGGTTTTATCCATCTCTTCCCTTACTATATTCTCAATATTTTTTAAAACCTTAAAGCCCAAGGGCAGATATGAATAAACGCCGGCAACGAGCATACGGATAAGGCCGGCCCTTAACATCAGCTTATGGCTTACGCTTTCTGCCGCCTCAGGCGCTTCTTTTAAAGTATAAATAAAACTCTCTGACCAGAACATATACTCTCGCTTCCTGCCTGCTGGCAGGCAGGCGCTCGGAAGTTTACAGTTTATTGTAAACTTTATTCATTTCCTCTAATAACACTTCCACGCACCTATCTGCAGGAACTTTTCTTATGGGTTTACCATGCCTAAATAACAATCCTTCTTTTCTGCCAAAGGCAATGCCTATATCCGCTTCTTTGGTTTCTCCCGGGCCGTTGACTACACAGCCCATTACGGCCACCTTTAGTGGTTTGCCGGCTTGCCCGACCCGCTCTCGCGGGTGCCCCGCCGGCTTGCCGGTTATACTGGCCAACTGGCCAACTGGCCAACTGGCCAACGAATTTTCTAGTTTCTTAACTATATTGACCAAATCCACTTCGCACCTGCCGCAGGTTGGACAGCTGATAATCTCCGGCCCAAAACGGCGTAACCCTAAGGCGCCTAAAATAATCTTTGCTGTGTTCACCTCATCTTCCGGCTTTTCCGTAAGCGATATCCTGATGGTATCGCCTATGCCTTCTAATAAAAGCGCCCCTAAAGCAATGCTAGATTTTATTGCCCCCGAATACGAGGTACCAGTCGCAGTCACGCCTAAATGTAAAGGATAATTACAAAGTTTAGAGATTTTACGATACGCATCAACTGTATCCAAAATATTTGATGCTTTCAGCGAAACTATGATATTATGAAAATCAAATTCTTCCAGCATTTTTATGTAATCCTGCGCATTTTTAACCATGTTGTCCACGCTGGATTCCCCTCTGACCGAACCAGAATTTACCCCCACGCGGATGGGAATTTTAGCTCTTTTCGCCGCTAGTGTTACCGCGCGCACCTCTTTAGGCTTAAAAATATTTCCCGGATTTAACCTTATCTTATCCACCCCGTTTTTTACAGCCAAAAGCGCTAAGTTATAATCAAAGTGGATATCGGCAACTAAAGGAATATTTATTTTAGGCCTAATCTTACTTATTGCCTTGGCCGAATTTTTATCTTTAACGGCAACCCTCGCTATTTCACAGCCCGCTTTTTCTAAACTTTTTATCTGCCGGATAACTGCGGCGATATCCTTCGTGTCAACCTTTACCATTGACTGTATAGCAATGGGGTTATTGCCTCCTATTTTTACTTTTCCTATTTTTATTTCTTTTGTTTTACGACGAACAATATTCATACCGTTCTTCACAACCTGCAACACCTACGCGGTGTTAACCTGTAACACCGCGTAGGTGTTATTAGGGTTAACGCTTAAAAGATTTAATCCAGTTTAGAAAGTTATCAAGAATAGAAAAATTCACCATGTCATTATAAATAGTAAAAAGCGCAAGCGTTATCAACAGACTCATCCCTACCCGAGTAATCAACTCTTCAGTATTCCTGTTCAATGCTTTACCCCGGATTTTTTCTAAGGCAATAAAGGCAAGATGCCCTCCGTCTAATACCGGAAAGGGCAGCAAATTAATCACGCTTAAACTTAAACTAAGTATGGCCAATACATACAACAACGGGCCTAAACCCGCCGTAGCCGCCCCAGTTGTAATATAGTAAATCCCGATAGGCCCGGCAACAGAGCGTTTAAAAGATATTTTCCCGCTAAACATTAATCCTAGCGTCTTATAATAAAATAATGTGGTTTTTAAATAATCTTTTATGCCTACAACAAATGCATCTTTTAGCCCATATTTTAAACGCCCTTGTTTTATTCCGATAAGCGATATTTCATGCCTGCCTCCTGTAGTCTCAATGGCCTCTAACTTGGTAGGCATTTCTAATTCTATAAGTTTATCCGCCCTTGATAAAGCTATATTGACCTTTGCGCCTTTTTTCCCATGGATAAGCCCCACCATTTCTATCCAAAACTCTACTTTCTTGCCATCTACGGCGATTATTTTGTCTTTAGGCAATATTCCCGCCTCAAAAGCAGGATATCCCGATACAACCTCTCCCACCCTTGTAGTAGAATCAGGGATACCCAAGAGTAAGGCAAAAGAAAAAAAGACAAAGCCTAATAAGTAATTTAGCCCGGCACCGGCGAAAATAATCTTGGCTTTATTGGCAGGCTTTTGCGCCAGATATTCATCTTTTGCGCCTTTGTATTCGCCATACTCATCGCCTGCCATCTTAATATATCCGCCTAAAGGAATAGCGCAGAGCTGGTATAAAGTATCGCCTCTTTTTATGCTGAATAATTTTGGGCCGAATCCCAAAGAAAACTTCTCTACTTTAACGCCGACGCGCCGGGCAACAATAAAGTGCCCAAATTCATGCACGATAATGAGAACGCTTAAAATGATAATCGGAACTAAGAAATTAAACATTTAACCTCATTTCTTGCCCAGGCATCGGTTTTTAAAATTTGTTCTAAATCCGGACACTTTACAACTCTATGCCTGCTTAAAACTTTTTCAATTACTTTCGGGATAGCGATAAAACTTATGCGCCTGTCTAAAAAGGCATTCACTGCCTCTTCATTGACGGCATTTAATACACAGGGAGCACTCCCGCCGGAAAGAGAGGCCTCTTTAGCTAAACGCAAGCAGGGAAATTTTTTAAAATCGGGCTTTTCAAAAGTCAATTTTTTAATTGCGGAAAAATTTAAACTTTTAAAACCCGAACTTATGCGCTCCGGATACGTTAGAGCGTATTGAATAGGGATACGCATATCGGCAACTGCCAATTGTGCTAAAACTACGCCGTCGATAAATTCTACCATAGAATGGATTATTGCCTCGGGGTGTATAATTATTTCTATTGCCTCTGACTTAAGAGCGAATAACCACATTGCTTCGATTAATTCCAGGCCTTTATTCATCAATGTTGCCGAATCAATGGAGATTTTTCTACCCATCTTCCAGCGTGGATGATTAAGGGCTTTATCCGGAGTAACTTTAAAAAAATTTTTCCTGCTTATGTTTTTTAACGGCCCGCCGGAAGCAGTTAAATAAACTTTTTTTATTGCATGCGTATTTTCATCTTTAAGGCACTGGAATATCGCGCTCTGCTCGCTGTCCACAGGGATTATTTTAACTTTTTTTTCTTCTGCCTTCTTCATTATCAAGTGCCCGGCCATTACCAAAGCTTCCTTATTTGCTAAAGCAATTGCTTTAGCCGTCTCTAAGGCTTTTAACACGGGTAAGAGAGCGCGGCCGCCGCTTATTGCCACTACTACTAAATCGCTTTTTTTATCAAGTAAATTTTCTATGGCGTCTTCGCCCTTTAAAATTTTAGTCCTGCCTTTAATCCTATTTTCTATTGCTTTTGCTTTATCTATATCGCCGAGCGCCGCATATTCAGGAGAAAATTTATCAATCTGTTTTAAGAGCAATTCGCTATTAGAATGCGCGGATAAACCCAATACTCTAAATTTTTCTTTATTGCGAGAAATCACATCTAGAGTATGTTCTCCGATGGAACCGGTAGAACCCAATATAATTACCTGTTTTACGCTTGGCTGCATTAGAGTGTTTTGTTTATTAAAAAACTCATATAAAAATAAAAGGCCGGGGCCGTAAATAATAAACTGTCAATTATATCCATAACCCCGCCCATCCCCGGGAATATTAAGCCGGAATCCTTACTTCGGCAATCGCGTTTAATCAGTGATTCTGAAAGGTCCCCTAATTGTCCTAAAACCCCTAAAGAAAGCCCTACCATAGCCCAATGCGCATAAGATAACCACGGAAGGAATACCTTGCTGGCTAAGGCGGCAAGCACGGAAAAGATAAATCCGCCTGCGGTCCCCTCTATAGACTTTTTCGGGCTAATCCAGGCAATAAGCGGGCGCCTGCCAAATCTTGTGCCGATAAGATATGCGCCGATATCTCCGGATTTAGTTATCAATAAAAGGGCGCCCACCAGGCCTGTCCCTTGAGGTAAATACCTGAGCTTGATAATAAAGCTAAACAGCCATGAAATATAAAGTATCCCGAACAACAAAGTGGAAATCCCTTCCACAGCCCCCCGGCTATCACGGCGGGCAAACTGCAGTAAAAAAATAATCAATAAAAGCAGGACGATAAATAACAATTCCCACCCCTTGGTAAGCTCAAATTTATGGTATATTGAAAGCGGGATAAGCAACCCGACTGCAATCCCGAAATATTTATAAATTTTAATGCCCTTACGCTCTATGAGGGTAAAAAATTCATAAAGTCCCGCGCCGATTAAAAAGATAATTAAAAAACTAAAAGGCCAATGCATTTTAAAGTGATAGTCAAGTAAAATTACGGAGACACTTAAGGTGATTAAAAATAATGCGCTGATTATCCTTTTAACCGTCATTCTATTCTCCCGAACCTACGCTTGCGCTTATTAAATAATTCTATAGCTTCTTCTAAATCCCTCTTTTTAAAATCCGGCCAGAATTTTTCGGGAAAATATAACTCCGTATAAGAAAGCTGCCAAAGCATAAAATTGCTTATACGTTCCTCACCCGAAGTGCGTATCAGAAGATCCGGGTCAGGAAGATTATTCGTATAAAGATGCTGAGAGAAATATTCTTCAGTAATCTTGGCAATATCGAAAGATATATCTTCCCTTGCCTTTTTTGTTATTGTTTTTACGGCATTGATTATCTCAAAACGGCCGCCATAATCTAATGCCAAATTCAGGATAAATCCTGAATTATCTTTAGTAAATTTAATTGTGTGTTCAATCTCTTTGGTTAAACGCGCAGGGATACGATCACGCCTGCCCATTACATTTAACCTGATATTTTTCTTTTTTAAATCCTTGGCGTTGCTTTTAAGGTAATTTTCCAGAAATCTCATCAACATATCGATTTCTTCTTTGGGCCTGTCCCAATTCTCGGTAGAAAAAGCAAATATAGTCAGAACCCTTATCCCTAATTCTTGGGCGGCCTTGACTATTTCTTTTACTCGCTTTACGCCTTCTCTATGCCCGAAGGCGCGCGGAAGGCCGCGAGCCTCGGCCCAACGGCCATTACCATCCATTATAATTGCTATATGCTGAGGAACCATATTTTATCCCGTTAGAGATAGGTCGTCTTTAGACGACCGTCTCTTTAAGATCCTGCGCTCGATAAAACTCATGCTTCCATAATTATCAAACCCCGCTTGCTTAGTGAGATGTGTTATCTCTAACGGGGTTAACAAAACGGGGGATTTTTATCCCCCGTTTTAAAGCTTGCATTAAACGCTTTAAGGAAAATTTCCTGTCTTATCGAGAGCCTTGCTTTTTCTGTTTCTGCGAATCCTTCATTAATGCCTCTTTCAAATCTTCTTCGATGACTTGCTTAAGCCGGGCCTCTTTTTCTACTTCCTGCTTAAGGCTGTCGTTCATTAGCTGTTCCTCCACTAAAGCCTTTTTGGTAGCTTGATTTACTGCTTTTTCTTCTTCTAATTGGGCGGTTAACTGTTTGATACTTTCCACAAAGTTAGATTTTTCTTTCAAGAAATTTGTGTTCTGCTCCTCCATCTCTATACGTTTCCTGATTTCGTCCTGCATATTCTTCTTATATTTGCCTATTTCGCTGTGCGCTCCAATAGCCCAGAAGAAAAATATCAAACACAGAGTGCTCACGATTAAAATTATACGATTCTTAACTGCCTCCTCAATCATATGCTCCTCCCTCGGAATTAGACTGATGAATGATATAATCTATTTCAAATTCTCTTCCTGCCCAACTTCTTCAGCAGCCGGTGCTTCTTGAGGCATATTAGCTTCTGCCTTTTTTATCTTAGTTACCTTAGGTAAGATAACAATCTCTACCCGGCGGTTAAGCTGACGCCCTTCTTTACTATCATTGGAGGCGACGGGACGAAACTCTCCATAGCCGATCGCCGAAACTCTTTCTCCTGCAACTCCTTTTTTGTTTGCTAAATAATGCAATACGCTTAAGGCGCGATGGGCCGATAACTCCCAGTTAGACTTCCACCCTGAATGTTTAATCGCAACATTATCGGTGTGCCCTTCAATGCCTACATTCATATCCGGGACGTTTTCACTCAACACCCGAGCGATTTTATCTAAAGCCGCGTAAGCTGTCGGCCTGATTTCTGCCTTTCCTGAATCAAAGAGAATATCGGCAAGAAAGGTAATCACTAAACCCTTCTCTGCCATTTCTAACTTTACCTGTTTATCGGCAATTTCTTGCTTTAGCCTTTCCTCTAGTAATTTTTTAACATCCTCGAGTTCACTTAACCGCTTGCTCAAAGTCTCTATTTGAGAGACATCCGACTTTCTTCCTTTCTGGAAAATTATAGTGCAACTGCTCAACGTAACCGCTAATGCCAAAATAAAAAATACCCACATTCCTTTTTTTACATCTCTCAACATCTCTACCTCCTGATTAAAAATATTATTAGAATATTTTAGGCGGGTAATTATAATTATCTAAAACTATACCACATTACCCAAGAAAGTCAAGCAAAGTTTAAGGGTGCGATAATTTATTATAATGAAAATTTTATGAGCAAGCACAATTAGAAATTTTTTGGCAAAAGACTGCCAGAGATTACAATGAGTAAATGCCGAAACTGACCGTAAGGGAATTTCGGCAAATTTGCGAGTTGTAAATCGCAGCAGTCGGCAAAAAATTTCCGTGCGGCGCATAAAATTTTCATTATGTAAATGTAACCTTTATTTAATAGAGAAAACCTTATAGAATTAACGAAAAATTGTCTCAGCTCGTCCCGAACCTACAGAAACTATACTTATTTTCGCCGAAATTAAATCTTCTAACCCTAAAAGATAATTTAAGGCATTTTTAGGAAGCTTGCCAAACTTACGCACAGTGCTTGAATCTTTACCCCAGCCTTTAAATATTTTATAAACCGGCTCTGCATTAGCGATTACCTCAAAATCATAAGGAAATTCACGGAATATTTTACCTTTATATTTGTAAGAAACGCAGACTAAAATTTCTTTCAAATTATCCAAGACATCTAATTTCATTATCGCTACTTGGCGCGCGCTGCTTAATCCTACGGCGTGTTTTACCAAAACCGCATCGAACCAGCCGCACCTTCTGGGACGCCCGGTAGTTGCGCCGAATTCCCTGCCCTTTTCCCGAATGATATTAGACAACGCATCTTTAAATTCGGTAGGAAAAGGGCCTTCTCCTACGCGAGTTGTATAAGCCTTGACGGCTCCGATAACTTTACCGACTGCGCCGGGCGAAAGCCCTGTACCATTGCATATTCCCCCGCTAGTTGTATTAGAAGAAGTAACAAAGGGATAGGTACCAAAATCAATATCTAAAAATGTCCCCTGCGCGCCCTCAAAGAGGATAGATTTATTTTTTTTGACTGCCTCCTGTAAGAGGAGCATAGTATTAGATATATATTTTGAAATCCTTCTGCCGTAATCAAGGTATTCAAGATAAAGCTCTTTAAAGTCAAAACCGGGGTGATTATATACTTTCTTAAAAACTTCGTTCTTTTCCTTGAGATTATCTTCTAATTTTTCTTTAAATACCTGGGGGTTAAGCAAATCAACTGCCCTAATGCCGCAGCGGGAGATTTTATCGACGTAACACGGGCCTATCCCGCGGCCGGTTGTCCCGATTTTATATGTTCTTTTTGACTCGCGTAATTTATCGAGGATACGGTGATAAGGCATAATGATATGGCAAATTTGAGATATTTTAAGATTAGCTTCAAGCTTTAACCCATTATTCTTAAGGTATTCTATCTCGGAAAGCAAAGACTCAGGGTCAACAACCACGCCATTGGCAATAACGCAAGTTTTGCCCTTATGCAAAATCCCGGATGGAATAAGATGAAAAATAAATTCTTTATCTTTGACGACAACGGTATGGCCGGCATTATTTCCGCCCTGATAACGGACAATATAATCCGATTTTTGGGCCAAGATATCAATAATCTTGCCCTTGCCTTCATCACCCCATTGTAAACCAACTATCGCAGTATTCATTTTACGGTGTCATCGTAAATATCTTGCGGGCAGGCGCCGGATATTGAGCGATAAAACGCAGTTCTCCGTCAGTCAACGGCTTCTGGTTATGCACATTTGCATACCTAACCAATTCCAAAACCTCTGTCGCCTCTTGATCATCCTTAAATTCTATTTCTATTTTCTCATAGACATTTCTAAAGCCCTTGATACCGCTGTATTCGCCGGCGGTAATCTTTCTGCCAGTCTCAACAATCTCAGGTTCGCCTCTGCCTAATTCCTCAAAGTCATAAAGCTCATAATTACGCCGGTCTTTTAAAGCGCCGTCAGCGTGAATTCCCGATTCATGCGCAAAGGCATTGGCGCCTATCCCCGGTTGATTTATCGGGATTGCTACGCCAAAAGCATAAGAGGCATATTTGCATATTCTCCAGGCAACTTTTAAATCTATTTTTTCGTCAAGAAAATATTTATCTTTAAATCCTATCCCGTATTTTATGGCAAGGATGACACTTACTAAATCCGCATTGCCGGCTCTCTCCCCCATGCCATTTACGCAGGTATTGATATAAGCATCGCATCCGGCATCTAAAGCCCCCCTTGCCCCGCAGATAGAATTAGCCACCACCAAGCCCAAATCATTATGGCAATGGACCTCTAAGGGAAGCTCTACCTCTTTTGCTAAAGTATTCATCCTTTCGTAAATCGTATAAGGCGTATCGCAGCCAAGAGTATCGCAATAACGGATACGTTCCGCGCCTGCCTCCTTTGCGGCTTTGGCAAATTCAATTAAATACTCCAGGCGCGTGCGCGAGGCATCTTCAGCATTTACCCCTATTGACTCGGCACCGAGCTTATGCGCTTCTCTCATCGCTTCCACCATTTCTTTTATTACCGAAGAATGATCAAGCTTACCCTTAAACTTATGCATAATCATCTGGTCGCTTGTTGAGATAGAAAGGTTAAGGTGCTTTAGTCCGGGCACCATCTTAAAAGCGGCATTGACATCTTCCTTAGTCGCCCTCAACCACCCGCCAAGCCTTATCGGAGAAAGTACGCCCTTCTTAGCCAGCTCTAAATTGGCGTTTAAATAATTGGTTTCATGATGCGTAATAGGAAAACCAAACTCAGACTGGAATACCCCCATTTCGTTTAGGTAGATATTGAGCATTGTTTTCTGTAACTTAGAAAGGCATATGCGCGATGTCTGCACCCCGTCTCGGTTAGTCACATCGATAATATAAATTTTATTTTTTGGGTTCATTTGATTATCCTTTCTAATTCTTTCTTCTGGGGAGTATTTACAGTGCTGAATATCTCTTGGTTATTAAGCAGGAACACCCCCGAGGTTCTGATACTCAATTCTGAGCTTAAACTTAGATTATCGCCAAGCAGCTCCATTCCTTCGGACGAATTACTGCATTGTTTTATTAAGTTAATATTTAAGCCGCAAGACTCTAAACAATTGTCCCACCAGCTGCTCTCTATATTTTTTACGCGGCAGGAAAGATAATCCCATAATTTATCCGGGTACTTATTCGCTACACAGATAGAGCGTAAGTCTTCTTCAAGTTCAGGTAGGCCGTTTGGAGTAATTATTTTATCTTGAGCTTTAAGGCCTAAAAAATGGAATTTAAATTCAATCTCCTTCCTCTGCCTTAAAAAATCTTGCATCACCGCCAAAAGCTCAGCGCTATTTTTATCATAGAGGCTTATAAATAAGTCTAATTTATTTTTAATTTTCGGCCGGCCGATAAAGAAAGAAACACCCGTCAGCGAAGGGTCAATAATATACTTATCTTCCTTAAGGATAAGAAACTTGCTAAAACTATTGAAGTTTAGATTTTTTTCTATATCCTTAGTAAAAATATATGCCGGAAGCATATCTATGCCTAATTTCTTAATTAAATCCTCGCCTTCCTTAGTTTCATAATTTAAATAGGAAATATTGATATCGGAAAAGGTATGCTTAAGCTTTTCAATGGCTCTTGTTATCTCGCAGGTAATGCAGCTCTTGGGTTTGACGATGAGCAGCGAAACCGGCTCAGGCTTTTTAAAAACACACTTGGCAAAAAGAGTGGCCGGATTTTCACAATTACCGATAAGGGCTTTTTGTCTGCAATCCTTATCAGAAAAACACTTGGGTAAAATGAGAGAAACTTCCGGGTCGTCTTTTATTTCTTTATCTATTTTTATATCGTTTATCGCATAATTTAGAATCTTACCTTTATCTATAGTTAAATCTATCCTGCCTAATTTTCTTCCCTGCCAGGCAGGCCGCAAGATTATAGTATTGGCGATTTTGGCTTGCGGGTTAGGATCATTTACCAACCTATGCCCGCAAACTAAAATATCAACGCCCTCAACGCGTTTGATTAAATTTAAATCTTCCTCTTCGCCTAAGTGGCTTAAAACTATAATTATATCCGCTCCCTTAGCTCGCAAGGCCTGAATATTCTTCTCCAAAGCCTCTTTCGGCTCGATATACTTTATATCGGCGAGCTTATTTTTTATTTCAGGGGCAGTCAAAGCCAATATGCCGATTTTGCTATTACCTGCTTGTTTGAGAAGAAAAGGCAATAAATAATCGCTTTCTATGTTCGCAGAGATAAAGGGAATATTTTTTTCTTTGGTTGAGTTTTTTAAAAAATCTTCGCCAAAATTAAACTCTTCATCACCAACGGCTATAGCATCGTAACCCATTATTTTTACCGCATCTAAATTTATCAGGGTCCTTTTTTTGTCCAAATCAACATTCTGGCTGTTTTCATCAAGTAACCCCCCGGCAAATACGCCGCCGCTATCGACAAGCAAAACATTCGCTTCCTCTTTACGTATCTCTTTAACCTTTGTAGCGCGCGCGGATACCCCTCCGTTAAGGCCTGAAGGGCATTCGCAGGGATAAAGCGTAGAGTGTGTTTCACCGGTATAAAGGATAGTGACTTTTTCGGCAAAAACACGCTGGCTAAAAAACAAAAAAGATAATACGCCGATAAACAAAAAAGCTGATTTTACTTTTTTCACCATTTTATTTACCTTTTTACGATTAATAAAGCTAACCCTAAGCCAAAAAATAAAACCGCAGTAACTAATTTAACTGCTGATAGATGCTTACGGGTAAGTTTTTCAAAATGGCTTGAGGTCAAGCCAAAGAAGGCTAAGATAAATACGGCTAAGAGCGGGACAATAAACATCAGGTTATAAAATAATAGATAACCTACCGCCTTAATTTTTAAGTCCGGAACCTTTAAAATATAGGCAATTGTCGGCAGATATAACTGACCGGTGCAAAGTAATTCTAAAATCGAAACTAAAAATCCGCAGGTTATGCTGGCAATGATAAGAGCAAATAACGGTTTATCCTTGCCTTCTTTCTTTATCATTCCTTCTCTTATCATGCCTTGTATCTTTCTTTTGATTAAAGCGGGAAGCTTTAAAACTATCTTGTCTAGATTTTTTGTCTTTCGATAGACCCAAAAATCATATAGATTGAACAAACCGATAACAAAGGCGAAACCAGAAATCAAGCGATAAAATATGCGCGAAAAATAAGTAAATATTTCAAGGCTTCTTAAGGTCTTAAATAGCCCTGCGCCGATTAATAAATAGGTTATATATAAGGTCAAAATGAATAAACCCCCTACAATAAGCATATCTTTCTTGCTGTATCCGGCAAAGGATAAAAAAGAAATGAAAAATACCATTACCGTAAAAGCGCAAGGGTTAATCCCGTCAACAAGACCTGCCCCCAATACTGCCAAAGAGCTGAAGTTTAAAAACCTGCTCACGAATTTTTCCTTCTTGCCAGCGACATCCGCTGAAACTTCTATCTTTATGACTGGGCTTAGACTATCCGTAGTATAGATATATAACGGCTTGGAAATTTTACTGTCCAACCCCGTGGTATTAAAATTAAATATCACCTCTTGTTTATCTCCCGCAGCGACCTCTACTCTGCCTTTAGGGCTTATTATTTCAAAACAACTGCAACCTAAGGCCTGCACATTTATTTTAACCGGCAAAGCGCTATTATTGATAACAAAAAAGCTCTGAGTTAAGACCTTACCTTCATTTACCCTGCCTAAGTCTAAAACATTATTCTCTAAATCTGTAGCGATACCAGCCGCATATCCAGGCAGTGGAGAGCAAAGGACAAAGAACAAAGAACTAAGAACAAAGAACAAAGAACTTAAACTATAGACTTTCTTCACAACTTAATCATCCTTACCGCGGAAATATTCTCTAACTTTTTTATCTGGCCAAGCACATCGGCGGAGGGGACGCTGTCAATATTCAACACACTCACAGATTTTCCTCCCCGTTCCTGCCTTCCGAAAGTCATTGCGGCAATATTGATATTGTGTTTTCCTAAAAGTGTGCCTAAGTTACCGATTACCCCAGGCCTGTCTAAATTATGAATTACCAGCATTATCCCTTGAGGCGTTGCCTCTAAATAAAAATCATCTAACTTTACAATACGCATCTCTTTATTGGTAAAGAGGGTGCCGCTGACACGGTGAATATCCTTATCTGTTTTAACTTCTACTGAAATTAAGTTAGCGAACTCTTCCGACTGGGAAGATTTTCCTTCGTTTAGCCTGATTCCTCTTTCTTTGGCTAAGCTAAGCGCATTAACAAAATTAACCGTATCCTGCAGTATCGGGGTAAGGCAGCCCTTTACTAAGGCGATAGTTAAAGGCGCGCAATCCATTTTAGTTATTTCTCCGGCGTATTCGAGTTTTACCTCGGATAATCTCCCCTCAAAAAGCTGCCCGACGAATAAACCTAACTTCTCGGATAAATTTATGTAGGGTTTAAGCATCTTGCATACCTCGGCTTCAAGGCAGGGATAATTCGCCGCGTTTCTGATTCCGCCGCCTAAGAGCGCATCACGGACCACTTCGGCGATTTCTACCGCCACATTTACCTGTGCTTCTTCGGTAGATGCGCCTAAATGAGGCGTGATTACTATATTGCTGAATTTTAAAAGAGGGGAATCCTTAAGCGGCTCATTTTCAAAGACATCCAAAGCCGCCCCTATAACTTTTTTATTTTCCAGCGCCCTTGCCAATGCCGCCTCATCAATAATCCCGCCCCGGGCACAGTTGATAATACGCACACCGTCTTTCATCAGCGCAAATTCGGCATCCGAAATCATATGATTCGTTTCATCGCTTAGAGGCGTATGCACCGTGATATAATCTGCGCGCCTAAATAAATCTTTTAACTCCACTAATTCTATGCCTAACTCTTCGGCCTTTTCCCGGGATAGGTAGGGGTCATAAGCAATTATTTTCATACCGAAGGATAAGGCGCGCTTGGCTACCTCTGTGCCTATGCGGCCTAATCCGACG
Source organism: Omnitrophica bacterium GWA2_41_15 (assembly GCA_919902105.1). Lineage (GTDB taxonomy): Bacteria > Omnitrophota > Gorgyraeia > Ghiorseimicrobiales > Ghiorseimicrobiaceae > CAKKQO01. Next base: position 673 of record CAKKQO010000023.1, on the reverse strand, counting down.
ATGCCTAAAATCTTATTGTAAACCTCCACCCCCATAAACTTGGAACGTTTCCATTCTCCGGATTTTGTAGAAACGTCTGCCTGGGGAATATTACGCGAAAGCGCAAGCAGCATACTCATCGTATGCTCGCAGGTAGATATGGTATTGCCGCCGGGCGTATTCATTACAATAATGCCTTTTTGTGTCGCCGCCTTCAAATCCACATTATCTAAACCTACGCCGGCTCTTCCGATAATCTTTAATTTATCCGCCGCATTAATTATATCTGCCGTTACCTTGGTTGCGCTTCTCACAATCAGCGCATCGTAATCCTTGATAATTCCTTTAAGTGTTTCCGGCTTAAGCTCAAGTTTAACCTCTACCTGAAATTCCTTTACACTTTTAAGAATCTTCAAACCCTCTTCAGATAACGGATCACTAACTAATATTTTCATCATCGCCTTCTTCTCCTCATAGTTACTATCTTCCTGATACAGGTTACAATCCTACCCGATAAAAAATAGCCATTGTCCCTATTTTAATTATAATAAGAATCCATAAGTAACATCGTTTTCTATGCGGCTTAACCTGCGTGAAATCGCTGTAGCATTCTTTAATTTCAGCTCGCTGGCGGTAGCAGCCAACCTCTTTAAGTCAGTCTCATCGGGAGATATTTTTACCTCGTAAGCATGCT
>CAKKQO010000022.1 GCA_919902105.1 Omnitrophica bacterium GWA2_41_15 | reverse complement strand
GTGGTTGCGCTTTATCCAATTTATAAGAAAGCCGGGATAAAGAGGATAATCGTAACCACATTACAGGCTTCAAGCGGTGCAGGCAGAGGTGCAGTGGAACAGTTGTGGAATGAATTAGAAGAGATTTTAGCTGCAAGCCACACGACCCGCGCTATAGCGCGGGTACCCCGAGCCACAAGCGTTTTTCAGAAGCCTGTAGCCTGTAACCTGAGACCTGAGGCCAGAAGCTTGCCTCAACAACTTGCCTTTAATGTCTTTCCGCATATCGGAAGTTTCGCCGAGTGCGAATATACTAATGAAGAATGGAAATTAGTAAAAGAAACCCATAAAATTATGCATGATGATAAAATAAAAATTTCCGCAACTACTGTGCGTGTCCCTGTTAGGACAGGCCACTCTGAATCGGTATATATTGAAACTAAAAAGCCGATTGAACCGGATAAAGTAAGGGCACTGCTTTCTCATGCTCCCGGTGTAATCATAATCGATGACCCTAAGAAAAATCTCTATCCTATGCCTTTGGATATTGAAGGCAGGGATGAGACATTTGTAGGCCGTGTTCGTCGCGACCCCTTTGTCAAAAACGGCCTATGGTTGTGGGTGGTTGCTGATAATCTGCGTAAAGGTGCGGCCACTAACGCGGTGCAAATAGCTGAATGCGTAATATTAAACTCACCATAGAATATAATGGAACAAATTACGCCGGCTGGCAGATTCAGAAAAATACCCGCCTGACAATTCAAGGGATAGTAGAAAATGCCCTTGGTAAAATTATTCAAGAAAGAATTAAACTTATCGCCTCCGGCCGAACCGATGCCGGGGTTCATGCCGCTGGCCAAGTTGCAAACTTTAAAACCGCATCAAAAATAGCCGCCAAAAATATTCAAAAAGCATTAAATAGCCTTTTACCCGGGGATATCCGTATTGTTAACTCAGAAGATGTTCCTTTGCAGTTTCACGCCCGTTTTTCGGCTAAAGGTAAAACTTACCGCTATCTGATTCTTAATCAGGATTATCCTTCGGCATTACTGCGTGATTATTGCTATTTCCTGTCCTATAAATTGGATTTAAATAAAATGCGCCGGGCTGCTAAGGCATTTTTAGGCAGGCATGATTTTTCCGCTTTCTGCGCCTCCGGCTCTTCTGTAAAAGATACCATCAGGACTATTAAAAAAATAAGCATTAAAGGGATTAACTATCCCCTATCACCTATCTCCTATCACCTGATTTCTGTTGACATCACTGCCGATGGTTTTCTCTATAATATGGCCCGTTCTATCGTAGGGACTTTGCTTGAAGCCGGCAGAAGTAAGATGGAGCCAGTATCCATTTCTGGAATTTTAAATTCCCAGAAAAGAGGCTTAGTCGGTCCCACTGCGCCAGCTTCGGGCTTATTCCTTTTTAAGGTGGATTATTAATAACAACTTACTGAGAAAGAAAATTATTGTTTCTAAGTGGGATCTACTGTCTTTGAGCCTGCTAATTCTTTCTCTTTTACTGCAGGTGATAAGATTGCCTTTTTTTCCATTATTTATTGATGTCTATTACCATCTTGCAGTGATGTTAGGGTTTAATCAGGCCGGTGGCTATGTAACCCGAGCTTTTTGGGAGGCCGCCCCTTTTGGTTATCCTCATTTTTATCCTCCCTTACTTCATACAGTTATGCTTCTATTATACAAACTAGGCCTTTCTAAGATCGCCATTGCTAAAATATTAGATTTTCTCTTATATCCTTCTTTCCTTCTGGCTGCTTGGTTGATTTTTAGAAAGGTGCTCTCAGAAAGATTTGCTTTCTTTGCGCTGTTAGTTGCCTCTTCATCGTATAGTTTTTATCTCAGTTTTGTAAATAACCCCGCCGCATCGCTTGCCTTAATTATCTGTTTATGCGTTTTTTATTGCCTGGCGCGCGCTAAAACAATAGCATCGGCTATGCTCTTTGGGCTTTCTTTTTATACCCATCTGGGAATGGGCGGACTTTTTGCTGTGGTATTTTTCTTATACGGATTATTCAATAGGGAAAATTTGAAAATTTGCTTAAAGATAGTTTCAGGAGGTGTAATTATCGCTTTGCCGTTATTATTATATCTCTATCACCTAAAAGGTTCTTTTACTTTTTACGGCGCAATGGAAAATTCTCTTTTAGAGATCAATCTCCTTATATATATAGGGGCAATTTTAGGTTTATCTTTTTTCCTAAAGAAGA
>CAKKQO010000021.1 GCA_919902105.1 Omnitrophica bacterium GWA2_41_15 | reverse complement strand
ATGACCGGTCGGCGAGATAAGCGGAGAAATTTAAATGAAAAAAGAAACGGTTAATTTAATAAATAAGATAGCTAAAAAAGATAAAGCGATTATCGCGGCTTATGTCTTCGGCTCGCAGATTAAAGATAGGGCTAATAAATACAGCGATGTGGACATTGCAATTTTATTTGACGATGAGCTAATGAAGGAAGGGTATGGCGAGCACCAGCTTAAGCTAACCACCGAATTAACCGAAGTTTTAAATAAGGAAATAGACTTAATTGTATTAAACCGCGCCCCTATCTTTTTAAAATATCATATTTTGAAGGATGGCGTAAAAATCTACGAGAGGCCGGATAGGCGCGAGCATAATTTTGAGGCCCGGGCAATAATAGAGTATTTTGATTTCCTGCCGATGAAAAATAAAATGGAAGAAGGAATGCTTAAAAGTATTAAGGAGGGATATTAATGGTAAACCAAAATGTGCTCAAGGCAAAGATTAACCATATCAAAAACAGTATTGAACGCGTTAAGGAAAAACAGAATATAGCATTAGATGAGTTCAAAAAAAATTTAGATTTACAGGATGTAGTTTTACACAATCTCCAGTTGTCCATTCAGGGCTGTATTGATATTGCAAGCCATATAATTTCAGATGAAGGCTGGCCTGTTCCTGATACCTTAGCCGGATTATTTGATACTTTGACAAGATATAAAGTTATTCCTGAAGACTTAAGCGGGAAATTAAAGAAAATGGCCGGTTTTAGGAACATTATTATTCATGAATATCAGACAATCGATTTAAACATTGTATATCAAGCGCTGACTCAGGATATAAAGGATATATGTGTGTTTCTGAAGCAAATCTGCGCATACGCAGAAATTTAAGAGGAATTTAAGAGAAGGGCATCGGCATGAGAAACAATTTGATTGTGCGTTGTAAACCGGGTTGTTCTATAAATATGTTTGTAGTTTTTCCTGAGGCAGGCGATGAGGAAAGTTGCGGCCGCATGGATTCAAGTAATGGAGAATGCCCCAATTTAAGAAATGAACGATTTCCTGAGCAGTCAAAAAACCAGGGAGAAAAACCAAATATAGTTACACGGCGCATCTTGATAATCGATGATGACAAGCTGGTATTAATGACTTTAAAAAGACTCCTTAGCAAAGAGGGGTACAAAATTTCCATAGCACTTGGCGGCCAAGCCGCGCTTAATTTAATTTGCGATAATAATTACGATTTAATTATTTCCGACCTGAAGATGCCGCAAATGAACGGCGTTGAAACTGTTAAAAAAATCAGGGAATATTTAGTAAAGAATAATAAAACGCTAATCCCTGAAATTTTTATCACCGCCTACGCAAAGGAAGAAATATATCAGGAGGCGCTGAAATTAAACGCCACCGCATATCTAGAAAAACCGTTCGATGTAAAGGCGCTCTTAGAGGCGGTAAAGAAAGCTGACATAAAAACCAAGTTACCGTAATTAGGAAGAGCAAAAAATGGCAAAAAATATTTTAGTAATCGACGATGAGGAATTGGTTACCAAGAGCTTGTTAAGGCTATTAAGCAAAGAAGGATATAACGTGGCAGTGACCCACAGCGGTAAAGAAGCCTTAGAGAAAGTTAAAGACCTTAATTTTGATTTAATTATTTCTGATGTAAGAATGCCGGAGTTAGACGGCATTGAAACTATAAAAGAAATCCGCGCATATCTTGAAAAAATGAATAAAAAAAGTGTCCCCGAAGTACTCATTACCGCATACGCCGATACAGACAAATATGAAAAAGGAATGGAATTAGAGGTCGTAGCTTATTTATCTAAGCCTTTCGACAATACGGAATTTCTGCGAGTGATTAAAAAAGTGATTGGATAGATTAATCGGTATAAAGACAATGAAAAAGTTCACCCTTTTGGTTAATGGCGAAGATCTTGACACAAAAACATACGAGTATTTCCCGTATATAGACAAACAAATAACTGATTTTAAAACAACCTTTAGAATCTTAACAGGGGTCAAAACAGGCAGAATTCCCGAACAGGCAAAAGAAGTAGAGAAATATATATATGCTAAATATTGCATAGGCAAAGACGATACAAATTTAAAAGCAATGGAGTCTGCTTATTACGCTTTTAAAGAATTCCGTAAATTTCCGCTCTCCGTTCGTAAAAATATTTTACTCGATATTCATAAATCTCTTCTTGAGCATAAAGAAGAGTTTTTAAGGCTTTTAATGATAGAGGGGCATCCGCGAAAGCTCGGCGAATGGGAATTCGAAGGAATGCGTGTTGGCTCTAGCCCCGAAACGACAAATTATTACTACTCTTTGGTGCAGAAGGAGATTGGTAAATACTCCGATGAAATTTTATATAACGTAAGGAGGCCTGACGGCGTTGTTTGCATCAGCCCTCCGCGCAGCGCGGCGGCAAGCAATTCTTTCAATGCAATCTTGGCTTACTTAACAGGCAATGCCTTAATCGTTAAGCCGCCGTTGAAAACACCCATTTCTACTATTTTTCTCTGGAAAGAAGTAATAAATAAAATCTTAAAGAAATATCAAACACCACCGGGTTTATTAAATATAGTCGTTGGCAATTCAAAGCGATTAATGGACGAATGGTTAGATAGTCATTATGTTAATGACATTATACTGTTTGGTGATAGCAAAAAAGGGATAGAAGAAGGTGCTCGTATATATAAAGCAAATAAAAAACCGATATTGGAACTTTCTGGCAATGATTTTCAACTGGTTTGGGAAGACGCTGATTTGGAAAAATCAACAGAATCATTAATTGATGGTTTTTTAGGCTCGACACAAGTCTGTATGATGCCCAAGATTGCCTTAATCCATAAAGATGTATTTAATGAATTTAAAAATAAATTTGCCAAAAAGGTAAAAAACCTAAAAATTGGCTTGCCTTCTGATGTTGATACACTACTAAGCCCAGTTTCAAAAATTGAAGAGTTTTTTATGTTCTTAAAAGATGCTTTGTCTAAAGGAGCTAATTTAATTTGCGGCGGAAAAAGAATAGATTATTCCGGTAAGCCCGATGAAAAAGGTTCCTATATAGAGCCGACATTAATAGAAATAGATGATATCAGCAAAGCAAAATCGATGCTCTGTATAAATGAGGAAATCTTCTTTCCTCTTATTCCTCTGGTGCGAGTTACCGGCAGTGATGAAGAAATTTTTGATAAAATGGTTGATACGGTGAACATTCATAATTACGGCCTTCGAATTTCTCTATGGATTAAATCAGGAAAATTTATGCGCAAATTTGCCAAAGAATTAGACAATTGCGGCATATTAAGGATTAATTTACGGCATGCCGGTTTCTCCCATTATATTTCAACGCACGGTGGCACAAGGCGAAGCGGCGGGCCCTATGGCGAGATGAATTATTTTTGGCAGAAGACTTCTCATTTGCAAGGCGTAAGCCGCGCATTGAAGGGATAGAAATGGAGAAAAAATTACCGGATTTGGTTATCGGCGATATCGTCATAAATCCCCCTATAATCCAAGGCGGGATGGGAGTCAGGGTTTCGACTGCTACGCTCGCCGCCGCAGTATCTAACGAAGGGGCCTTCGGTGTTATTGCCAGTGTCGGTTTAGGCGAAGAAGGCAGACAGGACTTAAAATACGAAGAAAGGTCGCGTTTGGCTTTAAAGGACATGATTCGAGAGACCAAGCAACTTACAAACAGGCCTTTTGGCGTAAACATAATGTGTGCTTTGAGCAATTATGACGAATTGGCTAAGACTTGTGCCGAGGAAGAAGTAGCGGCAATAATTTCCGGTGCAGGCCTGCCGTTACATTTGCCATCTTTAAGCGATAATCCCGAAACAAAACTTATTCCTATCGTCTCTTCCGGCAGAGCCGCAGAGCTAATTTGTAAAACTTGGCTGCGTAGATACAACCGGCTACCCGATGCTTTAGTTTTGGAAGGCCCGCTTGCAGGCGGGCATATCGGTTTTAAGTTTGGAGAAATTTTAAGTTCCGAATACCCTTCTTTAGACAATTTATTGGTTGATGTGATATTGGCTGTTAAAGAATTTGAATCAAGCACAAATAAGAAAATCCCCATAATAGCAGGCGGCGGAATATTCTCGGGAAAAGATATCGCTAGAATTTTAAAGCTTGGTACAAACGGAGTCCAGATGGCGACAAGGTTCGTATGCACCTATGAATGCAGTGTTTCGCAGGCGTATAAAGACGCTTACTTAAAATGTACCCAAGATGATATCGCTGTAATTATGAGCCCTGTTGGCATGCCGGCGAGGGTAATCAGGAATAAATTTGTGGAAAGGATAGAAGCAGGTGAGAAAATGAAGTTTACTTGCCCTTACAAGTGCTTAAAGGCCTGTAATCCTTTGATAGTAAATTATTGTATTGCTAAGGCGTTGGTAAATGCCTACCGCGGTAACCTTAATGAAGGCTATGCGATGTGCGGGGCAAACGCCTACAGGGTTAAGAAAATAGTTTCGGTAAAAGAATTGATAAATGAGTTGGTTAATGAGGCAAAAAATTATTTAACCAATGGGTGATGTCTAAATGAATATATACGCAGTTACATCCTTATTTGGTTCTACTTCAACTTTATTATTAGGAATATTTGTCTATTTTCAAAATAGGCAAAGAACCTTAAATAGATTCTTTTGTTTATTAAGCATTAGTATATTCCTTTGGGTATTTGGCTGCTTTAGAGAGAGTTCGGTTACAACCAGAGATTCTGCTTTATTCTGGGACAGGTTTCTTTACACTGGTGCTGCTTTCGCGCCGACGCTTTTTTTGCATGTCAGCTTACTCGTCGCCGAACAAAAACGAAAGAAAATACTTACAACGCTTTACACTTTATCAATTATATTTTTAATTTTAAACCTTGTTCCAAGTTTACGGAATCTGTTTATTTTAGATGTACAGCATAAATTTCCTTTTCGCTATATTGCTGTGCCTGGTCCGCTTTGGTATCCATACTTATTGTACTTTGCATTCTGCGGACTTTATCCATTCTATATTTTACCCAAAACATTTATAACCGAAAAATCACCATATCAAAGAGAAAGATTAAAATACATGATGGTATCTCTATTAATAATATTTGTAGCAGCAAGCATGTATTTGTCATTAGTTCTTAGTGTAGCGTCTCCCCCCATAGATAATCTCCTCGTTTCTGTCTTTAGCCTTATTACCGCTTATCTTATCGTCCGTCATCATCTTATGGATATAAAAATTGCCGCGGCCCGCACCGCTATCTTTGCCTTTGTCTATGCTTTTGTTTTGGGCATCCCGTTCTTTATCGTAAAACTTGCCAAGCCATATCTGGTAGGCGCTTTAAGCGAGCGGTGGTGGCTGGTTATTTTGGCTTCTGGTATGTTCCTCGCTTCAGTGGGGCCATTTATTTATATGAAATTACAACGGCGGGCTGAGGCGGTGCTTTTGCGCGAAGAACGCAAAAGACAGGAGGCGCTCGCCATTGTCTCCAAAAATATCCTGCGTTTTAACCGCTTAGACACCTTGCTTCGCGCTATCACACATAACTTAATCAGGATTTTACAGGTAAAATTAGCGGCGATATACCTTGCCAATGATGAAAAAAAAGTCTTTGTGCTTAAAACTGCCTGGCAACCGCCCATTAAAAATCCTGAACTGCCAAAAGAATTTAGTTTTGACTCAAGCCTCGTCAAAAGGCTGCTCAGTAAAAATAATAGCCCTCTAAACTTAGAAGAAATAAAATTCCAGTCCCATAATAGAACTCTCTTGGATAATTCTGAATTAAAGCAAAACTTTGCAGCATTAAAGGCACAGCTGATTATCCCGGCTTTTCGGATGGGTAACCTCATCGGCTTTCTTGTCTTAGGCGAGAAACGCTCCGAGCGCGGTTATTCCCAGGAAGACGTTGAGGTCCTGATGGTTTTAGCCAACCACGCAACTTTGGCTATTGAAAACGCTATATTCAGCGAATCAGAAAAAGAGCGCCAGGCCGTGCTCTTCCACTCTGCCTCCCTTGCTTCCTTGGGCACAATGGCTTCGATGATGGGCCATCAGGTAAACAACAGGTTCCAGGCCATACTAAACCTCTCCGGCTTTAAAGAAATGGCCGAGATGATGCTTTCCGAAGAATTAAATCCGGAGGCATACCGTAAACTCATCCAGCAGTTAACCTCTGCTTTAGGGCGTATCTCCGAAGAAGCAGTCAAGGGCGGAGAAGTTGTTGCCTCTTTGCGCAGGTTAAGCAAGCTCTCAACCGAAGAGTTTAAGGTAATCGCTTTCAAAGAGGTCTTAGATATCGCCTTAAACCTCTTGCAATATAAAATAAAATTTAATGAGTTTAATTTCATCAATCAGGCGCCGGAAACACTCCCTCCTATCCTAGGCGATTCCGCCCAATTAGGAGAGGTATTCTTAAACCTGATTGATAACGGCTACGATGCCATAAAAGAACGCCAAAACGGCAATAGCGACCCCGCATACAAACCGCAGCTTTGCGTCAAGGCTTATATTAAAGAAAGCGATAAATACCTGCATATCGAGGTCTCTGACAACGGCATGGGAATAAAAGAAGACTTTATGTCGAAAATCTTTGTCCCCTTCTATACCACTAAGGCCTCATCGGGAAAAGGCACAGGGCTGGGGCTTTATGTTATCAAGCGCATCATTGAATTTCATAA
>CAKKQO010000020.1 GCA_919902105.1 Omnitrophica bacterium GWA2_41_15 | reverse complement strand
CGCTTTCAAGAAGAGATTATTTATGAATCAGGCGGGAATGATACTATAACTTATTCTAAAACAAGGAGCTGTGATAGAGAAAGGTTAGCCTCTAAGAGGGGGGTATTAGGTTTAGCGGTTAATTGAAACTTTTTAATTTTTAAAAGCAGGGGAGAATGTTCAAGAGCATAGATAAATTTTAGATAACCCTCCATAGTCCCTTCAGCCCGCAAATCAACAAAGATTTCTTTATAAAGGGCCAATTTTTTAGTTGTCTCGGGCCTTATCTCAATAATGCGGATGTCGGCATTCTTGGACAGCCGCTCTAATTCAGATAAAACGCTTACTGAGCTATCCTGCGGCTCGCCAGAAACATTATCGAGAGGTAACAACTTGTTATATTTAACTTTAAGATAATCCTTCTGGCTTAAGAGCCGCAAAGACCTCTTCAGTTTCGTCTGTGTAAGCTTAATTTCTTTATTCAAATTGTCATTTTTAGTTAAAACCGGCGCGATTAAAAAATTAAAGATAAGGCTAAAAATAATCACGCCCAGCGTCAGCCAAAGGACTATTTTTTCTCTTTTGTTAAGTATTTTAATCATTTCTTAGAACCGATTATTTCGAAATCCACGATTTCGCCCTGCATTGTTTTTCTATAAGTTGCATACCTTAACTTTATATTAAAGTTTTTAAATACGTTGGATTTTTCTAACTGGAGCACAAAATCATTCACCGTATTAAGCTCTGAGGCCTGTCCGCGCAAAAGTATCTGCTCATCCTTTTCATAAGTAAAATTTATCAGGGATATTTGTTTAGAGGCGGCCTGATGAAGCTCGTAAATTATATCTAAAGTTGAGGGCATGCTATGTAAACGCTCCGCCATAAATTTAATTTTATTTTCCATCTCCTCTAAAGGCTTAGCCTCTTTCTCTAGTTTCTGCGCCTCTATTTTTAACTGTTTAAGGTAAACTGCTTTATTCTCTAAACTTCTCACTACAGCTAAACCAAATATTAAAAATATAGCGAGGCTGGACAGAATTAAACATAAGGCTTCTTTTTGCCGAGATATTTTTTTATTTATTTCTTTTAAAGCCGCGGGCTCTAGATTTAAAGAATCCGGCAGAGCTTTTAAACCCAGCCCAATCAAAACTGCAAAAGAACCATCTTTATCTAAGGCGCTCTTTGACAAAGTTTCTTTTACGCTAATCTTATCCCAATATGATATTATCTCAACAGGCAAATTAATTTGTCTATTTAATAATTCTAGGTTATCCCGCAGCATACTTAAGGGGGTAAAAATAATAACTTTTTCTATTGCTTTATTTAATACTTCTTTAGAATAGGCATTTTTAGTCCGGTTAATTTCTTCTATAAATAAATTCTGCCAATTTTCTAAATTTTGCGCAATCTTAAAGGCGCGGCTGAATAAAAGCCGAGCGCCTAAAACAACCACTACTTCTATATGGCCGGAAACTGCCTCTATAACCATTACAGGCGCATGTTCATCGGGTGCAATATAGCTATATAGATTAGAAAGGCCGTATGAACTCATAATTATCCTAAAATTCCTGATATTAAGCCCGCGTAAAATATTTAGGTAATATTCAATAATGTCTTTATGCACAATAACTAAATTTACCTCTGAGCAGCCTTCTTTATCGCTTGATGTGACCTGATAAGCTGTGATTAATTCATTGGCGGGATAAGGCAAGTATCGTGCGGCCTGTAAACCAACGATGCCATCGAGCTCTTTAGGTATTTGCGTGGGAACTTTTAAAGAGCGGGAGGTTACTCTTTGGCGCGGAAGCGCAACAATCAGGCGGTTGTTATTATACCCAAGTTTCTTTAAAATTTGCCTTAGCTTCTGAATTAATTCTTTATCATCTGTAGCAGATGAAACTACTTCAGCCTCTAAACCTAGAAGCTCTGGCTTATTACCGCCAAAGAGCTTTATAACCTCTAAAGATGCCTCTCTAATCTGAGAGATAAATATTATGTTTTTATTATTAGGTTTCATGCCAATATAATATTCCGCCGCCGCGTTTATAAACGACAACTACCTTACTCTTTATTTTACCAGCATTGCCTGTAGCTGCAATTAAAAAATTGTTTGATTTTACTGCAAAATTAACTATTATTTCATTAATGATTGTTTCTTCTTCCGCGCTTAGGCCTTCTTTGAAACCGCCAAGAGCAGCCGTTATTGTTGAGTTGTCCGTAAAAGGCGTATCGTCATCTACCATTACCGCATCATCGCCGTCCCTAAAATCTATTATTTTTAAGGCTAAGCTGTCGGCATGCGCGTAGGTTACAGAACTTACCCCTTTCTTATTTAAAGTGTCGACTGCCCATCGGCATAAGGCCGTCAACACATTCGAGGAAGCCGTGTTGATATTAACTCTGCCTTCCCCATAAACAGTAATCGAATTCCTAAGCCTTTGATAATCGTCATAGGTAATATCCTTTACTAATTTTAACTCTTCGAGGTTAGAGAATTTATTGCCTTTTGGCGGATATCC
>CAKKQO010000019.1 GCA_919902105.1 Omnitrophica bacterium GWA2_41_15 | reverse complement strand
AAACTGGCAAACCGGCAAACTGGCAAACCCAGAAGGGTTTTACTTTAGTTGAATTGCTTATCGCTACATCAATATTTGTTGTGGTAATGGTAAGCATTTATTCTTCTTTTGGAGCAGGAATGTTTGGCTATAAGGATATCGAAGAAAATATTAAGATTTCTCAAGGAGCAAGGCAGATTTTAGAAAGGATGAATTTAGACCTGAGGAATTCTTTTGCTTATTCGGAGAGCGATTCAAAATTCAGCGGCGCGAAAGACAGCCTTAGTTTTTTGAGTTTAACGGATAATTATAATAATAATGAAATTACGCCGGCCTATGCCTTTATCTCTTACAAATTGGAAGGAGATAGGCTGATGCGATTGCGCAGGATTAACCAGGAAGCGCTGAAAGAAACCTCAGGAATTGAGGCTGAAGAAATCACTGCCCTTATAGAAGAGCTGGTTTTTAGTTATGCCGACATTGTTGCTTCGGAGCATACTTTAGAGTGGAAAGACTCGTTTGGCGAAGCTCAGAAAACATTGCCCGCGGCAGTAAAAGTAAAATTAATCCTGAAAAGTAAGGTGAAAGCGGAATTCGAGCGCACAATATATATTCCATAAAAAAATGGAAAAACGAGGGCAGGCATTAATCACTAGTCTTTGGATACTTTTAATGTTAACGGTAATTACTATTAGTATTGCTCATCGCACATCCATTTCTTTAAGGCTTAATTGTTACCAGAGAGACCGGCTCAAAGCTGTTTATTTAGCTAAGGCAGGAATAAATCGGGCAATAAAAATAATAGAAAATGATACTAATACCTATGATGCGCCTAGCGAATTATGGGCAAACAATGAAGAAGCGTTTAAGAAAATAGTTCTTGATGAGAAGGGAAGCGAATTTGCCGTGGTAAGCTATCAAGATACCAAGAAAGATAGCCAACCTGAGATTATCTACGGCGTAATCGATGAAGAAAGAAGGATAAATATAAATACTGCGTCTTATGAGCTGCTTATTGCGCTTTTTAGGGAATGTGGCCTCCTCCAGCCCGAAGCAGAGAAAAGAGCTGATAATATTCTTATCTGGCGCGGAGATAAAGCGGACGATAACAAGATTTACGAAAGCTTGGGATATCCGCCAAAAGGCAATAAATTCTCTAACCTCGAAGAGTTAAAATTAGTAA
>CAKKQO010000018.1:6791-11939 GCA_919902105.1 Omnitrophica bacterium GWA2_41_15 | reverse complement strand
GGCGCAGGGCTGTGGAGTGAAGCAGGGTATTCTGATGGGATAATTGTAACCCTACCCGACCTTACTATTAGTAGCATATACAACGATAACGGCAAACTCTCAATAAGAATAGCTAATCTTGGTAGAGGTGAAGCCCCAAAGGGGCTGGGGCATCTCTATATCTGGATAGACGGCGTGCTTAAATGGACATATAGCCTCGGCACACTTTATGACCAAGCCTTCCGTTCTCCTGGAGGTGCAAGCAGTGTCCAGCCGCAGATACTTACTGGCCAACACACCATCTTAGCCAAGATTGATCCCACCAATGTAATAGAGGAAAGCAATGAAGCCAACAACAGCCTGCAGAAGACCCTAAACTTTGACTCAGATTTAGGAATATATGGCTATTTAAAGATTGGCAAGAACAAAAGAGAGGTAAGATGGAATCAAACTATAACCCTTACTCCCGCGGATGTGGATATTATCTCAGGCACGCAACCAGCCTTTAATCTCTACTATGCTTACCGGGAATATAATGGTACTCAAGCCAGCGGATTCAGAAATGCAATCCTGTTCAACGACCAGCTTGTCTCTCAGCAGACAAATCTCAGTCTCTTGCCTAAGCAAATCAAGTATGTCACGACGCAAGCGTATCTTAAACCGCAAAACGGACAGTTCCAGATTAAGATTGATGCGGATAATAATCTAAAGGAGGTAAGCGAAACTAATAATAGCGCTTATGTCTATATAAATTTTAGCGGGTTTTAATGGTCTAGAAACTGTTTTCTTAAAAGTTGGTTTTAGCCTTGAAAGTGCCTTAAGGAGAGGGTTTAAAATGAGGCGTAATCAGCATAAAAATAATAAAAGGGCAAAAAGATGCTCCAAAAAGCACCTTAGTTTTCTTGAGGCTCTAAGGCTATATGCGGGAATGCCGGTGGGAGTGTCAGGGTAACTTCAAAAAGCGAACTGGTCGAGAGGTTGATTTTTGGGGCGTTATATGGTATACTTTCTTCGAGTAAAGTAAAGGGTCTTACTTTCTTAAGAACAGGTAAGACTCTTTTTTATTATCTGACTCCTTGCCTAATCACTTGTCCCGAAACTTCGGGACTACGTAGGCTTCGGAGTTTCCGCCGAAGGCGGATCCGCCTCTGGCGGAAATACCCGCTATTCGCGGAATTAAGGAGATGACTTAGTGAAGAGAAGACAGAGCACGATTATTGCTTTGGTTTTGTTTTATATGGTTTCTATGCTATTTTTTAGCATTATGCCATCGACTGCCTTTGGCGTAGAAATTGAGTATTCTAAACCGCCGCTATATTCTACAGGCTATCCATATATCAAATACTTTTTAGACAGGGCATTAGGTTCATCGTCGCAATTTGCCGGTCTAACCAGAAGCTTCCAAATAGATTTAGGGGGGCATTCTGCCGCAGATTTAGCCTTGATTAATTACGGCGCGGTTAGTTATGACCAGACGATATTAGGGCTAATTACGCTTGACAATAATCAAACCGCCATTTTAGATACCTATGTAGCATATTCTAAAGAGTTGAGCGATGTGAATAATCCATTGCTCTATTGTGGTTATGCTTATAACCTAAAAAACGGCCCGTTTAGGGTGGTGCGGATTTTAGGCAGAGAGATTAATGGCTGGTGGAATACTTGGGATTGGGCAGTGGATAGCGGCTCAGCCGCTTGTCTGATAAACTACGCCCTTTGCGCTTATCAACAAACACAAAATAACGACTATAAGAACTTGGCGGTTTTATTGGGCGATTATATTTTGTCATTACAGGATGCTGACGGCGGAGTGCGTATGGGGCCGATTGGGATGTGGCATCCTTCGGGTATATACTTTTATTGGAATACTAAATCTACAGAGCAGAATGAACGTGCGCTCTATGCGCTAAAGGTGTTAGCACAGTTGACTGGCGACGGGCAATATTCCCAGCCAATTACTGCTTTAGAAAATTGGCTGAAAGATATGTATGATTTTTCCGCGCACCTGTATCATTCAGCGGCTCAATTTAACGGCGCCGAATGGGTAAAATCAGATTTCGGCTATCTGGCAACGGACGTAATCGCCTTTGCCCCGCTTGAGTTGATGTTTAATAACGCTTATTTCGGACTGACCCAAGAAGAAAGAGATTTGGAAATAGATTATATGTTTGCGGCAATAGAAGAGAAGACCGCATTTTTGGATACTCAAAATAATCTTAGGCTCTTCCGTTTTTCAATTTCTCAAACTGGCGATTATGGCTCAGTAGAATGGTCGTCACAAATGGCTCTTGCTTATTTGAGGGTATCCCAGATTTATGCACAGCGAGAGGTGTTCGAGAAGGCGCGCGGATATTTAGACAAATATAATGCCTTGGTTTCCAACTTAGAAAACTTTTTTATTGCCCCGCAGGATGACCCTCAAGCAAAAGTCGCGCCTTATGCTTCTTACGTTAACGGCGCAGTAGCCGGAGGCGTTCCCACAGGAACCGGTTATTACACCTATAATTGTCAGGCGGCATTAGCATCCAGCTATTATGCTTTTGCCAAAGCAGGTTATGACCCCATCAAATTAGATGGCGGCTTAGGTATCCCTATTTTGCCAGAGGTTGATCTGACGCCGCCCACAACACCCATTGTTAGCGACGAAGGCCAATTTACCACAAAGAAAAACCAGCTCTATGCCGAATGGACTTCTTCCGACCCTGAATCGGGTATTATGGAGTATCAATATAAAATTACTGAAGGTTCAACTACAGGTATAACGGTTAGGGGCTGGACATCTACCGGTGAATATAACTATGTTACTGCCGGAGCATTAAATTTACACAATGGCAGGACCTATTACTTTGCGGTCAAAGCCAAAAACGGCGCAGGGTTATGGAGTAAAGTTGGTTATTCAGACGGCATAACCTTAGATAGTATCAAGCCTTGCATTATTAACCGCACCCAGAAAATTCAAAGAGTAAGACAGCCTTTATTATTTCAGGCTAGAGTCTTAGATAGGCACTCCGGCGTTAAATCCGTCTCTTTAATATTAAGGAGAAAAATAAGAGACAGGAAAATCTATACGATGATTTATAATACGCAGACTAAACTTTATGAAGTCCGGCTTCCAGCGCGCAGCCAGCCTACGATAATTCCTTATCAGATACAGGCGAAAGATAATGCCGGGAATAGAAAAATAAGCCGCCCATTTGAATTAAAGCTCATAAAAGTAAAAGAGAAACCCCCAAAGGCCAGCCGCGATTAGGAACTATTCCTTAATTTTTACTCCTTATAATTCTATCCCAATAATTTTGCGTTTTTAAATATTTTTCTTGACTCTTCTCTTTAAAAGTGATATGCTCTCTAAATAGAGAGCAAGAGGAGGTTAAAATCTCTAACGTCTATCTCATCAAAGACTTAGCGCGAGTAACTGGTTATTCTATCCATACACTCAAATATTACCTTAAAATAGGGTTATTTAAAGAAGCGAGCCGCAGTCCCGAGACTCGCTTTCGTTATTTTGATGATGCTACTGTTGAGCAGCTTAAAAAAATTCGAGCAATGCGTAAACAAGGCGCGTCTATAAAAAACATAAAAGAGAATTTATCGGCCCGAAATTGCCCCGCCCCGTAAGATGTATCAAAATCTATTCCATAATTTTGATACACTTGGCGGGGTTAATTCGCGCAAAATAACTTACGAAGCGTATACGCTTCGTAAGTTATGCGCTCATTAATGAGTTATTATAAAGTTTTAGGATTAGAAAAAGAGCCGTTTTCAACCAGCCCCGACCCTGAATTTTTCTATCACGCCAATAGCCATAATACTGCGCTTAAACGTTTAGAGATCGCCATCCGCCTGCGCCGCGGCCTATGCCTTATCTTAGGCGATGTCGGCACAGGTAAAACTACGCTTTCGCGCACGTTACTCCAGGCGTTTAAGGACGACAATGATTTTATTTTTCATATGATTTTAGACCCCAGTTTTAAATCTGAATTTCAGTTTCTTCTGACTCTGGTAAAAATGTTTGGTATTGAGCCGCCATTTCGCTCAACCTTAGATTTTAAGGAGGCCTTGGAAAAATATTTATTTCAGAAAGGCGTGGAAGAAAATAAAACTATCATCCTGCTCATTGATGAGGGGCAAAAGATAACGCAGGAAAATTTAGAGGTTTTGAGGACGCTTCTAAATTACGAAACCAACGAATATAAATTACTGCAGTTAGTGATTATGGCGCAGGTAGAAGTCCTGCCGCGCATAAAACGCATCCGAAACTTTATGGACCGCGTGGCGTTAAAATATACGATTAATCCTTTAGACGAACTTGAAACTAAAGAAATGCTCGAATTTAGATTAAGGCAGGCCGGCTATAAGAGCCCGAAAATGCTATTTACGGATGACGCAATAAGGTTGATTTACCAGCATACTCAAGGGTATCCGCGCAAGATCTCAATGTTTGCTCACGATGCCTTAGAGGCATTGGTGATGCGGGATGCCTTAGTAGTTGATAGTGATACTGTCCTAAGCCTGATTGGCGAGAGGCAAGCTTATGAACCGGCGGCTGCTTATGATTTATCCGGAGGTGCTGGGTGAAGGATAATATTCTGCCGGAAGAAAAACTGCTGAGGCTAATCCGTAAAGAAAAAAAGGCAGATAGAGAACCGGAGAGAAAGGCCTCTTTAGCCAAAATGAGTTCAAAAGCTGGGGTGAAGTTTTCAGTAAAACCAAAGGAAATTATTCTCACAGCTTTTATAGCCTCCTCTCTTTATTTAATTGTTAGCTTAATATATCCTTTGTTAAGTATTAAAAAAAATATTTTACCCGAGGTCAAACAAGAGGCTGTTGTCGAGCCGAAACCAGAAACGATAGAAGGGCCCAAGCCTTATGATTTTTATCTAAGCGGCATTAAAGAGCGGGAGATTTTTAGCAGCTCTCAAATAGAGGTGGTAACGAAACCCCAGAGCGGTATAAATACGGATTTACTCAAAGATATAAGTCTTGTGGGTATTATCGCAGGGGATACGCCGCAAGCAATTATTGAAGATAAGAAGACTCAAAAAACATATTATCTTAACAAAGGTCAGTTTATTGAGGAAATGCAGGTAGAAGACATACAGGAAGGAAAAATTATCCTAAATTATAGAGGTGAAAAGTTTGAGCTCTATCTGTAACTTTGTCCCGCCT
>CAKKQO010000018.1:0-6691 GCA_919902105.1 Omnitrophica bacterium GWA2_41_15 | reverse complement strand
ATGAAAAATAAAATATTTTTTGTATTAGTGGTAATGTTTTTGTTTATTACGGCATTACTTTCGGCGCAAGAAGAGCCGGCAGAATTCCTCCCTGAGGGAGAAATTATGCCGGGCGCAGAAGATACCCCGCTGCCTGAAGAGCCTAAGGCAGAAATAAATCAAGCTGAGCCGATAGGTATTGAGCCTGCCGCCGCGCCGATAGTTAAAACAACGGGGCAGAAAATTTCTTTGGATATAAAAGGGATGGATATCGTAGATGTCTTAAAAATGCTCGCTCAGCGCTCCGAGTTGAATATTGTCGTCGGCAAGAATGTTACCGGCCGCGTTACTATGTTTCTAAAAGATGTGGATGTTTGGGATGCCTTTGAAATCATACTTTTGGCTAACGATTTGGCTTATGAAAAAAAAGGCGGTATTCTCAATGTGATGAGCCAGAGGGATTATGAGTTACAATACGGCCAGCGCCATCAGGATAAGAAAGAAGTAAAAGTTATTGCCTTAAAATATGCCAAGGCCGCGGATTTATCCCGCGCCCTGGCCCAGATGAAGACCAACATCGGTAAAATAATTGTCGATGATGCCTCTAATACCTTGGTGTTAGTAGATACACCGGTTAAAATAGAGGAGCTCGAAGATTTTATTAGAAAGACAGATTTAGCTATAGAGACGCGGGTATTCGGCCTAGAGTATGCTCAGGCTGATAAGTTAAGCACAAAAATTCAGGAAGCTATTACTAAAGGAGTCGGCTCTGTAAGAATAGACGAACGCACCAATAAAATTGCGGTGACGGATTATCCGGAAAAATTAAATGAGATTGCCGAAATTCTCCGCGAGTTTGACGAAAAAACTCCGCAGGTATTGATTGATGCGCAGATTATTGAAATAAGGCCGTCGGATAAATTTGAGTCCGGCGTAGACTGGGATTACTGGATTAAGAAGAATTTCCGGCTTGCGCTATCAGCTCCTGCTGCCGGTGTGCTTAATAAAATTAGCATAGGGACAGCCGCTGGAGCTACCACCCCCAGCCAAGAAGGAGATTATAAAGGCATTATAGATTTATTGCGCACTATCGGCGATACGAAGATTCTATCCAGCCCGCGGATTATCGCGATAAATAATCAGGAGGCAAAGATATTAGTCGGCACAAAAGAACCTTATGCTTCTCAGACGACGGTAACCGGCGCGGGCGGAACGGTTACCACTTCCGAAACAGTAAATTTTGTAGAGGTAGGCATAAAGCTTTACGTAACTCCTACTATAAACCGGGATAATTTTGTCACGATGAAGATAAAACCGGAAATAAGTTCTGCGGCAGAAAAATATACCACTTCCAAGGGCGAACAAATACCTATCGTTTCTACCTCTGAGGCAGAGACATCGGTAATGGTTAAAGATGGCGTTACCATAATCATTGGGGGCTTGAGAAAAGACGAAAAGTCTAAGATAATAAAGAAAGTGCCTGTCTTAGGCGACATTCCTTTATTAAAATTTTTCTTTCAGAGCAAAAGCGAGGAATTCAAAAAAACAGAATTGGTCATCCTATTAACTCCGCATATTATATCCGGCGCTTCCTCATATACAGAATTTTCTGGGATTAGGCCTATAGAGGGCGCAATAGTTAAGATGGAAAAAGGCGAGCTGGTGACTGAGAAAATATCTGCCCCGGCAAGGAATAATAAGGAAGTTCTCCCCAAAGACGCATCCTTTGATTATTATCAAATAATTAACGAAAGAATTAAACAGTTTAGCCAACTCAACCTGCCTCGAGATAAAAAAGGCAAGGTAGATATATCTTTTGTTGTCTCATCAAAGGGCGTTATCATAGGCGAGCCTGAGATTATCGATGCAAGCGAGCCATCTCTAATCCCTTTTGCTGTTAAAACCGTAAAAGATGCTTCGCCTTTTCCGGAATTTCCGCCCTCTTTTGAAAAAGGCCAAGAAAAATTCAAGGTCAGTTTATCGTATGAATAGCCGCTCATTGAAGGAGGATAAATGGCAAATAATGAAGAGATAAAATTAGATGCATATTCACCAAGTGAAATTGCGGAAAAAGTGCAGAAAGTAGGCGTGGCTAAAGCCAATCTTGATTTATTAAGCACGTTTATGCTGGCTGTGCTTGCAGGTGCGTTTATCTCCTTCGGGGCAGTATTAGCCACTTTAGTAACCCATGATTCAAATTTAACTTTTGGCCTGACGAGTTTATTAGGCGGCTTGGTCTTTTGTCTTGGGTTGATACTTGTGGTTATCGCAGGCGCAGAGTTGTTTACCGGCAACAGTTTAATCGTGATGGCCTTTGTAGAGAGAAAAATATCTTTATACAAACTTTTCAGGAATTGGGCTATCGTCTATTTAGGCAATTTAGCCGGTGCTCTGACAATGGTGGTGTGGATATACCTTGCCCAGCATTGGGCAATGCATAATTATGCCGTGGGCGCAAAAGCGGTAATCATTGCCAACAGCAAAGTAAATCTTCCATTTTTGGCAGCATTTTCCCGCGGTGTGCTCTGCAACATTCTGGTTTGTTTGGCAGTATGGCTTTGTTTTAGCGGAAGGAGCGTCATAGATAAAATCGCGGCGATAATTTATCCTATCACTGCTTTTGTCGCCTTGGGCTTTGAACACAGCATCGCCAATATGTATTTTATCCCCATGGGTTTATTTATAAAGGACGATCCTAATGTATCAGCGGCAATCTCTGCAACCGTCGGAAACATAAACTTATCTAATTTGACTATCACCGGTTTTATGCATAATCTTTTGCCTGTTACCTTAGGCAATATTGCCGGGGGAGGAATCTTGGTGGGGTTAGTGTATTGGTTTATTTATGCCAGGAAATTCTGGAGGTAGATTTTAGTTGAAAAAAATAAAGAATGTTCTATACTATTGACGAGGGGGCTTGCGATGATAAAAAGAAAAATATTAATTGTGGATGATGAGGCAGAGTCGCGTTCAGCTATAGAGCGTATTTTATTAAGAGCCGGTTATGAGGCAATACAGGCAAGTTCTGGGCGGCAGGCGCTCTATATCTTAGGACAACGAAAGATTGAGTGCCTGCTTATCGATCATCTTATGCCTGAAATGAGCGGATTAGAGCTAATCCGTATTATTAAAAATGATGAGAAATTTAAAATTATTCCAGCGATTATGTTAACCGCAGCTGACAGAGACGAGGATGTTATCGCCGGGTTAAGCGCAGGAGCTGATGATTATCTGATTAAGACATCCAGCCCGGAGATAATTATCGCCCGCATTGAGGCGCTTTTGCGTTTAGGCAAACTTCAGAGGGATTTACTTGAAAAAAGCATTATCTGCGAGCAGGCAAATGAGGAGTTGCGCAAGTTAGATATATTGAAGTCCGAATTTATTGCTGTTGTATCGCATGAACTGCGCACGCCTTTATCTATTACTCGGGAAGGCCTGAACCTTATTTTAGAAGAGGCGCCAGGGCCGCTGAACCGCCAACAGAGGGAATTGCTGGAAGTGAGCCAGAATAATATTGAGCGCTTGGGGAGGATTATCGGCGATATTTTGGATATTTCTAAGATCGAAGCAGGAAAATTTCCTTTACATAGGAGTGTTGTGGATTTAAACCAGATGCTGCAGGATTTTTTCGCTTTCTATAAAAATACTGTTGAACAAAAGGGTATAAATTTTAGCCTTGAGGCGCCGAAACATAAAGTTTGCGCTTATTGTGATAATGACCGTATAATTCAGGTATTGACGAATCTAATTTCTAATGCTCTTAAATTTACTAAAGAAGGGGGCAGTATTAAAATTAAATTGCTCGAAGAAGACAGGGAATTAATTTGTGCGATAGAAGATACGGGTGCCGGGATTGCAGATTCAGATATGGGCAAGATATTTGATAAATTTCAGTACTTTTCTAAAACTGATATCCCTCAAGCAGGGGGGACAGGATTAGGGCTTTCTATTGCTAAGAAAATAGTAGATATGCACAAAGGAAGGATTTGGTTTAAGTCAAAATTGGGTAAAGGTTCAGAATTTACTTTTAGTTTACCCCGTTATTCTGAAAGTGAGATTTTTAATGAGCACATTACGGATGGCATACAGGAAGCAAGGGAGAGAATGTCTAAGTTTACCGTACTTAGCATCAGTGTATCTGGTTTTATAGAGAGCGCCTACCTTGAAGCCTTAGAGGATTACATAAAGAAAATAATGCGCCGCCCCGGGGATACCACTTTATTGCATAAAGAGAGAATTCTTATTTTTTTAAGAGATACCAATAAAGAAAATGCGCAAATAATAAAAAACAGAGTTATAGAAATCTGCAATAAATTTATCTCTGAAGAAAAAGGTTATAATAAAAAAGTTAATTTTACTGCCATAAGCGTAAATTATCCGGATGATGTTTTATCGCAAGAAGACTTAATAGGAAAAATTCTGGCGTGATATTTCAAGCGAAAGGAAGACAATGGACAGAAAATGTATTCTGGTTGTGGAAGACGAGAAAGATATGGTCCGCGTATTAAAAATCAGGCTTAGCAATATGGGTTATGATATCCTTGTTGGTTTCGATGGCCAAGAAGGATTGGCTCTGGCGCAAGCAGAAAATCCCGACCTGATAATTTTAGACCTTATGTTGCCTAAGTTAGACGGCTACAAGGTCTGCCGTATGTTAAAATTCGACGATAAATATAAAAGTATTCCTATTATTATCTATACTGCCCGCGGCCAGGAAACAGACCGTAAGTTAGCCGAGGAATGCGGCGCCGATGCTTTTATTCCTAAAACATTAGGCCATGACGTGCTTATGGATAAAATCAAGAAGTTATTAGAAGGGGGACACTCTTTATAACTATCTGATATATAATGAGATACGAAGTATTTATTGAACTAAATCAGCAAATCCATTTTATTTTATTGGTATGTCGCGTAAACCAAGGCAGACGCAAATCACAAACAGTCAAGTTTATCACGTATTAAACCGTGGGATATTACGTCAGACAATCTTCCATGACGATCAGGATGCACGAGCCTTTCTTCAGATAATTTCCCGCTATAAAGAAAAAGCAAATTTTGAGATTTATCATTGGTGCCTTATGCCCAACCATTATCATTTTTTGGCAAAATTTGCTGATGGATTTTTACTTTCTAAGGTTATCGGCGCCTGCCAGCAAATCTACGTTTTATATTATCACCGCAAATATAACACCGCCGGAAAATTGTTTCAAAACCGTTTTAAAAGTCAGGCTATTGAGCAGGAAAAATATTTTTTTGCCTGTGCGCGGTATATTGAACTAAACCCGAAAAGGGCGGGGCTAGTAAGCTTACCTTGGGACTGGAAATGGACGAGTGCGCGCCATTATATTCTTTCAGAAAAAGATGATGTCGTTTCTTTAAATCCACTTTGGAAGGAGTCTTTCCAAAATCTCGATAATTATCGAAAATGGATTTTGGATAGCCATGGCGCTGATATTCAAAGAGAGCAGGAATTATTTAGGTCAAGCACAAGTATAGTTGGCAGCGTAGAATTTCGCAGAGGACAGACAATGCAGGATGGCCGTGCTGTGCCAATTCGATTAGGTAGGCCGCCTAAGAAAAATAGGTCATATCTGTCTGGTAAACAAATAGTTATGAAGAGTGTCCCCACCCAATGCTCATTAGATATTATTTGAAATTTGGTGCTTGATGCTTGGAATTTTAAATGATTCGGTGCTTGAGAGTTGACAATCATTTGCAATACGATGGAGGCCGCGATGAGAAATAAGATTAAGATAATTTTAGCGGTATTTTGTATCAGCGGGTGGTTTGTTGGCGGGCTTGAGGCATCAAAAAACAGGAGAATAAGATGAGACAGGAGACAAAGAATTGGTTAGATATGGTAGATTACGATTTAACAACCGCCAGACAAATGTTTAAGACAGGCCGTTATGTTTATGTTATCTTTATGTGTCATTTGGCAATTGAGAAAGCTTTTAAAACTATAGTCTGCGAAGAAACAAATAAAGTCCCTCCTAAGACACACGATTTAATTCATTTGATTAATCTTGGGAAAATTAAGTTGCGTGCTAATTTACTGGACTTTGTTGGTATTATAAATAATGCTGGCATAGTAATGAGATATCCAGAAGATTTAGCAAAGATTATTTCAAGTTATCCAAAGGGAGTTACTAAGAAATATTTAGACAAGACATTGGAGGTAATAAAATGCATAAAAGAGGATTTGCGGTTAAAGGGATAATAAAAGAATATAAACGGGCTCTAAAGGACTTGGGAATTAATGTTGAAGGTGTGATTCTCTATGGCTCTTTTGCAAAAGGAAATCAGAGGCAGGATAGCGATATAGACCTTATTATTGTATCAAAGGATTTCCAAAAGATGAATTTAAGAGAAAGGCTGGAAATTTTAGGCATAGCGGCAGTAAGGATAATGAAACCTATTGAGGCAAAGGGCTATGCGCCTGAAGAGATAAAAATGCCTGCGCCAGCCAGTTTCTTAAGAGAGGTTTTAGAAGCGGGAGTTAGTTTATAAATAGTAACTTATTCTAATCTGTCCGCCATCGCTTTGCGGCGGGGGTTTGGAACGGGCGGAGGAATAAAAATGATAAAATCCCATGAGAAACGGCTTAGGGCATCGTAACCCTAACCGATTTACCGTTTGACCAAGAGGTGCAAGATGAGAAATAGATTTGTATCTATGTGTAAAATAAAGAGTTACAAAGAGTGTCCCC
>CAKKQO010000017.1 GCA_919902105.1 Omnitrophica bacterium GWA2_41_15 | reverse complement strand
CAAGAGCACCCGTGGGAATGGTAGCAGTGGTGTCCATAAAGACCATCTGAAAAAGGAAAAGCGTAAACACCGCCGCATCATAAGCTGAACCGGAAAGGAAAAATCCTTTAAGTCCAAATAACCCGAAAGGTTTGCCAAAAAGCTCAATGGTAAACTCATGATTTAGACCCGCATAACCACCTAACGTCCCTAAAGCACCTATGCCTCCGAACATAAGGGCAAAACCACAAATATAAAATGCCAGCATACCCAAAGGATAAATCATAAAATTCATTGCCATAGTATGCGCCACATTCTTAGCCCGCGTAAGGCCGGTTTCTACCATGGCAAATCCTGGCTGCATAAACATCACCAGAAAACCCGTAACCAGTATCCAGACAAAATTGATGGCAATCTTATTGTGTCCTACTTGCGCTGCTACTTCCTGGAGCGTGGGTTGTCCAGGGAGAGCCGCAGGAACATCGTTAATCGTTCCTGTACTTGTGCCGCCAGGGTCAGCAGCCAAAACCAGAGGCAAAACTACCAAACCAGACAATACTAGACATAATAAACTAAGCCAAATTTTACGCATTGATTTCCTCCTCGTATCTTCTAAAAATCAATATCCACCTGCACCGTAAAAGTATCCGCTAAATCGCGGTCGTTATAAATATCGTAGCCAAAAATCATCGAAGTATTGTCGGCAAATTTCCAGGAAAACCCCGCATTCCATGTGCCATAGCTTGAACGCGACCCTTGGTATTCCAAACAAACCCAGAGCTTATCGGAGATTTCCGGCATTGCCCGCTCCCACGCCAGTAAAACACCGTCGTTATCTTTCTTTGTGCCGTGAAGCAGCAATTTATCGTTGCCGCTGAAGTATCCGGCGGATATCCTGCCTAAAGAAAAACCTTCTCCTAACGTTATTGTCTTTGCAGCTTTTACATAAAAAACATTGTAATCTGTCTTGCTTTCTTTAGTTCCGATATCATAAATTCCTACTGCTACTGCCGGAAATAATTCTCCATACGCGCCCTCCGGGACACCAAGTTTAGTATTAAAGTAAAACGGATAATCATCTAAAACGCCGTAGCCAGACTTATGGTCAAAGCCTACTTCAGCATTTAATTTTTCAAATGGCAGGACGCCTATAGTTAAACCAAAGTTTGTAATCGTGTTCGGCCGGTTGCCGGCGGCGTCACTTTCCGCCGGCAGATAAAAATCGCTGGTTAAATGCCACTTTTTGTACGGCTGAACGTCTGTAGAAGGCGCCCAAATATGCGTTGTCGCGGTGGCAAAAGAAAGCGTAAAGTGCAAAACGCAAAACGCAAAACGCAAAACCTACGATTCAAATTTTAATTTTCTGCATTTATCCCCTCCTTCTCTAACGCTAACACAATATCGCCTTTTTTCATTTTTACCCTCAAATAAAATGCGTCTTAACCCGCTTTGGCTTAAGACGCCTTAGTCTTAAATAAAAAAGCGCTCTCATTTGACGAGAACGCCTTTGTTTATGCGCACTGCAATGTGCCCGCCCCGTTCTACGGGGCTAACACTATTATAAGTAAAAAAACGCTTCTTTTGGTAACCCTATTTACAATGAGGCCCCGCCTAGTAAAACGTGCTAAAATTCTATTCTACAATTTTAGCACACTCGGCGGGGTAAATTCCGACATACACCTTATATCGCCTTACGGCTCTATAAGTTGTGTCGTCATTTATACGCGCGGATGTTGGCGCAGATGGCTAAAGGATGACCGGTGCGGGCGTTGCGGCATTTAGAAATTACTTCAATATTTTTAAAACCCACTTTTTCCATAAGGGTCAAAAAATCTTTCTCCACTAAGGCGCCACCAATACACCTAAACCAATCATTGGCATTTTTTCTCTCTTCTTCCGAAAGCGGCTCTTTTAAAACAATCTCACAGAAAACCGTCCTTGCGCCTGGTTTGAGCACACGAAAGACCTCAGCCATCACCGCATCTTTCTCCGGCGAAAGGTTATAGATGCCGTTTGAGGCAACTATATCAAAAAAATTATCGGCAAAAGGAAGATTATCTGAATGCCCCGCGCTAATCTCCACATTGCCTATGCCGGCCTTTTTCATATTCTCTTTGGCTTTATCCACCATCGCTTCGGAAATATCTAAACCATAAACCCTGCCTTTTTCGCCTACAGCTTTTGCATAAAAATAAAGGTCAAGGCCTGCGCCGCAGCCCAAGTCTAAAACTATCTCGCCCTCTTTTAAATCCACAAAGGGTTGCGGATTATTTGCGCCGGTAAAAGATTCATACAAGGACTGGGGAAGTTTATCAAGTATCTCCTTGGGATATCCAACCTTTAAAGCAAAGGCGCGGCCAACCGGAAAATTAAATACGCCGCAAGGATTTTTTGCCACCTCGCCGTATTTATCCTTGACTAATTTTTTAATTTCATCATGGTTTAGATTAAGCATTTTAGGCCTCTTCTTTATAATCCCGCTTCGTATACTATCGTAAAAATCTCTCCCCGAGGAATTCAAAGAATTCCCGGGACTAAGTCCTCGGAATTTCACAAAGTGAAATTCCAGAGGGTCGACATTTTTACGATACTCCGCGGGATAAATTTAGCCATCAAACTTACGTTCACTTTATTCCGTAAGTTTGGGCTTCATTTAAAAAACGAGCGTCTGCTTACCGCTTTTTATGGCATTCGCTACGTCCATCAAACAGCATACTTGCGCGCCGTCAATTACTTCTTCTTTCTTTAGCCCCTTTGCCTCACAGCAACTGCCGCAGACTAAAACCTTTACCCCTAATTTCATTAAATCCGTTAACTTCTGCGCCAGATTCAACCCTTTCAAATCCTCCGGAGGGTTCTGCCCTTTTTTAGCGCAAATAACCGCCTCATCAAACAAGACCACTTCCACTTCTAAACTTACATCCAAAAGTGCCCCTGCCACACGCAGCCCATTCCAAGAACGCATGGTATCCGGCCCTTCATTTAAAATAACCGTGATCTTGTCCATTAATTAACGCCTCCCTCGTAGATATTCTATTTCATTCCAAACTTTCTTAAGACCCACATCATCGGACACCAATTGGTAAATGCCGACTGAAAAAGATTAAAGCCGACAAAGGCAGTAAACCAAAGCCATTTGGGGCTGACAAAATATGTCAATACGAGGCTAACCAAGATAAAAAACCCTGCAAAACCTCTTAAAGCCCGCTCCATCGTCATTCTTATCACCTCCTTAAAAGTTATATCT
Organism: Omnitrophica bacterium GWA2_41_15; assembly: GCA_919902105.1. Classification (GTDB taxonomy): domain Bacteria; phylum Omnitrophota; class Gorgyraeia; order Ghiorseimicrobiales; family Ghiorseimicrobiaceae; genus CAKKQO01. The sequence continues at coordinate 74,628 of CAKKQO010000017.1, read as the reverse complement.
TACCGCCGTATATATATTGTCATTTTTATTATGCTGGCCCAGCATAGAATTATCATTGGCGCCGCCGAATATATTTGCCCCTAACGTCGCCTGTAAATTATCAGTAAAATTATAGCTCATTTCAGGGATTAAAAAATAGTCGTTTTCGTCTGGGCTATAAAAACTAAATAACGAAAGCTTAAGCGCCTGATATTTAAGTAACTTTGTAAATCTCAAAGTAATATATTGGTGAAGCCTATCTTTCTTAGGAAAGGCAGGGGGCAAATTATCCTTATATTGGCTATACTGGTGTATCCATTCTCCATAATATTGCATCCCCACAGTAAAATCGTCAGGAAATGCCCTCTGGTACCCAGCTAAAAATCTTGATTGAGAATTATCAACCCCTGGGTCTTCGCCTCCTCGGTCATTCAAAGAATCGTAATAACCATATTCGGTGTTTGCTACGCCTCCGAAGGCGCTGCGTTGCGCGCTGAGACCATAGACTGATAGCTCAGGATAGAAGTGAGAAATCGTAGATGGAGAAGTAAAATTATCGGCCTTCATCGCCGGGGACCTGAAAAAACCCTTGTAGAAATAAACCCCAATGTCAAAATCGCCGATGTATCGATAGAGCCTTAAAGCACACTCACTATTCCTAAAAGTTGTGCCGGGTTTATCAATTTCTCTATAGGTGATTGCCGGATAAGGGTCAAAAAAATGAAATCTGCCTTGTGATGGTAAATCGTCTGGCACAAAAGATGGTATAGCAATCGCCTCCATAGATACTATATCAGAATAGATGTCTAATTTTACACTATCGGTTCCTATCTTTAAGTATTCTAACGGTCTTCCCGAATAAAATGCCTCCCAGTCTTTAGGAAAAACGTCATTTATGAAAAGAAGATCTCCTACGCCCCAAGTATATATCTGACGGCCTACTCTTAAACCGAATTTATCTTCTCTCAAATCAAGATAACCCTCTCTGAAGTCCACATTGAAATCTTCTTCTACCTCATCGCGATAAAAGTCAGATTTCACAAATACGCCAATTTTACTTTTCGATGGATACAGCGAACCTTTGAGCTGGATTCTTTCTTCTCCTAAAATTAGATTTCCCTGCTTTGCCCCTTGTGGGTTGCCATCAGCAACTCTCACAGAATAATTCGTCTGCAGAAACCCATGGATAGGTGACTCTTGGGCATAGATAGGATAAGTCCAAGGCCCAAATACCAAAACTAAAAACGGCAACGTAAAATATAAAATTTTATTTATCTTATCCATTCTAAAGGAGGCCTTCTTAAATATCTTTCGGAAAATATATCGTCGCCTATGCCGACATTATATTCCACCTCCTGAAAAGCTACTTCTGTCCTGTGGCCGGTTTTGATATTTTTCATTACCCTTCTCGTTATAGTCAATATGCCATTTATATCTTTGAGTTCTTGCGCTTGAAACTCTCGATAAAATTCGTTTTGCTTATCATAAAATTCTTCTTTTAAGGGCAGAAAATTCGTCTCATCAATCCAAGAAATTCTCTTTGTATACTCTAAAGGTGCTTTTGGTATGCTTTCAACGACAAAGCAATTTTTGCCGTTTAATTGCTCTTTTCTTAATAGAGTATGGTTATCTTCGTCTGGTTTCCTTCCAGAGACATCTTCATATGTAAAATCGCTGCCTACGAAGCTGGAGTATTTATCATTGGCGGCAATTCTTTTTACCAGATTAATTGCCGGAATAAAGAGCCAACGGTCATCATCCTTATTTATGTATTTATAGACCATAAAGGTAGTGTCTTTTACATCTGCCGGTTTATGAAAATACATAAAATACTTTTGGTCTCCTCCTTCGGCGTAATTCTTCCTAAGCATGGTAAGGTCTCTTATTCTTTCCTGGCCGCCCTTATCAACCAATTTCATCAATATCCTTGCCTTCATATCGTTGCCTGCGTAATAAAAGTGGGTGTAACAGGCGCGAACGATCTCTTCCGGAGTTAAAGCATCAGAAGAATTAGATGCCTTTGTCCAAATCATTCCTAACACCCCTAACGCTAATATCATTATCAATATTTTTATATTCTTCATCTTTATTTCCTTTCGTTAAAAGATAACGATTTTTTAAAATTGACAATTAAAGCCGGTAAATATATTAATGTCGCTATAGAGCTTAATGCCATAATTAAGGCCATAAATATACCCACTGTAATATAAGGAGTGAGGCTTGCAAACATCATAACCGCAAAACCCAAGGCAAACAAAATAGCATTTCTCATTATCCCTTTGCCGGGACGCCCCACGGTCCAAACCAGCGCCTCCTCCAAATTGGGGGCTTCCTTATATCGCTGTTTAAATCTGCTTACGAAGTGAATGGCAAAATCAATTGCCATACCCAAAGAAAGCGTGGATAAGACTGATATAGGCATGTCAAAATCCTTACCGATCCACCCAACCATTCCATAGATTATTACAATCGTGGTTAAGAGCGGTATGAAGCTTAGGATGCCCCATTTTAAAGAACGGTATTCAAAGATCAGAAGACCCAGGACCAATACCAACGAAGCAAGAAAACTCGATATCATGCCCCAGAGCACTTCATCGTTCCAGACCATATTAAAATAGGCGATACCTGCGGGTTTGAACTTAGCTTCAGGCAACGGATGATTCAGGGTATATTTTTGTACGGCCTGGATAAGCTTATGCATTACACCGGCATCCCAGGATTTAAGCTGTACCCAGATATTCGCCCTCTTGAATGGATAATCTACTACATTATTAAGATCGTTGGGTCTTGCTGACATCTCCATAAGGAATAAATACTGGGCGATTTCATCTTTGGACTCAGGTATAACTTCAAACTTCGGGTCATTTTGATGGAGTACGCGGTTTATATGCTTTACATAATCGGCTACGGAAGTTGTTTTACCTACGAGGGGATTCTGTTCTAACTGGCGCTGCAGAGCTTCAATATAGCGAAGCGTGGATGGTTCTTTGATAAAATCATCCTTATCAGAATCCAGGACAAAATAAGCAAGCGACGTGCCTCCCAGTTCTTTATTTAGAATCTTATCCGAACGCCTTATTTCGCTTTTTGCCTTAAACCATGAAACCATATTGTTATTAACGTGAATTCGGCTGATCCCAATTACAGAGAATACTATCAGGATAAGGTTAATCTTTAGGATAGCCGACCTTTTGGATAAGCTCAAACTCCCGAGTTTAACTAACCAGCCTGCTTGAACTTTATCTTGTTTAGTATCCTCTCGCTTGAGCGCCTTTTGGATGGCGCTTTCTTTCATAACCATCAATATTGCCGGCACGAAGGTGTAGCTCATAAGAAGTATCACGAATGTCCCAAAGGCAACGAATAAGCCGAATACCTTCACGGGAACGATAGCCCCGGTGGCCAAAGAGGCAAAGCCGACAGCTGTAGTCAGGTCTGAGTAGAATACCGGTGACGCAATTGAATTCATTGTCTCAAGAACTGCCCTTCGTTTATCTTTAACTTCTCTAAAACGGAAATAGAACTCATTAAAAATATGCACCGTATCTGTGCTGATTGCCATCAAGAATACAGGCATCATTGAGCTCATTATGTGCACAGGAAAACCCATGCCAATCAATAGGCCTAAACTCCAAAATATGCTTATCATTGCTACGCCCATATTGGTGAATACAAGGGTAAAATTCCTAAACATAAGAAATAGAGCAATACACATTATCATTCCAGAGATGGGAGAAAAAAGACCCATCTGCATGAACATCTGGGCGCCAAAGGTGTCTCTGGCAATCGGATCGCCTGCAAGATGATATGCTTCCGGAGGCCCAACTTCTTTCACAATCTTTCTGATAAGATCGGCTATCGCCTTGCCATTAGCCGTGGGTTCAATGGGAATATAAATAGCCGTGGTCTTGCCGTCTTTAGAGATGAACCTATCCACCAACATAGGGTTATCATAGAGAACCTTTCTCATGATTCCTAACTCATCTTTTGTTTCAGGGATTTTATCTAATAATGGCCTTACCTCTAGGCCATCTTCTTTTACAATAACATCATTTACCGTAGATAGACTTAAGACATCTTGTGTAATGACCCCTTTGACCTTCAGGACAGATTGAGTAATAAGAGCTATCTTCTTAAGTGTATTTGTATTGATTATGCCTTCTTTGTTTGAGATACCTAAGACGATTGTATCTGTATGAAGGGAAAACAGGCGGTCTACCTCGTCGTTATACACCCGTACCGGAGAAGTAGTAGGGAGCATATGCTTGGGGTCTGTGTCTATCTTTATCTTCGGAAATTGCCACAAGAAAAAACAAGTACCTATCAATGTTAGAAGAATAATTAATTTGGGATGCTCTACAGAAAAACCAAAAATTCTTTTAATCATTTAACCCCTCTTGCGAATGCCTTTGACTAATTTTTCATTTTCACTAAGCCGTTCCAAAAGTATTTCTCTTATGATATCAAAGGCGTTAATAATTTTAGGATTGGCTAAGGAGTAATAAATCGTTGTGCCCTCTCTTCTGGTCTTCACAATGCCTTTTTCGCGCATAATGCCTAAATGCTGGGAAAGGTTTGCTTGGGGAAGCTTGGAAAGTTTGGCAAGTTTTCCTACAGAAAGCTCGCCATTCCTTAAAAGGTTTAAAATCTCAAGCCGCTTGGCTGAGCTAAACACTCTGCACATTGATGCATGTAATTCATAAAGTTTTTCCTTCATTCTATCCTCTAACTTTCATATATTCGAATATTAGCATATATTATTGTTTTCTGTCAAGTATTTTCGTCAAAAATGATGTTTTTTCAGTGTAGTGGCTTAAAAATACAACGGGGGCAGCCTTGATTTAAGATCGAAAGACGTCCCTGCTTTTGGAAACGTCTTCCTTTTAAACTAATATTCTCTGCAACAAATTAAATAGGTAACCTGTAAATATGATACCCAATGTCGTTATGCCGAAGAAAATAATTATTAATTTTAGCTTCATTGCCCTTCTTAACATAATTGCCTCAGGCAGGCTCAACGCAGCAACCGCCATCATAAATGCTAATGCGGTGCCTAAAGGAAACCCCTTTTGAAAAAGAACAACAGCAATAGGAACGATAGCGGCACAGCTGCCGTACATAGGCACACCGATAAGAGTGGCTATGGGTACTGAGAAAACTCCAGTCTTACTTACAATTGACTGAACCGCTGCTTGGGGAACATAGTTATGGATTAGAGCTCCTAGTCCTACGCCAATAAGCACCCAAATCCAAAGTTTTTTGACGATGCATTTTGCTTCATTTATTCCAAAGATGATTCTTTGTTTTATCCCCTTAGGTTTTACCTCACAAACTTCCTCTTCATCTTTAACCACAATATCTTTCTCTATGTATTTTTCCAGCCTCATTTTGCCTAGGATAATACCTGCAATGATCCCAATACTCATGCCACTGATTACATAAGCTAAGGTAATTTTCCACCCAAAGAAACCGAGCATTAATACCACTAAATACTCGTTAATTAATGGGGATGTAATTAAGAATGAAAAGGTTACTCCCAGAGGGATCCCTGCATCCAAGAAGCTTATGAAAAGAGGAATTGAAGAGCAGGAGCAAAACGGCGTTATCGCTCCAAAGAGCGAGGCAAAGAGGTTACCCCAGCCTTTAGTTTGCGTAATCCATTCTTTGACCTTCTGTTGCGAAAGAAAACTCCGCAGGAACCCGATTACAGCTATCAGCACAAACAAAAGCAGCATAATCTTTACGGAATCATAAATAAAGAAATTTATAGCTGCTCCCAATTTAGAACTAGGATTGAGTTTTAAAACAGAATATGCCAACCAATCAACAATTAACTGCAACACGAATTCTTCTCCTTGCCGGATGAACTAGAACAGCAGGCTCGAGACTTAGCTTTCTCCTCCATCTTTTTATCTAATTTCTCAAAAAACTTAGTAAAGAAAGACTTCTTCTTGCTTTCTTTTTTCTTATTAACATCGCCCTTCATGGTTCTCCTCACTTTTTATATAGCCACACGGCTATGCATTATGTAAATAATATTTCTACAATTCTTTTTTACAACTCGTTCTCTAAATACAGGCTGTTTAATCTCTCGGGGCAGGCTTTAAAGACTATAGAGGCCATGCAAGAGCCACAGCCGAGACACTCTTTATCGCCTTTAGTGATTATTTTTTGAATTTCCTCAATTTCTTTATTAAGAGATTTTAGTTTTTCTTTTGACTTAGTATCAGACAACTGATCAACTCTCTTAGAAAGGTCATTAACTTCAGCATTGAGCACTTTAAAGGCATCGGAAAAACAAATGCAGTTTTCCACTTTTGGAATTTTAAGGCATTTTTTCATCGCCTCAAGACAACTCTCTAATTTTGTAATTTCTTTATCCATATTTTAACTCTTAAGTTTATCGGTTAGCCTATAGATAATCGGTTCTTCAGGGAATGCGCCGATATCGCGGAGCAGATATTTTACCCTCTCGGTATCAAAAGGCGTATTATTCTCCTGATAACATGACCACACCGCTTTTTCTAAAACATTTATGTCGGTTATTCCACTTAAGTCTATAAGTTGTATCTGCTGTCTCAGCCGTTCAATAGCTTCTTTGGGAATATTTTTTAAGATAGCAGTGGGCGCCTTCGTATTCAAGATATAGCCTTTATCATCAACGCCGTCTTTAAATAATGACTTTAGGGCATCAGCAGGGAAATGCCCGGATTCCCTTCCGGCTAATATAAGATAGCGAATGTTGGGATTAGAAACAAGGTTAACCGCTATTTTCTCAATACCGATATTTGCGGTCTGTAAGGTTCCGCTTATACCCGCCCCATTCTCTAAGCCAGCCCTAACCAAATCTTCGGTTTCTTTGGGTATTTTGTCATAAGGTGTAGCTAAGATAACCGCTACTCCCACCGGAGAAAAAGGATTGCTAACTAAATACTTCCCCTGTTCAATCGGCCAATCATAGGTTAGCTTAAATTTTTTAGTTTTCATCATTTTTATGTGTTTTTACATCGCAGTAACAACCGGGGTTTTTAATTAATAAAACATAAGCAATACCTATAAAGATAATTGTCATTAATAATAAGGCCGCCTTTGGAATTCTTAGCGTTGATAAACCGAATAGATTTAAATACACAATTATCATGGGTGAACCGCAGCAGCCAAAAAAGAAACAGGAAAACCATAAGAGAGCCGCCAATAGACCACTGCCTAATCCTGCTTTAAGAGCGCTCTTTCTATTCTCTTTGTATTTCAAAAATGCAAATGCCATGAAGGCTAATGACAGCGCATAGGAAATCCCTAAGAAATAATCCTGTTCCTTAATGTATTTCTGCAGCCAGGGAGTACTTCCACATCCTCCCTCGGTAACTTTAAAATAGAAAATATGCAGAATAAAGACTATTATGAATGTTGATAGAGTTATTAGTGCTTTTCTAAATTTATCCTTCACTATAGAATTATTCCTTTCCGATATGCCTTATGCCTTCATCGATCAATCTCATAACATGCTCATTATCTAAAGTATAAAAAGCCATCCTGCCTTCGCTGCGATATTTTACCAATCCCAAACTGCGCAATAGTCTGAGCTGATGAGAAACCGCAGAAATACTTAAGCCCAAGACATGGGCTATATCACATACGCAGAGCTCGCCTTTTGATAGAGAAAGCAATATCTTTGCACGCGTTGTATCACCCAACACCTTAAATATTTCTGCAAGTTTAGTAAGTTTATTAGCCGAAGGTAGGAACTTCTTAAGAATATTTACCTTTGCTTTATTGTAGCAAAATAATTCACATACATCGGTATGCTTTCCCAACATAATAAAAACTCCCTTTATTCACTTGAACAGTTGCTCAATTATAAACATAGCAAGCCAAGCGTCATTTGTCAAGTTTTTAATTGATGTTTTTTCCTTCCTCTCGGCTGTGCTTTAAAAATTTCAGGCAATATGTAAAATTCCGCTTAATAATAGTGTGATTAATCCCAATCCAAAATTTACCTTAACCAAACTAAGGGATAATTTCTGCAAATTTGCCTTTTCCGCGCTAGAGGCGGCTTTGCCAATCTTCGGCGCCAAAACAAGGCCCCTGTAGAAATGAATAATAATCATTGCCAGAAATACAATATGCTTTATGGCTATAATCATCCACCTCTTTTCAAAAATCTCACCGGCCAAAGGAGCCCTGTTTAACGATATCAGGGCAATTCCGGTAAGCGCTAGAAAGGCAATGCTGTAATTTACCAATAGAGTAAACCTTTTCCCAAATTCAACCATTAGTTTGGACGCCTCTGCTCCTAAGACTTGTTTTGCTTTCGGTATTGCGATAAAAAGGACAAAGGCAATTCCGCCGATCCAGATAACCGAAGCAACAAGATGTATCCAATACGACACTATCAATATTAATCCTCTCACTTCCCCTCCCCTTGTTTAAACCGATTCTTATTTCTTTTTTCCATGCGGAACACAGCCGCAACCGCAGAAGTTCTTTGCTTTATTTTTACCTTGCGGCTGTTTCAGAAAACCCTTGCCTATCTTTCTTTTTCCTCTTGTCATTGTTATCATCTCCTTTCTGTTTAAGTATATGCGTATTTACTTAAATAAATAGGTTTTAAAAAACGCTACTTTGCTCGCAGCCGCTCTTTCTGGTTTATTCCCATGCCTGCCTCTTTATTCAAGCATCCGCAGACACAGATACGATTAAGCCTTTGGCGGCATTTTTCAAGCGTATTGCGGTCTAATGAATAATATATCCAATATCCCCGCCTCTGGCCATTTACAAAGCCGGCGTTTTTAAGCACTCTTAAATGCTGAGATACTGCCGATTGTGTTACTGCCAAAGCCTTAGCTATAGCATTAACGCTCATCACTCCTTTTTTAAGCAATTCCAGAATCCCTATTCTTTTATCAACCGATAGTATTTTAAATAATTCCGCTGTCTCTTGCATAATTATCTCAAGAATTAAACTAATTAAGTATACACTAATATACTTTATTAGACTTGTTCTGTCAAACAAAATCTACAAACTTGCGATTAGATTTTGCTGATGTCGTAAAAACTTTTACGACGCAAGGAAAAAGGCCTATCCTTACATGCTTAGAGGTTAAGGAATTTGTTAAAGAATAGGGCGCCTTTTGAATCTAGGTCTTCCAAGATGCCAAGCGGTTCACATTCAATATGCTGTAAGACTAAAATATTATCGATCATTCTGTCCTATTTTAGCGCGCGTCTTAGTCCAGATGCTCTTCTCTATCTTTACCACCCGCACATGTGAAATGCCTAATTTTTTCCCTATCTGGCGGGTATTCAAACCTTGTAGAAAGTATTCAAATACATCTTTTTCACGCAGAGTTAAACCGTCATTCCTAATCGTATCTATCAAATGATTTGCCTCCATATCCCGACTATTGCTATAGAAACGTGCATCCGGAATAACTTCTTCTAAAGTTGCGCCTTCTTCATCTATTGGCATATCTAAACTTACCGGCGTAACCCTATCCAGAGACTTGCGCAGGAAATTCTTCATTTCAAAGTAACAGCCTTTAAGGACATAGCTTTTATTCTTGTCTTTAAGGCCGTCTTTCTTCCATTTAAGCCAGATGGAAAGCAGTGCCTCCTGCACAAGGTCGTCTGCGTCAAGAAACCCGCATTGCGGCATATGCTTATTGGCTATAGCCCTAATCCCGGATTTAAATTGGCTGATAAATTCACTAAATTCCATGATCTACTCCTCGTTTAAACACCATGAAAATTTCTTACGATATTTTCACGGTAAACTTCGAAGTTAATTCGTGTATATAACTTATATCGCTCTATCGAGCTCTCTAAGTTATGCACTCATTAAAAATAAAAAGGCGCTCCGTTTTACCGGAGCGCCTTTACTCCCTTCATTCTTCTATCCCGCTTCGTAAACTATCCGCGGGATTATTTCGGCCATACAACTTATGAGCGCATTCGCTCCATAAGTTGTGGCCTCAATAAAAATCCGCAAAATTATCTTTTGCGGACTGCCTTGTCTTTTAAGCGCTGCTTCGCGCTTACATTTTAATTATACCACAAAAATAAAAAAAGTCAAATAAAATCTTTTGACGCCTACTCCAATGTCATTGTTACGGTCGGTGGCCCGGGATAGACTAGATTATTCGGCCCGGCTGCTACATAAACCAAGGTGTTGCTTAAATCAAATTTAACACGTATTTTTTTATTTGGGTTTCCATCGGTAATTGTAAGCGGCGAGCTAAAGCTCACGCCGTCAGTGTTTGGGGCTACATCCGTGGTAAGTATCGCTATGGTGCAGTCGGCCTCATCAGACGCGGTGGTCGAAGCAGAGGAAACTGTCCTGCCGCCGCTAGCCAGAGTTGTGGCGGTAGTATAATAGGTGGTTCCGCCGGATGTCACGCTCCCTTTTATTACGAAAGTTGTAGATGGTGTCGCCCTCGCCTTTGTGTATGTTCCGTCTGGAACGCTTAAGCCGGACATAAAATTACCCACGGCCTGATTTACTGAAACCGAAGCAATGTCTAACGTGACACTGTTACCCTCATATAAGGTAACCCATTGATTTGTGCCGCTGTTAAAAAGCTCAAATTTAGTAAGAGATACCTGGTATTTGTTTGTAACGCTCGTATCGGCAAAAGCTGAAGATGTAAAAAATGCTAAAATTGCTAAAATAATAGAGATAATATGTCTATTTTTCATTAATTGCTCCTGCCGCCCTCTATTACCAAACCGCCGGATTTAGTAGACTTTATTACCGTAATATCAAAATCCCTGACTACCCTGTCTAATTTTCTATTATTTAGATCAATTTTAGAGAAAGGCTCTTTTGCTAATTTCAAGTCTTTTAAGATATCCTTCCAATTAAACGACGTAAATGCCAAGGTAATTACGCCTTCTACGCGGAAGCCGATATCATCGCGCTTGTTATCATCGAACATCTCAAGGACGAGACGAGAATTCTTAATAGGGGTGTATTCCATTCTTGACTTCCATCCCGCTTTATTCCGGAAATGCTCAAAGTCGTAGAGATAGCCGCCTCCATAAAGGCGTATGGCTGATAAATAAGGAATGGGACAGCCTACTTCCCAATCAAAGCCATTTGCCACTTTTTCATAAAACTGGCTAGCGCCTGCGTCTTCTACAATCTGTTCATGGGAAATTCTAAAATACGTATTTAGGCGCGCTTCAAGGCCAAAGTCATTTACTGCTTCAAAGCCAATTCCTCCCCGGCTATGCTTGTTTAAATCCTGGTAGTCGTAAAAGGCATTGATACCCAAGAGGTAACTTTCGTTAAATATTTTTCTTATGCCAAAACCGGTGTTAAAGATTTGCCTTTCGTCTTGCAGTGAAAGACGGGTGTGGTTAAATAATGTGATAATTTCTTCCTCTGTGCCTAAAAGCGGCTGAACGGTTTCAATGAAATATTTTAGTTTCTTGTCCGATCCGCCCTCTAGGCCGAAGCTCGTGCGCGTTAGCCAGTCAGGTATGTCTTGTTGATTATCTAGCGCTTGTGAAGTAGTTTGTTTATCTGAGGACTCTTCGGAGTCTAACGCAAAGGCAGGAAATACAAAACAATTAAAAATAGCTAAGATGATTAAGCTCTTTTTGACCATATGCAATATTTTAATCAATCCGATTTTGTTTGTCAAGCAAAAAATGCCTTCTGGCGTAAATTTTTTGCGCGATGCCGCAAAGACTTTTGTGGCGCAAGAAAAATTTATTTTAAATAAAAATATGCGCCGGGGATGAGGGAGAAAAGTTCAGCGGATTTAATCAAGAGATAAACGCTTGCACCCGCAGTCAGGCCAAATACGTGAACAAAAGCCGGTAGAATAAATATCCCCAACATCAAAATAAACCCTGCCACCGTAAGCACCGTTACCAAAGGCACAATAACTAAATTAGCCAAAATAGTCACCGGCGAAATAATCTTAAAGTAATAAATTATGAATAGGAATGTGCCAAGCCACGCCGCCAGCGATACAGAAAAAGATTTTAGAATAAAATTATTCAGGCGTAAAAACCTTTCTATCTTTGGGGAAAGATAAACTATTGAGATAACGCTGACAAAAGACAGTTGAAACCCTATCTCTTGTATTTGCAAGGGATTTTGTGCCAGTAGGATTAACGCTGCCAAAGCCAGAGAATTATAGATATTTACCTCCCTCTCAAGCAACAATCCGACTAACAAAACCGAGCCCATAATCACTGCTCGGCTTACAGACGGCTGTGCGCCGGTAATAAAATTATAAAATACAAGGAGCAGGATGGTTAAAATATAACGCGGCTTTCTGGGAATGCGCATTACTTTTAGAAATACAAGCAGAATAAAAGCGGTTATCGCGATATTCATGCCGCTTATAGCCAGAATATGGGCGGTGCCGGTCCTGACAAATACTTCTAAAATCCCTTTAGGTAAACTCGACCTATCCCCTAATAACATTGTTGATAAGACCGCCGCGTAGCTTTCAGGCATATTAGCGTAAAAGCCAGACTCTATTTTATTTTTAAATTTAATCGCCAATTGCTTAATAAAATTCCCTCTATTATGCGCGGTTATTTTAAAAGGCGCGCCTTTTCTGACATTTAATGCACCGTATATGCCTCGGCGCGTTAAATAACGGCGATAGTCGAAATTGCTTTTTTTACCAAAATTATGCGGCCTGAAAAATTTTCCCTCCAAAATTACCTCATCGCCGTAAGATATTTTTGGCAATACTTCTCCGTCAAAAACCGTAACTAAAATTTTTCCCCTTACTGTTGCTTTTTGTTCCCCACCCCCAACCTTTATCTCTGACAAATATAATATAAACTTAGCTCTTCCCTCTTTAATTTGCGGCTCATCGATAATAAGACCCCTTGCCAAAATACCATCCTGCCAAAATATCCAGCGATTATTAGCATCAGCAATGTGATTTTTAGGTAGGGTCTGATAAGAGGATAAATGCGCTGCCCCGATAAAAAAAGCCAGGCCCAATAAATTTATGCTAAACGCCTCATCATCTCTTAGGAATAAACAAACAATGAGCAGAATGGCAGAAAGCGGATAACAAATAAAAAAAGGGATATTAGTGAAACTCGCCGCCGATATCCCCAAAGAAAAGCAAACAGCGATAGGGACAAGAACAAAATTTATTTTTTTATTTTGGCTCTTCAAGAACAAGGAATTCTTTTATGCGCGTTAATTTTTTATCTGTAATGCCTTGGATTTGTTTTAATTGGTCTATTTCAGAAAATTTTCCGTTTTTGCCGCGGAAGTTTATGATTCTTTCTGCGGTCTTAGGGCCGATTTCAGGAAGCTTAATTAACTCATCGAACGAGGCGGTGTTGATATTTACCTTTAACGGCTTATCAAAAGAGGCATTATATGCCTCGTCTGCCTTAGGTATTGCTTTAAATAAATAACTTATGCCGATGCCAACAAGTGCTGCAAGAATAACCACTAAAATTACATTCTTTTCCTGACGGGTAAGGTTAAGCTGAAACATATATACAGCGTATAGCTATTAATTTATATTAAACTACGATATTTACTAATTTATTCGGCACAATTACAAAATTTTTGACCGGCTTATTTTCAATCCATTTCTTTACAGTATTGCTGGCTAAAACTAATTCTTTTAGGCTTTCTTTATCTATATCAACTTCTGCTTCTATTTTTTCGCGCACCTTGCCGTTAATCTGCACAACCAGCGTAACTTTGTCTAATTTTAAAAACTCAGGCTTAAACTCAGGCCAGCGGACTTTTAAGATGCTTTCTTTTGCACCGAGTGCCTGCCACATCTCTTCTGCCATATGCGGGACAAACGGCGAGATTAAAATCGTAAGCGTCTTTAGAATTTCCTTGTTTACGGAATCACTTTTATAGATTTCGTTGACTAATTCCATAATTGCGCTAATCGCAGTGTTAAACTTAAAACCGCCCTCCATATCTTCAGTAACTTTTTTAATCGTACTATGCAGGCGGCGCAAGAGTTCGGCGCTCGGAGTTTTATCAGCGGCTTTTTCTAAAAGGCGAAAGATGCGCATTAAAAATTTAAAAGAGCCGTCTATGGCTGTATCGTTCCATTCAAGTTCCGCTTCGGGTGGTGCGGCAAAAAGAATAAAAAGCCGCAGGGTGTCTGCGCCATATTTATTAATAATCTCATCCGGATCCACTATATTGCCGCGTGATTTTGACATTACCTCGCCGTCTTTAAGCACCATCCCCTGGGTAAGCAATTTATCAAACGGCTCATCTCCGCCTTCGGCGGAAAAATCAAGCATCCCTAAATCCTTAAAAAATTTGGTAAAAAAACGCGAATATAATAAATGCAGGACCGCATGCTCAATGCCGCCGATATACTGATCCACCTTCATCCAATAGGCCGCCTCGTCTTTATCAAACGGCGCCTTGTCAAAATCCGGCGAGCAGTATCTTAAGAAATACCACGAAGAATCAATAAAAGTCGCCATAGTATCAGTTTCCCGAAGGGCGCGGCCGCTACATTTCGGGCATTTTACCACAACAAATTCCTTTACCTTAGAAAGCGGGCTTCCGCCAACGCCTGTAATCTTTACTTTTTCAGGTAACTCAACCGGCAGGTCTTCGTAAGGCACACCGACAATACCGCACTTTGGACAGTAAATCACCGGAATGGGTGTCCCCCAATAACGCTGGCGGGAAATCAGCCAATCCTTTAGGCGCCATTGGGTGGAGATTTTTCCCATACCCTTATCTTCTATCCACTGCGCAATCTTTATCTTCGCTTCTTGGTTAGGTAAACCGTCAAATTCTCCAGAATTAACTTGCACCCCATCGCCCTCGTATGCTTCTTTCATTTCGCTTGGAGCTTGCAGCCTGGAGCCTGGAGCCTGAATTACAATCCGCATCGGCAGATTATGCTCTTTGGCAAAGAGAAAATCCCGCTGGTCGTGCGTAGGGACAGCCATAATTGCGCCGGTGCCATATTCCATAAGCACATAGTCGGCAATAAAAACAGGTATTTCTTCGTTGTTTACCAGGTTTATGGCTGTAATACCTTTTAACTGTATGCCGGTTTTATCTCTTTCAATTCTTTCTAATTTTGTTTTCTTTTTCGCTGCTTCAATATATTGCTCAACTTCTTTGAGGTTTGATATATGGCCTTTTCCGCCTTCGGCAGAAATTTTTGATATTATTGTATGCTCCGGCGCCAGCACGATATAAGTTACGCCAAAAATAGTGTCTGCGCGGGTGGTAAAAACCGGGATAATCTCCCCGCTATCGCGAAGCTTAAAATAAATTTCGCACCCGGAGCTCTTGCCTATCCAATTCTCTTGCATCGCAATTACTTGTTCGGGCCAATGCGCTAATTGCTTTAAATCTTCCAATAACCTTTCCTGATAGGCGGTAATTTTAAGGTACCACTGCTCTAAATCTTTTTGGGCTACAGCGTTCTTGCAGCGCCAGCATGCGCCGTCAATAACTTCTTCATTGGCGAGCGTTGTCTCGCAGCTCGGGCACCAGTTAACGGTTGATGCCTTCTTATAAGCAAGCCCGCGCTCGAGCATCTTTAAAAATATCCACTGGTTGAAGCGATAATATGCGGGGCCACAGGTCACAACTTCCCTTTCCCAATCATAGGAAAACCCCATCTTCTTAAGTTGAGCCT
Source organism: Omnitrophica bacterium GWA2_41_15 (assembly GCA_919902105.1). Taxonomy (GTDB): domain Bacteria; phylum Omnitrophota; class Gorgyraeia; order Ghiorseimicrobiales; family Ghiorseimicrobiaceae; genus CAKKQO01. The sequence goes on along the minus strand of CAKKQO010000017.1, from coordinate 59,020 downwards.
TCATCCAATCTATGCATTTATAGGTCCATTCTTTGGGGTCGGAATTATTCTTTATCGCGGCGTTTTCTGCCGGCTGGCCAAAGGCGTCAAAGCCCATTGGATGCAGCACATTAAAACCCTGCATCCACTTATAGCGGGCAATTACATCACCGATAGTATAATTACGCACATGGCCCATATGTATCCTACCTGAGGGATAAGGAAACATCTCAAGGCAGTAAAACTTTTTGCGGGTTTTATCGATGGCGGCGCGAAAGCTCTTGTTTTTCTGCCAGAACTTCTGCCATTTAGCTTCTATTTGGGAAAAATCGTATTGCATAGGCTTACCTATAATTACAAAAGGAAAGCGGGAGCGGAAAATCAATGCTTCTTAAATGCGCAATCACTGTCTGCAAGTCGTCTTTTTTTGCTGATATTACCCGGATTTTTTCTCCCTCAATCTGCGTCTGCACCTTTAGCCCTAACTCCTTTATAATCTTATTTAAATCTCTGGCTTTTTCTTTGTCTATGCCGCTTACAATTTCCACCTGCTGGCGCAAGGTCCCCTCAAATGCCTTTTCCGGCTCTTTAAAAGTAAGAAATTTAAACGAGACTCCTCTTTTGGCAAGGCGCCCTGCTAAAATATCCCTTAAGGCGCGCAGTTTAAAATCATCATCTCCGATTAGGGTCAATTTTTTTTCGCTACGGTCAAATTCAATCGAAGACTTACTGCCCTTAAAATCATAGCGCTGGACAAGCTCTTTTTTGGCCTGATTTATGGCGTTATCCACTTCCTGCATATCTACTTCTGAAACAATATCAAAAGAAAAATTCGCCATTTTTCCTCAATTATTCTCCTGAGCCGGGCCAAGGTATCTTCTGGGCTATGCTGTATCTTTTTGTCTTAATCGCTTCCTTTAGCGCCGCTACCCGGCTTTTCGGATAAGGATGGCTGGCAAAAATATAAAAAAACCATCCCGCTTTTTCCTCTGCACCCATCTTTTCAAAAAAATCCGTTGCCCCGGAAACATTCCCGTAGGCTTTATTTAATAACTCTAAACCATAAATGTCTGCGGCCCTTTCCCGGCTTTGCGAAAATCTCATTTCGGCATTGGTGATAGAATTACTTACGGCTTGGCTGATAGAGCTGTCTGAGCCGAATAAGAAAGAAGAAATTAATAGAGCTATTAGGTTACGACCGAGGCCGCGCAAATGGTCACGGTAGGCAAAATGCCCCAATTCATGCCCGAGGACCATAGCAATTTCATTTTCGGAACCTACTTTTTTTAATAAAGCGTTTAAGACGACAATACGGCCTCCCGGAAGAACGAAGGCGTTAACTTGTTTAGACTCCTCTATATTTACTTTATAATCAAATTTCGGCAGGGAATCGGCGTGTTTTAGCAGATTTTCCAAAATTCTTTGTAGTTCTTTTTCTTCCTTTGAAAGCGGCTTTTCGTCGAATTTTTTAGAAAAGGCCCTGCCTAATTTTAATTCTAAACTTGAGGAAATCCGCGGGGCAAGATAATCAACTAAAAATCCTAACCCTATATATACAGCCAAAAGGATTCCCAGAATCTTAAATATCAGCTCAAAAAAATCTTTAACAGGCGAACTGGCCGATATATTATCATTACCCTTGATTTCCCGGGCGGTATATTTCATTATCTGTTGTAATAAACCGCTGTGCCGTAGGCAAAAACTTCCATAGAGCCCATTTCGGTAATCCGTGAAGTTTCAATGCGCAGGTTCAGTATTATGTCTGCACCAACGGCCTTTTCTTTCATGCGCAGGACTGATTCCCTTCTGCCGCGGTCAAGAATACTCTCATAGGCAGAAATTTCTCCTCCCAACAGATTCCTTAACCCTGCCAGAATCAATTTAAAATAATCAGTAGAAACCACTACGCTTCCATAAACTAACCGGCTCTCGCTTATGGCTCTATCTTCTAAAAAATCCTTGCCGCAGACAGCAGGAAGATGCAATAAGTTCCTCTCGCGCTCTTCTATCAACCGGTAGTGCCGCCTTTCAACCCTTGTTCCCACAAAATAGCCCAACGCGATTAAAATAATAAGGTATATTAATTCACCCATTATTCCCCCTTTTATTCTATTCTTACTGCCGTGCCATAGACGTATAATTCTGAAGCGCCTTGGGCAATATTGGAAGTAGCAAAACGCACATTTACCACCGTATTTGCCCCCAATTGCTCTGCCTGTTTTACCATGCGCTCAATGGCCTGATTACGGGATTCTTCTAATAACGCAGTGTAGCTCTTCAGTTCACCGCCAAAAATATTTTTTAGGCCAGCGCCGAAATCCTTAAAAGCATTTTTAGCCCTTACTGTACTACCGGCAACCAAGCCAAAATGCTCCACAATTCTTTTACCCGGTATTGACTCAATATTCGTAAGCAGCATACTTTGCCTCCTTTCTTTTTAGACTATTTTAACACAGAAACGAATATTTTCAATCCAGATTTTGCGTTCCAAGCCAACAAAAAATCCCAACAATCTGTTGGGATTAATAAGAAACGCCGACAAAGGCGATAACTTTACAACTCACCTTCATCTAACTTCCGGCCGTTCCTTAAGTTACATGTGCTTTAGGAGTTGTGCCTCACCTTCTTCTCCGCACTTTTTGACGGCCTACCTTTATCGGCTACTTATAGTATAACACAGAATCTGGCTTCTTTCAAGGGCGGCCTCCCGACGAAAAATTTATCGTAGAATTAAAAAGGCGCTGCTTTACTTATTCAGCGCCCTGTAATGGTGGAGCTGGAGGGATTTGAACCCTCGACCTATTGCATGCCATGCAAGCGCTCTCCCAGCTGAGCTACAGCCCCGAATGTAGTTTGCTATCCAAGTGTCTCTTCGGGGCGTCCCGAAGTTAAACATTATCAGTTTACAACATTCGGGACAGCCCCATCTTAAAAATTCTAATGACCAAGCCCCAATGACAAATTAACCTCTTGACCTTTGATATTTTAGAATATAAAATAGGTGGCGTCAACTAAATCTTATTTGAGAATGAAACGTAATTTGGGCATAAGACTATTTGGCTTGATAGAAATTTTTATCGGCGCGGTTACACTTTTTGCGGTGGTTTTAAGCCTTATCCAAGGCAAATCCGCAAAACCGCTGAATGTGCTTTTATTTGTCTTATTTACTGCCTTAACCTCATTAGGCATAGGCATCGGCATACTAAGGCATAACTTAAATTGTTACAGGTTATTACTTTACTTTTCCAGTATAATTGTTTTAAGTAAAATCTTGATCTTTGCTAAAATTATTAGTATCAACGGCGCGCTGGAAACAACTATACCTAGCCCGGTAAAACATATAATTTCTATAATCTACCACAGCATCATTATACTCTACTTTACGCGTAATCGCGTAAAAGAAAAATTTAAATAAATACTGCCGAAGTGGTGGAATGGCATACACGTCGGTCTCAAAAACCGATGAGCGTAAGCTCGTAAGGGTTCAACTCCCTTCTTCGGCACCAATCTAAAATAGCCTAACTCGTTGTTGAAAGTTAGGCTATTTTATTTTCTGCAATTGTGATTTCTGTTTAAAAAGTGTGTAAATTACAGGCACAAGCACCAGAGTAACCAAGGTTGATAGACTTAGTCCGCTGAGCATGCTGATACCTAATGGCCGCCAGAGTTCTGAACCCTCGCCGCGGGATAAAGCCAAGGGAAGCATACCGAATATAGTAGTGATGGTAGTCATGAGGATGGGGCGCAGGCGATTTGCTCCGCCGATGGTAACTGCCTCTTGTATTGAAAGGCCGCGCTTACGTAAGATATTAATATAGTCCACCAAAACAATGGCGTTATTGACTACGATACCGACGAGCATAATCAGCCCGATAAAGGCATTTATGCTTAAGGGGATACCGGTTAAAAAAAGCCCGAAGGCAGTGCCGCAGAAGGCGAAAGGCACAGAGAATATTACGACAAAAGGGTCAAGCATTGACTCAAATTGTGATGCCATTACCATATAAACCAAAATCCCGCCTAAAATAAAAAGCACGAATAAATCGCGGAATGATTTAGCCTGCTCTTCTATATCGCCCCCTAAATTAATCCTGACATCATACGGGATATTGGTTTTTACGATAACTTCTTTTATGTCTTTGGTAATCTGGCCTAAAGAACGTTTGAAAGTATTTGCTTCCACCCTAACAATTCTATCCTGGTTCTGGCGTTCAATTTCAATAGGGCCGGTGCGGTGTATCACTTGGGCAACGTTATTTAAACGGACAATCTTACCGCCTGCCGAGATTATCGGGATATCTTCTATATCTTTGACAGTCCTGCGGTCGGAATCTTTTAAGCGCACGAAGATATCGTATTCATCGCCTGCCTCCCGGTATTTGGTAGCGGCTTTGCCGTAAAAATAAGTCCGCAGTGTATCTGTAATCAAATCCATATTCAGGCCCAAAGACGCGGCCTTTAGCCTGTCTACATCTACCTGTAATTCCGGCTTACCCAATTCGCGCGAAATGGTCGCATCGGTTACGCCTTTTATTTGAGATATTTCATCCCTTAATTTATAGGCGATGTTATCGGTAATCTCTAAATCATGGCCTAAGATTTCTATTAAAATCGGCTTTCCTCCTCCGAATAAAATCCTAGAAAATGGGCTGCCTGCCTGTATATTTATTTTCTTTACACCTAAAAGAGAACGGATCTTAGGGCGGATATTTTCGGCGATTTCTTTCACCGTGCGCTTACGCTCGGTTAAGGAAGATAACTTTGCTCCCACCGTAATAATATTAGAGCCTAATTTCTGCCCAAAAGCAGAGCCGAAACGCGAGGTGCTGGAATAGCCGACCCGGGAAAAAATCGTCCTTGTCTCGGGAACATCTTCTTTAAAAATTCCCTCTACTTGTTTTGCGATTTTATCCGTCTCCTCAACCCGAGTCCCGACAGGAAGCTCTATCTGGATATTTAAGTCGCCTGTATCTTCCTCAGGGATAAATTCCGTGCCTATTTTCGGCACCAAAGCTAGGCTCAAGACAAAAACTCCGAGAGCAATAAAAACAGTAGTTTTTTTATGTTTTAGCGCCCAGTTTAAAAGCCTTCCATAGGCGCTCTCTAAAGAAGTAAATAACTTGCCGCTTATTGCGTAAAACCGCTGATATAATGATTTATTTTTATTGTTAAATCTCTCGGGCGGAGGAACGGTTAATAATTTTGAGCAGAGCATTGCGCTAAAAGTTAAAGCAGTAAAAAGTGACGCCAGAAGCGTTACCGTAATAACTATCGCCAGCTGTTTAAACATTATGCCGGTAATACCGCTTAAAAAAATCATAGGAAGAAATACGACTACCGTGGTAAATGTTGAGGCGGAAACTGCCAGCCCTACCTCGGAGGCGCCGTTTATCGCCGCATCATGCGGGCTTTCCCCGCGCTCACGATGGCGATAGGCGTTATCTACAATAACAATAGCATTATCTACCACCATACCGATAGCAATGGCAAGACTGGAAAGTGAAAGAATATTAAGCGTGTAGCCGAAAAAATACATAAAGATAAAAGAAATAATCAGGGAAAACGGTATAGTCAGGGCGATAATCAAGCTCGGGCGGATTTGGCGTAAAAATATATACACTACCAAAACAACGAATATGCCGCCCCAGTAAAGTGTCTGTGTTAAATCCCTGATAGACTGAATAATATGCTCTGAGCTGTCCATAAGAATAGAAAATTTTATGTCTTGTGGAAGACGTTTTTCTATTTTTTTCAGCTCGGCTTTTATTTTCCGGGCTATATCTACGGTATTTGCTCCGGAGCGCTTCTGCACCATCATCATTACACCTGGCTTACCGTTGGTCCTTAGGACCATGGTTTCTTCTTTGTAGGAATCCTCTATTTCCGCTACGTCTTTTAAATAGACCTTCTTCTCGCCTGCCTGCGCCAAAATAACATCTCTTAATTGCGCGGGGCTGCGGAATTCTCCGATAAGCCTTAAAGTATAATCGAGATATCCGGTTTTTAGATTACCCGCCGGCAGGGTGATATTTTCCTGCGATAGCCTTTCTATTATTTTTTGGGTAGAGAGGTTATATGCTTCCATGCGCGCGCGGTCGAGCTTAACGTTAATCTGGCGCTCCAGGCCTCCGTACATCTGTACTGCGCCCACTCCCGGGATTCTTTTTAGTTCGTCGCTAACCTCTTTATCTACTAAATGATACAGCTGGGGGTATTTTTCAGCTGGAGAACTTACCCCGACAAATAATATCGGAATCATCGCGGTATTAAACTTAAATACTATGGGCGTTTCTATCTCTTCGGGTAAGAGCCGCTTGGCAAATTCTAATTTATCGCGCACATCGTTGGATGCCTCATCAAGGTTTGTCCCCCAATTAAAACGGCAGCTGACAACAGAAAGGCCTTCCAGCGAACGCGATGTTATCTTATCTAAGTTTGAAACGGTGGCTAAATTATTCTCGATAATTTCCGTGACCTTTGTCTCAACGTCTTCGGCGCCCGCCCCTTCATAAACGGTAATTACCGAGATCACCGGCGGCTCAATCTCAGGCATAAGATCGATATGCAGTTTAGACAACGCTACCAGCCCCAATACTAACACCGCGAAGAAAATCATAATATTAGTAACCGGAAATTTTACGCCAAATTGGGGTAATTTCATACCTATTCCTCTCTTAGTTCCACAGGTGTGCCGTCTTTTAAACCCTGCTGCCCAAAGACAATTATCTTGTCGCCGAAACTTACGCCTTCGGTTATTTCCACATTGCCATCATCGTGCACGCCTAAAGTTACTTTTTTCTTCTTGGCAGTGTTATCCTCTACCAGAAAAACATAATTCTGCCCTAATTCCTGAATCAGGGCGTCCTGCGGCAGGACCAACCTGTCTTTTAACTCTGCGGCGTATATTTTTATCCGGGCAAACATCCCGGACTTAAGGCGATGTTCATCATTAGAAATAGTTATTTCCACGGGTAGCGTACGCGTCGCCGTATCCACTACCTCGCTCACCTTAGAAACCTCGCCTAAAAAATCTTCATTCGGATAGGCGTCTGCCTGCACCTTTGCCTTTAGGCCATTCTTAAAATAAGGCACGTCCACTTCCGGGATGTCTAATTTTACAGTCATCTTATCCATGTCTACAACTATAGCTAAGGTGGTTCCGGGGACTATCCCTGAAGTAGGTAAAACCACAGCCCCCTTATCCAGCATGGTTTCTCCGACAATACCGGATATGGGGGATTCTACTTTAGCCAATTCATATTTAAGGCCGGTTTCATCCCTGTCGACAAGGGCAATCGTCTGGCCTTTTTCTATATGCTCGCCCTCTCTGACCAGATATTCTGCTAATTTACCCGTAACTTTTGAATAAACCCTGACCTCTTCTTTTGCCTTAATGGTCCCGGCATAGGAGAGCATAAGATTCAAATCCTCTTTTTTAACTTGCGTGGCCTTAACTGCTATACTTTGGGTTAGGCCCTTAGGCAAAGCCTCTTCTTTTAAAGCAGGCCTCTGATAAAACAGCTTAAAAAGAATAAAGCCGGCCAAAAGCAACCCTATAAATATGGTTATTTTTTTCATTTTCTTCACCTCGATTCGCCGCTTGCCTTTTCAAAGTCGGCGCTTGCCAATAAATAATCATAAATTGCCTGCTTTTGATTAAATAATGATAGGTTATATTTTAAAGCGGTATCCTCTAAATCTAAAGAGCTCGCCAACCCTTCTTCATACTTTTGTTTTACTACAGAAAAATTATCTTTAAAAAATAATAATTCTGAAAATTTAGTCCTAATTTTAGCAAGCGCATCCTTTAATCCCAAATAGGCCTGCCTTAATTCTAAAGCAATATCTTTAATTATTTTTTCTTTTGTCAGTTGAGTCTGTCTTAAATCAGAAATAGCCTGCTCTATCTTTGCCTTAGTCAGCCATCCGTCGAATATCGGCCAAGACAAAGTTATACCCGCGACAGCATAATCGTTGCGGTTACGCGCCTCTGTCGCACTAAGATGCGAACGATTATAATAATCTCCTGAGACATAAATAGACGGCCGCGCATCCGCTTTTGCAATCTCGATGGCTTTTTTATCCGCCTCTTCTTGCGCTGCGTACTGTTTTATCTCAGGGCGCTCCTTAAGCGCCTTTAAAAAGGCTTCGCTTAAGGCAATCTGCCGGCCGGAATAGATAAATTCGCCTTTGGGCTTGATATTTACCTCTTCACTCAAATACAATAAATTACGTAATAATTCGCGAGTTGCATCTACATCGCTAAGCGCCGCTTCAAAAGCCTCCTTTGCTGCAGCAAAAGGTGACTCAATGCGTAAAATATCTGATTCCGATGCCTCACCTTTTTTGTAACGTTCTTTTAACGAATCGAGGTGTTTTTCTGTATTATCCAATATCTCCTTGTTTAACTTTGTAAATTCTTGCGATAATAAAAGCGTAAGAAACGCCTTCTTTACTTTTAAAACCGTCTCTAATCTCGCTTTTTCCAATAAGAGAGATGCGACAACTAATTTTTGTTTATTCTGCTCAATAGTATTAATAATCTTGCCGCCCTTATATAAATATTCTTTCAGCGTAAGTTGGAAGCTGTCTTGGCTTAAATTATTTGAGTATAACCCTAGGGTTTGAGAATAAGTGCTGGTAAAATTCAGTGTCGGAAAAAGCGCGGCATTGGCCTCGGCAATTTTTGCCTTTGCTTTTTCTATTTCTTCGGCTTTTAGTAAAATATCGCTGTTGTCCCTTAAAGCCAAAACCACTGCCTCCTCCAAAGAAAGAGTCACTTCTTCCGCCAAAGCTAACCGAGAAGCAAAAAGGGTAAAAATTATTAGACACAGGCCTATTTTATTCATCTAACCTTACGCCCTTGTTTGATGCGCTGTTAAAATACTATAAATATGCGTCAATATCTCTAAGTATTTCTCGCGTTCAGCTTGTGAGATTTTTCCAAAGATATCGATAATCATCGCTCTACGCTCTTTATTTACCTTTTTTACCAAGATACTGCCTGATTGAGTCAGTTTCATCCGGATAATCCGCCGGTCATTAATATCATAGCTTCTTACAGTATAACCTGCCCTTACTAATCTATCTACGATACCGGTTGAAGCGGCAGTAGTTATCCCCATAAAACGGGCAATATCGGTCATCCTAGACTCGCCCCCTCTCTCTAAAAAACCAAGAATCAAAAATTGCGGCAGGGTAATCTTTCCTTTATATAATTCATTTGTCTGCCTGCGGGCAAATTCCTTGATAATAGCTGGCATAAGCTGGTTTAATTTATCGGCAAATTCCGAGAGTGAAATCTCTGGCATATTTAATCCCCATAATATTTAAGTATATTAACTATTAACTCTATTAAGAAGTATAACCTAAGAAACATTAAATGTCAAGCCCATTGACAAAATGGCTCAAATTACATATAATATGGCGCTTTGAATCAGTGAATAAAATTAGAAATTTTTAGCATTAATACCGAAAGTAAAACGCTTCAAAAATTTGTTCCAAATTTTTATCGCAGCTTTCGGTATCAATTCCGACATACGACTTATATCAATCTACGATTTCCATAAGTCGTGTCGTCATTGAGGAGGATTTTACTATGGCACAACGCGGGGGGTTATCCCATATACATTATAAAGAAACGCGGGGTTTAAAAGTCAATGCGGGACAATTTGTGAGAAGCGGCTCAATTCTAACCCGTCAAGGCGACAAGTGGAAAAGGGGCCTAAATGTTGCGGGCGAAGGCACGCTTTTTGCTAAGGCAGACGGGACAGTCTATTTTACCAAGAAAAGAAGCGCCTACAGAAAAAGTAACATACACACCCTTATCAATATAAAACCAGAAAAACCTGCCAAGTCTTCAAGTAAAGCGAAAAAAACAAAATAAGTTATTTATTGCGATATTTACCCTTCGAATACGCTCAGGGTAAATTTGCCCATGTTAAGGTGTAATTTTGGGCAAATTTAAAGCGGATTTTACGGTATTGGCATGTATTGTAACCGTATCTTCTATGTCACAGGCATACCCTCCGCCTAAGACAATTGCCACAGGGACATTGTTTTTATATAGGGACCTTAAGGTAAATTCATCCCTTTCTTTTAATCCTGCAAGTGAAATATCCAAACTACCCAATTGGTCATCTTGATAGGGGTCAGCTCCGGCCAAATAGATAGCAAAATCAGGCTTAAACTCTCTAATTATTTTTTCGACTGCTTCCTTCAAAAACCCTAAATACTCTTTATCGCCACATCCATCTTCAAGGCCGATATCCCAATTGCTTTTTCCCTTAGGGTAGGGATAAAGATTTTCCTGATGGATAGAAAAAGTAAAAACGTTTTTATCTCCCTGAAAAATTTTTGCCGTTCCGTTTCCCTGATGTAAATCCACATCAATAACTACTGCTTTTTTAATCAAATGTTCACTTTGTAAAACCTTTATCGCAATGGCTGCATCATTAAAAACACAAAATCCTTCGCCGTGGTCGGCATACGCATGATGAAATCCCCCGCCTAAATGCACGGCTATTTTTTCTTTGAGCGCCTGGCGCGCAGCTAAAATAGTCCCTCCGGCGCAAAGATATGATGCATCAACCAAATCTTTAGAATACGGTAGTTCTAGTTTTAACATCTCAACGTAAGTTAACGTTCCTGTTTTTAACTTCTCAATATAGGCGGAAGTATGTGCCAAGCCCACCTCGTCATCCGTTGCCTTTTGCGGTTGGATAAAATCTTGCTTAGCCGCTATGCCTTCCTTGGCCAACCTTTCTTTTATCAGGCGGTATTTTGCCGTCGGAAAAACATGACCGCCAATATCCACTTCGTATTTGGGAGAGTAAATTATGTGCATATTATTTATTAGGGACACATCCCATTTTTTAAAAATGGGATGTGTCCCTAATTATGCGCTATTCTTAATTGCCCGCAGGCAGCACGAATATCCTGGCCGCGTGATGCTCTTGTAGTTGCATGAGTGCCATTTTTTATCAGCCGCTCTTTAAAACCTAAGACAAGTTTTTTGTCTGGCGGCTGAAAACAAGACCCTTCCTGCAGATTAAATAGAATAAGGTTAACTTTAAAATTTAGCCCGGATAAAAGCTTAGACAATTTATCGGCGCAAGATAAACTATCATTTAATCCTTTTATTAAAATATACTCGAAGGTAATCTGGCGGTTAGTTTGTTTTATATACTCGCGCACGCAGGAAATTAATTTATCCAAAGGGTACCTTTTATTCACGGGCATAAGCTTATTCCTTAGCTCATTATCTGCCGCATGTAAAGATATGGATAATTCTACCTGCAGGCCTTGCCGTGCTAAATTTTCAATCGCAGGGATTATGCCGCAGGTAGAAATGGTAATGCGGCGCGCGCCGATATTAAAAGCCGAAGGAGCGTTAAAAATCCGTACGGCTTTAAATACATTATCATAATTATCCAACGGCTCGCCTATTCCCATAAATACGAGGTGGCTTACCGCGGCGCCTGTAATCTCAATTATTCTGGATAACTGCGAAGTGATTTCAGAAACGGATAAATTTCTGACAAAACTCTTGCCGCTGGCGCAAAATAAACACCTGAATTTACAGCCTACCTGTGAAGAAAGGCAAAGGGTATTCCTGTTTTTGGCGGGAATAAATACGGTCTCTACCGCCTCTTTATCTATTAATCCAAAGAGAAATTTTATTGTTCCGTCTTTGGATATCAACTTATCTTTCAAGGCTATATCACCGATATAAAATTTATTTTTTAATTTAGAAATATTGCCCTTAGAGATATTGGACATTCCAGAAAAACTACTTATTCTCTTTTTATAGAGCCAAGTGAAAATTTGCTCTGCTACATAAGGAGCAAAAGATAAGGCAAGTAAATCTGCCTTTAATTCTGCCAAAGACAGATTTTTTATATCTTGTTTTTCCATTTTGTTAAAGCGGTTTTTAGGAAGGGGGGTTACCCCGAAGGAGTCGAAGGGCTAATTCTGCCTACTTTTCTAAACTTTTCGTATCTTAATTCCAGCAGTTTATCTTCAGGAATCAAGTTTAGCTCTTTTAGATATTTAAGGATGGTTTGTCTGATACTCCGAGCTGTCTCTTGGGGATTGTTATGCGCCCCCCCTAACGGCTCAGGGATAATTTCGTCGATTAAACCTGCCTTAAACAAATCTTCTGAGGTCAGCTTAAGCGCCTCAGCCGCAAGTGGCGCCTTTGCGCTATCTTTCCAGAGGATAGCCGCGCACCCCTCAGGAGAGATAACCGAATAGTAGGCGTTTTCTAAAATACAGACCCTGTCCCCAACGCCTATACCGAGTGCACCGCCTGAGCCCCCCTCGCCGATTACAATCACCACTATCGGCACATTTATTTTTGTCATATCGCGCAGGTTTTCTGCAATTGCCTGCGCCTGGCCTCTTTCTTCTGCGCCGATTCCCGGATAGGCGCCTGGCGTATCAATAAAAACCACAATAGGCAGATTAAACTGTGCGGCAAGCTTCATCAGGCGCATACTTTTTCTAAAACCCTCTGGATGCGCGCAGCCAAAGTTACGTAAAATATTTTCCTTGATATCGCGGCCTTTTTGCTGGCCGATAATCAAAACTTTATACGGTTCTATCTTTGCAAAGCCAGAAATTATAGCTTTATCGTCGCCAAAAAGCCTGTCACCGTGCAGTTCAATAAAATCTGTAGTAATGAGTTTTATATAATCTATAGTATATGGCCGCCTAGGATGGCGGGCAATCTGCACCCTCTGCCAAGCAGTTAGATTCTGGTAGGTTTCTTTACGTAATTTTAATAACTTCTCTTCTAAGGTTTTAATCTCTGTAGATAAATCAACCTTGCGCTCGGAAGAAAAATGCTTTAACTCTTCTATTTTTTTTTCTAATTCTTTTATAGGCCGTTCAAAATCTAAATTAGCCATTCAATGAGCGCATAATTTACAGAAGCGAAGCTGATGTAAATTATTTTGCGCGAATTGACTCCGCAGCTTGCGTAGTAAATTTCGTAAGAAATTTACTAGCGCTCAAGCAAGGAGCAGATTTCTGTTCTCGCCTAATCCTAATAATAAGGATAGGACTTACTATGCCTTCTGAGGTGGGATATGCCTTAATCGATAATCGTTACTTCCGTATCTGGCGGCAACAAAGAGAATAGCTCCTCCACATCTTCGTTCTTCATCCTGACGCAGCCATTAGTAACCTGCTGACCCAGCGTTTTGGGATCAATAGTCCCGTGTATTCCATAACTAGGTAAATCAAAACCCAGCCAGCGCGTGCCCAAAATATTTTCCGGGTTCCCTGCCGGAATAGGCTTAGGCGCCCCCGGCTTAAACCAAGGAGGGTTAACAATTCTATCCTTAATCTTAAAAGCCCCGACCGGGGTAGAGTTATTTATACCCGTTGAAACCGTATAGACCTTGATTATCTCATTATCAGACTTAAGCATTAGTATATTCTGAGATTTATCCACCAATACGCTAAACTTACCCGTCCAAATCTTAAGCTTTATTCCCGGCCGGATTATCCCAGACTTAAGCATATTTATTTTCGAGATTAATTCGACGGTAGTATTAAATTCTCTGGCAATCTTGTTTAGGCTATCTCCGGGTGCGACGAAGTAGAATATGCTTGTAGGCGCAATAAGCGTAGGTAAAAAAATAATCCTTGTATTCAAATCTTCTATTTTTTTCTCGACATCTTGTATTTCTCGATAATCAGGATAATTATTAATAATTTCTCGATACGTGGCTTTTGCAAGAAGCAATTCATTATTTAATTCTTGGCCCTTGGCTAACTCAAAAAGTTGACGGGCGGATGCTGCATTAGGCGCTGATTTATTAGATTTAAACGAAACATTCTTTATAAGTATATAAAGGCCTGCCGTAATAAGTATAGAGATGGAAATAATGAAAATTAATTTTTTATTCATATCTGCTCCTAAATGACGACATAATTTACGTAAACAAAGTTTACGTAAATTATATGTCGGAATTGATCCCGTTGAGTGCGTCAAAATTGTAGAATAGAATTTTGACGCATCTTACGAAACGGGATAAAGTAAACATTATCTTGCACTCATCAAAAGCGCAATAGTTATCCCTAAGATAGAACCAATGATCACCTGTAACGGCGTATGCCCAATAAGTTCCTTGAGCCTATCTTCTCCTGCTTTGCCTGACCAGTGGTCTTCCATTATTTTATTAAGAATCTCTGCCTGCTTGCCAGTAGAACGCCTTACCCCTTGGGCATCAAACATTGTCACCAAGGCAAACATCACCGCTAAAGCAAATAAAGGCGAATCGAAACCAAAATGCATACCGGTAGCCGTAGCTAAAGCGCTTGCCCCTGAAGCATGGGCAGAAGGCATTCCTCCTGTGCCTACGAACCAGCGGAAATCAAATTTCCTTTTTACAATAACGCCGATAAAAACCTTAATACTCTGGGCGATAAACCATCCCCAGATAGTTGTAACTAACACCTTATTGTTAAAGACAGCGGTAAAAAATTCCTGCACTGTTTATCCTTTTTATTGGGCGGGTATTACCCTACAAGGGTAGACCGTCCTGATACCTTTAAAGGACGGGTCTTACCCTACAAGGGTAGACCGTCCTGATACCTTTAAAGGACGGGTCTTACCTGTATAGAAATCTTAGGCTTAAAGGTAGGTTTTCCCTGATAAATGATATAACCATGGTTTTTATCTTTTGATTCTTGTTCTGTGTTTATCTTTGCTCTCGCCTTCCTGTGGCGCTGGGTTCTTTTTGACTTTATTAAATCTTTCAACATCTGTTTAAGTTCTTCTACAGAACTTATCTTCGCCTCTAAAGTATTTTTTCGGCTGGTTAATTCTTCGATTTTTGCCTTTAGAGCAGCCTGTTCCTGATTTAAATTCTGATTAACGGCAGTTAATTCTTCGACCGTCCTTTGTAAACTTGCCAGTGACTTGCGGCTATCCGCTAATTCTAGCTTCAGCTGGCCTAAATTTTGCCTGCCGAGAGTTACTTCTTCTTCAAGGTTTTTCTTCTCCTCGTTTACTTGGCTAAGGCGCACTTTCTGTTCTCCTAATTCTTGAGTTATTGCATTATTTCTTGCTTCTAACTCTATCAACTGCTTCTTCTCGCGGCCTAAATCTATATTTATCCCTGCGTACTTATATAAAGAAAAGCCTGCCAAGCCGCAGAGGAAGATTATGATTAAAACAAATATTTCCGTCTTCCCTTTCATTTTGCTCGCCCTCCCAATTTCCGCCATTTCTCACTTCAAATTAACCTTATTATATTATAAAATCACAAAAAAGCAAGAAAATTAGACCCATAACTGCCTATCCAGAGAGCGGTATTGTATTGCCTCCGATACATGCTCAGCAAGGATTTCGCCTGAATCGGCTAAATCCGCTATGGTCCTTGAAACTTTCAATATCTTATCATATGCCCGGGCGCTAAATCCTAGCTCATTTATGGCTGCTTTCAATAATTCCTCTGCCTCTTTGCCTAATGCGCAATATTTCTTAATCTGCTTATGATTCATCTGAGAGTTAAAGAAAGTGCTCTCATTTTTTCCGCCAACGCCTGCGCCTTCAGCGGAAAATCTTTCAAGCTGGATTTTCCTTGCTTTATTTACCCTTTGTTTAACTTGTTTTGAGGTCTCGGCTCTGGCCTCTCCCATTAACACCTCTGATTTTAATACCGGGACTTCAATATGTATATCAATCCTATCTAACAGAGGCCCTGAGATTTTAGCCCGGTAGCGCTGAATTGACGCGGGGCTGCAATGACAACTCCGGGAATGCGAGCCGCCGCCAAAATAGCCGCAGGGGCAGGGGTTCATCGCCGCTATCAATAAAAAACGGCTGGGATAACGCGTTGATTTAGCAATACGTGAGATATTAATATAACCGTCTTCTAAGGGCTGCCTCAATACCTCTAATACATCGCGATGGAACTCCGGCAATTCATCCAGGAATAACACTCCGTTATGAGCCAGGCTTATTTCTCCGGGGCGGGCGAAAGTTCCCCCGCCGACAAGGGCGATGTCGCTTGCCGTATGATGCGGGGAGCGATATGGACGTGTTACCACCAAAGCCTGATGAGCGCAAAGCAGGCCGCTGACACTATAAAGCTTGGTTACCTCTAATATCTCCTCAAATGTCATATCCGGAAGTATAGAGGTAAACCTTTTCGCCAACATAGTCTTGCCCGCACCGGGCGGACCAATCATTAGGATGTTGTGGGCGCCGCTTGCGGCAATTTCTAAAGCCCTCTTTACTAAAATCTGGCCCTTGACATCGCAAAAATCCACATCATATCTTACGGCCCCTTCTAATAATGCCTTTAGGTCTACCTTATAAGCCGAAAGATTAACATCGCCGCTGATAAAACCCACTGCCTGGGCTAAATTCTCTATTGCATAAACTTCTATATCCGTAACTGCCGCTGCTTCTTGAGCATTTTCTTGCGGCAGAAGGAATTTTCTTTTTTTATTTTTCCTAAGGCTTAGGGCGACAGGCAACGCCCCCTTTATCGGCCTTACTTTTCCCTCTAAAGCAAGTTCGCCTAAGATAACATACTCGTTTAGTTTCTCATTATTGAGCTGCCCAGAAGCGGCTAATACCCCTAAAGCAATGGGCAAATCAAAACAAGGGCCTTCTTTTTTTATATCTGCGGGAGCAAGATTAACGGTAATGCGTTCTGCTGGATAATGGTAGCCGGAATTTTTTATAGCGGATTTGACGCGGTCTTTGCTTTCCTTAACTGCCGTATCCGGAAGCCCGACCACCGTTACTGACGGCAGCCCTTGCGCAATATCTACTTCAATATCTATTGGATAGACCTCTAAACCAAAAACACAAGAAGAAAATACCTTTGCCAACATTTAAATTCACTCCTCGCCAATAGCTTCTATTGCCTCTTCTACTTTTCTCTCAATACCTCTTTCGATAAAACCGGGCAGGGCATCCTGGACTTTATTCTTAAAATCAGATTTTAACCACTGAAAATTCATCGCCTTAAATATTCCCGAAAGCTGAAAATCAAAGTCCAGACTCGTAAAATTTTCCCTTAAAAGCCGAATTAAAGGTTTAAGTTTTTCGGATTGATTTACAATATCCTTAGATAAAGTTAGGGAGACGGCGCTTTTAACTAAATCGCCGCTATAAATTCCGAAATAACCGCCTGCCGCAACGTCCTTAGCAACTAATTTAATATTCTCCATTTTTGCTGCATCACCATTTACGAAAAAATCAAATGAAACTTTATCAAAATCTATGCGCCTTAATGACGGAAGCACAAAAAAATCTGCCAGCCATTTAAAAAACTCGAAATTATTTAAGTATCCGTTAGAGATATCCATTCTTCCGCTTAAAGTCGAATACGGGTAATTTTTATAACGAATGCTGCTCTCTAATGTGCCTTCCACTTTTGAAAAATACTCTAATAAATCTTTAAATTTTCCGGCGCCTGCATTGCTTATGAGAAAATTAAAATCGCATTTAGGAGGCATATTTGCCAGATTAATCTGGCCGGTGCCCGATAGATTTCCGTCGTATACTTTACAATTTAAATTGACTAAACGCAGAAAATTATCTTTGACGAAGAATAAAATATTTGCGTCTCTAAGCAAAATTTTATGCTGGTTTTCTCCTGAGTGGTATTCTGTTTTCATCTCACCTGCATCAATCTTTAAGTATTCCGGACAGCTTAAATCAAAATAGGCATCACTAAGGCGTAAATTTAATTTTTGCTGCACAATTTTATTTTTTATGTTTCGGCTGAAATTCAAACCCATTTCGCCGTTAAACTCAGACTTTTCTAACCTGCCCATTATTGATAAATCAAAACTTAACGGATTCTTTTGGCGCTCATCAGGTGATTTATCTGGATAACTATTTGCGCTGGCATCAACTGAAATCTTAGGCCCAAAAACAACCTTCCCCTGCAAAGAGATTGGAACGTTATTTAATATAAACCTTGACCTCTCAATATCTATCTGCGGCAAATTAAACTTTACCGTTGCGCTTAATTCATATAAATTCAACCCGCTAATTGTATTCCTGATTATATATTCGTATTCGGTCTTTTTTCGTTTTATCAATGAATTAAGAGCATGGGGAATATTAAAATCTTCAAAATTTTCCGCGAGCTCTTTCCAATGGCTGCTTAAAGACAAAAAGCCATTAAAACGCAACGCATTATCTTCTGCCACTCCCCGGATCAGTGAATAGAAATTTTTTCGCCTTATTTCCAAATTATCTATGGCTAAGCCCTCGTTAGTAAGATAGCCCTTAAGGTTATACCGCCAAAGATTTAAACCATGCTCTTTTAGAGGGCCGATTTTAATCAACCCGCAACTAAAGAATGTGCCCCTTTTTATTTTTAAACCAAAGGATAGACTACAACTATCCTTTGATGAAAAAGTTAAGGAGGCCTCTTTAAATAATAATGAAAAAACAGCATCCTTGGGAAGGCTGCTTATAAAACTAACGATGTCTGCATAATGTTCTTTAGCTAAGGAAAAACATTCTGCATAATCAAAAGAGGCGTCTTCTACGTTGACACGGCTGATGAATGCATTGCTTCGGCTAGCCACGGCAAGAATTGAAAATGTGAGCTTTACTTTTTTGAAGTAAAGAACTTGCTTTTTTTTAAAATAATTGTTTTGGAGAATATGGAAATTATTAATACGCAGGGAGGCGGGGAATATATATTTTATGTCGTCAATTTTAGCCTGGCAATTAAGATATGAGGAAACCGCATTTTCTATATCTCTCTTTTTATCTTCTAAGAAATTATTTATTCTATTAAAAGCAACTGAGGCAATCAGGAAAAGGAAAACTACGGATAATAAAAACCTAATAATGTATTTGCGCAAAGGGCGTGCCATCGATATAAAATTCTACCCGGTCTATAAAATAAACGGCCAGGTATTTCTTTAAAAAAGGCGAGCGGAAGCGGAACTCCTTAGACTCACGGAATAAGAGGGCTATTTGCTCTGAGGAAATGATGGCCTTTTCTAATTTTTCTGCGAGCTCTTGGTTATTCTGCTTACGGGCAATCTCTGAAAGATAAACAAGCGCAAAAATCCTTGCTTTTGACTGCGGATGTTCTTTAAGAAAACGATTAAATGCATAAAAAGCGTCATAATAATCTGAATTTTCAAAATAATATTCGGCGACAGCAAAAAGTGCGCCTTCCGCCAGTTTCGATTCCGGGTTTTCTTCTAAAAAAATCTTAAAATCCATAAAGGCAGAATTAAAATTTTTCTCTTTTACCGCCCTCATTGCCTGCGTATAAAGCGCCCTGTCTTCCTCGGCATAGAGGGCATGGAGATAAACAGAAGAAAAAATAAATAGGGGAATAATTATAATTTTAAATATCCGCATAGGTTATAATTTTTCCAAGGCATTTTTAGCCGGCATACCGGCTTTTACGCCAAGTTTGATGGCAGAGGCATTTGCCTCTTTGACTACGCCAGAGAGAAGTTCGTCAATGGTTGCAATAGGCGAGCCGGAAGTTGAACGCACAACAGCGGTAGGGTAGTTAAATTTATCCAGCACCGCTACATTAAAGGCGCCGCACCCTAACATTCCCTTATTCGTAACCATAAAGACTAAATTAACCGCGCCTAATCCAGTAGGATACGCCTTCCTTATACCTTTAGAGGAAGGGCGTAAGTTAATACAATAGCCGTCGGCTTGTTTGTCGGCTAATTGTATTTTAGAATGCTCCATGATTTATTGTAGTAGTTAGGGGTATTTTTGTCAATATATATATATATATATTCGCGCTATTTCCGTCTTTTAAGTGTTTATTTACTTAACTATTTGCTAATCAACAAGTTACATAAAAAACTGCCGGAGTTAAAGTTAGATGAAGCAACCTGCCAAAGCTGTAAAGAGGACCTAAAAACCGTGTGGCTGTTAACAGAATAATAAACATTTAACCCGCGCCGAAGTGAATCTGGCGCGGGTTTTTTATTATCTAGCGTTAATCAAAGCCAGGGTTTCGGCCCTGGTTTTTTGGTTTTCCTTGAAAACGCCTCGCACTGCGGAAGTAACCGTAAGCACTCCGGGCTTCTTCACTCCCCTAAAGGTCATACATAAATGCTCTGCCTCAATGACTACCATACACCCTTGAGGTTTTAGCTTATGCATAATTATCTCGGCAATCTGGGTAGTCAGGCGCTCCTGCACCTGCGGCCGCTTGGATAGGATATCTACCACCCGCGCAAGCTTACTTAAGCCGGTAACCCTGCCCTGCTTAGGAATATAGGCAACGTGCGCCTTTCCGATAAAAGGCAAAAGGTGATGCTCGCACACGGAATAAAGCGGGATATTCTTTAAAAGCACGATTTCCTCATGCTTCTGCTCTAAAATAACCTCTAATTCCTTCTCGGCATTTTGCTTAATACCGGAGAATATCTCCTCATACATCTCAGCTACCCGCCGCGGCGTCTCCTCTAAATCTTTTCTCTTTGGGTCCTCCCCTATCGCCTCTAATATATCCCTTACCGCTTTTTCTATTTTCTTTTTATCCATAAACCCTCATTTTCCCTTGCGTAAGCGTTTGGAAATTTCTTTGAAATTTCCTGCACACGCTTCGGGATAAATTCAGACAGATAACTTATGTTCGCTATCGCTCCATAAGTTATGTCTTCATTTACCGATACAAAACTCCCCAAATATCTTATCCAATAGGTCTTCGGAAAATTTCTTACCTAAAATATCATCAAAATAACCTAAGGCCGCCTTAATATCCTGGGCAATGAATTCAAGAGACACTTTATTATCCAGCGAATCGCAGGCCTGGCCAAGAGTTTTTTGCGCTCCCCTAAGCAACTCAATATGCCTTAAATTACTCACCAGTAGAGACTCGGATTTATTGATTTTTCCGCCAAACACCAAACCCGCAATCGCATCTTCTAATAAATTTATATTCTTTATTTTCTTCGCTGAAAGCTCAATTACACATTCAAATACTTTATTTAGTTTCTCTTTTTTTATTTTTTGCCTTAGGTCTATTTTATTTATAACCGCGATAACTTGCTTTTTGCTTTCCTCCGAAGGCGGATCCGCCTTCGGAGGAAATTTTTTAATCAGCGCACTATCTTCTTTGTTTAATTTTTGGCTGCCGTCAAAAAGCAAAATCACCAAATCCGCCAGATCAATAACGCGCTTAGAGCGCGAAACCGCCTTTTTTTCCACTAAATCCCGCGGCTCAATAATTCCTGCAGTATCTACAATCCTAATTGGAATGCCTTTTATATCGATAATTTCCTCTATTGTGTCACGGGTAGTGCCGGCAACCGGGCTAACGATAGAGCGCTCCCTTCTTAAGAGCGCATTCAAAAGCGAGGATTTGCCCACATTGGGCCTGCCGCAGATAACCGCGCCAATACCATCGCGCAGCACTTGCCCGCGCTTTGCCAAATCTACAATATCTTTTAGTTTATTCTTTGTGGTCTTGAGCTTTTTATTAACCTCTTTTAAATTAACCGCGCCAATTTCTTCATCGGGAAAATCAATATTTGCTTCTAATATCGTAAGTACGCCTAACAAATCCTTATGCAGTTTATTTATTTGCAAAGACAATATCCCTCTTAACTGCTCTGTCCCTATTTTAAGCGCACTATCTGTTTTGGCGCGAATTATATCCAGAACTGCCTCTGCCTGATTTAAATCAATCCTTCCGTTTAAAAAGGCACGCTTGGTAAATTCACCGCCAGAGGCAAGGCGCGCCCCATTCGCCAAAACCAAATCTAATACCGCCCGCATTGCCACAATCCCTCCATGGCAATTTATCTCCACTACATCTTCCTTAGTATAACTCTTGGGCGCGCGCATTACCGTCAAAAGCACTTCATCGATAATATTAGTCGGTAGTCGGTAGTCGGTAGTCGGTAGTTTCTTCTTTTTTTTCTGTGGACTACGGACTATGGACTGTGGACTATTCACAATCCACCCATAATGCAGCGTATATGTTTTAAATTGCGACGGTTTGTTACCGTCTTTACCAACAAAAATCTTATCGGCAATCTTTAGCGCATCTTTTCCACTAATGCGCACAATTCCGATACCGGCTTCCCCTAGCCCCGTCCCCATCGCCGCGATTGTGTCGGTTAGATTAAACCTTGTATCAATCATATAATACTATCTATAAATAACGAAAAAATTAAGAATGGTTTTAGCGGTAGGCTTCTTTTCTATGTTTGATACGATATATAATTACTTCTTTCTGTTTATCGTCTATTCTATATAAAATACGCCAATCACCTGCCCTAATACGATAACTTTCTTCTTGCGTCAGTTTTATTGCACCAAAAGGACGGGGATTAGTCGAAAGGCTCAATATTTTCTTTTTTATGCTTTCAAAATCTTTCCCGTGGAAAGTATCGAGATCTTTCTGGGCATGGGCGATTATTTTGAGGCGATACATTACGAAGCCCTCTTTTTCAAATAATCCTCAAAGCTAATCGCGGAACCCTCCTGAATACGCAGATTTTTAAAATCTATCAGGTCTTCAATCAATTCCTCTCTGGCTAATTGTTCCCTGAGCGCTTTTTCAATAAAAAACCCTTGTTTTACCCCGTGCTGCAGGCAAAATTCCCTTACTTTTTTTATCAAAGAAGGCTCGATTTTAACTGCGTAAGATATTCTATGCATTATCTTTCACCTCCAACAAAAATATACCACAGAAAATACCGGTTGTCAAGAAAAAAGTTATCTAAAGTTTACTTTAGTATACTTAATATCTTTCCGCTAATTACTGCTGCAGTCGTATCCGCCTCCAGAAGAAAACTGCGCCTTTACTTTGGGGCAGGTAAAGTTATTTAAATTGTTCCTTATACCTAAATAAAATAACAATAAAAAATGTGGGAATAAGCATAAGAATAAGTAACTCAATAAGATAACGTGGCGGCCAATAACGAAAGTATTCTATAATGCTTACGATACTAAATGGGCTTTCATCGCTGTTGTCTATCGCTGTAGAACACATATACCAAGAAATATTTAGAAAAACAGTGTATGCTAAAACTATTAAATAGGAAAATATGGCTAGTTTCCGCGCCAATCTTTTAAAAGAAAATAATCTTATACCCGCGAATATTAAGATAGGACCACCTAAGAATAGCATAATTTCCTCAGTCACCCTTAAGGATCTTCTCAGGATAACGGGCATTCTTTCCCCTAATAAAGGTATGCCGAGCATAACGTCATGTACAACACGCGTTTCGGTATGTAATAGACGCTTTTCTGCATGCATAAAACATAAGGGGATAATCCAACTTAAGCCCCAAATTATAAGTATTACACCGCTGACTTTTAATAATACCTTCCTCATCATCCCCTCCCAGTTAAAGTTTTGCGTTTTGCGCCTATCTCCTCGCAATAGTTTAGAAATGAAACTGGTAATTTTTAAACTAATTTATTGGAGGATATCTTGTGTCGTTTGAGCGATTTTGCAATTTAGTCAGGAGTCGCAGGTATTTTAAGGTCACTTCCGATGAATAAGAGGAAGCGTGCCGAGGACTGTCTGACCCCACACCCAGCATACTGGGTGTGGGGGAGTTCCGCAGGCACCTTAAAATATCGAGAAGCTGACGTAAAAAATTGCAATTTGGAGCGAAAACGGCATAAGATATTCTCATAAATTTAACTAAAGAAAATTACCGGGTTCATTTCTGCAACACTTCCCTCGCCTCTGCCACCACAAACAACGACCCCGTAATCAGGATTAAATCTTCTTTGCTAGTAAGCTCTTCTGCTTTTTGAATCGCTTCCTCTACATTTTCTGTTAAATGTATTTTTTCCTTAACCCTTAACCCTGAACCCTGAACCCTGATATGCTCCGGCTCCGCCGCCCGCGGGTTTTTGGCTTTGGTTAAGATGATTTCGTCTGCCATCAAGCACAACTCATTACATATTCCCTTAATATCTTTATCGCAACAAGCCCCTAAAACCAGAATTAACTTTTTATACTTTCCGCCGGAGGCGGATCCGCCTTCGGTGGAAAAATTTTCTTTAATCGTTTCTTTTAATGCCTTAGCTGAAGCAACATTCTGCGCACCGTCTAAAACAATTAACGGTTTCTTAGATACAATTTCGCATCTGCCCGGCCAAAACGTATTATAAAGCCCTTTTCTTATCGCATCGATATTTACACTAATGCCGTATTTTTTTAACGCCTCAACTGCCCCCACTGCCGTGGCGGCATTCACCAGCTGATGCTTACCTAAAAGTTTTATTTTTAAATTATTATATTCATTAAAAATTCCGCGGATTTTAAATTTTTTGATTTTGGATTTTAGATTTATTTCGGATTTCGGATTTCGGATTTCGGATTTTTTGTATCTTATATCCTTCCCTACTTCATATAATCTAGCGCCAACTTTTCTACATCTATCCCTAATCACCCTAGCTGCTGCTTCCTCCTGCGGCGCGCTGATTACTACCGAGGGGCGAGGGGCGAGGGGCGAGGGGCGAAACTTCTTGATAATACCCACCTTCTCGCGGGCAATTTTCGTTAATGTATTGCCCAAAAGTTGAGTATGCTCTAAACTTATCGGGGTAATTACGCAGACTAAAGGATTAATCACATTTGTGGCATCTAATCTTCCGCCCAAACCCGTCTCTAAAACCGCAAAATCCACTTTTTTTTCTTTAAAATAAATAAAGGCGAGTGCCGTATAAACTTCAAAAAATGTCAGCGGGCCGTATTTAGAATTGTGGTTAAATTTATCTATTGTCGGCTTTAGGCGCCAAGCCAAGCGCGATAACGCTTGTTTTGAAATCATCCCCTCAAATTCAGGTGATAGGTGATAGGTAGTAGGTGGTATGGTTAAAATCCTAATGCGCTCGCGGAAATCCGATAAATGCGGCGAGGTATAAAGTCCGACGGAAAGTCCGGCCTCTCTTAAGATATGAGCAATAAAGGCACAGGTTGAACCCTTACCTTTAGTGCCGGCAATATGAATACAGCGTAGAGAATCCTGCGGATTGCCCAAGATTTCTAAAAAATTCTTTATGCCCTCTAATTTAAATGCGTGTTTATAATGATAATAGGATTTCTTCTCGTAGTTTACTAAGGATTCTAAATAGCGGATTGCTTGGGGGTGGGTCATTTAGTGCCTAAAATGCCGCATCCCGCAGAAGACCATAGAGACGCCTAATTTAGACGCAGTTTTAATAATTTGCGCATCGGCGATGGAACCGCCGGGTTGAATTATTGACTTTATCCCAGCCTTGGCCAGCTGGATAACGGCATCCTCTTTAGGGAAAAAGGCATCGCTTGCTGCAACTGCACCTTTGGCTAACTTCCCAGCCTTTTTTATGGCAATATATGCGCTGTCCACGCGCGACATCTGGCCTGCGCCGACACCAACGGTCATAGTGGCCTTAGCTAAAATGATGGCATTGGATTTGACGTGTTTTGCCACTTTAAAAGCAAAAAGTAAAGATTCAATTTCTTTCTTAGAAGGCTTCTTTTTTGTCACTGTTTTTAAATTATCCGGGGCATAAATTTTTGAATCCTTATCCTGCAAGAGCATGCCGCCGGACACTTTCTTAAAGTCTATGCTCTCTTTTATCTCATTATCTTTTAGCTCTAAAATCCTGAGATTTTTCTTTTTTTCTAGAATCTTAAGCACATCTTTGCTAAAACTCGGGGCAAGGACACATTCAATAAACCCGCTCTTTTCCAATGCCTGTGCTACCGCCCTATCCACCGGCCGGTTTAAGGCGATAATCCCGCCAAAAGCAGAAAACGGATCACACTTATAGGCATTCTGATATGCCTTAAGCAAATTTTCATCTTCGGCCGCGCCACAAGGGTTATTATGCTTAACGATTACTGCCGCAGGTTTATCGAACTCGCAAGCCAATCCCCAAGCAGAATTCAAATCTAAGATGTTATTAAAAGACAGCTCTTTGCCGCTTAATTGCTTGGCGCCCGCTAACCCTCTTAAATCGCCATTTTTATTAGCATAAAATGCCGCCTTCTGATGCGGGTTTTCGCCATATCTTAAGTCCTGGAGCTTTTTAAAACTAAGCTCTATCGTTTCTGGAAAGGTGATTTTTTCAAGCTCCCCCAAAGAAAAAGTGCCTTTTAAATAATTAAAAATTGCTTTGTCATAATAAGAGGTAAGATTAAAAACATCCAAAGCAAGCTGGGTCAAAACCGCATCTGATAATATGCCGTTATTGTTTTTTAATTCCCGTAAAATCTCTTCGTATCTGGCCGGATTAGAGACCACAGCTACCGAACGGTAATTTTTCGCAGCAGACCTTAACATTGAAGGCCCGCCGATATCTATATTTTCAATTGCCGTGCTAAGTGTCACGCCTTTTTTTTGTATGGTTTTCTCGAAAGGATATAAATTTACTACCACCATATCAATCAGCCCTATCTTGTGTTCGGCTAATTGCTTCATATGCTCGGGCTTATCCCGTACAGCCAAAAGCCCTGCGTGTATCTTGGGATGCAAGGTTTTAACCCTGCCATCGAGCATTTCCGGAAAACCAGTATAATCCGAAACCTCAATAACTTTTACTCCGCCGTCGGATAATATCTTTGCTGTCCCCCCGGTTGAAATTATCTCAACATCCAAACTTTGGAGTGTTCTAGCAAATTCCAATATCCCCTGCTTATCTGATACGCTTATAAGCGCGCGTTTTACTCTAATCATGTCAATGAAGCCATAACTTATGGAATTCGCAGAATGCCATAAGTTATCCGGCTGAATTGACTCCGAAGCTTGCGTAGTAAATTTCGAAGAAATTTACAAGCGTTAAAGCAAGGAGCAAGTATTAATAAATCTCAACGTTCAATCCCACTGATACTTCTTGGCTGAACCCTCACTTATCCCGACGCTTCGGTCGGGATAAATTCCGGCATACAACTTATATCGCCTTACGGCTCTATAAGTTGTGCCGTCATTTATTAAACCTAAAGAGCATCCAATCCCCGTCTTGCACTACATATTCTTTATTTTCTAATTTTAAAAGCCCGTTATTGCGCGCCTCGTTTAAGTGCCCCGCCTTAATTAAATCATCATAATGCACTACTTCGGCGCGGATAAAGCCGCGCTGGATATCCGAATGGATTACTCCTGCGGCATCCCAAGCAGTCAAACCTTTTTTTAGCGGCCAGCCATGCGAATCTTTATCGCCAACGGTAAAAAAAGAAATATACCCAAACTCATTATAAGCGTTAAGTAAAATGGCATCCTTATCCACTTCTTTACTTGTATCTACTAAATATATCGGCCTGATGGTGAACAACTGGAATGGGGCAATAATCTTTTTCTCGGCATCGTTTAACGGCTCAAAAGAAAGAAACTCTTCTTTTTCTAAGCTTATTTTAAATCTAGCGAGTAATTCTTTTTCTCCTCTATCTTCTGTCCGGGATAACCTTGTTTCGACAAACTCTAAGTCGGATAAGATTAAATCCAGTTTCGAATCCTTATTTATAATTATTCCGTCTGCCTCAGATAGGTTTGCTTGTTCATAAATTAACTCTGTTTCTATATAGACTTTTTTGGCGGATTTAAATAAATCCTTTAGCTTATCGATGCGTTTATCAGCGACAGCGGCTTTTGTGCCGGAAAAAATATTTTCTAAACCGAATATTCCAATTTTTACCATTTGATTATTTTAGGGAGTGGTGTTATTCCTCGTGTTGTTGTCTTTGTGCGCTATATTGAGAAATTATTGTTGAGGCGATTTTGTGCGGGACCTCTTCATAATCAGCAAGATGCATCGTATAAGTACCTCGGCCGCCAGTCATTGAACGCAGGTCATTAGCATATTGAAACATCTCTGCCAAAGGAATCCTTGCTTTTATCACCTGATATTTTCCTTTCGTGTCCATCCCCATAACTTTACCTCTGCGGGAATTAACATCTCCTGAAATCTGCCCCATAAATTCTTCACAAACTAGGATCTCAACGTCCATAATCGGCTCAAGTAAAGTTGGCGCTGCTTCGTGCACCGCTTTCCTTAAAGCCATTGCTCCGGCAATCTGAAAGGCCATGTCTGAAGAATCTACAGCATGATATGAACCATCGCACAAAATAACCCGTAGTCCCGTCAAGGGGTAACCGGCAATTGCTCCCTCAGAACAAGCTTGGCGCACTCCTTTTTCTACCGCCGGAATATAATTGCGCGGGATAGCGCCGCCAAAAATCTTATTCACAAATTCAAAATCTCCTGTGCCCTTTGGCAAAGGCTCAACCTCAATCCAAACATCGCCGTATTGGCCCCTGCCGCCCGACTGCCTCTTATATCTTCCTTGAACCTTAGCGCGGCCTTTAATAGTTTCTTTATAAGGGACTTTGGGCTTGCCTAACTCTAAATCTACATGGAAACGGCTGCGCAAGCGCGCCACCATTACCTCTAAGTGCAGGCTTCCTACGCCGGAGAGAATTTCCTCCTTAGTTTGGTTATCACGGCTGACCTTTAGGCTTTTATCATCCGCCATCAACTTTGCCAGTGCCAGAGAAATCTTTTCTTCATCAGCCCTGGTTTTCGGCTTAATCGATGCAGACATCACCGGCTCAGGCAATACCAGCGGCTTAAACAGGTAAGTTTCTTTCTCGTCTGTCAATGAGTCTGAGGCATGGGTACTCTTAAGCTTTGCCAGCGCTACGATATCTCCGCAGGATGCATAATCCAAGAGGGTCTGGTCTTTTCCTTTCAACATGTAAATAGAACCTATCCTCTCTCTTATATTGGCAGTGGCATTATAAACAGCGCTATTAGCTGCCAGCCTTCCGGAAAATAACCTTAATAACGTCAGTTGCCCGATATAAGGGTCGGATACTGTCTTAAAAACAAAAGCGGAAAAACTTTTATCCTCGCCAAAAATAAGCTCTTTTTCTTCTTTGCTATCAGCTCTGGCAACTAAAATTGGCGCTCGCTCTAAAGGATTGGGCAAGAAATCTATTATGGCATCCAGCAATTCCTTAACCCCTTTATCTTGCAAGGCTGAGCCGGAGATTATCGGGAAAATCTTTCCGGATAAAACCCCCTTATGCAATGCGCCTTTTACCTCTTCGCTGGATAACTCCTTGCCTTCCAGATATTTCTCCAACAAAGCATCGTCGAGCTCAGCCGCCGCTTCAATAATCTCTTGGCTATTTATTGCTTTGAGAGGTAAACATTTATTAGAAAACCGCTCTTTAAACTCAAGAATTATTTTTTCTTCGCTAGTATTTTCTTTATCTAATTTATTGATGAAAATAAGCCGGGGTATATTTTGTTCATCTAACAATTCCCAGGCCCTTTCCGTGCCTAATTCTATGCCGCTTGAGGAATCTACTACTACCACTGCGCCGTCTACGGCTCGCAAACCGCTGATTACTTCTCCGATAAAATCGGCATATCCGGGAGTATCGATAAGCTGGAATCTCGCGCCTTTATAATTGCAAAAGAGTAGGCTTAAGTTAATCGATATTTTTCTTTCTATCTCGTCGGGATTATAGTCGCTGGCAGTAGTCCCTCCTGCCACATCCCCCTTACGCACAGTTGCCTGACAAAGAAAAAGGATGCTTTCCGCAAGCGTAGTTTTACCACTGGAGGCATGACCCAGCAAGATAAAGTTTCGCTTTAGCTTCGCATCCATTTTACTTAAACCCTCATTTTAAACCAAAATTTTTGGTGTGTTTATTTAGTCCAATGCGGGATTTAATTCAATGATGAGCTTACTAAGAAACTGTTAATATTATAAAACAAAGCTTGGCAGGAGTCAATAAATAAATGTAGCTATAAAACAAAAAATACACCTATAAAGTATCTTGATTTATTCAATATAAGTATATATTTTGCCTTTGTAGTTTCTTAGGGTATAACGCCCTTTATCCTGAGAAAGAAGGTAATTCGGCCCGACGGGTATTTTTCCGCCTCCGCCGGGTGCGTCTACCACATAGGTAGGAACTGCATATCCTGAGGTATAGCCGCGCATCTTTTCAATTATGTTTATGCCCACGGCAACGGGCGTCCTAAAATGCGCAGTGCCTTTGACAGGGTCACACTGATAAATATAATATGGCCGCACCCTCACTTTCAGCAATTCATGCATAAGCTTGCGCATAATATACGGTTTATCATTAATCCCTTTTAATAGCACCGTCTGCGACCCTAAAGGAAAGCCGGAATCCGCCAGCATCGCCATTGCCTGCTTAACTCTTTTAGTGATTTCGCGGGGATGATTAAAATGCAGGCTTATCCATAGGGGCGAGTATTTCTTAAGCATTATGACTAATTTTTCGCTAATCCGCTGGGGAAGCGTTACCGGAACACGTGTTCCGATACGCAAAAATTCCACATGCGAGATGCCGCGGACGGCTTGAATAACTTTTTCCAAATCATCATCCTCAAGCATAAAAGGGTCTCCGCCGGAAATAAGCACATCGCGGATTTTATGGTTTGCTTTGATATATTCTACTGCCTTATTTAAATCAAGGCCTCTGTGTTCTTTCTCGCCGACAATCCTGCGTCGTGTGCAATGCCGGCAATACATTGCGCACTGCTCAGTTACCAGCAATAGAACTCTGTCCGGATAACGATGGACTAAGCCGGGCACAGGGGAATCCCTGTCTTCTGCGCAAGGGTCCGCCATCTCATGCGGGCCGATATTAAATTCATCGGCTAAAGGAACGGCCTGGCGCCTTATTGGGCACTGCGGATCTTCTGAATCTATCAACGTTGCCCAATAAGGAGTAATGGAAACCGCTAAGCGGCCGCGGCTGCGGCGTATACCTTCTTCTTCCTGTGGCGTCAATTGAATAATCTGAGAAAGATGGTCTTTGGTATGAATACTATTTTTTATCTGCCAATGCCAATCTTCCCATTCTAAAGGGGAGACATCTTTAAAAAGGCTGAGCTCGCTATAATCGATGGGAAAAGTCCTGCGCCGGCTAGGAAGCGCAGAAATATTTTCTGTTTGTGCCTGCGGTTTTTCTAAAACCTGCTGGTTATTGGCCAATTTATCCTCCTCAATGACGGCATAACTTATGGAACGAAGCGCTCATAAGTTATATGCCGGAATTGATCCCGCTTCTCGCGGGATTAACTCCGCCGAATGCCCTAAAATTATCGCACGAAAATTTTAGGGCATCCTATGAGGCGGAGTACATTCTAATTTAAATTATATCTTTTAATCCCCGCATCCAATATACGGTTAATTATCTTTTGATATGGAACTCTTTTATAATCCGCAACCAACTTATACACATCTTTCAATGCAAGCGATGGTAATGGGTTAATCTCTAAAACATAAGGATTGCCTTCATAGTCTAGGCGGAAATCCACCCTGCCGAAATCGCGGCAGTCTACTGCTTTATAGGTCGCTAGCGCTAAACTGCATAACTTCTCTTGCAATTTTTTAGGAATCTTTGCCGGATAAACATAGCCTAACCTATCTGAGGCGATAAAATCAAAAGTGTAAAACTGGTCTCCCAAATCAACATTGTTATCGATATGCACCTGCGCGGGCGGGAAAACTTCCGCCTTTTCATTGCCGATAATCGGCACCGTAAATTCAAGGCCCCTGATAAACTCTTCTACCAATACCGCCTGCTTATAATTAGAAACAAGGTAATCTATCTGCGTTTTTAATTCTTTAGTATCTTCTACGCGTGATTTTTCTGTTATGCCTTTTGATGCCCCTTCATATCTTAATTTTGCAATCAATGGAAAGTTTAGATGGTCTAAATTATATGCACTATCGTAGCTGTTTACCACAAAATACTTAGGCGTAGGAATCCCTTCAGATATAAGCACTTTTTTCGTCATTACTTTATCCAAAGCAAGACTTAAGGTCAAACCATCCGACCCCACAAAAGGCACGCCCAACATCTCTAAAATTACCGGAACCTGCGCTTCCCTGTTTCTGCCAAGATAGCCTTCGCAAATATTAAAAACTATATCGACTTTATTTTTAATGCCATCGGACATATTCAGCAGGTTTTTCACTCCGCCTATCTTAATCACTTTATGGCCGCCCGTCTCGATGGAGGCGGCGATATTATTAACTGTTTCTTCGAAATCAAATTCCGCGTTAATATCCTGTGGCTCTCCCTTCTGGACAGGACGATCAATTCTTAAATCGTAAGTTAAGCCAACTTTTAAAGCCATAATTGCAAGATTCTCTCTTTCTTAGTAGCAAACCATTCTAACTAAAGCCAAAGTATCACAAAAAAAGAGGCCCTTTATTTTTTGGCCTCTTTAAAATTTACTCGTTTTTCAATTTTGTCTTCTTACCCCCGTTTATTTATACTTATAGTTTTCCACAACTATTTCTTGCGTTTATACTTTAAAGTTAACACAAGATATAGTTGTTGTCAAGCAAAAAATGCCAACTGGCGTAAATTTTTTGCTTGATGTCGCAAATACTTTTGCGACGCAAGAAAAATCTGCCGGCTGGCGATTAGATTTTTCTCGATGCCGCAAATCCTTATATTAACCCCAGGGCGCCTAAACTTTCTACAAGGGCCGGATAATTTTTAAAACATATGCTCTTTATCCCCAAGGCGTTACCCTGCTTGACTAAATCTTCCCTATCGTCGATATAAACCACATCTTTAATATCTGCGTCTGCATCCCTAAGTGCTGCTTTATAAATTAAAGTAGCCGGCTTACGCGCACCTACTTCGTAGGAAAGTATATGTTTATCAAACTCTTCAAATATATCATATTTTTTTATCAAATAATCATAGTGCAACTTATTGATATTGGAAATTAACACCACCGTAAATTTTTCTCTGAATTTTTTAATCAGGGCGTGCATTTTTAGGTTATCTTCGCTAATAAAAAATATCTCATTCCAGATAGGCACAAATTCTTCGTAGCTAATTTTAACTTTTAGAAGTTCCTTTACCTTACGGTAAAATTCATAAGGCTTAAGTTTTCCTTCTTCAAATAAGCCGGTAAGGTCAGAATCAAAAAATAACCGATAAATTTCATCGCCGCTTTTATCCGTAAAATTTTTTATCCTTTCAACGGCTAAATAATGGTTAAAATTTACCGTGACATTACCTAGATCAAACAATATCGCCTTAATCTCTATTCCTGTTTTTTGCGTAATCATTCCTTCTCTAGCCTGAATCCGCTATCTGCAGCATACAAATAAAACTCGGCTTTTTCATCGCCGCTGCGATAGCTAACTGTCCCGGTAAATGCTTCTATAAAATCTAATTTTTGCTTATTTAAAAAATCCCCCAATATATCTCTGCGCTTAGATAAATTATAAGCTAATTCCGGAAAAGGCCTAAGGTTTCCCGGATTAATATAGCCGCTTCTTATGCGCGCTATTCTATATAAATTAATCTCACCTTTATTTAATTTTACTTTTAGAATATTACCCTCAATTATCCATCGATTCCCCGTAAGCAGAAATTTTTCTGGCCTGCGGCTTTTAGGATTAGTTAGGTGTTTTATTGCCAGCACTGCGTCATAAATCTCGGCCTTGACTGGCGTTGACTCAATTAAAGCTACGGGTTTATTTTCGTCAAATATACGGTATGGGCTAAACAAATAGCCGATAAAACTTAACACTAACCCAAGCAATAAAATAAGGATAAAACAAACTCCTATCCAGAACCTGCGCCGTAACATCAATAGCTTCAGCAAAGCTAAGCTCACTAACGCCAGAAGGATGCCTAAAATTATAATTATTTGCATATTTTAGGATTAGCGGAACATAAAACGCTCTCCCGCCTCATAAGATACCATAAAATTATCAATAGAGAATTTTATGGTATTCGGCGGGATAAATTCAGCCAGACAAGTTATGTCGACTTACGTTCCCTAACTTGTGGCTTCATTTAAAATATGTAGCTTACGCTCGAGGTCAAAGCGTATTCATCGACG
The DNA here is from genome assembly GCA_919902105.1 of Omnitrophica bacterium GWA2_41_15. Lineage (GTDB taxonomy): Bacteria > Omnitrophota > Gorgyraeia > Ghiorseimicrobiales > Ghiorseimicrobiaceae > CAKKQO01. Next base: position 25,191 of record CAKKQO010000017.1, on the reverse strand, counting down.
AAGCGGCCTTCAAAATTAAAACGCACGTTTTTCTTAAACATATAATCAAACCCTAAAGCAAAACCGTAATTTTCTTCCGAGCGTAATGTCGCGCGCTCAGAATTTATGCGCCGGATAAGGCGGGTATGCCCGACTTTTGCGCCTGCGTATGGGCTAAACCTTTCTCCTTTTAGGCTTAAAGTTATATCGGACTGCGTTTCGTCTAAAATTACGCGATGGGTTGAATTATCCGTATTTTTGTTCGGGTCAGGATGGATACTAATATGATGAGCCCCTAAGATAATTTTCATTTTATGGTTTTCATATGCCTTTATTCTTAAGCCGTATCCGCCGCCCCAGTTGTAATTATAATAAAATTTCTGGTCATTATATTGATCGTTCTTAATATCGCCTGAGCCATACTTTGCCTCGATATTTAACCAGTCAAACAAACCAAAGGCCATGCAATAAAAAAATTGGCTGCTTTGGATGTTTGTAGTAATATCCTCAATATCGCGCCTGGCGACAAAATTTGCCTCAACGCCTACCTCAATTTGGCCTTGTTTTAAAAAATACGGCCCTTTCATCGGCACGGCATAGGCAGAACCTACGTAAAAAATTAACCAGGATAAAAATAATATTGTCTTTCTCATTTCTTACCTCAGCAAACCATTTTTTAGGAAAACCTCCAATATTTTTGCTCCTTTGTAAAGATTATCGATTTTTACATATTCATCGCTTGCATGCGCGCATCCGGAATTGCCGCAGCCAAAACTGATTGCCGGTATATTGTGCTGGCGAAAAAAAGTAATAACTGTTGCCCCTGCTGAACCCTTTATCTGCGGCTTGATTTCTATCTCTCCTGCCGCCGCGATTAACGAATACACTAAAGGATGTTTTTTATCTATTGTATAAGGATTTTGAATATCGTCAAATTCAATACGAAACCTCTTTGCGAATTTTGCGATTATCTTTTCTATCTGGCCTATAATTTCATCCTTGTTCATCCCGGGCAAATACCTTAAGTCCACTTCAAACTCACAGAAGCCAGCGACGATGTTTACCTTTTCCCCGCCGGAAATCTTACCGATATTTACCGTCGGGCCTTTAAGTAATGGGAATGCCTTGTACTTAAATTTGTTTTCCTTTAAAGCGCAGATTATGCGGCTGGCAATTTCAATTGCATTTATGCCCCTTTCAGGATATGCGCCGTGAGCAGTTTTACCAAATATCTTTACCTTAAAATGCATCAGGCCTTTCTGTGAAACCACAATATTAAATTCATCGGAATCCAATGCTAAGGCAAAATCCGGGCTAATTATTTTTTTCTCTAATAAAGGTATTAGGCCGTATTTACTGCCGGCTTCTTCGTCAGCCGATGCCACAAAAAGTAGATTGCATTGCGGCTTTATTTTTTCTTCACAAAGGCTTCTTATTGCCTCAAGTGCAATAGCTAAGTTGCATTTACAATCTGTCGCGCCCTGGCCATAAATTCTGCCTTTCTCTATCGTTGCAGAAAATGGCTCGTGTTTCCAATTTTTACCTGCTGGGACCGTATCTAAATGCGGAGAAATCAGCAGGGTTTTATCGCTCTTGCCGCCTAAATTTGCCAGCACGTTAGATCTGTTTTTCTTAAACTCGTAAACCTTGGTTTTTAATCCAGATTTTTCTAAGTGCCTCTTTACAAACTCAGCAATAATTACTTCATTTCCTGGCGGATTTTCGGAATTTATGCGGATTAAATCCCGCGTGAGCTTAATTAACCTTTCTTTTTTAATCATGCTGATTAAACTATCTATAGAGGTACGCAAAACTAATGGAATTTCTGAAAGCACACAATAAGAAATCTTTTGGCAAAAGTCTATGAGGAATTACGGCGAAGGTGTAGCGACAATCTTCTATGGAGCGTAACACCTAAAGACGTAAACCGAAATAGACGGCAAAAAATTTCGTGTGCGAAGAAGTTCCATTAGTTTTACGTTTCTCAATATTATAAATATTTAATTATTGCCTTTAGTATTTTATCGGCGGCTTCTTTGTCCGGGCTGACTACACCTACACGGATTTCAATCCTTGACCTGGTAGGAGTAAGACGGTGTATATCAATCCAGATATTTTTCCCGTCAGAATATTTACTGATAATCTGGCCGGAGTTTTTCTCAACAGTTTCTTTTTCAACCGTCAATTTAAGCGACTCTAAGGCAGATTTGGCGGCTTTAATAACGTGCTCAAACGGCGCATTTACATCCTGCGTCAATTTTCCCGAAAGCCAAGCCGCTGTGCCTACGCCTCCGGCAGTGCCGGCTAAAATTGCCACACAACCGCATACATTCATTAACAAAAAACTTATCAAAATTAATACCAAAATTCTATTGCCCATTGTCACCTCCAATATTTTTTAGATAAATGCTATCCTTTTTGATATCACGCGGCAGGCAGTTATTATTAATTACTTCTTCTGCAGGCGATCTTTGACAATAGAACTTACAATTTTCCCGTCGCTAGAGGCGCCGACTTTGGCCATCACTTCTTTCATTACCTTGCCCATATCTACCATTGAGGCAGTACCGCCCAAAGAGACAACTATCTCGTCAACGATGGCGCGGATTTTCTCTTCGCCTAACTGCTCCGGAAGGTATGATTCCAAAATTTCTTTCTCTTTTGTTTCTTTTTCGGATAAATCAGTCCTGCCGCCCCGCTTAAACTGTTCAATAGAATCTTCCCTCTGCTTAATCTGTTTTTTTATGACTGAAATAACCTCTTCATCAGAGAGCATATCTTTTCTTTTATCTATAGCTAAATTTTTTAGGCTTGAACGTAAGAAACTAAGCACAGAGGAACGCAATCTATCCCTATTTTTCATTGCCTGCTTATAATCAGCTAAAATCTTTTCTTCTAACATAGACACCCCCCTATTTTTATATTATACATCTATTCCCCTTTCAAATACAATCCGTGATTAACAAGGATGCTTATGTCCTGCCAGAGTCTTCTTGAAGAAAGAATGGCAAAGACGACTTTCTGCCTGCTGCCAGAACCAGCAGCGCCCGTAAAGCAATGCCGAGACTTTATGGTATATCCGGTTTTGCCGATTATAGACTTGGGTTTTTTCCAGAGCATTTTATTATGATTCCGTAAATAAATCTTGCGGCCGTCACTGCCGGAAATGAACTTCTCTTTTTTATTCATAAGTTCGACTATTTGCGGCTTATTTAAGGCATAGCGCATCATCCGCGCTAAATCGTAAACCGTAGAATATTGTTCTATTTTTTTAGAAGGCAGGCCCGTAGCATTGGCGAAACGGGTGTTTTCCATCCCAATTTTTTTTGCCTTTTCATTCATCAGCTTCACAAATTCGCTTTCTGACCCGCAAATTTCTTCGGCAAGAGCGATAGAAGCATCATTAGCAGAGGACATTAGGCAGGCAGCTAATAGGTCAGCCGAGCGATATTGACTACCCCATCTAAGCCCCGCCTTACTCGGCTCAATACTTGCCGCCCTTTTAGAAACGGTTATTAGTTTATCAAGCTCTATTTTTTCTAAAACAAGTAACGCTGTCATTATTTTTGCGCAAGATGCTGGCGGTATATGCAAATTAATATTCTTTGCATATAAGATTTTATTCGTCCGAGCATCAACAACCACAGCGGATTTGGCAGTAACGTAAATAACGCTATGGGTTTTGCCCGTTGCATAACTACTTAGGCCTGCCAGCAGCAAACCTAATGTAATAATTATGCTACTGAGCCTCCGATAAATAATGAGTACATTGGCTGTGACGATTTTGGAGCGAGACAAGAAGTGAGGACGCCGGCGTAGTCTATGCACTACGCCAAGGACGAACGACGCAGTCGCAGCCCAAAAGCGGCCAGCCCCGAAGGGGAGGCTTATCTTTGGCCTGCTGCTTCGTTGCTCCTCCTCTGCGTGCCACATTGGGCACGCCTTCGTCGTCGCGCCTTGCATCTGGCTCAAACCTAAGCCTCCAATGTGCCCATTATTTATCGGAGGCTCAGTAAGATATCTCTTCATAGATTTTCTAATTTAGGCAGGATAGTTTAGAAAATTAATTTAGACGGGATCTGCGTCGAATTTTACCTTAAAGGCCTCTTCAAAATCATAGAAACCCTTAAAATCTTCTTTAGAGTCGCCTTCGGTCTTATACAACAGATTCTCATTGACCATATTAAACACTATTTCTCCGAAATCTTCCGTCGATCTTACTCCCCAGTGTTCAAACACCACTTTGCTTAAGCCGCCGAATTGCGAAAGCGCATATTCCCTTATTCCTAAAAGCAATTCCTGGCCGCTGATGTGGCCTTTCTTTTTGGTTTTCTTCTGAATATAAGAAAGCGCCTCCAATACAAAATCATAAGCGTCGAGCTTATAACGTTTGTCTTTATCGGCGATCATATCCAGCTTCTGAATAAAATCATCCATAATTAAATTTCGGCGTCTTTTATCAATTTACGGTAATAAACAATGCATTCGCTGCAAGCGCTAGAATCATTGCGCCAATTTGGATGGTCTTTTTTGATTAAATCAATTAGGTATTCTTCAGTCTTAACATGCATTAGCGCGCATTTTTCGTCAATACCCCTGCCGCAGATATGGCATTTATATTGTTTGTTCTTATTCTTTTCTTTTGCTTTCGGCATCTTACGAATCTCCTCTAATAGAGTCCGCCTGCGGCGGGACAAGTTTATTCCGCCGTGCTTTCAAGCGGCAGATTACGCTCGACAAATTGCACCACCTGCTCCTGCATTTTTGGGCTGATATTATAAAACTCAACTCCCATACCCGGATACAGCTGAGGCATAAGTTCTTTTTGGGCGATCCAGATTACCCTACCCTCAAGGGCCAGTTCGCCCGGCTTAGGCATAAGTTTCATCGTAAGCGCTAAAATATCGCCTAAGGCGTATATCTTCTTGCAAAGAATGTATGCGCCGATAGCGCTTAAGTTATATACCTTACCGTCTTGAATCTTATCTTCCAGGGAGCTTTTTAGTTTAAAATAAGCCGGGATAAGTATGGGCAGGCGTTTGAACCTGCGGCGTAATTGTTTCTTTTTTATTTCTTCTATAATTTTATCTTCCTTAAAACTATTTAATGCTAAATCCTCATTTTCATGGAGCTCAAAAACCTTGTCTAAACAGACTGTCGAAAATATATTCCTGATGTGTAGAGGCACGTTCGTAAACTTCATCCTTCCGTGATGATTCATTACATCCTTATAGGCAATAGCTAAAACCGAAAGGCCGGCATAATCCACAAGATTTATATTAGTAAAATCGCAGAGTATATCGGTTATGCCATTTTCCAAATAGTAACCCACGGATTCAATAAGATTGGCAGAGTCAATATTTATATCTCCGCTTAAGTATAAAACTATTATATTATCTTTCTGGCGCGGGACAATATCCATTGTTTTATATTTTTTCTCCTTTAAAGTTTAATTAATTCTCAGATATCTTCTTATTCAGGGCGCGGTAATTTTCTAAAGCGCTCCCTTTAAAGATGCTACTGCCTACACAGGCAAGCTCAACTCCGGAATTTTTAATCTCTAAAATATTATCGAGCTTTACGCCGCCGTCTAAGGCGATAATAAAATTATGTTTATCTTGTGAAAGCTCTTTCGCCTTCTCCAATACCCCGGGGATAAAAGGACTGCCGTAATATCCCGGGTTAACCGAAAGTAATAATAACACATCTATCAAATTAAATAAATGCCTTACCTCGCTAAGCCCTGTTTCAGGATTAATGGCTAAACCTGCCTCTAAGCCTAAAGCACGGATTTCTTTGATTATTTTCCCTGGCTCAACATCTTTTATTTCATAATGGAAAATCACCCTCTTCACCTTAGATTTCTGCGCCGCATCTAAATATTTAAGCGGGTCTTCCACCATTAAATGGAACTCTATGCCAAGATGCGTCTTAATAGAAGACAAAACATCAAGGCCCACGCTTTTAGACGGGACAAATTTTCCATCCATAATATCAATTTGTGCGAAATCGGTAAATTTTTCTGATTGAGCGAGCTTATTATTAAAGTCAACTTTATCTTCCGTTAATATTGCTGGTATAATTTTCACCCCGCCCTTCCTCCGTATTCATACCCCCCCGCTTCCTAAAAATCTACTTTTAGGAAGGGCTTAATAGGGCAAACTTCGCATTTAGGTTTATTTTTAAGGCAAAAGTCTTTGCCCAATCTTACGAGCAATGCATGAAACTCATTAAATATTTTAACATCTTTACTTAGATTTTCCATAAAAAATTTTTGCACGTTGTCATAATCGGAGTCTTTAGCAAAAAATTTATGCCGGCTGAATGCTCTTTTGGTATAGGCATCGACAACAAAAATAGGCAACTCTGCCGCATATAAAATTATAGAGTCAGCAGTCTCCCTGCCTATGCCATTTACAGAAAGAAGCTCCCTGCGTAAACTATCTATATCCTGGTTAAACATTTTTTTAAGGCTCCCCCCATGGTGGTTAAAAAGAAAATTTATAAAGTTCTTTAAACGTTTAGCCTTGATATTAAAATAACCGCTAGGCCTAATTAAGGGCGCTATTTCTTTAGCAGGCATCTGATGCAGTTTATGCGCCGAAAGGCAGCCTCTGGCCCTTAAATTATTAATGGCCTTTTCTACATTTCCCCAGTTGGTATTTTGCGTAAGGATTGTGCCTATTATAACCTCAAAAGGAGTATTCGCGGGCCACCAGTATTGCGGGCCAAAGGCCTTAAAAAGCTTATCAAAGATTGCTTTAAGATCCTTCTTCTCCATTGTAAAACCCTTCTGCCGCCTGAATTCTCTTCTCTATCGGCGGATGGTCGTATAATAAAAATTCAATTATCTTATTAGGCGCAACATCAGCTAAGTTTTTTTCGCCTAATTTTTTCATCATTGAAATAAAACTTAGCGGGTCATTAGTCAGGCCTAAGGCAAATAAATCCGCATATTTTTCACGCCTCCTGGTATAACCGTTCTGCAAAGGAAGTATTAAGAAACTTACGAGAAAAATACCTAGCGCGATTAAAGGAAATGCGGCGATATCATAAACTTCTTTAAAGCCAAACCACTTTAAATTGCCTTTTAAAAATATATCGGAGATATAAAAGGCGAAAAATGAAAATATACTCGCGGCAACAAGCAATCTTATGGTATCTTTATGGACTTCGTGCCCTAATTCGTGGGCAACCACGGAACAAACCTCTTCTCTATCAAATTCATTGACTAAGTTGTCCGCTAAAAGAATCCTTCTGCTCCTGCCTAAACCGCAGACACAAGCATTCGACTTTTTAGTCTTCTTGGAAAAATCGATGATAAAGATGTTTTTGATATTGGCGCCGGCTTTATCTACCAAAGAAATGATTTTTTGTTTTAAATTTTCATCCTGAACTGGCGAGGATTTAAAAAACAAGGGAATAAGCAAAATCGGCGTTAATTTTGCCAGAACGATGCTTAAGAATATCCAGAATAGCGCCGCATATATCCACCAGCTATTGCCAGCTTTTCTTAAAAAAAAGTATAAGGCTTCGGAGCTCGCCAAAATGACTATCAGTTCGATAAATTGTTTTTTAAACAAGTCTTTGAGCCATGCGGATAGTTTTTGCACGGAGAGCTTAAACTTATGCTCAAGGCGATAGCCTTCGTAAAAAGCCAGCGGAAAACCCAATAAAAAAGAAACAATGTAGACGATAAAAATATATATTGCCACAACCAGAAAATTACTTTGGGCGAATAATATAATTTTATCTTTTAGATATAAGGATAGCCCCGAAAATAAAAGCAAAGACAGCCCGGCCAAAGACAAAATAATATGCGCTAAAAACAACCAGTTTTTTATCTGGTGGTATTTTTTTGCGGGAGTCATTTTACCTCTTCTAAGATTATTGCCTGATTTAACTTACGCGCCAAACCTTCTATAAAATTTTTATACTGCTGATATTCGCTGACAGGGATATATTTTTTCTTATGTAAATACTCGCTTCTATATTCTAGAGTGCTGCCATTAACAATGTAATCAGAGGAAAATTTCGTCCACTCATTATCGATATACACAGAATCCGGCAGGTATTTAAAGCGCAAATTTTCGGGTATGCTTATTTTTATACTATCGACACCCTGCGAGAGTATGCCGAAATATATAGGGTAGGCGCGCTCATCTTTTACTATCGCAGAAACATCAACCCCTCCGGAAAACTCTGATAAAATCCGGGCTTTCCCCGCCTTAGCCAAAAAATCGTCTCCGCTAAACCGATAATTAATGATTACTTTTTTATTTAGATCCCGGGCGTTTTCAATCTTATAATCAAGCAGCCTGCCGTTAGGCGAAAAACCCTGCACTTTATTCTTAATGGCCTCTTCGATTAAAGACGGCGGAGTAAAAATGAGCCAGTATCTCTGCGCCTGCTCATAGATTCCTGATGCAGAAACAGAGCGGTCTGCCAATATAGATTCATCATTATTTATCTTAATCGTTGTCTCTGACCGCAGGAAATTGCGCTCTACCCCAAAATCCGCTGTCGTCATAATTTTAAACTTCTCTTCAAAGAATACCAGCACTTTCCTTGCCTGGTCGGCCGAAGGAAGATCCCCGAAGGAAACTGTCTCGGCAGTCGGATCAAGAAAGATATATTCTCCGTTTAGTTCTAAAACAGCGATGGCGTGATTAAAGACCGACATGGGAAAATCATCCTGCAAAACAATGGTTCCTTCGGTCCCGATTAAAACCGGATATGCCAAAAGGCCCGCTTCTTTAAGCATTGTAATCAAGAGCATGGCTTTATCTTTACAGTCGCCGTATTTATTTAAGAATATCTCTGAGGCATAATGCGGCTCATATCCGGCATCGCCGTATTCTACCGCTACATACCTTATTTCTTGAGCGCAAAAATTATAAATTGCCGCTGCTTTATCCTTATCCGAAACAAGACCTTTGGTTAACTCCTTAACTTTGTTTTTTATATTTTCATCGGCTATGATTTTATCTTTATATAACTTGCTCCACCAGTTAAACATCTCATCCCAGGAAGTAAAGCTGGAAATCAAAAGAATCGTATCTATTTCTGCTTTAGGCGGCATGCTTGGCTCAGGGATTATCTGCGGGATGTTTTTTATTTCTAAAAAATATATTGTTTTTCCGTTTTCTTGGCTAATCTTAGGATTAAGATCAGCGCCGATTTTGTTGTATCCGCTGTTCAAAACTTTTATATTTAGCTTTCTATCTTTCGGGACAACCAGCTTAAAACTTGAATAAACGACCGGCTCGGCTTCCTGCAGAAAATAGGCAGTAGAAAAATGCCTATCCGCCATTAATTTGCCATTATAAACACGCGCCTTATATTCGATAACACATCCGCTTACGACCTCCGGCATAGAAATAATCTTTGCCCGGGCATTACTGTAAAGCGGAAAGTTTAAATACACTGAGACATCACGGATATTTTTATCTCCTACCGAAATACTCATACCATCCGGTTTAATCGTGCGGGCAAAATCAAGTTCTACCCTTTCATAAGTAGAATCATACCCCAAAACCACCTCTGAAAAGGCGTCTTTGCCGCGGTCGTTTAAAATTTTAACCAAGATATGCGATGTAGATACTGAAGTATTATCCGGCAATATTTCTAATTCTTCTTTAACAGACAATATCAATGCCCCTGCTTCCGGATAATCAACTTGCCCCGGAGAACTTTCCAAGAGCGTTAAGATATCCGCGCTTACTTCACCTTCCACCAGATGAGAAAGAGCGAGAAGTCTTTCCTCTGCTTTTAGCTTATACGCGCCAGCGCTGATTTTGCGGTAAATTTTCTCTGCTTCATCATAGAGATTGCTCTTCTCGCAGGTTAGACCATAGTAATAAAGGTATTCGGGGTCATTTAATCTGCCTAATTTGCTAAATATGGCGAGCGCTTCGGTAAATTTATTCAATTTAAATAAAGCATAGGCGCTGGCCTTCTGGGCAGGCAGAGAATTTATCCCTGAAAGTGTCTCATATGCTAATTCGTATTTGCCCAACTCAAAATACAATTTGCCTAATTTCATGCGGCTTATTTGGGTATTTTCTTTTTTGTATTTCTCTAGCGCTATTTTATAAAAAACCCTGCCTAATTTGGCATAATAATCCGCAGGCGCAAGTTGAAAAATTAAAAAACCAATAATTACCAAACTCAACAGCCCAATAATTAATTTTTTCTTTTTCATTTCTAGCCTTTCTTTAAGTTTTCCTGATATCTTTTCGCAAAATCCGCTGTTAATCTTCCTATTTTCCCGCTGCCGATTTTTTTCTTTTCTACATCTGGGAGCGGCATAATGCCGATTAGAGAATTGGTGAGGAATGCTTCATCTGCGGAAAATAGTTCGCTGGGTTTAATTTTTCTCTCGTAAGTTTTTATTTTAAGGTCTTTGGCAATGTCTAAGACTGCGTTACGCGTAATACCCAAAAGGGGGCCCGATTCCTTATCCGGCGTATGCAATGCGCCGTCTTTTACTAAAAAAATATTGCTGCGCGCGCCTTCGGCAATATCGCCTTTAGTATTTAATAATATTGCCTCGTCCATTCCTCTACTTTTTGCTTCCTCTTCGGCCAATAAAAAATGCAGGCGCGCCGATGCCTTAATATTGGCTAAAAAATTGGTTTCATTCTGTGTAATACTGCTGAAGATGGCCTTAAAACCTGAAATATATTTCTTCTGCGGATAAGGCCTATATTTTCTGCTAATTACAGATATATGTGCCTTATTCAGCCCTTGCCAAACTGTCAGGCGCAGGCATAAACAGGAATAGTTGTTTAAAGAAACGGTTCTTTCTATTATATCTTTTAATTGCGCTTTAGAATAGCCTAAACTTATCTTTACCAATTTAGACGAGTTTGTCAGCCGCTCTAAATGCGCCTCCAGCCGGAAAATTTTCTCATTATCCGCGCGCATTGTCTCAAATACGCCTTGGGCATATAAAAACCCCGGTTCATCAATAGGCGCCCTTGCCTTATCGAGCGTAAGCCACTTGCCGTCCAAGAATACTTTCATCTCCTACTCCCAGCGCTTCAAAAATCGCCTTGGCTTTAACCAAAGTCTCTTGATATTCCGCCTCGGGATCAGAATCGGCGACAATCCCGCCCCCAACATGAAAATAAACCTTACCGTCTTTTAACAAAAGAGTGCGGATTAAAATATTAAAATCCATATTGCCGGCTAAATCCAAATACCCTAACGCGCCGGTATAGATATTGCGCCGTGTGGGTTCAAGCTCATCAATTATCCGCATTGCCCGGATTTTGGGACAGCCGGTAATTGAGCCGCCGGGAAAACAGGCGCGTAATAAATCAACTCTGTCTTTATCTTTGTGTAATCTCCCTTCTATCTCGGCCGTCGTCTGAAATACTGTAGTATAAGTTTCCAAGATACGCGGCTTAGTTACTTTGATACTCTCATATTCACAGACCCGTCCAAGATCATTACGCTCTAAATCCACAATCATTAACAATTCTGCCTTATCTTTTTCCGAGTTCAATAATTCTTCCTTTAAAGATAAATCCTCATCCTCAATCCTGCCGCGCGGCCGCGTGCCCTTCATCGGCCGCGTTGTTACCAAATTTCTCTCTAAAGATAAAAATCTTTCTGGGGAAGAACTGATAATCTGAAAACTGCCTGCGTCAAAATAAGCCGAAAATGCCGCCGGAAACAACCGGCGCAGGCGCTGGTACAAGGAAAAGCCACCCACAGAACACTGTGCCTCGAAACGCTGAGAAAGGTTAATCTGATAGATTTCTCCTGCGGCAATATACTCTTTGGCCCTATTTATGGCTCTAATATAATTTTCGTGCGTAAAATTTGATTTTAAATCTCTAATTTTAATTTCAGGCGCTTGGTCTTTTAGGTGTTGGTTTTTCCCTAGCAATGCCTCGATTTCTCTTACGCGCTCTTTTGCCTTTAACTTGGATAGTCTTGAATTTTTCTCCGGAAAGCCGCAAGCAAAAATAGCTAAGCGCTTTTTTAAATGGTCGATGATTATCACCGCATTATAAAAACCAAGATAAGCAACGGGAACATCTAGAGCATTTAAATTTTTACTTCTTATTTTCTCTAAGGACAAACCTAAATCGTAAGATAAGTAGCCGCATAGCCCCCCTAAAAAAGGGGAAAGTCTGTTTAATTGAACGGGAAGTTTAAATTTATTTAAGTTATGACGCAACAACAAAAAAAGGCTTTCTTCTTCTTTTGTTTTTAAAATAAATTCCGGCTCAAACCCCAAAAAAGAAAACCTGCCTAAACCGTCAAGGTTAATCCCGCTATCGAGGAAAAACACATTTTTTTTATCGCGCAAGGCAGAGAAAATCTTAAAAGGGTCTTTATTGTACTTATATATTTTGTAAAGATATTCCATATAAATTCTTAATCTGTAAAAAATCATCTCTGCCGCGTGTCTTTAAAATAGCGAATAATTTCTGCAGGATAAAGAAACTCATTTTCACATCTTCTAAGGCGCGGTGTTTTTGTACCTGCGCATAGCCAAGATGCTTAGCCACTGACTCCAATTTATAACTGAATAAATTTGTGACCAGTGAGCGCGCCATTGCCAGAATATCAATAATGATTAATTCCTGCGGAAGATTTTCTCCCAATAATTTTAATTCCTGCGCAAGGAATGCCGCGTCAAAATTGGCATTATAGGCAAAAAGCGCATCACGCTTTATAAAATCAACAAATTTAGGAATAATCTCGGATGGCCTCGGCGCAGATTTAAGCATATCCAAGGTTATCCCGTTTACTGCGAATGCCCCGGCCGATACAGGAACTTTTGGGTTAATTAACGAATGGAATCTATCAACGACCTTTTCACCCTTAGACTTTAAAGCAGCGATTTCTACAATCCTATCCCCGGACTCCGGTTCAAGGCCGGTGGTTTCTACATCAAATACCACAAATTTTAATTCGGATAATCTCATTGTGACTCAGCGATATAGGAATTTATCTCTTTTGTAGGATGGTAGGATAATTTTACCGTCCTTAAATTAACGAGGCCTGAATCATCCATCACATTTATATATTTATATTTATCTAACATACGGCAAAATTCACGGAATAAAAACTGAGGCATCCCTTTAAACTTCAGGTCGCAGACTTCGGCTAAAATACAGAAAATATCCTTATTTAACTCAAAGCCCAAAGTATACGCCTTAACCTCTCCCTCTATCCTAATAACTCTCCCGGATAAACCAAGATGACCGTAATTCAAAAGAGCTTCTTTCTGCGCCAAAAAATTATCTTCTAAAATATTTCGGTATAATTCATCTTTATTGCGGGCCGCGCCCGACTGAATGCCGCGCCCGACCAGATGTCGTTCGGGCGGGTCGTTCGGGCGGGATAGGCGTTCTTTTTTCCAATTTTCTAAAGTCTTGAGGCAATCATTAATCGCCGCCTTCTCTAAAAGAGAAAATTCATAATCATAATGCTTAATGAAATAATTATAATTTGCCCTTTTACTTTTAAATTTATCTCCGGCTAAGGTAACCAAATCTTTTCTTTCATAGATATATTCTTTATCTTTGGGGTAAAGCTTAAAATCCAACTTTTTGTAAAAATCCGCTTGTCCCTCTTCTATATTCTCTATGCGCGAAATGCGCTGGTCTTCATTTTGGCTATTCATAATCTTAAAACATCCTTCGAGCGTTTCCTTGCCGACATTTTTACCTAATGGCGGAAGGCACATAAAACAACCAATCCTGTCTTTGAAAAATACACAGAGATTATCTTTTATAATCCTGTAGCGGATATCAAAATGCGCCTGCCAGATAAGGATATTGGCAAAAGAAAAGATGGAAAGTTCATGCCTTGTTTTAGAAAGATACTTTTCAAAGATTATTTTATCTTCAACTTCAAGGGGTTTACCCAGCGGCTCTTCTTCAATATCAAGTCGCGCGATGAGCTTTAAGTCTCCATCGTATTCGGCACAGATATGCAGGTTTTCTTTTAGTAACTTTTTTCCGTCTTTGCTCTTTAAAAAATTGGATAAATGTTCTGCATAATTGTTAAATTCCAGCGAATTTATTTTTTCGCTTATATATGGGCATGCTAAGTGTACGGCAAGATAAATTTTTTCATTTTTTTTAGGCAGGAGGAAAGGATAGAACAAACAATCAAGCGGGCGATTTTTATAATCTTTACATTTATGTGTCTTGGGGGTAAACCATTCACAGATATAGTAGTCTTGATAGGAAACAGTTTTTCTGCCCAAAGGCGCCCAGATGGTGTCTGGATAGTTAAAGCGGCAACACCCGTCGCATTTAAGACATATATCCTGCGGGATAAATTGCGTGATATTCATCTATTTTACTATGCTTCCGGATTTTCTTGGTTTGTCTAAGGTGAGAATGCTTAAGCCTTCGTCATCGGAGGCGGCTAAAAGCATGCCTTGGCTCATCATCCCGCGCACGGCCCTGGGCTCTAAGTTATCAACGATAATAACCTGGCGTCCGATTAATTCATCAGGCAAATAATATGGACGGATACCCGCAACCAACTGTTTCTCTATGCCGCCTGCGTCAATTTTTAAAACATAGAGCTTATCGGCATCAGGATGTATTGTAACTTCCTTAATTATCGCCACTTTTAACTCTACCTTCCTAAAATCATCATAAGTAATCATATACTTAGTCCTCGATAAAATGCGCTTTAATACCGATACGCTGGCTTTTCTTCTCTGACAACAGATGTTTATTGCGCAATATTTTCTCTTTTGCCCGCCGTGAGCGCCTTTTCTTCTGCCTGCGGATTTTTTCAATGCGCTCTCTTTCGGCGGCGATAAATCCTTTTTCTTTTTGCTCAATTAAATCGAGGAGCCGCCTGCGCGCTAAGTATCGATTAAGGCTCTGTGCGCGTTCCCTTTGGCATTTAACCCTCAATCCGGTAGGGATATGTTTTAAATAGACGCAGGTCGAGGTTTTATTGACATTCTGGCCGCCGGGACTGGATGAACGGATAAATTTCTCCTCAATATCGACCTGGCGCACGCCCAACGCCTTCATCCGCTCAAATAACTTTTTTTCTTTCTCTGGGGACACTAAGAACATAAGCTAAAACACGTACTTTAAGAATAAAAACCCGATTATTAAAAGCGCGGCAAGAACAAGCGAAAGGATGTCAAAATATTTTTCTATTGAGTCAGCGATCTTTTTACCGAATATACGTAATGAGCCGGCAACTAAGAAAAACCTCCCGGCACGGCCGATGATTGAAGCAACTATAAACACCGTCAGCGATATTCTAAAAAGGCCGGCGGTTATAGTAATTGCCTTGTACGGTATGGGGGTAAAGGCGGCGGTAAATATAGTCAAGAACGCATTCTCTGCATAGTTGCGCCCGATTAACTCTACAATCTGCTGGAGATGATAAGTATCTACGATAACTTTTCCTACTGTTTCATACAGGCCCCAACCGATAAAATAGCCGAAAAGTGCGCCCAAAATTGAGCCGAGCGTACAGATAAAGGCATAGCGTATCCATTTTGAATTATCCGCCACTACCATCGCAATTAATAAAACATCCGGAGGAATAGGGAAAACAGAACTTTCTATAAAAGCCACTCCGAAGAGCGCATAAGGGGCATTTTTTGTCCTTGCCCAATGCACTGTCCAATCATACATTTTTCTCAAAACTTTAACCACTTCTCCCCCTATTCTGGGCTATAACTCTGTTAATAAATTAAAAAGGTAGGGTTATTCTTTGAGGAGATTTTTAATATCAGGCATGGCCCTTCTTGCCTCTTCTATGCCTTTCTTTATTAATGCTTGCGACTTATATAACTCAAACCAGTCTACTCCTACGGCAAAAGGCCTCAACACGATATCAGCCATTTGGCAATCGGACTCCGAAACAGCAGACTCTAATGTCTGTATGCTATTGACGATGATGTCAAGGATATTAGGAAAAAACATTTGATTAAAACGCATTTTCATGCGGGAAATAATCCTGTCTAAAAAACTGCGCCCTTCCATCTGCTTACTTTGCGCCTCTGCCATTTTCAAGTAGTATTCGTAATTTTCTAAGATATTTTCCGGCCGTGGCAAAGTATCCACCGCAATTATCTTTTTTATCCCCATTTTGACTAATGTCCCCACCGGGACCGGCTCAATTATACCGCCATCGACCAACAAATCCCCATTTACTTTAACTGGAGCAAATAGGCCGGGAATGGCAATACTGGCCATTACCGCATCCACAAGGGGGCCCGACTCAAAGATAAATTTAGAGCGCTTGCTTATATTACAGGCGACGATTTTCAGCGGAAATTTTGTATCGGCAAATGTTTTATCTGCGAGAACCTTATGTAACAATTTTTTTATTCTCCTTCCTTTGGCAAAAGAGAGCTTCGGAAAACCAAAATCCATCATCAAATGAAATGCTTTTTTGCGGCTGTTAAATTCCAAGGCGACCTTCTCTAATTCATCATTATCCAATCCTACCGCCCAGAAGGCGGCAATAAGAGCGCCCATACTGGAGCCGACTACCACATCCACCGGAATATTCTCCCGTTCTAATACCCTGATTACCCCGATATGCGCAAGGCCAAAAGCCGCCCCGCCGCTTAAAGCCAAACCCACGCGCACATCCCCGACCTCCCTGGCAATCCGGCGTATTGCTTTTTTATATTCAGCTTCGAGGCTCTCTGGCATCGATGCGCCTTCTAAAGCCTTCTCCCAAAATGCCGGCAGAGTAGCATATATCTTATATTTAAGCGCACTAAGGGTTTCTTCGTAATTAACGCGGTTCTCGCCAGCCCTGACATTTAAAATTATTTTTATTTTGTCAAAGGCAGAATTTATCTTCGTCTCTAATTCGGAAATTAACGTCTCGGTTTTTATAAGGTTGGCGCTGAGATTATCAGTAATTATATTAATGCTGTCTGATTGCCTCAGCGCTTGGTTTACCACAGCGTCAACTTCGCAAGGTAAGTCAACAATGATGTAGTGGTATTCGCTGGCAAGGTGGGTTAGTAGCGCGCTTAGGTTTGCTGCGAATTTCCCTTCAGCGCTTTCATGCGCCACATTTAAAATATCTACACCTTTCGCCTCGTCTTTAATAATTGCCTTTTGGATTATTCCTCCGGTAAAAAACGGCGTATCTAATTTAATCGCGGGAAGCTGTAAGTCATCCCGCGGGATAATCCCTAATGCCCGGCATACGCCAACCGGGTTTTTGCTTATATCAACTAAAATAACGTTCCTTTCGGTTTCTTTCCTTAAATTAACCGCCAAGTCTGCCGCATACATCGTGCGCCCGCCAACGCCTGCGGCGCTAAAGACCGAAATGATATTGCTTTCAAAAATCCTTTTTTCTTTAACCTCTTTTTTGCGCAGACGGCGCGAAAGGGTCTTGCTTAAATCAATAGCTAAGTGCGGAATGCGCTTTAAAATCTCGCCAAAATCATCTTTTTCTATTTTTAGGATTTTAGAGTCGTTGGCGGCTATGGCATTTACCGAATGCGCATCCCCGGTTAAAAGCGAGATAATCCCGAAATAATTTCCGCAGTGGAGGTATTCCAGTGTTTTCTTTCCGGTAGCAATTTTTATCCTGCCGGTAATTACGCAATAGAATCCGTCCGGAGGGTCAAGTTCTTTATAAATCAAATCGTCTTTTTTATATTCCACTACTTTGCTTTTTTCAATGATAAGGTTTTTCTCGAGAATATTGAGCCCGGAAAAAATCGGGGCGTAATCAACAATGAAAGATTTATCCGGGTCTTTTTTAAAAATATGAAAAGGAATATCCATAAGGGGCTTACCCCGTTAGAGATAGGTCGTCATCGACGACCGTCTACTCTTCGTAATCCTGCTGATAAAATTTCTGCTTCTATAATTACCAAACCCCGCTTGTTATAAGAAAAGCGTCATCTCTAACGGGGCTTACTTAATAATCTCGTTTTCTAACCATTCAAACTTTCCGGCTACAATCTGCTTGGCGACATGGTTTAACATCTTGTCGTGGTTACGCCATGCGTCTTTAAAATTCCGCATAATACGCGTCCTTGCCTGACGAGAAAATAAATCCGCTAATTCTATCGCTGAGCCGTCATATTGGGCGCTTTTTCCCTTCTCTAAACTTGCCGCGTAAGAACAAACGGTCGAGATAACAAATAAATCTGTCCCGATATCGACAAATCTTTGTAAAACATTCTGCTTTGATTCTAAACGCTGCTGATAAATCATCATCTGCAAAAATAACTCGCGGGCCAATCTCTTGCTTGCAGCTCGCACAAAACGCAAGTGCCTGCTTAGGATAATAGGTAAATCTCGGCTTGTGCCTAGCCCAAAAGAAGGAAACCACAATTTAGGAAACCAAAAGGCATAATAAAAACCTAGCGAAAAGGCATTCTTTAGTCGGCTGAATATATCCCTCTTGGGATTTAAAACCGACTGTACCCTTCTTAAATGCGGGTCTAACGCCTCGCGGGCGATAAAAAGCCGCATAATCTGGCTCGTCCCTTCAATAATCAAGTTTACCCGGGCATCGCGAAAAGTTCTCTCCACCGCATAACCCTTTTCACCGCGCCCCGCTAGCGAAGGCCCCGTCTCAAAACCGCGCCCGCCGCGGATTTGAAGAGTATCGTCAATCACCCTCCAGCTCTCTTCGGTGCAGAATAACTTTGCCATCGCCGCCTCAAGCCGGATATCTAACTTTTTCTCGTCTGCCATATGCGAGGTAAGCCAAGTAACCGCATCCATGGCAAAGGTGCTTGCGGCGATATTGGCAAGTTTTACGGCTACTGCTTCGTGCTCACCTACAGGCGCACCCCACTGCCTTCTTTCCTTCGCCCAATGCCGCGCAACCGAAAGGCACCACTTGCTCATTCCGGTTACAGCCGCAGGCACGGTAAGCCGGCCGGTATTTAGCGTGACAAAGGCCTGCTTTAACCCTTGGCCTTCAGCGCATAAAATATTTTCCTTAGGCACTCTTACATTATTGAATTTTAAAAGGCCGAGTTTTACCCCGTGTAATCCCATAAAACTACAACGGTATGCCGCCTCAAATCCCGGCGTATTTGTCTCAACGATAAAAGCAGTAATCTGCTTTCTTTCCTTGCCTCTCTCTATCTTAGGAGACGTCAGGCACATCACAATTAAGATATCGGCGATGTTTCCGTTTGAAATCCATAATTTTTCGCCGTTAATCAAGTAATATTTTCCGTCTTCAGTGGGCGTAGCAGTTGTCTTCATCTCATGCGGGTCTGAGCCTGCCGAGGGCTCTGTAAGCGCAAATCCGGAAATCGCCCCTTTCCTAAAACGGGGGAGGTATTTTTTCTTCTGTTCCTCATTTCCAAAAACAGTCAAAGGGTAGGGAACGCCGATGCTCTGATGGGCCGAAAGCAATACTGCGGTTGAGCCGCAGTAACTTGCCACCAAGTGGATTGCCCGGTTATAATTTACCTGGCTAAAACCCAAACCGTCGTATTCCTTAGGGATTTTTATGGCAAAGGCCCCTAAATCCGCTAAACCCTTAACCACGGCTTCTGGGATTTCACCGGTTTTATCCACCTCGTCGGGATTAAGGTTCTTTTCTAAAAAACTTTTGAGTTTATTCAGGTATTCAGTCCCGATTTTTTTATCTTCTTCGGACTGCCTCGGAAAAGGGCTGATTAAATGCCAAGGGACTTTACCGTGAAAAATCTCGCGCACAAAACTGGGGTAATCCCACTGTGCCTGGCGTGAGGCCTCGGCTAATTCCAGCGCTGCCTTTTTTTCCTGGCTCATCTTTTTATCGAATATCTCCATAGACACCCCTCATTTATAAAACCCCTTTTTCTCCTTAGCTAATGAAATTAAATAATCCGAAGGAGAAAATCGCGCCTCATTTACTTCCTTTTTAAATTTCTCTAATTTTTCTAAGATATTTTCACAGCCGAGAGAGTCGGCGTAACGCAGGAGCCCGCCTCGGAAAGGCGGGAAGCCGGTGCCCATAATCATTCCGATATCTACGCAAGACGGCTCATCGCAAACTTTTTCCTCTAAGCACATTGCCGCCTCATTTATCATGCGGTAAAGCATACGCTGTAAAATTTCCTCATCGCTATGATAGCGGCAATCAGGCTTAGCGATAAAATTATAGATTTCTTTATTAGCAATTTTATTTTCCCCTTTATAAACATAGAATCCCTTCTGCGTTTTCTTACCGAACCACTTTTTCTCATAAACTTTCTTCAAAATCTCAGGCACCGCCATACGCGGACCGAAGCTCTCCTCCAAAAGCAAAGCCACTTTATAGCCGACATCAAGGCCGATTTCATCTACCAAGCTAAACGGCCCCATGGGCAGGCCGAAAGCTAAACAAATCTTATCTATCCTTTCAAAACTCGCTCCCTCTTCTAAAATAAATACTGCCTCAATAAGATAGGGAAGCAGGATTCGGTTAATGAGAAATCCGCAGGAATCTTTTACGACTATTGGGGTCTTGCCTAATCTTTTGGAAAATTCAACCATCGTGGCGATTGTTTCTGGGCTTGTCTCTTGCGTGCGGATAAATTCAATCAGCGGCATCCTGTGCACAGGATTAAAAAAGTGCATCCCGATAAGCCGAGCCTTATTTTTTATACCCTCGCCCATCTCTCTAATTGAAAGGCAGGATGTATTAGAGGCAAGGATAGCATCGGGTTTTGCGATACTGCCTAATTCGCTAAAGACTTTCTTTTTAATCTGCATATCTTCAAGCACGGCTTCCACAATTAAATCAGCGCTGTTAAAGCCGCTGTAATCGGTAGTCGGTGAAATAAGCGCCATGCCTAAATTTAGCTGGCTGGCTCTAATCTTTCTTTTCTTAAGGGAGTAGCTAAAAACTTCTCTTGCCTGCTTTAACCCGCGGCCTAAGGCGGAATAATTTAAATCTTTCATCCGCACAGGTAATCTAAAAAAACTAAAAAGCTGCGCTATGCCTCCGCCCATTACCCCTGCGCCTAATACTGCGCATTTATTAATTTTTCTGGGCTGTGCGTCTACCCAGCTTGCCTTTTTATACTTCTCAACCAGATAAAAAACACTGATTAAGTTTTTAGACACTTCCCCTACGCATAATTTAGCAAAAACTTGCGCTTCTCTTGCAAGGGCCGCCTTAAGCGAGGCAGTATAATTTTGCGTAACTGCCGCAAGTGCCGCCAAAACCGCCGGGTACTGGCCGTGCGTCGTCTTTAAAATAAATTTCCTAGATTCATTTTCCAGGATAGCTCGTCCGAGAGGCGTTTTGTCGAAAAATTTATTTAAAAAGCCTTTTAGTTTCGGCCTAAAAATCTTGCGCTTCTTTTTATTCTTTAAAAATTCTATTCCTTCGGAAGACATCCTGCTTTGAGAAACTAAGCCGTCTACTAAACCGATTTTAAAAGCGCTCTCCGCCGAAACCGCTTCCCCGGATAAGATAAGCTCCAGCCCTTTGCGCAAACCTGTCAGGCGCGCAAGGCGCTTTGTGCCGCCAAAGCCGGGGATAACTCCGAGTTTTACTTCGGGAAGCCCTATTTTTACTTTTTCGCTAAAACCTGCCAGCCGCCAGTCGCAGGAAAGCGCCAGTTCTAAGCCACCGCCGAGGCAGGCACCGTTAATTAAGGCAAGGGTCGGAAAAGGCAAATTTTCCAGTGAATTTAAAATGTATTGTCCTGCTTTGGCTTTGGCACACGCCTCGCTTACTGCGGTTATATTTTCAATCTCCTTAATATCTGCTCCGGCAATAAAGATATCAGGCTTGGCACTTAAGATAATCGCCCCTTTTAAATCTTTTCTCTCTTCCAACTGTAAAATAATTTCTTTAAATTCGGCCATTACCGGAGCGGAGAGAACATTAGCTTTAGAATCCGGCTGGTCAAACTCAATAAAGGCAAGCTGGTTTTCTATTTTTAGTTTTATATTCTGCATATTATCTTTCCAAAATCACTGCCCCGCCCTGTCCGCCGCCGACGCAAAGCGAACACAGCCCTAAATGCAGGTTTCTTCTTTTCATTTCTTTAAGTATCGTCAAAATCAACCGTGCCCCGGTAGTCCCGACCGGATGCCCAAGAGCGATAGCGCCGCCGTTGACATTAAGTTTATTGCGGTCGATAACGCCTATTTTATCTATTTGCATTTGCCTTTCGCAGGCAATCACCTGTGCGGCAAATGCCTCATTTATCTCTATCAATTCAATATCGCTTAATTTTAATCTGGCCTTGGCTAAAACTTCAGGAATAGCAAATGCCGGGCCTATGCCCATCTTTGACGGCTCAACCCCCACATAGTCATAGGCGCGGATAAAACCTAAAGGCGTAAAACCAAGTTCTCTCGCCTTTTCTTCTTTCATTAGTAAAAGGGCGCAGGCTCCGTCGGTAACCTGACAGGAATTTCCTACGGTGACTGTGCCGGTGCGCCTCTCAAAATACGGTTTAAGTTTTGCCAAATCCTCTAGGGTTATTTTTTCCCTAATACCGTTATCGCAATCTATGACTTTTTCGTATTTGGGCGGCACCCACACCGGGGTAATCTCTTGGCTTAATTTTTCTTTCGCCGCAGCTGCCCGCTTATGGCTGGTGAGCGCAAATTCATCCTGTTCAGTTCTGGTTATGCCGTATTCTTTTACCAAAACCTCGGCGGTCTGCCCCATATTTAAACCACAGACCGGATCCGTCAAGCCTAATTGCAGGCCGATTTCCGGTTTTAAAAAATGCTTAGGCCTGAAACTTAAAAACAGCATTAATCTTTCCAGCGCGCTTTTTGCTTTGGAGATTTTTAAAAAAATCTTGGTGGTGTCTTTGCGGTAGAGAAGCGGAATATTTGACATTGACTCAGTGCCTCCGGCAATGACTATTTCGTCAACGCTGAGCATTATTTTCTCAACCGCGCTGGTCACGGCTTCAAAACCCGAGGCGCAGTTACGCGAGATAGTATAAGCGCGCTTTTCTTGAGGTATCGCGGAAAGCAAAGATATCACCCGCGCCACATTGCTTGCCTCAGGCGGCTGGGACACGGCTCCAAAGATAACCTCGTCTATTTTATCCGGCGCAATACCTGTGCGCTCAAGCAGTTCACGGGTTACAGTTCTGCCTAATTCCTGCGCCGGGATATCGATAAAATCGCTAAACGCTCTTACAAAAGGCGTCCTTACTCCGTCCACTATCGCTATCCTTGACATACTCTTTACCCCGTTTTAGAGATACCTTATCTACCACTTAAGACCAACTACTTATTTATAGAAGCTCTGCTCTGTTATTAACTATCCCGTAATAGACGCCCCGAAACTTCGGGGCTATCTCTAACGGGGTTTACCTCATCTTTCAATGCGCCGGCCTTTTATCCACAATCCTTTTTGCCTTATGCGATACTTCCATCTCTACTTTTTCCAGCATCTGGCTATGCGGCAGAACGTTTATCTCATTGGGGCTTACTTCTGTTGCGGCCTTAATTTTCTGGCTTATTTTCTCTTTTATTTTTTCGCTCTCTATTCCATTAGAAACGCTTAAATAAAGCGCGACCTCGTCCACTTCAAACGGGTCGTTATCTTTTTTGCGCAGCTCAATCTGCCATTCCTCAACGCCAAATTCTCCCTCAAGGATTTTGCCAAAGGCATTTAAATCTACCAATGTGCCTTTTACCTTAGAGAGTTTGAGATTTTTAATATGGTGGGCGCGGTATATCTCGCTGGATATGCGCGGGACCTGACGGCCGCAATATGGGCAGGGTTGGCAAGTAATACCGCCTTTTACTAAGTCACCGGTGCGGTAGCGCAAAACACAGCTTCCCCGCGCATCAATAGCGGTATAAACCAACTCTCCGTCTTCTCCTTCTTTTTTTACTTCAGCCGTATGCGGGTCAATTACCTCAAAGATTTCTTTGTCAGGATAAGTATGGTAGCCGCTGGAAACCTCTATTTGCGTCGGACATTCGCCCCAGGCGCACTTTGCCTCGGTAAAACCGTAGGTGCCCATAATCGAGACGTCGCCTGAGCCCATCTCCTTTAGAAGTCTGGCTAATTTTTCCTTAAAGCCCAAAGGCACGGCCTGCGCCCCTAAAACTACCTTCTCTACAAAACTAAAATTTGCCTCTTTCTCCCGGGCCGAGCGCACCAAGTGATAAAGATAACTGGGCACGCCGATAATCAGGTTGGGCTTGACTTTTAAGATTAAATCGATGCCTACCTGTGTACCGATAACTTTTCCGCCGCCGGTGCTTAACAAAAACTCATTATGCCGGAGCGCGGCAAAAACTGTCTGCCAGAATGCCAAGTGTGGTGCATAAGGAAAAAGGTTTACCGCGCGGATATTTTTACCCGCACCAAACACTTCTAATAGCCTGTATCCAGAAATATGCAGATTTTCTATATCATACGCCGAATACAAAAATGAAACCGGCTGGTTTGTAGTGCCGGTGGTGGCGGTTAAGAAAATCGGCTTATACTCCTTCTCTAAGGATTGCTTAAGATACCCTTTCCCCTTAAAAAGCTTGAGCAGGCCAAACTTAAGCAGTGTATCTTTAGGCAAATATTTTTTAATTAGTGTTTCATCCGGCTGTAAGATAAAATCGCGGAATTTCTGCGGGTTATCTTTGGTGATGAGAAAATCTTCTTTTTGGGTAAAAGGAATAATGCGTAAATCTTCGACACTTTTAATATATTGCGGCTTTATTTTGTGCTCAGCGAATAATTTGCGGTAGTAAGGGCTGAAAGGATAAAGATGATGAGTGATAAAATGGCGCAGTTTTCTATTTTGCAGTTCTCTTGTTTCGCTTTTAGTGAGGCTCGCTAACTTATCCCAGCTATCCTTCATTTTAAGAAGTATTTAATCCGCCTTTCTCTCCTTAATTTTAATTCCCTATTTTTGCTAATTTCCTCTTCGGTTTTCAAAATTAAACCCGGAACCTCAGAAGGCCTGCCTTTCTCATCCAAGGCGACCATTGTCAGATACGCCGAGCCGATATCTAAGATTCTGCCCTCTTTGATTTTTTCGGCTGAGATTTTTACCTCTACATCCATCGAGGTTCTGCCGACGTGGTATATGGAGGCAGAAAGCGAAAGTAAATCCCCGATACCCACCGGATGCTTAAACTCAATATGGTCCATTGAGGCAACCACCACATTTTTTCGGGCATGTTTTGTGGCTGTGACAAATGCCGCCTCATCGACTAATTTTAGGATGGTCCCGCCGTGGACACTGCCGTAATGATTGGCATACACCGGCATCATTACCTCGGATATAGTAGTAGCTGACTC
>CAKKQO010000016.1 GCA_919902105.1 Omnitrophica bacterium GWA2_41_15 | reverse complement strand
GATCACGCCCATGCAGTTTACCTACTATTGAACTGAAGGAGAGTACCACCGCGACTATCATCAGAAGCTTGCACCGAAACGCCAGTAACCCTTGATCTAACTCGTTCCCGTAAAAACCTCTTGACCTGTACGACAATCGGCGTACAATTGGAAGTATGAGAAAGGTTTTAAAAATATCCATGTCAGACCGCATTAACACTCGTATAGATATCGGCCTCAAGAAGAGGGCCGTGAAGGTATTCGACCGCCTCGGCATCAGCGAAGCCGAAGCCATACGCCTCTTCTATGCTCAAGTTGAACTCCATCAAGGCATCCCCTTTCCTCTCCACATTCCCAACGCTGAAACACTGGCAGCGTTTGAAGAAGGCAATCACCCTGAGAAACTGCCCACCTTTAAGAACTTTCGCGCCATCCGTGAACACACAGGCACATAAGCCTTGCTCAGCGTCAAGACAACGACCCGCTTTTTGAGAGATCAAAAATTAGCCAGCAAACGAGGGCGTGATATAGACAAGCTCGAAGCGATCGTGAACCTGTTACAGGCACAAAAGCCCTTGCCGATAAAAAACAAAGACCACGCACTTTCAGGTGCATGGAAGTATCATAGAGAATGTCACATCGAACCCGACTGGCTCTTGATCTATACCGCTGATGAAAAATATCTGACCCTTCACCGCACCGGCAGCCATGCCGATCTGTTCGACTAAATCCCGTCTCACACCTTCACGAATTCGTCCTTTTTAGCGAAATCGTTCCCGCCGTCCAGCCGTGGAAGGGCGTTTTCTTTCTTGCTCTCTCCTGATTTTCCGTTCTCTCGATCATCTATGCCCGGACACGAGCAGGGCGCGCCGGCACGTCAACAGGCCGCCCGCTCCATTCGCTACGCTCCGTGTTGCCTGTTCCCCTCCGGTGACATGACGTCTTCTCCGCCCTGCTGCGTTACGGGCATATCGAGACACCGAAAAGGAGAACGAAAAACCGAAACTTACCGCACAGACTGGAACGGCCACTTGCTCGAAATCCAATACGAGCCGCTCTGGATGCCCGCCCACGTCACCGGCGGGATCTCGCGTATATCGAAGTCCGCAGCATCTCTCCGACCGACGCCCCCCTGCCGATCGCAAGAACCGGCTTCTACAGACATACTCTGCTTGCATCGACTATCACCGCCGGGGGTGGCCCCGTCGCCTTCATCGACGTGATGCTGGAGGTCAAGCCCTGTCCATCAACCTGAAAGTAATGGCACTGCAATACAGACTTAGCGGCTCAGAATCTCCAGAATTTCATCCAGCGGTCGAATGGTACCCAACAGTAATGGATCTCCGAACCGCTGGTTGTGGCGATTTTCTTTCACTTTCAATAGCCCAATCACGAGATTGTTGAAATCATCCAGCTTTGCTGTCTCGAAATAGGTGATGAAGTCCAAATCGTCCAACCCGCTGGAGTGATAGAGCTTGCGCTTGACGGTTTTCAGATAGGCCACTGTCGGATCTGTATGCTCTTTCATCATGGCGCTTCGGGCATCTTGTGACATCAGCCACCACTCGGCATCCTTCCGGATGGGGACCACCACCACGTACGGACTCCCTTGAGGAGGCGGCGTCTTGAGTTCGGACTTCAGATCATCCGGGAAGCTCGGCACATAATTCAACGCCTTTGTGATGCCATTGAACGTGTCAGTATTTTTGAGAGTCTTCCCAAATGTCGTGCCCATGAAGTCCACCAGAAAATTTTGGTTGTCGAGCATGTCTTTGGAATGCACTCTCAGGAAAAAATCCGCTTTCTCGGACAAGCCGCGCAACAAGTGCGTATCCACGGTGATCTTGTCTGCATGTTTCAGGAACACTTTCTTTACGTCCGCCACACCGGCATCCCTTGCTTCCTTATCCATCTGCGACCATTGATCCCCGACCTTGAAGACGGCAAAGGTTGCGTAGACTCCTGGTTCTTTCAGTAATTTTTCCCTATCCACTTCAGCGCCGGCAGCTTGTGCGAAAGCAACGACGGCAAGAACGAGTAAGGCCACGACTGATCTATATCGCATGTCGGTTCTCCTTGTGTGAGTTGGATGGGAATCGCCTGCTTACATTTCCTGAA
>CAKKQO010000015.1 GCA_919902105.1 Omnitrophica bacterium GWA2_41_15 | reverse complement strand
GCAAAATCTAATCGCCAGTTGGCAGATTATTCTTGCGCCGCAAAAGTATTTGCGGCATCGCGCAAAATCTAATCGCCAGTTGGCAGATTTTGCTTGACAAAACAGTAATTATGTTGTATAAATATATATAATTACAGAATAAGAAATAGTAATACAGCATAATACAACTTAATACATTTTGATACATATTAGTATAATGAGCCTTATTATGTATTCCTTGTTTAAGCAATTGAAAATTTTCCGTGATAATTTTCAATTAAACTTCGGAATCAATTCGCAGACGCTAAGCTATAACTTACTCACACTGTGTGTTCGTAAGTTATCTGCTCATTGAGAGGTGAAGAGGATGAATAAAAAATTTTACTCTACAAGCGAGGTATTAACTAAAGTTAGGGTTTCGCGCAATACCTTATTTTTGTGGTTTAAGCACCACAAGATAGCCGAGGTGCGGCGGGACCGCAATAACCACCGTATCTTTACCGCGCACGACATCCAGCGCATCTTACATTATAAGAATAAGCTGATACCGCCTGCTAAAGCGTTATCCGGAGGGGGTTAAAGATGCAGAAGATAAACCTCCTGCCGGCTGATTTAGCCCCAACGGGTTTAAGCGGCGAAGTTATTCTCTTTATCCGTAAGTCTACCATAGGGTTAGGTGCTTTAATCTTGTTATTTTTCCTGCTGGGGACTGCGTTGCGCTTTGAGTTTACCAGAGAAAGCAAGATTTTAGCAAAAATGATGGGCAAGGTTAAAGAGTCGGATTTATTGGCGGAGAATATAGAGGACTTAAAGAAAAGGCAGGCTGCGCTTAAACAGGAATTAGCCGATATAAATGGTTATTTATCCGCAGGGTTGGTCTGGTCTAAGAAACTTAAACAGCTCAGCGCCCTAATGCCAGAAGAAGTAGGTTTGAGCAGGATAAGTTTTGTGAGAAAGGGCGCTGGAATTGGAGAAATGCAAGAAAAAGAGGTTCTCAACTTAAAAGGTTCGCTTATACCCTTAGAAGGCATAGCCCCGATAAATACCCTAAGCGCTTTTGTTAATAAGCTAAAAGCTGACAAGGAGTTTTTTCCCGATTTTGATGACCTTTTGATAAGCGAGGTAAGGAAATTTGAGAAAAGCGATATAGAGGCAATAGGATATAAAGACGCCGAAGACTTATTGACCGATAAGCTTACCAGCGTAGAAAAGATTAAAGCAGATGTAATGGCATTTGAGATAAGCTTAGTAATTAAAAAGTAAAATGTATCTGACAAAAAGAAGCGCTTTAAAACAGGAATATATAATCATAGGGGCAACAATTTTCATTAGCCTGGTTTTAGTAACAGGATTTTATATTATGTTTATGTCTACGCTGAGAGAATTGATTTCGGTAAATTCCAAACTTAGGAAAGGGCAGATGATTGCGCCTGATGTTTCCGGGTATCGTAAGCAATACGCAACGTTAGAGGCAGATATAGGAAGTATGAGCCGAGAGATAAGCAAAAATAAAGAGAGATTATTCTGGAAGAAAGATATAGCTTTATTTATAGAACAGCTTAGCCGTGTTGCGGAACAGATACAGGTTGATTTTATTTCTATAAAGCCCGCTTCTAACCCAGAGCCAGTCACTGCTGATGATGAACAAAAGACGGTTTTAATGTATAGGCGCCCCGTTACTATAA
Organism: Omnitrophica bacterium GWA2_41_15; assembly: GCA_919902105.1. GTDB lineage: Bacteria > Omnitrophota > Gorgyraeia > Ghiorseimicrobiales > Ghiorseimicrobiaceae > CAKKQO01. The sequence continues at coordinate 27,308 of CAKKQO010000015.1, read as the reverse complement.
CGATGAAGACAGGCTATAGGGGTTTAATAGATTTTTTAGCCCGGGTTGAGGATTCGGAAAGGTTTTTTCGGGTAGATGAACTTACTATAGAACCGGATAGGAAAGATATATTAAAACGTAATGTGACTATGGTATTAAGCATATTTAGTGCGGATTAGACCCATCCTTTAAAGGTATCAGGATGGTCTATCCTCGCAGGATTAAAAAGGTGTCAAAGTGTCAAAGCATCAGAGTATCAGAGTGTCAAGATTACTGCTGTTTATTTTCGTTGTTTATTTTGCGGATATAAAGATAAATCTTCTTTGGGCACAAGGACAGGAAGACAAGGAAGAAGAGAGGCAAGACGAAGGAACGAGCAAATTTTTAAGAGACCCTTTTGTTTATCTGATTGATGAAAGCAGGTTGAAGCCGTCGGCAGAAGAAGATTCTTCTCTGGAGAAAGTCCTCTTTCCCATGGTTCTTCGCGGTGTGATGGTGCAGGAGGGTAAAGCCGTAGCAGTTATTAATGAAGAGGTAGTAACAGAAGGCCAAACTTGGCATAATTTTAAGGTAGAAAGAATAGATAAAGATGGGGTAACCTTGACTTATCAAGGTAGAAACCTGCGGCTGGTGATGAAAGAAAGTGATGCTCAGGCGAAGTCAGTTCCGCAGGATATAAAGAAGATGCCTTCTGCAGGCAGGAAGTGAGGATAATATGAAAATTATAAACTGTAAGATTGCGGTATGTTTCTTGTCTATAGTGGTTACGGTGGGAAGTTTCTCAATGCGCCCAAGCTCTGCGGCAGAGGAGGCAAGCGAGGTGCCTGTCATAACGTTAGATACAGGCGCCAGCCCTCAGCTGATTGATATTGACTACAGGGATGTGGATATAAAAGAAATAGCCCGGGCTTTTTCGGAAATAAGCGGTAAAAATATCATTGTCAGTTCCGAGGCAAAGGCAGTTGTAACGTTAAAGATGGCTCGCGTTGACTGGAGGACAGCCTTAGAGGTGATCTTAGATACTTATAATTTAGCCGCCATAGAGAAGGAGAATTTTATCATTATTACTACCGCAGAAAGGCGCCGCATGCAGGAAGAAAGCGGTAACTTAGAGACTAAAATAATCCGGCTTAATTTTTCGCAAGTCGGAGACGTGCAAGGCATACTCACTTCTCTTTTAAGCTCCCGCGGTACAATTAATACCGATACTCGCACCAACAGCCTTATAGTTACTGACATAAAAGAGAGGGTAAAGCGCGTCGAAGACGTAGCTTTACAGTTGGATATCAGTACGCCGCAGGTTTTGATTGAAGCCCTAATTATAGATGTAAAACTTACCGATGCTTTTAAATGGGGTGTGATTGAGACGCTGGCAAATGAAATAAGCATTGCTTCTGCTACGGAAAACAAATGGAAGCTTGCTAGTAATGCTTTGAACGTGTCAGGCGGGGCAACCGCGATGTGGGGCAATCCGGTATTAAAAAGCGCTGATTTAGATTTGACTCTGCAATCAATCGTTACCAATACCGAGACAGAGATTTTAGCAAACCCACGCATTGTAACCTTAGATAACTTGGCCGCGACAATTGATATACTAACTAAAAAGCCGTATCAGACCACAGGCCAGGCAGAGGGCGGGGGAACGCTTACCACAACCGAGTTTTTGGACATCGGTATAAAATTAGAGGTAACCCCTCATATTACCAAGGATAATTTTATTTCCGTAGAAGTGAATACAGAGTATGGAGCAGAGAGTGGCGACCCGGTGGGCGGGGTGCCTGTAGTGGCCAACCGTAAAGCCGCCACCAATGTTTTGGTTAGGGATGGCGAAACCATAGTTTTAGGGGGTCTGCGCAGGAGAGATTTTACCCTGAATAAATCCAAAATACCAATACTCGCAGATATACCGTTTTTGGGCAACTTGTTTAAGAAGCACGATAAGAGCGTTACCGAGACAGAGCTGGTGATATTTATCACCCCGCATTTGATTGGTTCCGGAGCCCTTACATCAACTGAGCTGATGCAGGTAGAACGTATGGATAAAATCCGTAATTTAACCGAAGAAGCCGTGTCTTTCCAAGGCAAAGAATTGTTGCCGTTGCGTCCGCCGGTGAAGATAAAATAGAGAGGGGAAAATGTTTAGAAAAAATTTAGGATGGATTAACAGTTTGGTTATGGTTTTACTAATTTGGGGCTTGGCACTGGGAGCAGAGCAAGATAAATCTAACGAAGAGGCGTTGCGCAAAAAGTTAGAAAGCACGCAGAAATTAACCATTATTCTCAATAAGAAAAATGAAGCTTTAAATAAAGAATTAGAAGTTCTGCGTAAGAGAAAAGAAGTTTCACAGAAGATGCCTCAACAGCTGAAGCAAGCTCAAGGCTTGATAGATACGCTTCAAAAAGAAAATACCTCACTATCTAATCAATTAGAGAAGTTACGCAAAGAAGAACCCGCTAAAAAAGATTTATCCCAGAGGCTTAAGCAGGCATTAAACGATTTAGATAGATTAAAGGTGGCGAATATTAATTTAAGCAAAGAGTTAGAAAAAATACGCAGTGTAAAAATCCCGGATGATAATTTAGCTCAGGCCTTAAAACGAACGCAGGAAGAGGCCGCTTCATTTAAGAAAACAAATACCTTTCTCAATAGCCAGCTTGAGATGTTGCGCAAGAAAAAAGAGGTTTCACGGCAGGCATCTCACCAGCCTCAATCAGCACCATCAGGGGATATAGAGCCGCTGAGGAAAGAGAATGCCGCGCTAAATAAAGAACTGCAAGAGGCGCGTAAAACAAATGAAGCTAACGCGGAAATAACAAAGCAACTGCATCTTGCTCAGGCTGAGATAAGCTCACTTAAAGAAAGAAATGCTAATCTGCATAAAGAAATCCAAAGCCGAGAGGATAAAGAAACACCCCGGAAGTTAAAGCGCGCTCAAGCCGAGATAGATGCGCTTAAAGAAGTGAACTTGAGCCTTACAAGAGAATTAAAGGCGCAAGGCGAGAATAAGTTAGCGCAGGAGAGAGCTTCATTAGAGCTTAAGGCCAAGTTTGGCGTCTTAGAAAAAGAAAATGCCATATTGTCATCAATGCATAAACTCGGGACACCTGATTTACGGCAGTTTGAGTTAGTAAGCGAGGAGAATAAGTTAGATAGCCAGATACATCTGAATCTGGGTTATTTATATGCCCGGAAAAAGTTATATAAATATGCCGCAGAAGAATACGTTCAGGCCTTAAAATACGATAAAGAAAATAAAGATATCCATTACAATTTAGGGTTCCTTTATGCCAAACTTGGCCAATTCAGCCAGGCGACAGAGGCATATAAACAGGCCCTTAAGGGCAGTGAAGAAGACCGCGATGTCTACTACAATTTAGCGGTTATTTACGGCCAGAATTTAGGCGATCGCAAAGCCGCATTGGAATATTATAAAAAATCACTTAGTTCTACGGCCGCTGTGCAGCCCGCCGATAAAAAATGAACATTGATTTTACTAAATTTAAGGAAATATTCTCTCCGGATAAAATTACTCTCTCCGGCATCTTTGGTTTAGATATAGGCGCTTTTAGCGTCAAAGCCGCCGAGATTAAGAAGAATTGGCTGAACAAACAGGCCCGGCTTAGCTTTGGTGTTAGTGACATCCCAGAGGAAGGCTCCAAAGAGGGAATTATCGCAGCAATCAAACAAAGTGTAAAGGCCGCCGGTATAGACTCTAGAAGAGCCAATCTATCTTTTTCCGGCGCAAATATTATTACTCGTTACATGCTTATGCCCAAGATGCCCGAAAGAGATTTAATTAATTCTCTGGAATTTGAGTTAGTTAAGCATATTCCTACCAGATTAGAGGATATGGTCATAGACTACCAGGTATTAGATAAGGCATTGGATAACCAGATGTTAGTTTTGGTGGTGGGGGCGGAGCGGCGCATAATTGCCGAGAGAATAGAATTAGTTAAGCAGGCAGGTTTTGTAGTGCGTTCTGTAAATGTTGATTGTTTTGCAATATTAAAAGTTTTTCAACGTTTTAATACCCCTCTTCCTAAAGATAACGGTTCCGTTGCTTTATTGGATATAGGCCACAGGGTTAGCAAATTAGCTGTTTTGGAAGGAAATCTTCTGCGTTTCTCGCGAGATATAATATTGGGTGGCTACGATTTAACCAAGGCTGTCTCAGAGAGGATGAATACGGATTTAAAGTCAGCAGAGGCGCTAAAGCGCAGCATAAAGGATAAGTCTGACGAATTAAGCGGTATAGTAGGTTTAATCCTAAATGGTATTTTGGATGAATTGCGCCTTTCATTTGATTATTGCGAAAGGCTCACACAGAAAAAAATTACCCGGCTATACCTATCCGGCGGAGGAGCAAGATTAAAATATATTGATGAATTTTTCGCAGATAGATTAGAGCTCGAAGTAAGTTTCTGGAATCCGCTTGGTAATTTTCAATTAAGCGCTTCGTCGTCAAAAGAAGAGCTTGAAGCTAAAAGTTCATTGCTAGCCACCGCCATAGGTTTAGCCTTTAAATAACCCCCCAAAAAAGCTAGTTGCAAATTTTCTTCTCTTTGCGCCGCACAAGTATGTGCGGCATCAAATAAAATTTAATCATCTGCCGATAAATTTTATTTGACAAATACTAATTATGTAGTATACTTATTATAAATAACCTTTAAGCTGGCACAGTGAGGCCGGCAAGGAAAAGAATATGGATAAGCCGAATAACCACAGCATAAATTACCCTTGACAAGAAAGTCAGGGGTATTTTTATTGAGGCCACAACTTACGGAACGACAGTGAACGTAAGTTGTTTGGCCGAAATAACCCCGCCTCTTGCCCCGCATCTTGCGGGGCGGCGGGGTAAGCCGTCTATGAAAGAAAAAACTAGATTATTAGATAAAGAAGGCATAGGGCGCATCCTAATGCGCATTGCCCACGAAATCTTAGAAAAAAATAAAGGCACAGAAAATTTATGCCTCATTGGCATAAGAAACCGCGGGGTGTATCTAGCGCAGCGTTTAGCTGGCTGCATCAAAAAGATTGAGGACAAGGATGTCTCCGTCGGGATTCTGGATATTACGCTTTACCGTGACGATTTAACTTTAATCGGGCAAAAACCAGTGGTGCATAAGACCGAAATAGGTTTTGATATCGATGAGAAAAACGTGGTTTTAGTTGATGATGTTTTATATACCGGCAGGACTGTGCGCGCCGCGCTTGATGCGCTTATGGATTTCGGCCGGCCTAAAACAATACAGTTAGCAGCGCTTATTGACCGCGGGCATCGGGAACTCCCGGTCCGCGCAGATTATGTAGGAAAAAACATCCCTACCTCTAAAGCAGAAGCCGTAGAAGTGCACTTGGAAGATACAGACGGTAAGGATGAAGTGGTGATTGTGGAGAAGGACAGTGTGGACGCGTAAAGATTTATTGGGGTTAGAAGAATTAAGTAAAGAAGAGCTCGAACTAATTCTCTCGACTGCCGAATCTTTTAAAGAGGTTTCCACCCGCGAGATAAAAAAGGTTCCTGCTCTTCGCGGGAAAACCGTAGTTAATTTATTCTATGAGCCGTCCACCCGCACGCGCGTGTCCTTTGAAGTTGCCGCAAAAAGATTATCTGCGGACGTCATAAATATCGCTGTCGAAAGCTCGAGTGTGAAAAAAGGCGAAACCTTGGTTGATACAGGCAGCAATATCGAGGCGCTTAAAGCCGATATTATTGTAGTTCGGCATAATTCTTCCGGGGCGGCGGCAATGCTCGCACGGCATTTAAATATCAGCGTGGTGAATGCCGGAGACGGCTGGCATGAGCATCCCACGCAGGCGCTCCTAGACATTTTTACTTTAAAAGAAAAATTAGGGCATATTTCTGGGCTAAAGGTAAGCATTGTCGGAGACATCGCCCATTCAAGGGTGGCGCGTTCAAACATCTGGGGACTGACAAAATTAGGCGCAAGCGTCACTGTATGTGCCCCGAAGCTCCTTATACCTCCGGCGATAGAGCAAATGGGGGCAAAGGTGGCCTATGATATTGACGAGGCACTGAGTTCAGCTGATGCCGTCAATGTTCTCAGGATGCAGTTTGAGCGTGACTCAGAGGCCGCCTTTCCGCAACAATTAGAATACTTTAAAGATTTCGGCATAACCAGCGAGCGGCTTAAAAAGGCCAAAAAAGATATTATTCTGATGCATCCGGGGCCGATAAACCGCGGCATTGAAATTGAAAGTTCTGTTGCCGATGGCACAAATTCGGTAATTTTAGAGCAGGTTACTAATGGCATCGCCGTAAGAATGGCAGTGCTGTTTCTGGTAGCGCAAGCCAATGATAAGAGTCAAAGTGTCAAAGATTCAGAGAGTTAAAGAGTCAGAGTGTCAGAGAGTCAAAGTGAAGGCTTTTACTATGATACTTTGAATCTATGACTCTTTGATACTAATAATATGACTTTACTAATCAAGAATGGCCTTGTAATCGACCCTGCCAATAACCGCAGTGAAATCTTAGATATCTTACTTATCGGCAAAAAGATTATTAAAGTTGCCAAGGGTATTGGCGATGATGTAGGAGAGATAATTGATGCGAGAGATAGGATTATCCTACCGGGCCTGGTAGATATGCATGTGCATTTAAGAGAGCCGGGCAGGGAAGATAAAGAAACAATCCAGACCGGAACGCTCGCCGCGTTAAAAGGCGGAATAACCAGCGTTTTGGCAATGCCAAATACGTTTCCGCCGCCAGATTCCGTCGAGAGCGTTTCCTTAGTCAAAAGCATTATTAAAAAGACGGCGCAGGCAAATGTTTATATTTGCGGCGCAATTACCAAAGGCCGGCTTGGGAGGGAATTGGCGGATATCGCCGTATTAAAAAAAGAAGGAGTCTTGGCAATTTCCGACGACGGCTCATCCATAGATAGCGATGCTTTGATGTTTAGCGTATTTAAAAACGCAAAAAATGAGGATATTTTGGTAATCTGCCACTCTGAAGATAAAGTACTTTCTAATAGCGGGGTGGTTAATTTGGGGCTTACCTCTACGCGTATGGGCTTAAGGGGCATATCATCCGAATCCGAATACAAAAGAGTAAAAAGAGATATTGAGTTGGCAGAAAAGATAGGCGCCCGCGTGCACATCGCCCATGTCAGTTGTAAAGAATCAGTTGCAATAATTAGAGAGGCAAAGAAAAGGGGCGCAAAGGTTACTTCTGAGACCGCTCCGCATTATTTTGCGCTAACGGAGGAAGATGTCTTAGGTTATGATACCAATAAGAAGATGAATCCGCCCTTAAGAGGCAGGGACGATGTAGCCGCAATAAAACAGGGTTTATCCGACGGCACGATTGACGCTATTGCCTCAGACCATGCCCCGCATACGGAAAATGAAAAGGATATTGAGTTTGAGCGTTCTGAATTCGGCGTAATCGGCTTAGAAACGGAGTTATCCGCGGCAATTACCGAGTTAGTCGGAAATAGAATTTTAGATTGGGCTGGAATAGTAAGGAGAATGAGCCTTAATCCGGCAAAGATTTTAGGGATAGATAGGGGCACATTAAGCGAAGGAGCCGTCGCAGATATTGTTATAGTGGATCCCAAGAAAGAATGGAGAGTTATAAAAGAAGAATTCGTTTCCAAGTCCCGAAATTGCGCTTTTTTAGGCAAGAAGTTAAAAGGCGTGGTAGAATATACGATTTGTGCTGGCAAGGTTGTTTATGCCAGCGCATCTACTGACAAGGAGCACTACCGAGCATAGTGAGGCAAAATGGAATTTATCGCTGATTTTCATATTCATTCTAAATATTCCCGCGCCACAAGCAAAGATATGGACGTGGAGCATATCGCCCAGTGGGCAAAATTAAAGGGCATTACCTTAATGGGCACGGGTGATTTTACCCATCATCTCTGGCTTGAAGAATTAAAAAGCAAGTTAGAAGATGAGGGCAACGGCCTCTTTGCTTATAAAGGTATACATTTCATCTTGACTAGCGAAGTAAGCAGCATTTATTCCAAGAACAACAAGGGTTATCGCATACATAACCTTATCTTTGCTCCTTCGTTTAAAATGGTAGATAAAATTAACCATTATCTTTCAGGCATTGGCAACCTTGCCTCCGACGGCAGGCCCATCTTGGGTTTAGACGCCGCAGAGCTTGCGCGTATCGTTTTTGACGTTGATGAGAATTGTATGCTTGTGCCCGGGCATATCTGGACTCCCTGGTTTAGCCTCTTCGGCTCAATGTCCGGATTTGATAAAATCGAGCATTGCTTTGAAAAACAGACGCCGAAGATTTTTGCTTTGGAGACCGGCCTCTCCTCGGACCCCGGGATGAACTGGCGTGTTAGCGCATTAGATAGATTCAGCTTAATCTCTAATTCCGATAGCCATTCGCCGCAGAAGATCGGCCGCGAGGCAAATATTTTTAACTGCGAGATGAGTTACCTGGCAATCAGAGACGCCCTAAAGACCAAGGATAAAAATAAATTTTTATCAACAATAGAATTTTTCCCGGAAGAAGGCAAATATCATTTTGACGGCCATCGCGCATGCAACGTGCGTTTTTCACCTAAAGAAACAAAGGCAAATCATAACAGATGCCCGAAGTGCGGTAAAAATTTAACTATTGGTGTCCTGAATAGGGTTGAGCAGTTGGCCGACCGGCCGGAAGGCGCAAAGCCAGAGAATGCTATCCCGTTTAAAAATTTGATTCCTTTAGATGAAATCATTGCCGATGCCAAAGGCGTGGGTAAGGGCTCAGTTGCCGTTGAGCGCGAATATCAAACAATAGTCGCCAAATTTGGCACAGAATTTGAGATATTGCTTAGAGCAGCAAAAGAAGAAATACAAAAAAATATTCCTCGGCGCATTGCCGAGGGGATTTTGCGCGTCAGAGAAGGCAGGGTAAAACTTTTAGCCGGCTACGACGGAGAATACGGTATCATCTCGCTTTTTGACGACAATGATAAAACTAATAAACAGGAAGAGCAGTTGAGTTTATTTTAAGACGCGCCTGTGGCCCAATGGATAGGGCACTAGCCTCCGGAGCTGGTGGTGGCAGTTCGATTCTGCCCAGGCGCATAGATATAAAAATGAGGCTTGCCCGACTTATTTTTGGCTGGCGAGTTAAACAAAAGCTTACGGTTAGCAGGTTATGATTAAGAGTTAGGGCTTTGGTTGAAGCCGAGGCCCGGGAATAACAGGCTCACTTAAGAAGAGGAGGAGAAGAAATGTTAAAGAAATTGTTCTTGTTTGTCTTAGCGTTATCAATAGTTTTCTTAGTTGGTGCTCTAATGGCTAAGCCAAAACAAAAAGTTGTTAACCCCGAAGCTTGTTTTATTTGTCATCCTGAAGTTAAAGAATTATGGGAAGAGGGAAAACATAAAAAATTCCTTAACTGTGTCCAGTGTCACGGAGAACTTGAAGCTCACTCAAACAATCCTTTTGAAATAAAGCCCGCGACTAACCTCGACGCCGCTAACTGTGGGAAATGCCACGAGAATCAATTCGAAACATTCTTTAAAGTAAATCCTAAGAAACCAGCCAGAGTTGAAAAATCCCAACTTACAGAACGTTCCCCAAACCCTCTCTGGGATAAGCTAATGATGGGGCACGGATTTACTAAGGAACATAATGTGCCGAGAAGCCACGCCTATATGTTGATAGACCATTTAGTTGTCGACCGGGCATATGGAGGCAGATTTCAGCCTAAGGAAGGTTGGAAATATAGCGTTGCCAAGCCACCCATAAAGGCATGGGATGTACTTGAGGATAAATATCCCGAGACAAAGGAGCACAAATCTTTTATCCCGGAATCTGCCGCCGCGGCAAACCCAACCTGCCTTAAGTGTAAGACCAACGACAGCATACTGAAATGGAAATACCTCGGCGAAAAAGATAAGGGGGCAAAATGGGACAGGTCCTCCAATGTCGTGGAATATGCCAAGGACCTGCAAAACGTGGTAGGCTGTATTCACTGCCATGACCCGCACGCAACAAAACCAAGGGTTGTGCGCGATGCCATGATTCAAGCGCTAACACGGAAAGAATCCGACACGCTTTGGCACAATGACCAGAAAAAGACAGGAATAAAAGTAGTGGATTTCAGGGATTTTAGAAAGATAGCGCTTCTTGATAAGTATGATGCAAAACTTCAGTGCGGGCAGTGCCACGTAGAATATAATTGTAATCCCGGAGTAAACCCAAAGACAGGCGAAAAAGTTAATTTTAGCGATACAAGGACAAATCATTTTCCTTTAAAGGATGTCTTTGGGATTTACGAGCACTACAACCAGCTTGAATTTCGTGATTTTAAACACACATTGACAGGAGGGCTTCTTTTCAAAGCGCAACACCCGGAGACGGAGGTATTCTGGAATTCCAAACACGATAAAGCCGGCGTAAACTGTAATGACTGCCATATGCCAAAAGTTAAATCCAAGAGCGGCAAAGTATTCACCTCGCATTGGCAGACAAGCCCGAAAAATTATATTAAAGAAACTTGTTTAAAATGTCACGCCGAATGGACACAAGAGGAAGCGATGTATACAATTGATTCTATAAAGAATCATATCAAAGGCAAAATGAGAAAGGCGGAATTTTGGCTTGGCCAACTAATCGATAAGATTGTTGAGGCAAAAAAAGCCGGCATCGATGATAGTGTTATCAAAGAGGCGCAGGAGCAGCATCAGAAAGCGCACATTTTGTGGGAGTGGTGGACAGCGGAAAACTCTGACGGTTTCCATAATCCTGAACAGGCGAGGGAATCGCTTACTCGTTCGGTTGAGGAGTCTAAAAAGGGAATTGAGATATTAACTAAGGCCATCTCAAATAAAGAATAATGATTTGCTATTGTTAAAAGTATAAAATAAGAAAATGGATAAAAATAAACTAATTATCAGTGTTATTGGCGGGCATAGCTGTGCGCAAGAAGTGGAGCAAATTGCCCATAAATTAGGCAAAAATATAGCTAAAGTGGGGGCAATATTGGTTTGTGGAGGATTAAGTGGAGTAATGAAGGCGGTTTGTAAAGGTGCTAAAGAGGAAAAAGGTGTTACTGTCGGCGTCTTACCGGGTGAAGATAAGCAGTCGGCTAATCCTTATGTGGATATCCCAATCGCTACTGGATTGGGCTATACCCGTAATACCATTGTTACCGGTTGCGCGGATATCGTGATTGCTTTGCCGGGCGAGTATGGCACACTATCCGAAATCGGTTTTGCCCTAAACGCCAAAAAGCCGGTAATCGGCATCGGCACCTGGGATATCCCGGGGATAATTAAAGTCAAAGACGCGGATGAGGCAATCGGCTATATAAAGAAGCATTTTTTAAACCCTAACCAGTAGAAACCACCTACGCGGTGTGGGAATCTTCACACCGCGTAGGTGTGTAACCGGTATGCTAAACAAAAGCCAGATAAAAAAGTTAGTTACAGAAAAGAAGCTGATTGAAAATTATATAAATTTAGAAACACAGTTGACGCCGAATGGGTTTGATTTGACGGTAGGAGAGATTTTTGAGTTTGTGTCGGCAGGGGCGGTGGATTTTTCCAATAAAGAGCGGGTTGTGCCAGAAGGGAAAGCTATTTTACCGGAGAAACAAAAGCCGGGGGATAAGCATGGCTGGTGGAATTTAGCAAAAGGGGTTTATAAAATAAGGACGAACGAAACAGTTAATTTACCCAATGATTTGACCGCTCTGGCATTTAGTCGCACGACACTATTGCGGGCAGGTGCATTTACCCAGCACGGGGTTTGGGACGCGGGCTTTTCTGGAAGCGGCGAATTTATTTTATCGGTAGAAAACCCTTCGGGTATTAAAATAAAGCAAAACGCGCGCGTCGCGCAGTTGGTATTTTTGGGCGTAGACGAAACAGAAGGATATAACGGAATTTATAATGAGAAATAAGATTTATCCCGTCTCATAAGATATCCCAAAATTTTCTACGATAATTTTGGGACATTCGACGGGACAATTCCGACAAACAACTTATGTCGTTTTTTAACTCCCTAAGTTGTGTCGTCATTGAATGAAAAGGGCGATATTAGTTTTAGAAGATGGGACGGTTTTTGAAGGCATTGGCTTTGGCGCAGGCGGTGAGGCCTTTGGCGAGGTGGTTTTCAATACCTCTATCACCGGCTATCAGGAGATTATTACCGACCCCTCATATTGCGGCCAGATTGTAACGATGACTTATCCTTTAATCGGAAATTACGGGGTAAATGAAGAGGATATTGAGTCGGCTAGACCCTTTTTATCCGGCTTTGTAGTGAAGGAACTAAGCGCTATATATTCTAACTGGCGCGCGACGCAGACGCTGGATGAATATTTGAAAAAATATAATATTGTGGGGATCCAAGGCATTGATACGCGTGCTTTAACGCGGCATTTGAGATTACAGGGGGCGATGCAGGGGGTAATTTCCAGCGAAGATTTTAATCTAGAAGCATTAGTAAAAAAAGTCAAAGAATCTCCGCATTTGGTTGGGGTAGATTTAGTTAAGGATGTAACTTGCAAGGAGCCATATGATTGGGATGGCGGACTACGGACTACGGACTACGGACGATATAATGTTATAGTATTAGATTGCGGGGTAAAATATAATATTTTGCGTAATTTGGCAAAAGCCGGCTGTAAAGTAAGGGTAGTTTCGGCAACCACGACGGCAGAAGAAATACTAAAGCTTAAACCCGACGGGGTTTTGCTTTCTAACGGCCCCGGGGATCCCGCGGCGGTAACCTATGTCATTAAAACCGCAACTAACTTAATCGGAAAAATTCCCATATTTGGGATTTGCCTGGGGCATCAGATGTTAGGCCTTGCTCTGGGTGGGAAAACTTTTAAGTTAAAATTCGGCCATCACGGCGGCAACCATCCGGTAAAAGATTTAAAGACAGGCAGGGTTGCCATCACCAGCCAAAACCACGGCTTTAATGTGGATATCCCTTCTATCCCGCGCAAGGATATTATAATGACGTACGTTAATTTGTACGACAATACTGCCGAGGGGTTGGAATGTAAAAAATTAAAACTTTTCAGCGTACAATATCATCCGGAAGCCGGCCCCGGCCCGCATGATGCAGAGTATTTGTTTGGGAAGTTCACGGAGATAATGAAGAAAAATGCCCAAAAGGACTGACATTCATAAAATTTTAATCATCGGCTCAGGCCCGATTATTATCGGCCAGGCCTGCGAGTTTGATTATTCGGGAACGCAGGCGTGCAAGGCCCTAAAGGAAGAGGGTTTTAAGGTTATCTTGGTAAACTCAAATCCGGCGACGATTATGACTGACCCGGAGATGGCTGACCGCACCTATATTGAGCCGGTGACACCGGAGATGCTCGAAAAAATTATCAAGAGAGAGCGGCCGGATGCCTTACTCCCTACGCTCGGCGGGCAGACCGGTTTAAATGTAAGTATGCAGTTGGCTGAACGCGGGATTTTAGATAAATACAAAGTGCAGATGATTGGCGCAGATAGACGCGCTATAAAAAAAGCTGAAGACAGAAAACTCTTTAAAAAAGCAATGCAGAAAATCGGTCTGGATTTGCCTGAGAGCGGCCTTGCTTATAATATGAATGAGGCAAGAAAAGTTGCTAACAAAATCGGTTTTCCAATTATCATCCGTCCGTCTTTTACCTTAGGCGGGACCGGCGGGGGGACTGCCTATACGAGAGAAGAGCTTGAGGTTCTGGCTTTGCGCGGGCTAAACTCCAGCATGATTTCTGAAATTCTTATCGAGGAATCGGTGATCGGCTGGAAGGAATACGAGTTAGAGGTAATGCGCGATAAAAAAGATAATGTAGTGGTTATCTGTTCTATTGAAAACTTTGATCCCATGGGCGTGCATACCGGAGATTCTATTACAGTTGCTCCCGCACAAACTTTAACCGACCGCGAATACCAGAAGATGCGCGATGCGGCAATTGCCTGCATCCGTGAAATCGGCGTGGAGACCGGAGGCTCAAACATCCAGTTTGCGCTAAATCCCGATAACGGACAGATGGTAGTAATTGAGATGAACCCGCGGGTTTCGCGCTCATCGGCATTGGCGTCTAAAGCCACGGGCTTTCCCATTGCCAAAATTGCGGCAAAATTAGCTGTCGGTTACACCTTAGATGAGCTGCCTAACGATATTACTAAGGTTACCCCTGCCTCTTTTGAGCCGACAATAGATTACTGCGTGGTAAAAATCCCGCGTTTTGCCTTTGAGAAATTCCCGGCGGCAGACCCTACATTAGGCATACAGATGAAATCCGTCGGAGAAACGATGGCTATCGGCCGCACCTTTAAAGAGGCGCTGCAGAAAGGTGTGCGCGGTTTAGAGATTAAACGCAATGGCTTTGAGGGAATAAAATATAAAGACAAGGCAGAACTTGAGGCAAATTTAAAGCGGCCGAATTCCGAACGGCTGTTTTATCTTTATTCTGCTCTCAAAGATGGTTATTCGTTAGACAAACTTTATGAATTAACTAAGATTGACCGCTGGTTTTTACAAAATCTAAAAGAGATTGTTGAGTTTGAGGCGAAGATTTCCGAAGATAATTTACTTTGTGCAAAGCAACTTGGTTTCTCTGATCGCCAAATCGCCAAGGTGCTCAATTGCGAAGAGGATAGGGTAAGAGGATTGCGCAAAAAGCAGAATGTGAAGCCGGTTTATAAATTAGTAGATACCTGTGCGGCAGAATTTGAGGCATTTACCCCGTATTATTATTCCACGTATGAAACACCATTTAAGAAGATAGGGGAGACCAGCCCGACTTCTGTCTGGCGGGGAGGACAGGGGACAGAAAATACGGAGGACGAGGTAAGAAAAACAGGGAAGAAGAAGATTATGATTTTAGGCGGCGGCCCGAACAGGATCGGCCAAGGCATAGAGTTTGATTATTGTTGTGTGCATGCATCATTTGCGCTAAAAGAGCTAGGGCTTGAAACCATCATGGTAAATTCCAATCCTGAAACTGTCTCCACCGACTACGACACATCGGATAAATTGTATTTTGAGCCGGTAACCCTCGAGGATGTTTTAAATATTATTGATAAAGAAAAGCCCGACGGAGTAATTGTGCAGTTAGGGGGACAGACGCCGCTTAATTTAGCCCTGGGGTTAGAAAAGTCAGGGGTAAAAATCGTCGGAACTACCCCTGATGCTATTGACCGCGCTGAAGACAGAAAACGTTTTGCGGAGTTGGTAGAAAAATTAGGCCTGATTCAGCCACCAGGCGGCACTGCGGTTACCGTGGAAGAGGCCAAAAGAATAGCGGCAAAAATCGGATACCCGGTGTTGGTTAGGCCTTCCTATGTTTTAGGCGGCAGGGCAATGGAAATCGTCTATGACGACAAGAGCTTAGAGTACTACATTGGGAATGCGGTCTGGGCATCGCCTGAGCGGCCGGTCTTGGTAGATAAATTTATTGAGGAGGCAGTAGAAGTAGATGTGGATATGATTGCTGACGGAGAGACCTTCTGTATAGGCGGGATTTTAGAACATATCGAGGAGGCTGGGGTGCATTCGGGAGATGCGGCAATGGTGCTTCCACCGCATACCTTGTCGGAAAGTACCATTAATAAAATCCGCCACTACACCTTTTGCCTTGCGCGCGAATTAAAAGTAGTCGGTTTAATGAATGTGCAGTATGCGGTAAAAAATAGCACGGTTTATATTTTAGAGGTAAACCCCCGTGCCTCGCGCACTGTGCCGTTTGTTTCAAAGGCGATAGGCGTGCCCTTGGCAAAATTAGCCGCAAAAGTAATGGTAGGGAAGAAACTTAAAGATTTAGGTTTTACTAAGGAGATTATCCCCAAGCATATTTGTGTAAAAGAATCAGTCTTGCCGTTTATCAAATTTCCCGGAGTAGATATTACACTTGGTCCTGAGATGAAGTCTACCGGCGAGGTAATGGGGATTGATAGCGAGTTCGGCCGCGCCTATTGCAAAAGCCAGCTTGCTGCCGGGCAGAATTTGCCCGTTAAAGGGACAGTCTTTATCAGCGTAAAAGACAGCGATAAAAAACCGATTGTTGCCGAGACAGCCAAGAAACTTAAAAGCTTAAATTTTAAGATTTTTTCAACTGTTGGCACTGCCAAATTTTTAGCCGATAATAAGATTAAGGTAAGGACAATACAACGCGTAAGCGATGGCAGCCCAAATTTATTAGACTTAATCCGCGAAGGTAAAATCCATTTGATTATTAATACGCCTTCGGGAAAAATCCCCAGGCAGGATGAAATAAAAATTCGCTCATCTGCTGTAGCGTTTGGGGTGCCCGTAGTAACTACGCTCCCCGGGGCCAATGCCTGCGTCACCGGTATTGAAGCGCTGGTTAAAGGGAAATTAGAGGTAAAACCGATACAGGAGTACCATAAGTGAGGATATAAGTTATGGAGTCACGAAGTTTCGGGACGACATAACTTATCTGTCCGAACTTACTCCGAAGCTTAAAGGGAAATTATCGGAGAGAATTTCCCTTTGCTCAAGCAAGGAGCAGGATTAAGGCATGGAAAAAATTGAATTAAAGACAGATAGCCGGGTAGAATTGATAGATATTACCGATAAAGTGCAGGCGGTGGTTTCTAAAAGCAGTATCAAGGACGGTGTTTGTTTTGTGTTTTGTCCGCATACTACCGCAGGGCTGACGATAAACGAAAATGCCGATCCATCGGTGCAAAGGGATATCATTGAGGCCTTGAATAAGCTTGTTCCGGAAAATACCGGATATTCTCATAGCGAAGGCAATGCCGATAGCCACGTAAAGTCGTCTTTGTTTGGTTCGTCATTAACGCTTTTTATAGAAGACGGGCGCCTGGCTCTCGGCACTTGGCAGGGGATATATTTCGCTGAAAGCGACGGCCCGAGGAGCAGGGAAGTGTGGGTGAAAATAACAGGTGATAGGTTATAGGTGTTAGAGAATAGATAAGGAGATAATAAGTTGCCGGAACTACCCGAAGTTGAGACGATTAAGCGCGAATTAGAGAAGGCGGTTTTAGGTAAAAAAATCACCGGCGTAACTGTGCATAACCCTAAGGTAATCCGTGAGCCGTCACCGGATAAGTTTAAAAAAAGATTATCCGGCGTAACTATTAGAAATATCCTACGCAAGGCGAAACTTTTAATTTTGGAATTATCGAATGGGAAATCGCTCGCCATCCATTTGAAAATGACCGGCCAGTTGGTTTATCCGGGTAGCGGCCAAGCCGCAAGGGTGAGTTTTCATTTATCTGATGGGAAAAATCTTGATTTTAACGACCAGCGGCTCTTTGCGGAGCTGCGCCTAATTGATGACTGGCACAAATTAAAATTTATTAAAGCTCTTGGCCCTGAGCCGTTTGATATAACCGATGAGCAATTTAAAGAAATGCTCTCTGCCAAAAAAACCAAAATTAAGCCGCTGTTGATGGATCAAACCTTTGTTTCGGGAATTGGCAATCTCTATGTGGCAGAGGCATTATTTCGGGCAAAAATTCATCCGGAGCGTGCGGCAAATAGTTTATCGGATAAAGAAAAATCTCTTCTTTTTGAAGAGATAAAAGACACGTTAAAAGAAGCGATAGAATATAAAGGTTCATCAGTGGACCAATATGTGCAGTTAACTGGGCAACCCGGCGGCTACGTCAAATTTCATAAGGTTTACGACCGCGAAGGAAAATCCTGTTTAGTCTGTAAGACGCCGATTAAAAGAATGGCCTTAGGCGGCCGCGGCACATATTTTTGCCCGAAGTGCCAGAAATGAACCCTGTCCCGCCTCACCCCTAGAAATTGCTTTGCAATTTCAGGGACTAAGTCCTCGGAATTTTACTTTGTAAAATTCCAGAGGGTAAGATGCTTGAAAATTCTCTACGACAATTTTCAAGCATTCGGCGGGATTAATTCCGACAAGCAACTTATGTCAGCTTATGGCTTCCATAAGTTGTGTCGTCATTAATGAAAACACGCATAAGAATTCAGGGTATCTCTATTTTTTTAGCTGTCTTTACAGCGGTTTTCTTGTCTAAATTTTTATTCCCCGTGTGGCAAGAAGAGGCACTCGACGAATTTTTAGATATATTGGGAATATTTGTGCTTTTATTTGGTTTTTTGATTCGTGTCATCGCAAGGGGGTATAAGTCAGAAAAATCTTGGAATGGAAGGAGCCTAATGTCCGACGGGCTTTACGGCTTGGTTAGGCATCCAATGTATTTTGGAACTCTATTAATCGGCCTAGGGATTGTTCTTGTCCTTTTTCAGTGGTGGGCGTTTTCAGTCTTCCTATTTGTTTTTTTAGCAATATATACTCCGCAGGTGCGTAAAGAGGAAAATAGTCTTTTGCAGCTCTTCGGCGAAGAATATAAAGTTTATTGCAGAAAAACGCCAAAATATTTTCCCAATAGAAATTTCTTTAGAGTAAGCCCAAGAAATTACTTGTTTTTTAAGTGGGCTTGGATTAAAAAAGAACTGTCTTCGTTAATCGCGGTGTCTATAATTATAATCGCGCTGGAAACTTGGCAGGATATCAGGATTTTTGGGCGTAATGAGTTTTTAAAAGAAGTATTAGAATTTTTACTGGCAGCTATATTTTTCATATCTACCTGCAGTTTATTCTACAAAAAAGAAAATGCTTTGCGTAAAAGTTAAAATTATATCTAATAAGAAAATCAGCCAAAAGTATTTTAAGATAGGGTTAGAGGCGCCTGCGATTGCCAAGGAAGCTTTGCCGGGGCAGTTTATAATGGCGAGACTAAATAATGGGTACGAACCATTATTGAGGAGGCCGTTTAGTATACATAGGGTTAAGGGTCAAGGGTTAAGGGTCAAGGGTGAAATAGAAATTCTTTACGAAGTTGTGGGGGAGGGAACGGAGATTCTTTCACAAAAGAAATACGGAGAATATCTGGATATAATCGGTCCCTTAGGCAAAGGCTTTGATTACCCCTTACCCCTTACCCCTTACCCCTTGCTTGTTGCCGGTGGAATGGGCGTTGCGCCTTTAGTTTTTCTTGCAGAAGAAATAAAAAAGTGTCAAAGTGTCAAAGTGTCAAAGTGTCAAACTCTTGTCTTAATCGGCGCAAGGACAGAAAACCAAATCCTTTGCGAAAAAGAGTTTAAAAACTTAGGTTATAATGTTAAAATAGCTACAGACGATGGCTCGCATGGTTTTAAGGGCAGGGTGACGGAGTTGTTAGAAAAGCATTTACGAAGCACGAAGCACGAAGCACGAAGCACGATTTATGCCTGCGGCCCCAAGCCGATGCTAAAAGAGGTTGCAAAAATTTCCTTCGAGCATAAAATCCCGGCGCAAATTTCCTTAGAAGAATATATGGCTTGTGGAATTGGTGCCTGTTTAGGATGTGCGGTTGAAACCAAAAGCGGTTATCAACGTGTCTGTAGAGAAGGCCCGGTATTCGATACAAAGGAACTGTTATTATGAGGGTAAAAAAATTATCTGTTATATTTTCCCTATTTATCCTGCTCGTATTTATTTTAGTCAGCAATGTCTTTGCGGATAAGGATACAGTAGTATTAAAAAACGGCAGGCAAATCAGCGGCTGGCTTAGAGAGATAACCGACAGGGAAGTTGTTTTAGAGATAGAGATGGGCAGTGTTTCCGGCAATACCAAATTAAGAATTAACAAGGAAGACGTGGAAAATATAAATAATCTTTCTTTAGAAGAGGCGCAGGCGAGATTAGCGACTGAGGAGGCGTTTCTCTTGCAGGATAAAAATAAGGCCATTTTGTCTTCCGCAAAAGAAGGGTTTAACTTTGTAGCTAAGACAAGGAAGTTAGAATTTAAAAGCATTCCCGAGATAGAGGTTACGACTAAAGATAGGGTGAAAGAACAGATTAAGAAAGATATGGAAAAATACTTTAAGGGGGATAAATTAGAGATAAGAGGAAAGCTCCTGCGGAAATTAGGTATAATTTCTAAGGATATCGATTACCCGAAGGAAGTTAAGGCGGCGTTGGGCGAGGAGGTCGCGGGTTTTTATGACCCTGATAGCAAAAAAATTTTTGTTTTGGAAAGTTCTTTATACGGCACTATACCGGGCCTGCCGAGTATCACGCTTATGCATGAACAAGTACATGCCCTTCAAGATCAATATTATGATTTAAAGAAAATGTTAGATCCCGTGATTTTATTAGAAGATGAGGATAGGGCTTTGGCTATACGCGGGGTTGTAGAGGGCGAGGCCACAGTGTTGATGTATGATGCTTTTTTAAGAGGCTTGGGAGTGAAGGGAAAAGAGCAGAGCTTTGATTTAAGGTCTTTTACCATAGATTCAATGTTGGCTTACAGTAAACGTTTTAAAACCGAAGACGGCCAACCCGCTATCTTTATGGAGGACCTGCTTTTTCCTTATGTCTGGGGAGGCAGTTTTATCCAGCATCTGGTGAACATGAAAGGCTGGGAAGCGGTAGATACAATCTATAAAGATATGCCTGTATCAAGCGAGCAGATTATGCATCCGGAGAAATATTATATTACCCGGGATAACCCTAAAAAAGTAACCTTGCCGGATGTATCTACCCTACTAGGTAAACCTTGGGTAAGGTTATCTAAAGGTAGATTAGGCGAGTTTGGAATATATCTAATCGGCAGAAAGTTTTTAGATGAACTATCCAACAAGATAATGTCAGAGGGCTGGGGCGGCGATTACTTTGAGTTATACGAAGAGCCCAATACCAAACAGGCGATTTTAATCTCCTTATCAGAATGGGACAGCGAACAAGATGCCGATGAATTTTTTAGTATCTATAAGAAGATAATCGAGAAGAAATATGAGCAGGTAAATTTAGTAAAAGAAGGCGATGAGTCTATCCAATGGAAAACAGACGAAGAGAATGTTTATATGTCTAAATTTAAGCATTTTGTTGTCATTATTGAAGGCGCAAATGATGAGATTCTTCCTGGTTTAGCAGGAAGTTTTGCGGTTAGAAAGTAAGCGCGCATAGGCCTTCTTAATCCTTGAGATCTTTCTGAAGATTTTACAGAGAATATGATATAATATTAATAATTACTGCCTAAAAGCAGGTAAAGAGCGAAAGGAGGAAATTTATGAATATTATAGAGTTTATAGCGGGGCCGGTATCAATCGCCGTTGCTGCTATCGGGTTAATTTCAGGCGTAATTTTTATTATTAATCCGGCTTTTCTGCAAAGATTAAACAAGCTGTTAAATAAACATAGTTTTATTTTAGAGAGGATCCAGCAAGCCTTGGATAGAGAAACAAATACTGATGCCTGGGTTATCAGACACCATAAGATAGTCGGCTTATTAATTGCTATTTTATCGGCGCTTATAGTGTTTGAAGTAATACAAAGCCGCGCTAATTATCTTATTGTTTTTGCTGTGTTAGGTTTTCTATTAGGGCTAGTCCTTATGGCCAAACCGGTAGCTTTACAAAAATTAACTCAGTTACTGAACAAAAAACTTTTCGTTGTGGAAGGAGCTCAAAAGGTTTTAGATCAAGAAATCACTACTGATGAATGGATTGTTAGTAAGAGCAAATTGATTGGGGTAGCAGTTATAATCTTGGCATTGGTTATCTTGTTACAGCTAGTTAAGCGCTGAATGAAAACGTCAGTTTTTCTGGGTAGTGTGAGACTGAAAAATCCTGTTTTGGCCGCCTCGGGTACTTTTGGTTATGCGGAAGAATTTAAGGATTTAGTTAAATTAGATGCATTAGGCGCAATTCTCACTAAAACCATCACCTTAAAACCCTGCAAGGGTAATCCGCCTCCCCGTATAGTAGAAACTCCTTCCGGGATGCTTAATTCTATTGGCTTGGAAAATGACGGCGTAAAGAATTTTATTGCCGAAAAACTCCCTTACTTAAAAAAATTAAAAACACAGACAATTGTCAGTATTGCCGGTGATTCAACGGAAGATTATGCAGAATTAGCAAAGCGATTAAATGATGCTGGAGTGTCTGCGTTAGAATTAAATTTGTCCTGCCCGAATATAAAAGTATTAAAGAGTCAAAGTATTAAAGAGTCAAAGTTGATTTCTCAAAATGCCAAGGCTACTTACGAAGTTGTAAAAGCCGTGCGTAAAAGCACAAAAGTCGCAATCATCGCCAAGCTTACCCCGAATGTAACGGATATAAGTCTTATTGCGCAGGCGGCAGAAGATGCAGGGGCAGACAGCGTTTCTTTAGTAAACACATTTTTGGCAATGAGTATTGATGTAAATACGCGCAGGCCAAGATTAGGCAATATTACTGGCGGCCTAAGCGGGCCGGCAATAAAACCCATTGCCCTGCGGATGGTCTGGGAGACGGCAAAGGCGGTTAAAATTCCGGTGATCGGTATCGGCGGGATAATGGCGGCAGACGACGCTTTGGAATTTATTATTGCCGGGGCTACAGCAGTAGAAGTAGGCACCGCCAATTTTATAAATCCGCGCGCAGGCATCGAGATTATAGATGGCATCAAAGATTATATGCGCAAGAATAAGATAAAAGATATAAAGGAATTAGTGGGAAGTTTAAAAACATGGCAAAACTAATAGTTGCCCTTGACGTAGATAACCTCAAAAAAGCGAAAAAGTTTGTTGACCTGCTTTACCCCAAAGTAAAAATTTTTAAAATCGGCAGTCAGCTGTTTACGCTTTACGGGCCAAAAGCAGTAGAGATGGTTAATAAAAAGGGCGCTGACGTATTCCTCGATTTAAAATTCCACGATATCCCCAATACTGTTGCAAATGCCTCTTCCGCTGCCACAGCGTTAGGCGTTTTTATGTTTAATCTGCACGCATCAGGCGGTTTAGAGATGATGCAACGGGCAGGCGAGGCGCGCGATAAAACCGCTGCTAAGTTAGGCATAAAACCTCCTTTATTAATTGCAGTTACGGTCTTGACAAGTCAAGGAAAGAATAGTAAAATACTTCCCCTTGTGCTAAATTTCACAAGGAGCGCAAAACAGGCAGGTTTAGAGGGCGTAGTCGCTTCAGTAGAAGAAACAGCGGCCATCCGGAAGGAATTCGGGAAAGATTTAATTATTGTTACACCGGGGATCCGTCCTAAAGGAACAGTTTTCGGCGACCAAAAAAGAGTGGTTACGCCAGGCGAAGCAGTTAAAGCCGGCAGTAACTTTTTGGTAGTCGGCAGGCCTGTCTTAGAGGCAAAAAATCCGCTATTAGCAGTTGAAGAAATTTTAAGAGAAATGAGGTTGTATGGCAGAAGAGATTAAGGAGTTAATCGCAAAGATACAGGAAGAGGGTATAAAAACGGCCGAGGCAAAAGCAAAGGAAATAGAAAACTCGGCGCGCAAAAATGCCGGGGAGATCGTCGCCCGCGCCCGCAGTGATGCAGAGAACATTATCATTGAGGCAAAAGGCAAGGCCAAGAAGGCCGAAGATAGCGCTGAGGCGTTATTAAAGCAGGCAGGCCGCGATTTGCTCTTGGGCCTACGTAAAGAAATCAACGCCCTGCTGAATAAGATTGCTGTTCTGAACGTGCGCCAGGTGCTTACGCCGGAAGAATTAGTTAAGATTATTGCCGGTTTGATTAAAGAGCAGCACTTAAAAGAAGGGGAAAATATTGTTGTTTCTTTGCGCAAGGAAGATTTGGAAAAAATAGAAAAAGGCCTTTTGGCGGAACTCTCGGAAAAAATAAAGAAAGGCATAGTTTTAAAATCTTCGGAGGATGTCAGCGGAGGATTTATTATCAGTTTTGATTCGCAAAAGTCGCATTTTGATTTTTCCGATAAGGCTCTGGCTGATTACATCAGCACTCATCTTAAGCCGAAGTTGAGCCAAATCTTGAAAACCGAATAACTTTTAAATCCACAATGCCTAATTTTTACACCTATTTAATTGCAAGCCTGCCGATGTTACATTTTAACGGCCGCGCCCCGTTTACTTTTGAAAGATTTCTGAAAAATTGCCTCACCTTTATCCCCGAGCAGGATTTCGAAATTTTAAAAACCGCATCCATTGACGGGGAATACGTTTTTAAAAATATACATTCGGTTTTAAGAGAGTTTCAGGAGTTTGACACGGATTTAAGGGATGAACTAGCTAAGATACGTGCCAGCCATAAGCACGAAGATGCCTCTAAATATTTACGCCGCGAAAGGTATATTGAGCCGCCTATCGCGCATCTGGCGATGAACGCGCACAGGAGCCCGTCGCCGCTTGAGGGAGAGCGGATACTGGACGAAGCACGTTGGCAAAAATTAGAGGAATTAAGTTTCGGCCATTATTTTGATTTGGAGTTTTTGCTTATTTACGGCTTGAAATTATTAATCCTTGAGCGCTGGGAGAGGATATATACGGCGGATAAAGTAGGCTTGTTGGAAGAAACCTTGATTACCAACTAAAGGATTTGACTTATGAGCGAAAAAAGAATCGGGAAGATCGTAAAAATCAGCGGTAATATGGTGGCGGTAAAATCCGACGGCCTCATTGTGCAAAATGAGGTGGCCTATATTTTGCACGGCAGCGCGCGGCTTAAATCCGAAGTTATCCGCATCAAGGGAAATATCGCCGAGATGCAGGTTTATGAAAGCACCACGGGTTTGCGCGTCGGAGATGCGGTTGAATTTAGCGCAGAGCTTCTTTCGGTAGAATTAGGTCCGGGCCTTTTAGGCCAGATTTTTGACGGCTTGCAAAACCCTTTGCCAGTTTTGGCAGAAAAATACGGCTTTTTCTTAAAGCGCGGCGCCTATGAACAAGCGCTGTTTGACGATAGCGAATGGGAGTTTAACCCGCTTGCAAAAAAAGGCGAGCATCTAAGGCCGGGCGAGAAATTAGGGTTTGTCCCGGAAAAAATATTTAAGCATTATATTATGGTACCGTTTAACCTCTTTGGCACTTTGGAGGTAGTGAGTATCGCCAAGCTCGGCCGTTATAATTTAAGAGAGCCCCTAGCTCAGCTAAAAGACCATTCCGGCAAAATTCATAATGCCTATTTAAAACAGAGCTGGCCGGTGAAAATCCCTATCAGCAGTTACGCCGAGAAATTAAAGCCATCTCAAGCCTTGGTTACTAAAATGCGCTTGATTGATTCGCTTTTTCCGGTAGCAAGAGGCGGCACATATTGTATCCCTGGCCCCTTTGGCGCAGGCAAAACTGTCTTACAGCAGCTAACCAGCCGCCATGCCGAGGCAGATATTGTAATTATTGCCGCCTGCGGCGAGCGCGCCGGAGAAGTGGTGGAAACCCTAAAAACATTTCCACATATCACTGACCCGCGCACGCAAAAACCTTTAAGCGACAGAACAGTAATTATCTGCAATACCAGCTCTATGCCGGTAGCCGCGCGCGAATCCAGCGTCTATACCGCGGTGACTATTGCCGAGTATTACCGGCAGATGGGGCTAAACGTTTTGCTTCTGGCCGACTCAACCTCGCGCTGGGCGCAGGCAATGCGTGAGATGTCCGGAAGATTAGAAGAAATTCCCGGAGAGGAGGCATTCCCGGCATACTTAGAATCGCGCATCGCTTCCTTTTATGAAAGGGCAGGGGTTGTAAAATTATATGATGGAAGTTATGGTTCAGTTACCATCGGAGGCACCATCAGCCCTGCCGGAGGAAACTTTGAAGAACCGGTAACCCAGGCCACGCTTAAAGTAGTCGGCGCCTTTCACGGGCTTTCGCGCTCTCGCTCTGATGCCCGCAGGTATCCGGCGATCGACCCTCTTATCAGCTGGTCAAAATATAAGAGCTTCATTCCTGATGAAGAGGCAAGAGCCGGGCACCAAATTTTACAGAGAAGCAGTGAGGTGGCGTCAATGATGAAGGTCGTTGGCGAAGAAGGCACCGGGCTTTGCGAATATGTTGATTACCTAAAAGGCGAATTTCTGGATTTTGTTTATTTACAGCAGAATGCCTTTGACCCGGTTGATGAAGCAACCGCAAAAGAAAGGCAGGTTTACATATTTAATTTTATCTATCATTATGTGCTTTGCGCGGAATTTTCTTTTGATAACAAGGAAGCGGCACTCCATTTTTTCCAGAAATTAAGGCAGTTATTTAAAGGATGGAATTCGGCTCAATGGAATTCAACGGAATTTAAGAAGATTGGGCAGGAAATTTCCCTTTTATTGGAAGAAAAAGTAACCGGTAAAAAAGAGGAAGAAATCAATGCATAAGGTCTATACCAATATTATTCAAATCGCCGGCGACGTTATCACCGTTGAAGCCGAAGGCGTGGGTTATAACGAGATAGCTCAGGTAAATACCCGGTGGGGGGTATCGCTGGCGCAGGTAATCCGTTTAGACGGAAAAAAGGTTTATTCGCAGGTTTTTGCCGGAAGCAAGGGGATTTCTACCGGGGATGAGGTGCGTTTTTTAGGGCATCCTATGCGCGTGGCTTGCGGGGAAAACCTCTTAGGCCGTATTTTTAACGGAAGCGGGATGCCTTTAGATAAGGGGCCGAGCTTATCGGAAAACTTAGTGGACATTGCCGGGCCGTCGGTAAATCCGGTAAAAAGGGTTATCCCTTCAAAGATGATCCGCACCGGTATCCCGATGATAGATGTTTTTAATTCTTTAGTTGTTTCGCAGAAACTGCCGATTTTCTCTATTGCCGGTGAGCCCTACAACGAAGTTTTAGCGCGCATTGCCATTCAGGCAGAGGTGGACATCATCATCTTAGGCGGGATGGGCTTAAAATATGACGACTATTTGTTTTTCCGCGATACATTAGAGGCAGAGGGGGCATTGCCACGTTCCATATTTTTTATCCATACCGCGCAGAATCCTACGGTTGAATGTCTTTTGGTGCCGGATATCAGTTTGGCGGCGGCAGAGCAGTTTGCGCTATCCGGAAAACGCGTTTTGGTGCTTTTAACCGATATGACTAATTTTTCCGACGCCTTAAAGGAAATTGCGATTACTATGGAGCAGATTCCTTCCAACCGCGGTTACCCCGGAGATTTATACAGCCAATTGGCCGCGCGTTATGAAAAGGCGGTAGATTTTGATACTGCCGGCTCAATCACTATTTTAGCAGTTACCACAATGCCCGGAGACGATGTAACGCATCCGGTTCCCGATAACACGGGATACATTACCGAAGGGCAGTTTTATCTAAAAGGCGGGGTAATTGAGCCGTTTGGCTCACTCTCGCGTCTGAAGCAGCAGGTTAACGGAAAAACCCGCGATGACCACCGCACCATTATGGATACAATGATTCAATTATTTGCCAATTACCGCGAGACCTTGGAAAAACGCTCGATGGGTTTTGCGATGTCTAACTGGGATAAGAAACTGCTTAAGTACGGCGGGATTTTTGAAGAGAAAATGATGTCTTTAAAGGTAAATATCCCGCTGGAAGAGGCGCTGGATTTAGGCTGGAAAATTATGGCTGATTGTTTTAACCCTGAAGAGACCGGTATTAAACCGGCGTTAATAGAAAAATACTGGCC
>CAKKQO010000014.1 GCA_919902105.1 Omnitrophica bacterium GWA2_41_15 | reverse complement strand
CAAAAAATTTCGTGTGCGAAGAAGTTTCATTAGTTTTGCGTTTCTCAATATTACATTATTTTCTTATTTTCCGTAATCTCCTGTATAAATTTGGAAATCCCAATATTTACCGGGCAGCTTTCTAAACATCTGCCGCAGCCGACACACCCGGACATCCCGGTCGTTTGATAATCATATTTTAATTTATGCTCGTAGCGGCGGGCAGTACGCTGCCATTTCTCGACTCTAGGATTATGCGTACTTGCCTCCCGCGTGTAGCCTTCAAAAATACAGGCATCCCAGTTGCGCAGCCGCCCATCTTTATAATCAAAAACATTAAAACAGGTGCACGTTGGGCAAACATATAGGCATCCGGCGCAATAGATGCATCTTTCGCCGATTCTCTGGTAATTTTCTTGCGGCAGGCCGCCTTTCATCAACTTTTTAATTGCGCCAAAAAAATCTACTCTTAAGGTAATCGACTCAGAAGCTTTTTTCTTTATTTCAACCGTAAGCAACGAATCTTCTTTTCCTGAATCCTTAAAAAAATTTTTATATTTTTTAAGAAACCTCTCTCCTTCTTTAGAGCCTGCCTCAACAAAATAACTTCGCCCCAGGTCGGTAAACTGCAAATCAAAATCTTTTTCTAAAAATGGGCCGGTCTTGGCAGAAACACAGAAACATTTATTCTCGCGTAAGGGCTTAGTGCAGCCCACTAACACAGTAAGGCGGTTTTTAATGCGGCCGAGATAATACTTATCTGCGAAATTGCGTTTAAAAAAAACATCGCTAAATTGCAGGCCTCTTAAATCGCAGGCGCGAATCCCGAAAATAAGCTTAGGCAATAAGTGGTGAGGTTGCGTATTTTCAACCGCCATGCCCTTTTTAAAAGTAAACATCCTCTCTATCTGCGGGAAAAAAATACTTTTAGGCGGGATGATCAAATTATCATAATCTAAACATAATTTGGGGAGGTTTTTCTTTTCTTCGCTAAAACGGACAAACTGACAATCGCCCGAACTATCCCGAGCCGGAAAATAAACATCAAAATCTAAAGCCGCTTTCTTAACTAAAGATTCTATATCTTCTTTAAAAATTAATTTTTTACTCATATCCGCGCAAAAATCTTCCCCGGTAACTGCTTTATCAATTTCTTTAATTCCAAACGCGTCAAAACACTAAAAACCTTACCTATCTTTAAGCGGCTTTTATCGGCTATCTCATCAATATGCGTGTTTTTTTCAGGGATTAAATTATAAACTTCCTGCTCTTCTGCATTTAGCTTTAAATCCAACTCAATAGATTGCTTCTTAGGTTCTTCTATCTTTTCTTTTTTTATTTCATTCATTCTTGCGCGAATCACAGCCTGCAATTCTGAAAGGATATCCTCAGCATTTTCTACTAATTTTGCTCCATCGCGGATTAATTGATTTGTGCCGCAGGATGTAAACTTATCTGCCTCGCCGGGCACGCTAAAAACTTCTCTCCCTTGTTCTATGGCATGCCTTACCGTAATCAATGCTCCGCTTTTAAACGGTGCCTCAATTACTACCACACCCAAAGATAACCCGCTGATGATACGGTTACGTATAGGAAAATTTATTTTATCCGGCTTAGTGCCTAAAGGAAATTCTGAAACCAAAGCGCCATTTTTGCTGATATCCTCGAACAATCTTTTATTTTCTGAAGGATAAGTAATATCTAACCCGCAGCCTAATACGGCGATGGTGCGGCCGCCGGCCCTTAACGCTGTTTTGTGTGCTTCGGTATCTATTCCCCGCGCGCCGCCTGAGACAACAGTCAGGCCTTTTTCTACTAACTGCCCGCTTAACTTTTGCGACATCTGCCTGCCGTAAACTGAAGCAAGGCGCGTACCCACAATAGCAACAGAAAAATAATCGAGGGGCTTAATTTCTCCTTTTACGAATAAAACTAATGGGGGGTCAAATGTCGCTTTCAGCTGTTCAGGGTAAGATTCGTTTACTAAAGGGATAATTTTGACTTTGTTTTCTTCGATTAATTTAAGCTGGTTTTCTAAATCTATTTTTTCTCTATTCTTAACTATTCTTTCAGCAACTTGCTTGCCGACATTTTCTACTTGGGCTAACTCACGTAACGGCGCCCTTAATATCGCCTGCGGGCTTTTAAACTTTTCTAAAAGCTTAAGGCCTCGCATGGGCCCGATCTCTGGGACTAAGCTTAATTTCAACCAATCTATTGTTTCTTGCTCGAGCATTTTTTGGGAAAAATAAATTTTAAAATCCTATCCGCCGCCTTGATAATGGAGTATTTTGAGGTATCGATGGTTTTATCTGCCTGCGCATAAAAAGGAGCGCGCAGTTTAAGCAAATGCTCTATCTGCCCTTTAGGGTTAGGAACGTTTAATAACGGCCGATGCGTATATCCAGAGACCCGCGTTAATATTACATCCGGCACAGCAGTTAGGCAGATTACAGCCCCGGTCTCCTTCATTATTTTAATATTATCCTTATCTAACACTATCCCGCCGCCGCAGGCAACTACAAAATTTTTCTGTGTTGCTACTTCTTTTAATACCTTCTTTTCTACTCTACGAAAATACGCCTCTGCGTCTTTAGCAAAAATTTCAGGGATTGTCCTTTTTTCTTT
>CAKKQO010000013.1 GCA_919902105.1 Omnitrophica bacterium GWA2_41_15 | reverse complement strand
TATAGAGTTCAAGAAAAAGAATTTTCGAAAATTTTGGAAAAATGAGAATTTGAGTTGACGAGAAAGCCGCATCTGGAGAGGTTGCTTCTGCCAAGAAGTAAACCATCTCTCGTAAGGAGAACTCCAGATGCTAAGCTTTCGTCTCAATATAACGGCTAATCAACGCAAAGAGCTAGACCGCAAACTCAAAACCGCCCAACAACTGGGTGATCTTCGAACCATCAAATTCATTCTGGCAATCTTCGCCGTGGTGCATTATGAGAGGACCGAGCAAGCGGCGGTCGTGTTGCAGTTGTCGGTCGAGCAAGTTGAACGTTACGCGTATCTCTTTCTTTGTTACGGTGCCGCCGGTGTGGCTTTCAAGAAATCGTCCGGCCGTCGCCCCAAATTGAATCAAGATCAGAAGCTGGAATTGGCGCGATTGATTGATGCCGGCCCGGCAGAGTGTGGCTTCGATGGTAATTGTTGGCGCTCACCGATGATTCATCAATTGATCCTTGATAAATTTAAGGTCAGTTACAGCGTCTTCTACATCGCCGAGTTGTTGAAGAGTCTGGGCTTTAGTTTTCAAAAAGCTCGATTCGTCTCGGATCATCTCAATCAGATCAAACGCCGCGATTGGCGGCAGAAAACTTGGCCGCAGGCTCTCAAACTGGCACGCGATAAAGGAGCATTGCTGCTCTTCGGCGACGAAGCCAGTTTCCCGCAATGGGGAACACTGACTTACACCTGGGCGCGCAAAGGCTCACAACCGACTGTCAAAACATCAGGCAAGCGCAAAGGCTATAAGGTCTTCGGACTGATCGATTATTTCACCGGGCGCTTCTTCCACTGGGCAATCACTGGCAAACTCAATAGCGAAAGCTACCAGACGTTTCTGCGACAAGTGATGGAGCAGACCACCGAACAGATCGTGCTGTTACAAGACGGAGCGCGCTATCACACCAGTGGCACTATGAAAGAGTTCTTTGTTCAGCACGCCGAGCGCTTGACTGTCTTTCAATTGCCAAGTTATTCGCCGGATTTCAACCCGATTGAGAAACTCTGGAAAAAGATCAAAGAGCAGGACACTCACCTGCATCATTTTCCAACCTTCGAGTCCTTGATCGAAAAAGTTGACTCGGCTCTGGTCAAGTTTGCCAATCGCGCAGTTGAGATTCTGGCGCTCTTTGGTCTGGACGCCAACGGTTTACCGAAGGCCTAGTTGAGCAATTTTTCAAAAAACATTTTCTTGAATGCTATAG
>CAKKQO010000012.1 GCA_919902105.1 Omnitrophica bacterium GWA2_41_15 | reverse complement strand
AATCGGCGAGGCGGCGGAATCAAAAAAGGGCGAATCTGTATCTTTAAAATTAACTGGTTCTGTCGTAAAATATCGTTCTATTACATACTGAGATACAGGATCTAATCTAAATATTCCGTGCGCGAATATTTTGGAGATCATATCTAAAATATCTGACAAGTCTTTTTTACTTAAGCCGTCTTTTATCTTATAAATTTTACCTTCTATATCTCCATCCTTATTTTTTGCTAATAATAAATGACAGATATCTCTTCCGAAAAACTCTCTCCATAGAATAAAACTATTTATATCGCCGAAACTGGGTAATACGCCATAGCTATAATCATTTAAAATTTCGTCGTGATAATGATATGCGGCTATAATATTTTCTTTATAATCTAATAACGGCAAATTTATTTCTGTTTTAACCATGCGCTTATTTGCAAAATCAAATTCCAATAGCCTCTCCTTAGCCCTTATATGCTTTATAGTGTTATCTGTATTTTTTATAATCAGACCCCCGCCTTCCAATAATTCATTAAATAATTTTGGTGCGCCAACGGGATTACGATGATATGGTAATTGTATAGAATCAAACGAAACGTCTAATTTATCTTCGATAAATTCTTTAAGCCTCGACTTTCTGTCATCAACGCCAACCTCTATATCTATAAAGCCTAAACCATGAGAAAAAAATCTGCCTTGTGGCTTAACAAAGTAAATTTTTGCAGAAAATTTAAATAACAAGTTAAATATAGCCGGTATTTTGTAAAATAACTTATACAAAAACTTATTTATTTTCCATAATACAAGATTGACTTCGTCATCTCTGACTATATCTAAAACACACCCTCTGCCTAATTTTTTGTCAATTATAGTTAATTTATCACCGGTAAAAAATCTATTATGATCATTTAAATTCATGGCTATCTCTGCTTTTATGTTACGAGGCAAAGAAGACCAAAAATATATTAAGTTATTCCTTGGTTCTTCTTTACTCTCTTCCACCGGCGAGGCGGCG
>CAKKQO010000011.1 GCA_919902105.1 Omnitrophica bacterium GWA2_41_15 | reverse complement strand
GAGGATGAAGCTGAACAAGGTGACTCGTAATAATGGCTTAACTGGTGATGTTATTAACAAGGCATTATAACTACGCCTTTTATTTTTTAAAGAAAATCATTATGCCAAACAAATCAAAGAGTTACGAAAATTTGCCCAAGAAAGCATGCCCTGAGCGCCCTGTGGTGAGCGTAGTCCTGAGTGCAATCGAAGGACGAAGTCGAACCAAGTCGAAGGGCTATAGGGGAACTATGTAGAAGATAGCCAGGGCCCTGATTGAGCTTGGCGTAAGTTGACATCTACCTGATAGATGTCAACTTTAGTTTTGACTAAGTCGATAACGTATAGCTATTATAGATACGAAATTTTAAATTGACTTTTATATACAAAAAGTATACAATTGTATGCGTAACGCATATAGGAGATGAAAAAGATGAAAGAATTGACCAAAAATAGGGCGGAATTGTTACGGCTTTTCTTTACTAATCCCGACCAGTCTTTTTATATGCAAGAGATAGGAAGGATTTTAGGTAAAAAGCCCGGCAACTTTCAACGAGTTATAAACAACATGGAACGGGAAGGCATCCTTACGAGTGAGCGTAAAGCGAATGCCAGGTATTTTAAGGCAAATAGAGAGTACCCTCTTTATGAAGAGTATAAAAACATTATTTTCAAGACAGTCGGCGTGGCGGGGAGCATCAAAGAGGTGTTACAAAAGGAAGGCAGAGTTGATTGCGCATTTATATACGGCTCGTATGCTAAAGCAAAGGAGAGCTACCTTTCTGATATAGACCTTATCGTAGTTGGTAAATGCAACGAAGACGAGCTCATTAAGAACCTTGACCGCTTGGAAGATCTATTGAAGCGTGAAATCAATTATAAGCTCTATACACCGAGTGATTTTAAGACAGAGATTCGGCAAAAAGAGCCATTTTTATTAAATATAATACAGGATAAAAAGGTAATGCTAATAGGGGGCGAGAATGATTTACGAAAAATTCTTAAAAGATAACCTAATAAAGAAAGAAAATTCTGACTTTAAACAGATAGCATATCAGCTTAAGCGAGCGAAAAAAGATTTAACGACAGCCGAAGCAAACCTATCAATTGACCTTACGTGGGCATTTGCTATCGCTTATCATGCTATGATGAGGGCAAGTAAGGCATTGATATATTCAAAAGGATATCTCCCAACCGCGAAAAGGTCCCACAAGACCATTGTTGAGCTTACCAAATTAATTTTAGGCGATGAATACGATACTATTATCAATCGTTTTAGCCGCATGCGAAGACGGCGCCACGACTTTATCTATGATTCTAAAAACCACATAACGCCACATGAAGCAAAGTTATCAATAGATACCGCCAAAAAATTAATCGAAGAGATAATTACTCTCGTGAAAAAAGAAAATCCAGAAAAAGATCTATTTTAAGAAGGGGCTATCCGGGAAGTCGGCATTAGTAAATTATGCCAAAAAAATCTACATCCG
>CAKKQO010000010.1 GCA_919902105.1 Omnitrophica bacterium GWA2_41_15 | reverse complement strand
AGCTACCCGTCAAAAGCCTTGGTAGGCCGTTACCCTACCAACAAGCTGATAGGACGCGAGCCCATCCTTAAGCAGCAGGTCTTACGATCCCCGCCTTTACCCCGACAAACTTTTGTTCATCGGGGCACATCCGGCATTACCCCCGCTTTCACAAGGCTATTCCGGTCTTAAGGGTAAGTTGCTCACGTGTTACTCACCCGTTTGCCGCTATGGTTCGATTCGCTTGGCCTTGCGGCCTCACAAAACTTGCCATCGCGCGACTTGCATGCCTGATCCACGCCGCCAGCGTTCACTCTGAGCCAGGATCAAACTCTCCGAAAAAAACTTGGCTATTTATATCAAAGAACGGTAAATCCTTCGACTCCGCTCAGGATCCTCTGAGGGAGAGAAATCAATGAAAATAAAAAAGGCATCGACAAGAGCCGATGCCGAATTAATCGACATTCCCTATCTTGCCTTAATTAATCTTAACCAAACCTGTCAAACCCTAAAATAAGCAGCCTACTTGCCTCCTTATAAACATTATATAACCCTCAAACTGCTTTGTCAAGGAATTAAAAATATAACATATAGATAATTGTTTGTCAAGCAAAATCTGCCAACTGGCGATTAGATTTTGCTTGATGCCGCATATGCTTATGCGGCGCAAGGGTTTTTTAAAAAATTTTCACCAAAGAACTAATCTATTGATATATGATAAGTTATGAACCTATTTTTTTCTTAGCACAATTCTGGCAAATCGCTTTGGGCCGGCCTGTATCTGATATTCTGTTCCATCTACTTTTATAATATAATTTACATCATTGACTTGTACGCCGTTTACTTTCACCGCTCCTTGAGTGATTAAACGGCGCAAATCATTTTTCCCTTTTAATTCAAGTAAACTTTTAAGGTTCACTTGCGTATCATCTATTAAGTCTATAAGCGATACTTCATTGCTATCCTTAACAAACACCTTCACTTCCATTTCCTTAAAATCACCTTTCTGAAAAACTTTTTCAAACTCTATCCTTGCTTCTTCTGCCCGCTTAATGCCCCAATAATCTTTTACAATTAAACCGGCCAGTTTTTTCTTCGCCTCCATCGGGTGTAGATTTTTTATTACGGCCAAATCTTCAGCCGTCAACAATTCGTAGTAACGCATCATTAAAATATCCGAGACAGACATAATCTTACCGAACATATCCGATGGCGCGTCTTGTATGCCCACATAATTGCCTAAAGATTTAGACATTTTATTTACACCATCTAAACCCTCTAAAAGCGGAGTCATTATTACCACCTGCGGCTCTTGTTTAAAATTCTGCTGCAACTGTCTGCCAAATAATAAATTAAACTTCTGGTCAGTCCCGCCTAATTCTATGTCTGCTTTAAGATGCACAGAGTCATATGCCTGAAGCAACGGATAGAAAAATTCTAATAAAGAGATATTTTTATTTTCTTTATAGCGCTGGCTAAAATCTGCGCGGGCCAAAATCTGGGCAAGAGAAGCATATTTTGATAAGTTTAAAAGCTGGGCTGAAGACATCTTTAAAAACCATTCGCTGTTAAAAATAACCTTTGTCTTATGCTGGTCCAAGATTTTAAATACCTGCTGTTTGTAAGTTTTTGCGTTTACCTCAATTTCGTTGCGGCTTAATGTCGGCCGGGTAGAGCTAACACCGGTAGGATCGCCTATCATCGCGGTAAAATCACCGATTAGAAAATAAACGATGTGGCCTAATTCTTGGAACTGCCGTAGTTTTCTAAGTAAAACGGTATGCCCCAAATGGATATCCGGGGCAGTCGGGTCAAAACCAGCCTTAATTATCAGCGGCCGCCTCAGGGCTAATTTCTTCACCAGCTCCTCTTCGGAAATAATCTCGGATACCCCGCGTTTTATTAAGTCAACTTGCGTTTTTATGTCCATGCTATAATGGTGATTGGCAATTGGTGACTAGTTAAATAGAAAACAGATTTAAATTTAACTATTTAACGATTTAACCATTTAACTAAACATAGATTATATTATAAAAATTACTATACGTCAAATGTATTGACAGTAATTACGGCTCTGCTAAAATATTCTTATGAATAAATCCGAACAAAAAGCCACTGAACAAGTAGCCAACCTAATGTGCGTATCAGCGCGCACTGCCCCTAAGGCGTGCGGCATAGACAACATTGAAACCCTTATTGTCAAAAAAGATAAGATTCTCTACCTTGCCAAAGCAATGCAGAAAATCGCAA
Organism: Omnitrophica bacterium GWA2_41_15; assembly: GCA_919902105.1. Classification (GTDB taxonomy): domain Bacteria; phylum Omnitrophota; class Gorgyraeia; order Ghiorseimicrobiales; family Ghiorseimicrobiaceae; genus CAKKQO01. Next base: position 2,715 of record CAKKQO010000010.1, on the reverse strand, counting down.
AAACCGAAAAAAAACCTTCTTTTGCCCGTGATGCCAAGAATATCTTAAATTGCGATATAGTTGTTTTAATTGGAACAAAAATTAAACCCATAGGACTCAGGGTCTGTGGTTTTTGCGGATTCAAAGATTGTGCTACTGCGCAAAAAAAAGATGCAGTATGCAGTTTCAATTCGATAGACTTAGGGATCGCGGTCGGCTCTGCTGTAGGCATTGCTGCTTTATTTCATATCGACAACCGCATTATGTATTCGGTAGGTAAGACTGCGCTTGAATTAGGCTTATTTAAGAAAGATGTTAAAATTGCTTTGGGAGTGCCTTTATCTGCCAGCGGTAAGAATATATTCTTTGACCGCGCTTAAATTATATTAATCGTGCGGTTAAGCCGATTTTACCCTGTTCAGTATCTACTTTCATAATTCTAACTTTTAATTTATCCCCTGTCTTAAGGCGGGCTATTTGTTCGGCTTCGATCTCAGAAGCATAAACTAAACCTTCAAGAGCATCTTCTAATTTAACGAATACCCCAAAATTATTTACCTGGATAACCTCAGCTTCTAAATCTAAGCCAACAGGATATTTCTTGGTAATCTCAGGCCAAGGGTTCTCTTCTAATTGTTTTAATCCTAAAGAGATGCGCCGATTTTTACCATCGACGGATAAAACTACCACTTCTAACTTTTGACCCTTCTTTAATACTTCCTGCGGATGATTTATCTTTTTGGTCCAAGACATATCTGAGATATGAATCATTCCTTCTAAACTGCTATCTAACTCCACAAAGGCGCCGTAATCAGTAAACCCTTTAACTTTACCGCTCACCAGAGAGCCTATGGGAAATTTTGTCTCTGCATCAAGCCAAGGATTGCTCTCTAGTTGTTTTATACTCAAAGAGATACGGCGGGCGTCTTTATCGATATTAAGGACCTGGACCTCAACCATATCTCCTATCGCAAAGATATCTTTAACATCTTGGATGCGTTTCTGCCATGAAACCTCAGAAATATGTATTAGCCCTTCGATACCTTTTTCTAATTCTATGAATACGCCGTAATTAAGAATATTGACAATTTTACCTTTTACGCGGGAGCCAACAGGATATTTATTCTCAATCTCCTGCCAAGGATCCGGCATACGCTGCTTAAGGCCCAAAGATACTTTAGACGCTTCCTTATCTACATTTAAAACCACTACTTCAATCCTATCGCCTAAAGCAACTAACTCTGAAGGATGAGATATGCGCGACCAGCTCATATCCATTATATGAAGGAGCCCGTCTACGCCGCCTAAATCAATAAATGCGCCGAAGTCAGTTATACCCTTGACCACTCCGGGATATGCCTCTCCTACTTTTAGTTTTTCCCAAACTTTACTTTTTAAATTTTCCCGCTCTGATTTTAAGGCATCTTTACGGGATAAAACTAAAGAACGGCGGGCCGTGTTCATTTTGACTATCTTAAAATTAAAAGTTTTATCTAAGATATCCCTGTCAGAAACACCCTTAAAAGTCGATAACGATGCCGGCACAAAACCTTCTATCCCGTACATATCAATAATATAGCCGCCTTTAACCTTTCGCTTAACTTTGCCTTCAATAATGTCGCCTTCTTTATAATTATCGGCTATCTTATTCCAGCCGCGCAGGCGCTCTGCCTTCTCCTTAGATAAAACAACCATCCCTTCGTCATTTTCTTTTGATTCTACGTAGACATCTATTTCCTCGCCTAACTTCACCTCTTGAGGACGGAAAAACTCTGACAAAGGGATAACCCCTTCAGACTTATAACCAATATCTACTAAGACTTCCTTAGAAGTTATGTTTACAATTTTCCCTTTTACAACCTGGCCGTCAATAATTTCCTTAATGCTTTGATTATAAAGCTCAGAAACTAAGGTATGGTCCTCTTGAACCATCAAAAATCACTCTCCTTTTCCTCTTTTTTACAATATATTTCTGAAACTATAATTATATAAGAAAAAAACTGCTTGTCAATACAAATTTGCAAATGCCGCCGTTGGCGGCACCCCGTCATAGGCGGTGGCTTGCGTTTTCCGCCGCAGGCGGATCCGCCTCTGGCGGAATATTTTTCCTTGCGCCGTAAATACTTTTACGGCGCAATACATATTATTCATGCGTTTCTAAGCGGCTAATAGCCAATATTGCTTCTTTAGCGATCTGGCCATATTCCTGATACGGTTTGGGCGATATCAGCGGACCAAAATAAACACTAACTCTCGAGCGCCTGGGGAACCTGCTACCTTTGGGCATAGCCTCCCTTGAACCCTCAATAAAGACAGGAACAATAGGGACATTAGCTTTTAAAGCAAGAAATCCTATACCTGCCCTTACATCTTCAATATCGACTTCTTCTTTACGGCCGCCTTGAGGGAAAAGCAATAAGCCGGTTCCATTCTTCAATCTTCTAACCGCCTCTTTTATGGAACCTAAATCTGCTATACCTCTTTTTACCGCAAATGCGTTGACCCGGCGCAAGATAAAACCAAAAAATTTATTGCGGAATAACTCCTCTTTAGCCATGAAATTTATTACACGCTGGCTGGCCACACCCAGCAAAATAGGATCGAGATTACTTTCGTGATTACTGGCAATAATAAATCCTGAATGCTTAGGTATATTTTCCTGACCGTAGGATTTAAGCCTGAATAAGCATTTAAAAATAATAAAAAAAATAAATCTGCCGATAAAATAAAGCATTA
>CAKKQO010000009.1 GCA_919902105.1 Omnitrophica bacterium GWA2_41_15 | reverse complement strand
TGGCTTTTTCTTTGTTTATTACCCGCACCCCGTTAAATGTGGTTGTCTATCTGGGTATTATTATGTTAGGCGGCATCGCGGTTAATAACGGCATCGTTCTCATTGAATTCGTCAACCAATTAAGGAAAGAGGGCTATTCTGCGCAGGAAGCGGTGCTGGAAGCGAGCAAGACACGGCTTAGGCCCATTTTAATGACTTCTTTGACTACGATTTTAGGGCTCTTACCTTTGGCGCTTGGTATAGGTGAAGGCGCAGAGTTACAAGCGCCCCTTGCCCTGACAGTAATGGGCGGATTAACCTCTGCTACCTTTCTCACCCTCGTATTCATTCCCGCGTTGTATCTATTAGTGGCAGAAAAAATACACCCAAAATCGGCGCTTGAGGCAAAAATAAAAACTCAACCTCAAGAAACAAAGGCCAAGGAAGAAGCGAAGCCAGTGGATAAGATAACGCTTGAGGAAAAAATTAAGGCCCCGGAAGAACTAAAGCCCAGGCAAGAATTAAAACACTTTCAGAAAATAGAACCGCCTCAAGAAGTAAAACCCGCACGGGAAATAAAACTGGAAATTATAAAGCCTAAAATACTTCCGCCGGAATTTATCCCTATTGCCAAACAAGAGGCTCCTCCTGCGCAAGAGGAACCTCCCGTACAAGAAGCTCCTCTTGCCCAAGGCGAATTAAATTCGCGCCAGATTGAAATTTTAGAAAACTTAAAAACGCTTAAAAAAATAACCCGTAAACAATACGCGGATATGTTTGCAATCTCTATTCCTACGGCAGCGCGCGACTTAAAAGAGCTGTTGGACAAAAAGTTAGTTAACGCTTGCGGCCCTCTCGGTCCCGGGCGCTGGTATGAGCTGGAAAAATAGAGCTGAAAATAGGGACACATCCTATTTTTTAGCAATTAGCAATCAATTAACAATTAGTCAACTGTTAGTCAACTTAAAATAGGATGTGTCCCTATTTTTCAACGATGAGCATTCCCGAGTTATCAGTAAGAAGGCCGATAACAATCTCGATGTTCTTTA
>CAKKQO010000008.1 GCA_919902105.1 Omnitrophica bacterium GWA2_41_15 | reverse complement strand
ATGGAAAGTTTTCCATCGGTTGCTTCGTTTGAATGGGTAAAAGATTCTTCCTCCAACTCGCCGGTGGTTAAAACTAAAGAAGAGATAGTTAATATTTTAAATAATATTGCCCGAAGTTATGACTTTAGAAGTCCTGATGCAGATGGAGAGCTAACCGACGAAGTTATTGAGGCTTTAGTTAAGGCCCAAATAGAATTCCAGAAGGGATTGTATAAAAAAGATGGCTTAAGTAAAAAAGCTTTCTCTTTTGTCGTAGGCTATGATACAAGATTATCCTCGCCAAGAATTCATAAGAGGATAGTTTCTCTCTTGCAGGACTTAGGAGTAGACGTAATTGACATTGGGCTAGTCACCACCCCTCTTGTTTACTTTGCTTCTCAGTTATTTCTGGCAGATGGAGGGATAATGATTACTGCCAGCCACAATCCACCCCCACAAAATGGGTTTAAGCCTGTCTTAGGCGCAAAAGAGGGTGTGCGCAATGCTACCTCAGAGGAGATTCAGGAGATTAAGAAATTAGCCCAAGAACTAATAATCAAAAATGAGATTCTGTTTAGAAAAGAAAGAAAAGGGAATTATATTCAAGTTGATAGAGAGGGTTTTCTCCGAGATTATGTAGATATGGTCATTGGCGCAAACTGGGTATTTGGAGCAAAGAGGTGGATTAGATTAGTTAAAGAAAAAGGTTTAAGCGAAGCAATTAAGCATTCAAGAAAAAATTTCCCTCCCAAGATTAAGAAAGATGGTTTACCTCTTAAGGGTTTTAAGATACTGATTGACCCTCTCTTTGGCACAAGTGGTATTCCGGCAAAATTAGTGTTTGAAAAATTAGGGGCTAAAGTTTTTGGCATCCATATGCGACCCAATGGAAGATTTCCTCTGGGAAAGGGGAAGCTATCTGATCCTACTGTGGCTAAGAACTTACAAGCAGCTTACAGAAAAATGCTTGAAGTAGGGGCAGATATTGCTATTGGTTTTGATAATGATGGGGATAGGCTTGGCGCGGTAGCAAAAGTCAAAGGTAAAGCGTTTTATTTACAAGGCGATCACATCATTGGTTCATTCTTAGATTATGTTTTAGACGAATTTCCAGAAGGAAAGATTGTGGTTGAAGTTAAGATATCCTATGCGATTAGGAAGTTAGTTCAAGACTTAGGTGGAAAGTTTATTGAAACAAAGACCGGACACGCCAATATCAAAGACAAGATGCGCAGGATAGGAGCGGTTTTTGGCGCAGAGCAATCTGCGCATATCTATCCTGGCTGGAATGGTCTTAATGGATTTTTTGACGATTCAGTTCAAGCAGCCTTATTATTATTACTTGCTTTGGCAGAAGCAAAAGGCGATGTCAAAACTTTACTTAATAAGATTCCTAGTTGGTATTTTACCCCAGATATCCGTCCTCCTTGCTCCCAGCCGATATTAACCAGGCATAACCAAAACCTTGCATCTATTCGCCAAGAAATAGAGAGTGTTTTAAGAGAAGAATTTGGTCAAAGAAAAGCGTTAAGGATTTCAGAGATTGATGGCATAAAGATATTCTTTAAGGATGCCCAAGATAGAGAAATTGGTTGGGCTCTGGTGAGATTTTCAGGAACTGAGGCGGTTGTTTCTACGCGCGTTGACGCCCAAAGAGAATCTGATTTTAAATATATTGCCGAAGAGATATACGGCTTCTTAAGTAAAAAGAATTTGATTGACTTTGATGCCCCCGAATATGGCTCAAAAGAGTACTATGAACAAGAGATTAGACCCTTATTAGAGCAAAGCAATATAAATAAATCTACCTCCAGCCCAGTTAAAGATGTTGAGAATGAAGTAATCGCTATTTTAAGGCAAGGGCCCCTCACTGGTAAAGACTTGAGGATAAAAAGCGGGCTGGATATGTTTACTCTGTGGAAGATTTCTAATTTGTCCAAAGGCATTGAGCTTAACTTTGTCGGCAGAAGATACTTAAGGATAGATAGAAATATAGAAGGTTGGATGCGGCTTTCTCCATCGATAATGAGGGCATTCCATACCTATACGGTTATAGGGCTAAGGGGCGATGAGCGCATAAGAGAGAGAACGCAGAAATTAAAAGATAGATTAAAGAAAATAAACGCAGATAAATTGTCTTCGGCCAACGAGAGGATAAAGGATTTCGTGGAATACTATCTATTTGATATCCAGAAGCAAATAAAAGAAAAAGCGGTATTTATCTTAGCCGGAGATGTTGTCTACCAAATGGCCCATTCCGAGAAGATTTTAGATAAAGGCA
>CAKKQO010000007.1 GCA_919902105.1 Omnitrophica bacterium GWA2_41_15 | reverse complement strand
ACCGGCTCGGCCATGACAGGCGCTACAGCTTAAATTGCGATAAAATTAGAAGATTAGGCTTTAGGCCTAAATATAATTTTGAGCAAGCGATAGATTTAACTATTAAGTGGTACAAAAATAATAGGCCGTGGTGGCGGGAACTAAAGAAGCAGTCGTAAATGAAATGTTTGCTTTTTCTTGTATTTAGTTTGTTTTTAATTTCTCTTTCTTTGGCTCAGGCGGATGATTTCACTCTGAGCGGTTATACTGAAATAGGCAAGCGCTCAACTGCCGATGATTACGAAGAAGAAGACACGGATGACGAATATAATTACCAGAACTACCATCTAAGGCTTAAGCAGGATATATCCGATCGTCTAAGTTACAACATTTCATCATTTATCTACGATAAAAATTACAAGTCTCAAGACTCTCTGGATAATCTCGCCCGCATTTTTAAGATTAATTGGTCATATACGCCGCCCCGCCTACGGCGGGGCGATAGCCAAAGCCGTAAGACAGAAGAATCCGTAAAAATAGATTTAAAGCTGCAATACAAAGAAAAACGCTACAAAAATACTCCGACAAGTGAATACGACCAGATTAGATTTGAACCGCAGATAAGGTTTAAAGAAGAGCTTTATGCTTTAAATTTTGCCTACGGGGTTAACAATTATGAGTATTTAGCGCCGGGGCAAAAAGACGAGCTTAGGTTTTTTGGCAAACTCGGCGCCGAGAGGTATTTCATGGAGAAAAAAATGACGCTTACTGCTGATTATAAGATAGACCAAGCCGAACAGCATAAGGCGGATAGAAAAAAGACAAAGCACGAGGTATTAGGCGGTGCCGATTATGTGTTTGACCCCTCGGGTTCGCTAAGGACAGGCTTGCCTTGGCTATATAAAATTACTGCCCGCGCCGGATGGGGCGAGCGCGACACAAAAGAAGACGAGGAAAGAGACGTAGAGCTTGATTACGAATATTGGCGTTATTACGTTAAAAGTGAACATAGGATCAGCGAAAGATTAGAAACAAGCCTAAAATATCAATACTTTAAGAAAGATTATATTAATTCCACTCTGGATAACAGGGGCTTTTATCTTGAGAACAGCTGGGACTGTGAAGTTTTCGAAGATGAAAAGCAGAAATTGGATTTAGGGTTTGATTTTGAACATAAGGCGCTGAATTATCCGTTAAGAGCAGGCAATGACTATGAAAGAGAGGCTATCAGCATAAGGGCAGGTTACCAGCAGAAGAAGGACTGGAAGGCAAACGCTGCGCTTGAAGCAAATTTTTATAATTTTGATAATTCCGACAGCGATAAAAAAAGATTATACGCAAAATTCGGGCTGGAAAAGTTGTTTTTTGCGGGGGATGTAACTTTAGGCGTGGATTTTAAATACCGGTATACGGATTATAAGCAAGGCGATGACAAAAAAGATGAAGCGGTCAGGACGGAGTTTAAATATAAATTCTAGAAAGGGAAAATGGCCGGCAGAGTGATTTTTCGGGGTTTGGGTTGTATAAAAGATAAGCTAGACGCGCGCGATTATTTGATGCGCGCTTATCTTCCGTTTATTAAGCTTCCCAAGAGAATTGACTGGACAAAAAATATGTCTCCGGTCAGAAACCAAGGGGATGAAGGAGCTTGCGTTGGTTTTGCCGCGGCAGTCGGCATGAAAGAATATCAGGAGTTCCTTGATTACCAAAAACTAATAGAGCTTTCCCCGCGTTTTCTTTATAGCGAAGCTAAAAAGATTGACGGCATGCCTAAGGTAGAAGGCACGACAATCCGCGCGGCAATGAAAGTGCTTGCGAAAAAGGGAGTCTGTCAGGAAAAATTCTGGGAGTATAAACCGCATCAAAAAAATAAAGCAGAAAAAGGAGCGATTGCTAACGCCAAGAAATTCCGTATTATCACCTACGCGCGTATCTTGAGCCTTAACGAATTACGGCTCTCACTTTCCGCCAAAGGCCCCTGCGTTATCGGCGTAGAAGTATTTAGCGGTATAATGAAGACCAAAACCGGTATCGTTCCAATGCCAGAGAAGAATGAATCTTCCTTGGGCGGACACGCCATCTGCCCTGTTGGTTATGACGATAAAGAAAAGTTAATCAAATTCAAAAATTCATGGTCTAATAAATGGGGGAGAACCGGCTACGGCTTCTTAGCTTATGCCTACATTGAAAGCTATATGATGGATGCTTGGAGCTCGGTTGACATAGAGGATCCCAATCCGCAAACGAAAAGAGGGAAGGGATTTTAAATAATGAAGGTTTTAATTACTGGTTCTTCCGGGATGCTGGGTAGAGCGCTTTGCGATGTTTTCAAGAGAGATTATCGGGTTTTTGGGCTGGA
>CAKKQO010000006.1 GCA_919902105.1 Omnitrophica bacterium GWA2_41_15 | reverse complement strand
GGCGGCTTTTTCTGCGAGGTGCTTCTCTAATACCGCTACCAAAACCTTGGCATCTTCAGGGGTGGCCTTGGCGTTAATTATCCGCGTTAATCCTTCAACTTGCCTCTTTTTAATTATTTCTTCATTTACATCCCAGATATTATATGCCTTATTTTTAGCCGCCCTGACGTATATAACCTTGCTCAACAGGCTCAATTGCCTCTTTGCATATTCATTCTCGGTGCGGGAAATAAACTCTGCCAGCGCATTTACTATATACTTGCGCCAGAAATGATACCTTTTGCCGATGATTATGTCAGTTAAGGCGCCTATGGCAACTTTTATCTCTCCTTTATCTTTTTCCGGCTCAATAGTCTTCAAGAACGCACTTATCTCTTCTATTACTTCTTCAACCAACCCTTCAGGCGAAAATTTATCTATTTCGTCTACGCGCCCGCGCAACAGGAGCGCCTTTCCATAATGAGTAAGCGGCCTATCAAGAGAAGGGGGGATTATTTTAATCTCCGCTATTGTTATCTTCTCTTCGGCGGCAACGCTTTCAAAAACTGCTTTTATCTGATAATTATCGGTAAGAACCAGAGTTATGCCTATCTGGGTGGGAGTACCGCGGTATATTGCCCAGAGTTGCCTTGGGTTAGAATAGTGTTCTTTAAGCCAAGTAAACAGCTCTGTATCAGTCATTAGCCACTTCCCAAGGCGTCTTTTTACCTTAGTAATATTGACTTCTTTTATATCCGTATAGGTGACTGTCTTTTTATAAAGTCCTTCAAGTGCGCTTTGAATTTTCATAAATAATCCGCTGTGGAGCGCCTTCGCAATGCGTTCTTGAAGGCCTCTGTCTTTCCAGACGATTTTATCTTTAATCTCTGAAGTGGCAATTAGTGGCAGGTGAGCGGGAGAGAATAACTCCATCTGTTTTGCTTGTTTAGGATTTATCGGCGAGGAAGTAACGGCTGCTGTGGCAGAGGTAAGATTAGAGCCCCGCCAGCCACGGAAGGTAACTACTAATCTTAAATCGTGTCCTCTCTGCCACAGCAAATCTGTAAGCTTTGAACTAATGGCGCTTGAACTATAGAAGAAACTTTGCGGCATTTTATTTAAAATATGCCAGTAATAATCCAGCCATTCTTGAGAATAGTTAAATGAAGTATTTCCTAAAATATGCTTATTTAACGCTAGCCACATATATCCTGCGGCTATTTCGTTCATTCTTTTCCTGTTAATAATCTGCGTCGTATTAAGTAACGAGTTATACACCGTTACCCATTTTTCGTCTCTATCGCCCCAATATAACCGATATGCCTCATTAACCACGAAATACCATTTGCCTAAATAATAATAAGCATCGGCTGGTTCTTTAAAATAGCGCATCGCCCTGAAGAATAAATTAAACGCGCTGGTGCCGAACCTTTCCGCGATATCAAAGATCGCCTCTTTTGCGCCTAAAGGCAGCAAGTTAATATTATATTTATTCAAGATATTTTCGCTGATAAACCATGCGAACATCTCTAATTGAAAAACACCCAAGAAAATCAAACCCTTATATTTTTCCGGATAATCTAACTTGGTTATGTTATTATAAGATTCGCCGACAAACCTAATAACATAATCGCCTGCTAACTCATCATCGCCTAGAGCGAGGATAAATTGCTGGGCTGTGGATAGCAAAGAATTAATATCCTTTCTATCGTAATAAAGGCGCATCAAAATAAAAAACACCTCTGAAGCTAATTCGTGCTTTCCTAATTCATTATAGATAAGCATTAACGCTAAATATGCGTTATGCGCTATGTTTTCGAGGATCTTGCCGTATGCGGCATCAAATTGCCTATAGTCTAATGTGTCATTTAAGGCAATAATTTGTTTATATGAGTCTGCTGCCGTGGATAGATAATGCCGTAACCACTCGATACGCCCTTCTAAATTATGCGCCATTATTTTAAAATCAATATCCAACCCTTTTATGGCTAAAATTGCATCCAGCATTTCATAGGCAGGCTCAAACTCCCCGGCCATAAACAACTCATCTATCTGCATGAACATATCTTCTATCGCCTGCCTATTGCCCAAAGGAGAACTGCAAGGCAGCATTATCTCAAAGCGCATGCCTAATTCTAGAGTATCGATACTGCTTAATTCTCTTTTCCAGCTTATTTCTATTGATGACAATGGGTGTTTATCATTCTTTATCGGCGAAGAAGATACCGGCAGCAGTCTAATGGTAAATTTCGCGCCTTTGCCGAGTTCGCTTTCAACAGTCAATGTGCCGCCGAGTTCCTCTATCAGCGATTTTGCTACATAAAGCCCGAGGCCGCTTCCTTTTTCTAATGAGGGAGGCGCAAAGCTTGTAAAGGGTTCAAATATTCTTGTTATTTTATCCTTAGGAATACCAACTCCTGTATCCTGAATAGAAATAATAATAGCGGACTTTTGTTCGCTTATGCTGATTTTAACAATGACTTTTCCTCCTTTAGGAGTAAATTTAAGCGCATTATCAAGCAATGAACCCAGAGCGGTCCGTAAGTAGATATAATCGGTTTCGCCATAAACTAACTCTTCTTCCATCTTTAAATCTACACCCTTGTTCTTAAAGGCATCGGCGTAATCAAGCACGACATCCTTAAGAAGCAAATAAAAATTGACTGCGCTCTTAACGGGCTTGAGTTTCTTCCTATGCATAACATCCACTAAGGCTATAAACTCTGTAATGAGTTCAGCCGTCTTTGCATGAGGAATTAGTCCTCTCCTTTCCGGGCTCTTACTTAGCCCTGTCTCTAAGATACACTGGTCGCATTCGTTACTGAGGTTATTGAGCATCTCGCCTTGCTTCTTTAGCTCAATTATTTCCGACTCAATCGCCGAATATAATTGCTCAATCACCACAATTTCTTCATTAAGCCTATTTTCTAAAATGAGGCGCGCCATGGCGATTCGGCTCACATTTAGCAGTTCGGAACGGGATTCTTTATAACCTCCTGATTTTTTAAGCGCCTCTATGGAAGCAGCAACAACTTCTTCAGGCGACAACGCCTCAATAATGGAAAGTGTTAACTTATGAATATCCAGGCCTTCTAAAGTCATTTCCTCTTCTTGGCTATTCTCTATAATTATTTTTAGCTGCTCTTCTAATCTGGCGTACGCATCAATATCTCCCTTTTTGGCATTCTTCCTGCCGAGGTCCATTTTCAGTAAAGCCGCTTCTATAGATGAAAAAAGGGCTCTTAATGTCTTACCCATATCAATATAGACATCGCAGTTATGGGCAACTTCAGCCAAGCCTTCGTATTGTTTAATCAGGGCAAAGAGATGCCTTTTAATGATATAAAGCTTCTGTATCATAAAAGATAGTTCTTTATCCAAAGCGGCTTTCCTGTACTCAAGGTCACTCTTAGCCTTGTTGCGCCTTAAGGCAACAGACGCCATTTCAATGAATGGCTTAAGAAGCCCTGTCACTAATTTCTCTTCTGCTTGGTCCTCGCTATCTTCAAAAAGATACTCGCAAATCCGCCATTTGTTGAGCATCGCGATAAACCACATCTTCTCCTCTGTTTTCGCCTCAATTTCTCCTACAATATGTGAGATATCGTTGGGATTGCTATATTTTTCTCTATCCGAGTTATACATAGCAAGGTCAACATGGTATTCCGGCCCCAATTCTTTGCCCTCTTCCATAATATGCGCAGAACGGTCTCTCTCATAGTCAAACCACCTTAGGGCATCTGGTTTTAATCGTCCTTCCTTTTTGTATTGGTCAAAATTTTCAAACCGGTCAATCTGGTATAATTTCTCTGGGTCGGTCAACTCCATCCATTCCTGCCAGCGGGATTCACCTTCCATTTCAGAGCGCGCAATATTTTTAATAAAACGTTTTCCTTTCTGGCTACGCGCTAAATAAATATTTATGCCGGAGAAGCCCAGAACGTAATTGATTGTTTCCTTCAGTGTGCTTAAGATGGATTCTTGACTAACAGCAATTAAAAGTTTCTTGGAGAGCCACTCTAAAGAACGGATATCCTCTAAATTGGCTGTATCTTTATAAATTGCCAGATAAGCCAACAATGCCTCCGCCACTTCTAACTGCTTTTCAAGGATTTCTTTGCCGGGGAAATAGCCAAGCTTTGCATACTCATCCTTAATCTTTTTAAACAACGGTTTAATAGCCTCTGTAGTTTCGCGGTTTATCCTAGCGCGCAGGCGGATTTCATCCTTTAAAGATGCCACTCTGATATCCTTATATTTCGTCTCTAACGCATAGGCGACGGCCTTGATTTCTTCTTCAGTTATGCGTTGGATTTCTTTTAAAGTTTCATATCCCGCAAACACCTTTCCTAACTTCTCAGCTTTTCTTCTCGCTTCGGCCGCGATAGTCATAACAATTGAATGGTCAACCCCGTGTTTCACATTCCCGGCTATTTTTTTAACGGCTAAAGCCCCTAATATTGCGCTTGCTTTTATACGGATGCTATCTACGGGGTCTCTTAACATCGCATAAAGGAAATCCTTTATTGCCACGCTGCCGATGGAACCCACATCTTCCAGGAACCGCAGGCGAATCGCCTCCTCCTTGTGCGTGGAAAAGTATATAATCATATTCTGAGCCTGAGCTTTAGCGATACCTTTATCAATATTATGTTGCTGATAGTAGAATAATATAATTCCTAAAATCATCTGCCTATCCTTTTGCGTGATTAATGATTCTTCGTAATGTTTTAGCGCCCATTTAAACCAGTCTTCACGCTCTTGGCCTGAAAGATTAAACACTATCTCCACTCTCCCGTCCTCATAAGGCCCTCTTGTGGCATAAAATTCTCTTTGCCCTTTAAGAGAAATGCCCGGAGAAAATTGTAATACACCCGGCTGCTTAGGGGTTATCTCCAGCCTTAACCTCGCTACATTGCCCTGCGTAAGGAATCTTTCTAATTTGGTTTCAGCTCCGTTTTTATAAACTTTTCTCCGCTCCCTAGTCAAATGATAAACCTCCTGGCCTTCAAGGGATAAATTCCACACCTCCAGATTTTTAAGCTCTACGCGCATCCCGTTATACCAGTTTTGGCTTGGTTCTAAGATATTCTCGGCAATCTCAACATTGAGCGGAATATTAAACTCTATGTCAAGATACGCATAGACAGATTCTTGAAAATGGATTTTTTGCGCCTTAGCTCCCGCCTCCCAGGCAAAATAAGAAGCTTCCTTAATCTGGTATTCTGCCAAAGAGATGAGTTTGGCTGTAAGCCTCAGCCGCAAATCAATGCTGATTTCCTTCTGCAGCAATTCCCAGATAGCGAAAATAGCCTGATTTTTAACTGCCTCATCCTTATCTTCAAACATCGCACCCAGCTTAATGAAATTCATAAAGTTATCTATGAAGGCTCCTTTCGCGTCTTGGGGCATCTGGATTAAACAATATGAAAGAGCCGTCCTTATCTTCTCTTCTTCCCCGTCTTTGCCCCAAATTTTTCCCTCTGGCTGATAAGAAGCAAGGGCATAATCTTTGGCCTCTGCGTCGAGCAGGCCGTAAGCCCTCAGGTGGTTGGCAATATCTAAAATTATATGGCCGGCGTCCTGAAACTCTGCCGCGACCTCAGGGACATCTCCAAATCTCTCTGCCGCCTCAAACATAGACCTGGCGGTAATTCTTGTGTGCTGCGACTCATCGCTTACCGGCGAGCTGGATA
>CAKKQO010000005.1 GCA_919902105.1 Omnitrophica bacterium GWA2_41_15 | reverse complement strand
GCATTCTGCAGAGTTTCTTGATATTCTTGGACTATTGCATCCTCAGTTCCCGCAGCTTCCAGATTGATTTGACTTACCTCAAGCTCAACTTCATTCGTATTTGCCTCTACTGCAGGCAGTTCCGGTGTTTCGCTCACTACAATATTTAGATCATTTGTTACTGTAATCTCTGTTACTTCATTAGGAACTACAACAGGAACTACAACTTCTACAGCGGGAACAAGCGGAATATCAGCAATTATAACAGTATCATCAACAATATCATCAACTGCAACTTCAATATTTTCAGGTTGTTCTGGAAGATCATCTTCTGTTATAATTTCCGGCTTACCCAACTCACTTGCTTTTAATTGCTCATCTAAACAGTATACAGCTGATTCAATAAGAGATTTAAACTCTCCCGACACGCCAGTTCTGGGGAAAGGAATACTATCACCATCTGCCAAGTCCTCAGCCGAACTATTTGATTCAATCAAATCTAATCCATTATCTTTATCTTTTATATTCTCTATATTATTAATATTATGGTCTAATAATTCAATATTATTTACTTTAGCCGTATCATTAACCGTATCATCAGCTGTAAGTTCTTTATTATCAACGGAATTCTCCGTAGATGTCATTACGCTCTTTACAGAATCAGGGACAATTGCCTGTGCAGGCTTTTTCCAAACTCCTCTTTCATCCCAAGCAGGCAAATTAGTCGGCTTATCCCGTTCACTGACAGTTATTTCGCGGGCATCAGCCTCAGGGATGATAAATGACTTAATATCTTGAAGGATTTCCTTAAGACTATCGCGCCAATCGCTTTGGCGGGGGGCATTTGGTTGGTTGTGCTGGGCGTCAACTGGAGGCAGATAAAGAGTAAAGTCGCTTCTTGCCGCCCAAGTAATGTCAGAAAACAAAAACACGCCGGCAATAGTTAAAGCTACAATCTTTACCCACAAATGTTCTCGCCAGTTACTCATTTTATCGGTTTATTCTCGCTTTTTGAAGTACTATCAATAAAAAAACCGAGTTACCCTTATTTCGGTAACCCGGCTATCCAATGCAAAACATAGAAGAAAAAAATTAATTTACTTTTTTGGACCCGTGGCTTTGCGCCCCCCGACGACGTCGAGGTTTGCCCTTTCGGTTAAGGTCAAAAATACTTTTTAAAAATTTTCTAAATATATGCCAAAAAATAGCTCAATTTCTTGAGCCCTCTTCTAAGTAGTTAAAGTATACTGGATAAAATGTCAGTTGTCAAGACAATAAAGCTAACTTTTGTTTCGTTTATAATTAGGGACACATCCTATTTTTAGTTCACATCCGGAAAATAGGATGTGTCCCTAATTAATTCGGTATTTCCGCATATACTCCCGCATATATTCTCGGCGCTCCTTGCGATGTTTTCTCTGATATTCCTTTAAATAGTCCTTATGCCTAATTCTCCACTCTCGGCTGTAACGGCGCCT
>CAKKQO010000004.1:73616-91358 GCA_919902105.1 Omnitrophica bacterium GWA2_41_15 | reverse complement strand
CCCTCAACGCGCTGCGGACACGACAGCCAAAGGTTTTCATAAAAACCTTCGGCTGTCAGATGAACTTTCGCGACTCCGAGGCGGTTTTAGGGATGATGGTGGATTGTGGATATTCAGTTGCAAATGCTCCTGAGGATGCCGATGTAATACTTATTAATACCTGTTCGGTGCGGCAGCATGCTGAGGAGAGGGCGATTTCTGTGGCAGGGAGTTTTAAGAAGTTAGTCACCCCCCTCAGATTCCGCACTAAAGGAGCGCGAAATCTAAACGAGGGGGGCAATCATTCCGATGAGAAGATTATCGGAATGATTGGGTGTGCGGCGCAATCGTTGAAACAGGAATTGTTCAAGAAGCTGCCGCATCTGGATTTTATTGCAGGGCCGAGCGAGATAAGCAGGATTCCTAAAATCATTGAGGAGATAAGAGAAAAAAGGCAGAAAATTGCCGCTGTAGATTTAGAAAAACTGCGTCCGGAGAAGCTTTATTCATCAGGATATACTGAAGATAAAAAACACGCCTATGTAAATATCAGCGAGGGGTGCGATAATTATTGTTCTTATTGCCTGGTGCCTTATGTGCGGGGAACTTTAAGGCATAGAAAGGCGAAGAACATCATAAAGGAGATAAAGAAATTGGTGTCGTTAGGTATAACGGATATAACGTTATTGGGGCAGAATGTGAATGCCTACGGCAGTGAACGGTGTACAGTTAACAGTTTACAGGAAAAGCAAAAGAAAAAGATAGATTTTGTAGAACTACTCAAGATGGTGAATGAGGTGGAGGGGCTGAAGAGTTTTTCCTTTGTGACCAGCCATCCCAAGGATGCATCAATTGAGTTATTTTACGCAATGCGGGATTTGCCGAAGCTTAAAAAATATTTGCATTTGCCAGTGCAGTCCGGCTCTGATAGAATATTAAAGTTGATGAACCGCGGCTATACGCTAAGGCGCTATCAGGAGTTAGTCGGAGCTTACCGAAAGATCGCGCCCAACGCCGAATTAACCACGGATATAATTGTGGGGTTTCCATCAGAGGCAGATGAGGATTTTCAGGCAACCCATGATTTATTAAAGAATATGAAGTTTAACTCGGCTTATATTTTTAAGTATTCGCCGCGGCCCAAAACCAAGGCGCAAGAAATGCCGGATGACGTGCCAAAAGACATAAAAGAAAAACGACATCAAATCCTTTTAGATATGCAGAAAAAAATCTCCAAGGGTCTTAAAAAATCACTTTGTATTTTAATTTTCGTTTACAGTTTACAGTTTACAGTTTACAGTTATGGTTACGGTATTAGTTTATCTAAGGCGCAGGAGTATTTCCTGCGCGCAGAATATGAGCGGGCCATCAGCGAATGCCAGAAAGAAATTAAAGGCACAAGCAGAAAATCAGAGCAGGCGGAGTTGTATTATCTCTGCGGGCAGGCATATCTTAAGCTTGGCAATATTGATAAGGCGGAGGAATCATTTTTAAAGGTTATTAATGATTGCAAGACATTTGCCGTATGCGACAAGGCGGTTATCGGCTTAGGAGATGTTTATTTCCAAAGGGAAGATTACCTAAAGGCAAAAGAATTTTATGCGCAGGCGAAAGATTCAAACGTAGATTTACGCGCTCAGTCTTTATACAAACTGGCACAGGCAGAGATAAAATTAGGTAATAGCGAGATTGCCAAGGGTTATATTGTAAAGATTAAGCAGGATTTTCCGCAAAGTCCGGAGGCGCAAAAGTCAGATTTGCTTACTACTGGTAGTATGGATGTGGTTTATACCGTGCAGGTGGGGGCATTTTCTACTGAGCGTAACGCGCAAAAGCTTGTGGATAAACTAAGAGAAAGCGGGTTTGAAACCTATGTTGAACCGCTTAAATCCGATGACGGGATGCTCTATCGTGTAAGGGTCGGCAGGTACAACAGCCGTAAGGAAGCCGAGACGATAGCGCAAGATTTATCTCAAAAAGGATTTCCTACCAAGATATTTCCTTGATTAATAAACCAAAGGTAATTTTTCTTATTGGTCCTACGGCAGCCGGAAAAAGCGAGTTTGCGGTAAGACTTGCTAAAAAAATAAACGGCGAAATTATTTCGGCTGACTCGGTAGCAGTTTATCGCGGAATGGATATTATCAGCTCAAAGCCCTCCATGCGCCTGCGCAAGCAAATCCTTCACCGCCTTATTGATATAGTTACACCTAGCAAAGAATATAACGTCGCAAAATTCCTCAAAGAAGCTAATAAAAAGATAAAAGAAATTATTAAAAGAAAGAAGATTCCGATTGTTGTTGGCGGAAGCGGCTTGTATATAGATAGCCTGCTTTTTGGCATTTTTAAAGAGGGCGTAAAAGATGCTGTTTTGCGCAGGCGCCTTGAAGACGAGGCAAGAAAATACGGCAGTGAATATCTCTATAATAGGCTAAAAGAGATTGACCCTGAGGCGGCAGAAAAAATCCACCCTAATAATCTGCGCCGGGTTATTCGCGCATTGGAGGTTTGCCTTTTAACTAAAGGAAAATTTTCTCAAATTAAGCAAAAAAGAAACGGGCTGTTGGATAAATACGGGGTAAAGATCTTCGGCCTGAATTTTGAGCGCAATAAGCTTTATAAGAAAATAGATGAGCGGGTGGACAAAATGTTTGAGCAGGGCTTGGTTAAAGAGGTCAAAGGTTTACTTAAAAAGAAGTTAAGTAAAACCGCTAGGCAGGCCTTAGGCATAAAAGAGGTAGGGGGATATTTAGTCGGCGAATATGATTTAGAAAGGGCTAAATATTTTCTTAAGCGCAATACCCGCCATTTTGCCAAAAGGCAGTTGACGTGGTTTAGGCGCAATAAAGATATTATCTGGTTGGATGCCTTGCAGGATAAACGGAAATTGCTTGCTGAGGCGTGCACAGGGTTACTCAAGTAGTCTTAAGGCAGTGAGCAATTGTTCTCGGGTTTTTATTTTAGAAATATGGGCGTTTACCTGATGCGAAAAAGGAATATTTTTTAGGTAATAGGGAATAAAGAGGCGAAAGCGCACCAGCGCGCGGTTTTCGCCGTAGAGATTAATCATTAAATCTAAGTGTTCAAGGAGCGTTTTTATGCGCTCGGTTATTTTTGGGGAGTTCGCGAGTTTTCCTGTCTTTAAGTAACATTCTGTTTGTTTGAAAATCCACGGATTGCCTAAGGCGCCGCGCGCCGCCAAAGCCGCGTCACAACCGGTTTCATCAAGCATCCGCTTTACGTCTTGTGGTGAAAAAATATCGCCGCTTCCAATGACCGGAATAGTTACGTTTTCCTTAACTTTTCTAATTACCTCGTAATCCGCTTTTCCGGAATAAAGCTGTTGGCGCGGGCGCGCATGGATAAATATGGCGTTGGCGCCGGCATCCTCTAATCTTTTAGCTATTGGTGCAGCATTAGTATTTTCTTTTGACCAGCCGCTTCTGATTTTTACGGTTAAGGGAAGATTCGCCTGTTTTACTAATGCTCGCACAATCTCGGCTAATAATTTTGGTTCTTTTAAGAGGGCTGCGCCTTCGCCGCGGGAAACTACTTTACGCACCGGGCAAGCGGCATTAAAGTCAATTAAGCAAACACCGCTTTTCTGGATGACATCTATGGCATTAAGCAGGGTTTTTATATCGCGGCCAAGCACCTGCGCGCCTAAGGGTTTGTCTTCCTTGTTAGAGCGAAGCATGAATTGCGTTTTTTTACTTTTATGTTTAATAGAACAGGCATTGAGCATCTCGGTAAAGGCGAATTTTGCGCCATACCTACGAGCTAGCGTACGGAAGGCAAGGTCAGATATTCCGGATAAAGGGGCAAGGATGAGATGCGTATTTATTTTGAGATTAGCAATTTTAAACATAGGGATATTGTAGGAGAAAAAACAACGTTAGGCAACTGTAATTTTCCTTGCGCCGCAAAAGTATTTGTGGCATTAGGGAAAAAATGAGCACAAGTTTGTATTTTTTCCTTGATTTTTTATTTATATAATGTAAGATTATAATACTATGAATAAATATAAAGCCACGTTTATTCCCGGAGACGGCATCGGGCCAGAGGTAGCTTATGCCGCGCGCGACTGCATTAACGCTACCGGGGTAAATATTGAATGGGAAGAAGCCGTTTGCGGAGAGGCGGCGATAAAGGATTTTGGCACGTCTTTACCCGAGGTAGTCTTAAACTCTATCCGCAAAAATAAGGTTGCGCTTAAGGGCCCGGTTACCACGCCGGTAGGCAGCGGTTTTCGCTCAGTGAATGTGGGGCTGCGTCAGGCGCTTGATTTATACGCCTGCCTGCGGCCGGCAAAATACTATGAGGGAGCGCAGACACGCTACCGCGATATCGATTTAGTGATTGTGCGCGAAAACAGCGAAGATTTATATGCCGGAATAGAATTTAAGGAAGGCGAAGCCGATACCAAAGAAATAATCAATGAAATAAATAAAAAAAGCGCAAAAAAGATAAGGGATGGTTCCGCCATAAGTATCAAACCCATATCTAAATTTGCTTCAAGGCGGATTGCGCGCTTTGCTTTTGAATATGCGCTGAAAAATAACCGCAAGAAAATCACCTGTGTGCATAAGGCAAATATTATGAAATTTACTGATGGTTTATTTCTTTCAAGTGTTCGCGAAATAGCTAAAGATTATGAAGGAAGAATCGAGTTTAGCGATGCGATAGTAGATAATCTTTCCATGCAGTTGGTGAAAGCGCCGCATAATTTTGATGTCTTAGTGCTTCCTAATCTTTACGGTGATATTATATCTGATCTTTGCGCGGGTTTAATCGGCGGTTTAGGCGTGGCACCCGGAGCAAATATTGGAGAGGGTTTAGCGATATTTGAGCCGGTGCATGGCTCCGCCCCAAAATATAAAGGCCAAAATAAAGTTAACCCTGCGGCTACAATCCTATCCGGTGTCTTGATGCTTAAGTATTTAGGCGAAGATAAGGCCGCTCTGCGTCTAGAAGATGCAGTCAGGGAAGTGATAAAAGAAGGTAAATTTGTAACCTATGATTTCCGTAAGGATAAAGCCGAGCCCTGTGTAGGCACAAAGGAAATGCGTGATGCAATTATTAAGAAGATAAGATGAGCGAATTTTTTCAGGCGAATTTAGATATCGTATTTTTTATTTACGGCTTATCCTTTATAATAATGGGTTTAGCTATTGTCGTTCAGCAGCGGCAAGGTTCATTCTTTAAGATAGGCAGTGTATTATGGCTGCTTGGTGTATTTGGCATAACCCACGGTTTTAACGAATTATTAGAAATGTGGGCGATTATTAAAAAAAACCAGCAGGGAATCTTTTGGTTAGACATCTTGCGTTGGTTTATTCTCGTTATTTCTTATTATTTCTTTTTTGAATTTGGCAGGCAGTTACTTAAGCTATCGCTAAAGAATAAAAAAGGCGCATCTTTTCTTAATCCTTGGCTCGGTATAATCTTGGCTGCTACGGCGGTATTGTTAGGGCTATTGCATAAAAATTTCTGGTATATCTCCAGTATCTGGGCGCGTTATCTTTTAGGGTTTCCCGCAGGTTTTGTTGCCTCCTTAGGTTTAATCGTTTATTATCGCAATGAACTAAAGGAAAATATGCCGGGATTAAGGAAAAATTTTTATTATCCCGCTATTTTTTTCTTTTTATATGGGACACTTAGCGGTTTAGTCGTCCCGCCAGCTAATTTCTTCCCTGCCTCTTTGATAAATACCGATACTTTTCTTAAACTTTCCGGCGGTATCCCGGTACAGGCCTTCCGGGCGATATGTGCTATATTCAGCGCTGTATATATCGTCAGAATGCTAATGATGTTCAAATGGGAAGTGGTGAAGAATCTATCTAGGGTAGAGAATGAAAGGTTTATCGACAAAGTTACATCTAGCGTTGAAGAGATGATTATGGTGGTTGATAAGAATTTCCGCATTAAATGGGCTAATGCTAAATTAAAGGCCGCCTATGGCAAGGATATATTGGATGCGTATTGTTATAAAATTACTCACCGCATAGATACGCCTTGCCGTGCTCCTAATGACATTTGTCCGATAGAGGAAATTAAAAAGACCAATATACCGGTTACAGTAATACATACACATTTTGATAGAGCGGGAAATTCTATTTATGCTGAGGTTTCTGCTTATCCGATGCTTGATGAAAAGGGCAGGCCCACCGGCGATTACGTCCATATCAGCCGGGATGTTACCCAAAGGATTAAGGAGCAAAAAGAATTAGAAGAGGCTTACATTGAACTTAAGGCTATGCAAGAAAAACTGTTAGCCGCTGAAAAAATGGCCTCTTTAGGTAAGTTATCCGCAGGTATTGCCCACGAGATAAACAACCCTATAGGGTTCGTGGTTAGTAATTTATCTACTTTGGAGAAATATATTTCTAATTTACTTGCTTTATTGAATATTTATTATGAAATAGAAGCGGCCATATTTAAAGGAGGCAATGGAGAACCAGAAAAACTATGCCAGCGGATAAAGGATTTTAAAAAAACGATAGATTTTGAATATTTAGCAGCTGATATGCCTAAGTTAATCAACGAAACTCTTGACGGCGCACAGCGGATAGTAAGGATTATCAGGGATTTAAAGAGTTTCTCACGTAAGGATGAGATAGAACTCACAGAAGCAAATATAAATGAATTAGTGGAAACTGCTTTGAATATTGTCTGGAATGAAGTAAAATATAAGGCAGATGTGGTTAAAGAGTATGGCGAGCTTCCGCCTGTCTCTTGCCACCCTCAACAGATTACTCAGGCGCTGATGAATGTCATTGTCAATGGCGCCCAGTCAATAGAAAAAAGCGGCAAGATAACCATCAGGACTTATGTCAAAGAAGATAAGGTTTTTATTGAGATAACTGATACCGGTTCCGGCATGAGCGAAGAAATACAGAAAAGATTATTTGAACCGTTTTTTACTACTAAGAAAGTAGGAGAAGGGACAGGTTTGGGGTTGGCAATTGTTTATGGGATTATTCAAAATAATAGGGGAAATATTGAGGTTAAAAGTAAGCCCGGCGAAGGCTCTACTTTTATTATTAGCCTGCCTCTAAAGGCAGAGAAAGAAAAAAAGATAAAAAATCTGTAGTTTATCCCGCCTCGCCCCTAGAAATTGCGAAGCAATTTCAGGGACTAAGTCCTCGCAATTCTTCGAATTGCAGAGGGTAAAATGTTTCAAAATTTTCTACGACAATTTTGAAACACTCGGCGGGATCAATTCCGACATATAATTTATGTCAACTTCGTTTCCGTAAATTATGTCGTCATTGAGGAGGAAAGATGCAGGAAGATAAGAAATATCATTTGGTGTTAGTTGACGATGAGGAGAATATACTCAATGCTTTATGCCGCGTGTTTAGAGATGATCAATCTTATGAGATAATTACTGCGCATGATGCCAGAGATGCCCTGCAGAAGACAGCCACTGTTGCCGTAGATGTTATTATCTCAGACCAACGTATGCCTGGTATGGGGGGAGCGGAACTCCTTCAGGAGATAAGGAACCGTTACCCGGATTCTATACGTTTCCTCTTAAGCGGATATGCCGATGTTGAGGCAATTATTTCGGCTATTAACGAAGGGGATATTTACAGATTTATCAAGAAGCCATGGAATAACGAGGAGTTAAAGAATCTCGTTAAAAACGCAATAAATCAACGGGATATCTCCCGCATTATCAGCGAGGCAGTTTTTCGCGCTAAAAGAATTATAGATGTAAGCAGGGAT
Source organism: Omnitrophica bacterium GWA2_41_15 (assembly GCA_919902105.1). GTDB lineage: Bacteria > Omnitrophota > Gorgyraeia > Ghiorseimicrobiales > Ghiorseimicrobiaceae > CAKKQO01. The sequence continues at coordinate 83,648 of CAKKQO010000004.1, read as the reverse complement.
ATCGAGGTTACGGTTTCAGAAGATACGAATAATCTTAATATTAAGCTTAATGATTCTTCAAAAATTATGCCTCCGGAGAACATTTTGCGTTTGATAGATTTCATTATCGGCACGGTTGAGTCAAGCGGTAAAGTCGGAAAAGAGCGTCTTGTATTTAGCGGTGGTATGTTTCATAAAAAAGAAGGCAAGATAATCTTGAGCGTGAACTTGGGCAAAGACCTGAATTTAACGATAGAATTTCCTCCCTCCCGCTGATATCAGTTACTTTAGTTTCTAAAAATGGATAATTTCAAAGAGCAGCGAAAAGATAAAAGATTCCCCTTGGCTATACCTCTTGATGTCATCGGCAAGCATTTCCTGCAATTTAAAAAAACGGGAAACTTAAGTTTAGGCGGAATATTTATTGAAACGGAATTATTGGAGAAACCGGGTACGGTTATAGAAATGAATTTTATATTTGGGGATGAAGATGATAGGGAAAGAGTCTTAGGAGAGGTGGTTTGGGTCTCTAACGCAGAACATCATCCGGGTATGGGCATAAAATTTATTCACCCATCCGCCTATTTCTTAAAGAAAATTGAAAAGTTATACCTAAACCCCGTTAGAGATAGCCCCCGCTGATTCGCTTTGCGAATGCAAAAGGACGGGGGCGCCTATTACGGGATAGGCAATAACAGAATAGAGCTTCTATAAATAAGTAGTTTGTATTAGGCAGCAGATAAGTTATCTCTAACGGGGTAAAATGAGAAAAATATCGGTTATCGGCGCAGGGAATGTCGGCGGGCTTTGCGCAATGCGCCTTTTGGAAAATGGATTGGGTGAAATTATCCTTGTAGATGTCGCCTTAAATTTAGCGCAGGCCAAGGCCCTTGATTTAGAAGATGCCCGCTATGCCCTTGGCAGCAATTATCAGATAACCGCTACGGATGATTTTTCCCGGATTTCTGGTTCCGATATAGCGATAATTACCGCAGGCCTTGCCCGCAAACCAGGGATGAAACGGGAGGAGCTTTTAGCTAAAAATGCCCAGATTTTAAGAGCGGTGGCGGCTAATCTAAAGAAGTCAGCTCCCGATGCAATTTGCATAGTAGTAACTAATCCCGTTGATGTAATGACTTATTTGTGTATTAAAGAGTTAAATACGGATAGAAGGCGTGTCTTTGGTATGGGGATAAATTTAGATGCCTCCCGTTTTGCTAATCTTATTAGTAAAAGAATTAATCAGGATATTCTAAATATAAAAGCGGCTGTTTTAGGCGCGCACGGCGAGGAGATGCTTCCTTTATCGCGCTTGGCCCGGGTCGGTAATCGGCCGCTTAATTCTTTTGTTTCCGGCAGTGAGCTTAAACAAATAGAGGGCGAGACTGTTTTAAGAGGGGCGCAGATTGTAAACCTCTATGGTTCAGGCAGCGCCTATTTTGCGCCGTCTGCGGCGATTTTACAAATGGTTAAAGCGGTATTAAATGATAGCGATGAAATATGCGGCGCTTCGATTTTACTTGAGGGGGAATACGGAATTTCCGGTGCTTGTTTGGGCGTTCCGGTAAAGTTAGGCAAAGGCGGCATCAAGGAAATTATAAAATTAGATTTAAATAAAGATGAACTATCGGCGTTACAAAAAAGCGCCGAAGCAGTGAAGGAATTATGTATGACATTGCAGTAATCGGTTCCGGCTGGGGAGGTTTTAATGCCGCGCATGAAGCAGCGCGGCAGGGGCTGTCCGTTGTTTTGATAGAAAAAGATATTTTAGGCGGCACCTGTCTTAATTACGGTTGTATCCCCACTAAAACATTAGTTGCGTCTGCAGCCCATCTCTACGATATCAGGCATTCCTCCGAGTTTGGCATTGATATAGATAACCTTAAGATAAGTTTTGAAAAAATTCATTCCCGTAAAGAGGCGATAATCACCAGATTACGCCAGGGTATAGAGGGGATTATAAGCGTAAGAAAAATAAATCTCATATACGGTAATGCAAAGATAGTAGGCCCTGCGCATATTGCTGTCGCGGATACGATATTAGAGGCAAAAAATATTGTGATTGCCTCGGGTTCGCGGCCGAAAAACCTATCCAATTTGAAATTTGACGGCCAGCATATTTTATCAAGCACCCAGTTATTAAATTTAAAAACTATTCCTAAGAGCCTGCTTATTATTGGCGGCGGCATAATCGGCTGTGAGTTTGCCAGTATCTATGCCGCCTTAGGCGTAAAGGTTACGATTGTGGAAATTTTAGAGCGCATTCTTATTACGGAAGATAAGGAAGTTTCGCTAAAGCTGCAGATGCTTTTTAAGAAGAGGGGGGTAGAGATTTTTACCGGCAAAGATTTTAGCACATTAGACCTAAAACAGTTTGAAAGAGTTTTATTATCCGTAGGCCGTAATGCCAATGTTGAAGATTTTGGTCTGGAAGGCGCAGGCGTACAATACGAAAATAACAGGATATGCGTCGATGAATATTTAAGGACGAATATCGCCAATATCTATGCGGTAGGCGATTGTAACGGCAGTTATCAGCTTGCGCACGTAGCCGCATATCAGGGAAGGCTTGCGATAGAAAATATTTTAGGCAAAAACAAAAAGTGCGATTTAAGCGTTGTGCCGAGTTGCATATTTACCAATCCCGAAATTGCTAGCGTAGGGTTAACCTATGATGCGGCAAGACAGGCAGGTTATAATATGAAAGTAGGTAAATTTAGTTTCTTGGGTTTAGCTATGGCGCATATAAAAGGAGAGACCGATGGTTTCGTTAAGATAGTCGCGAATGCACAAAATGAAGAGGTTCTCGGAGCAGTTATTTTTGGTTTAGGCGCAACCGAACTAATTTCTGTTTTAAGTTTAGCCATAAAAAATAAACTTACTATTTCTAATGTACGCCAGACCATATTTGCGCATCCTACCTTATCCGAGTCTATATACGAGGCAATAGATACCTTTGGCGCAGTTTACCCCGTTAGAGATAGTCCGCCTTTAGGCGGACGTCTATAAGGGAAAAGGTTTTTAAATACGAATTGTTTCTATAAAAAACGATTATAACACATAAATGTTAGATAAGTTATCTCTAACGGGGCTTAATTTCTTAGATTTGGGCCTAATCAACTATCTGGAAGCGCTGAAAATACAGAAAGAAGCCGTCTTAAGGGTAATCGGCGGTTTAACGGCAGATACCCTGATTTTTTGCGAGCATTACGATGTTATTACCGTTGGAAGATCTGGTAATCTTTCTAATATTCTCCTGACGCAGGAAGAGTTAGATAAAAAAAATATAAAGGTAATTTTTACGGACAGGGGCGGAGATGTAACCTATCATGGAAAAGGGCAATTGATTGTTTATCCGATATTTGATTTGCGTAAAAGCATAAAAGATGTCCACCTATTCTTAAGGAGGTTAGAATTTGCCGTAATAAACCTGCTAACACGCTATCGTATCTTTGCTCATCTCAAATCAGGCAAAACCGGTGTTTGGGTTAAAGAGAAAAAAATCGCTTCTATCGGTGTTGCCTTCAGCCATTGGGTTAGTTATCATGGGTTAAGCCTGAATGTTGCTCCTGACTTAAGCCAATTTTGTCTTATTAATCCTTGCGGATTAAAGGGCGTAAAAATGACTTCACTTAAAGAGCTTTTAGGCGGGCCCATAGATATGGAAGGATTAAAAAACAGGTTCAAAGATGAAATCGTAAAAATATTTTATGCTGATCCTTGGAAAATGAAGGGAGAGTTTAAAGATGAAAAAGTTAGTTTTGCCGGAATTAGGTGAGGGGATTGAAAAAGCCACTGTTTCTTATTGGCTATTTGATGAAGGCGCGCAAGTTAAAGAGGGACAAGATGTTGTGGAAATGGTTACCGATAAAGCCACCTTTAATGTGCCTGTAACTTGTTCAGGGGTGATAAAAAAAATACTCTTTCGGGAAGGCGAGGTAGTGCGCGTAGGTGAGGCTTTGGCCGAGATAGAATGATTTTTTTATGCTCCTCTTGAAAAATTACCTGTTTTATGTTATACTTAATCAATGTATCTGTGAATTTCATACCTTAACTATATGCCAATCAAGGACTTATTAACTCAATTTAATTGGGTAGATGCGTTGGTTTTTACCCCTATCCTCTTGCGCAGTATTTATATAGGCGTAAGGCAAGGTTTTGTTGTTGAATTTTTTAAGACTTTAGGGATTTTGTTTATTTCATATTTTACACTGCACTACTATAGCCGCTTAGGAGATTTTTTGGCAGGCAAAACTTCCATTGCACCGGAGCTAGCCCATATAATTTTTTATTTAGCCATATCTTTTTTTATATTTATTGGCTTTATGTTTATTCGCCAAGGTTTGTTTTGCATAATTAAAGTTGAGGTGGTAAGTTTATTAAAGACTTGGGGCGGGGCAATATTAGGTTGTGTGCGCGGGATCTTTTTAACGAGCACAATTTTTATTTTTTTACTTGTATCTAATAACAAATACTTAATGGAGAGTATTTCGCAGTCTTATTTTGCCAACAAGGTAATTCATATTGCGCCTTATAGTTACCGTTTTATGTTCAATAATTTAGTGAGTAAATTTTCGGCTGAGGAAAAATTAAACCCTGATTTATTTAAGATGCTGGAGGAAAAATGAAGTTAGGAAAATTATATGAATTAGCCATAAAGTTAGGTATAGATAATGACCCCCGAGGCCGCTTAAAGGTTGAGAAAGTATTAGAGAAAACAAAGAAAGAATATGCGCAGTTAAAAGATGAGGATAAAAAAAACTTTGATTTAGAGTCGCTTTCCAATCCTTATCCCGACACGCGCGTTTTGAATGGAGATAAAGAAAGAGAGATAAAAAATGTCTTGGTTGGTATTGATATCGAAACACCAGAACTTTTATTGGCTGAACGGATGAGCCAAAAAACAAAAATCGATTTGGCTCTTTCCCATCATCCGGAGGGTTTTGCTTATGCCGGTTTCTATGAAGTAATGCGGATGCAAGCAGATATCTTGGGAAAATTCGGGGTCCCGATAAGTGTTGCCGAAGGGCTTACTTTAGATAGGATGCGCGAAGTAGAACGCCGCGTTATGCCGGCAAATCATTTGCGCGCAAGCGATGCCGCAAAAATCCTCGGTATTAAATTTATGTGTATACATACACCGGCAGATAACTGTGTGGCAAGCTATTTACAGCATCTTATGGAACTAAGAGCGCCGGAGACCGTAGGCGATGTTTTAAAGCTTTTAAAGAGCATCCCCGAATATAAATTCGCCGATGCAAATAAAAGCGGCCCAAAGATTATTCTCGGAGATGCAAAGCGTAATTGCGGAAAAATTTTCGTGGATATGACTGGTGGTACCGAGGGTTCAAAGGAAATTTTCCCCAAACTTGCGATGGCCGGAATAAGTACGCTTATTTGTATGCATTTAAGTGAAGAGCATTTTGCCAAAGTAAAAAGTGAAAACATAAACGTGATTGTTGCCGGACATATTAGTTCGGATAATTTAGGGCTTAACCTTCTTTTTGACGCGATAGAGAAAAAAGGAAAGTTAAACATCTTGGAAATTTCGGGATTTAGAAGAGTAAAGAGATAATAACAATATGCCGGGCATTATACCTACCGAAACCATCGACGAAATTCTGGATAAGGTAGACATCGTCGAGATTATTTCTTCCTATATTCCTCTTAAACGGGCAGGCCGTAATTTTAGGGCGCTTTGTCCGTTTCATCACGAAAAAACCCCTTCGTTTATGGTCTCTGCGGATAAGCAGATTTATCATTGTTTTGGCTGCGGCGCCGGCGGCAATTCTTTAAGTTTTATAATGCAATATGAAAGGCTGGAGTTTTTGGAAGTAATCGAGATGCTGGCAAAAAGAGCCGGTGTTGAGGTCCAACATTCTTCTTTCGCAGCAAAAAAAGAAGGCCTGAGCGTAAAAACAAATCTTGGCAAGATAAATGAACTCGCCTCGTTTTTTTATCATAAGAATTTACTTACTTTACCAGAAGCGGCTGTGGCGAGGTATTATTTAAAACAGAGAGGGGTAAGCGAGGAAGCAGCCAAGAATATGCGCCTTGGTTTTGCCTTGGATAAATGGGACGCTTTAGTGGAATATTTAAAAACTAAAGGCATAAATCCGGCGCCGGTTGCGCAATTAGGTTTAATTATTGCTAAAGATAAAAGCAGTGGGTTTTATGACCGTTTCCGTAACCGGATAATCTTTCCCATTTTTGATATTAAAGGCAGCGTTATCGGTTTTGGGGGAAGGGTTTTGCCTGTCGCAAGCGGAGCTGAAGGAGATAATAGCCTGCCTAAATATATAAATTCTCCGGAAACGCCGCTTTATATTAAAGGCAATCATTTATACGGGCTTAACTTTTCTAAAGATGCGATAAGAGAAAAAGACTTATGCCTTGTCGTCGAAGGATATATGGATTTTCTTATTCCCTATACTTGCGGCATAAACAATCTCGTTGCCTCTTTAGGCACCGCTTTAACGAGAGCTCAAATCCGCCTGATTAAACGTTATACTCATAATGTGGTAATGGTCTATGATAGTGATTTATCAGGCGAGCTGGCTACTTTACGCAGCCTTGATTTATTTATCGAAGAGGGAATGAATGTGAAAGTGGTAAGTTTGGATAAAGGATACGATCCTGACCTGTTTGTGCGGGAGTTCGGCGCCGCCGCTTTAGAAGATAGAATAAAAAATGCAAAAAACCTGTTTGATTATAAGCTCGATTTTTTAAAATCACGCTATGGGGTCAAAGATATCCATGACAAAGCAAAAGTTATCCAAGAGATGATTTTTACAATAAATAAATTTAATAATGCGGTAATAAAAGCAGAATATTTATGTTCTCTTGCTCAAGAATTATCGGTCTCAGAAAGCGCAATATTGGAAGAGGCGGCTAAAGTAAAGGATAATTTTCGCCAAAGCGAAACTTTCGAAAACAAAAATAGGCTCGTCAAATTCCAGCATAATTCTCTTGCATACGAGAAGCTGCTGGTTAAGCTGATACTGCAGGAAGAGGAACTTGTTTATAGAATAAAAGATGATATATCCCCTTCCGATTTTCAGGATAAGCATTTAAGTAAAATAATGCATACCGTATTTGAATTGGCGCGATTGGGCAAAGGCATAAATCCGCATAAATTATTGCATCATTTTTCTGGCGATGCTGAGGTTTCTTCTTTGGTGTGCGAATTGACTGCAAGCGATGAAGAGCTCATAGATAGAGAAAAGGCGCTTCGCGAATGCGTGCTGCGCCTTAAAAAACAGACCGTAAAGTGCGAACAAGCTCGGCTCTGCGATTCAATAAAGGATGCCCAAAAATTAAATGACCAAGTGCGCCTGACTCATCTGTTGCACGAATTTAATGACTTGGTAAAAAGAAAGGTCTTTTAATGGAAAAAGCCGCAATAAAACAAGATTTAAGTAAAATTATAGCCTTAGGTAAACAGAAAGGATATCTCACCTATGACGAGGTAAATGAACTTTTGTCTGAGGATATCGTTTCTGCACAGGATATCGATTTGATATTTGATATTTTAGGAAATGAAGATATCCAGATAGTAAATTCAGAAGAAAGCCTAAAAGAAGAGGAAGCACCATTTAAGGAAGAGCCGCAGGAAGAGGAAGAGGCGGAGGTAGAGGTAAAGACAGAAGTTAAACCGCTCTTGGAGAAATATATACCTCTGGATGATCCGGTTAAGATGTACTTAAAACAAATGGGTTCCATCTCTCTTCTTTCCCGTGAAGAGGAATTAGCAATTGCGCGCAAAATTGAAGAGGCCGAAAATAAATTTAAAGAAGTAGTTTTGTCTACTAAATTTGCCCGTCACGAATTGCTTAATATCATTGAAAAGATTTTAAACAGAGAGCTGAATCTTGAGGAAATGCTTAAAGAAGAAATAGGAATAAAGAAAGAATTAGCCTATAGAAAAGTCTGGCGGCTTTCCCGTAAGATAAAACAGACGCGCAGCCCCGATAAAATTCTGCTATTATTCTCTGAAATGAATTTTATTACTTCCGTTATTGAAAATATCGTAAAGTCATTGATAGTTTATTTTAGAGAGATAGAAAATATTGATAAAGAAATTAACCGTGCCAGGCGAATAGCAATACGCGGCGCTATCGGCACATTTAAGTTAAGGAAAAAAAGAATTATCCGTAAATTCGGTATGCCTCTCAGTAAAATGAAAGAGGTATTAAAAGATATCAGGGCGAAACAGGCGAGGTTTAGCCGCGCCAAAAAGAAATTAGTAGAGGCAAATTTAAGGCTGGTGGTGAGTATCGCTAAAAAATATACGAATAGAGGTCTATCTTTCTTAGACCTCATACAAGAAGGAAATATCGGCCTGATGCGCGCAGTAGAAAAATTTGAATATAGGCGTGGATATAAATTCTCCACCTATGCTACTTGGTGGATAAGACAGGCAATTACACGTTCAATTGCAGATCAGGCGCGTACTATCAGGATCCCCGTGCATATGACTGAAACTATAAATAAGATTATCCGGGTTTCGCGCCTCTTTGTTCAGGAAAATGGACGCGAGCCTCAGCCGGAAGAAATCTCAAGGCAAGTCCATTTACCTATGGAAAAAGTAAAGAGTATTTTAAAGATTGCTCAAGAGCCGATATCATTGCAAACTCCCATAGGTGATGACGGAGATACGCGTTTTGGAGATTTTATCGAAGACAAAAAAGCGATTTCCCCTGCCAATGCGACATTACAAGCAATGCTGAGGGATGAGATGGATTCAGCATTAAGCGGGTTGACCGAGCGGGAGAAAAGAATCTTAGTGCTTCGTTTCGGTATACGAGACGGCTGCGCCCATACATTAGAAGAAGTGGGCAAGGTTTTTCGGGTAACCCGTGAGCGGGTGCGGCAAATTGAAGCAAAGGCTTTAAAAAAATTAAGGCACCCTACGCGTTCAAGAAGGCTGCGCAGTTTCCTCGATATGACTTTGGCGCAGGAGAAAGAATAAATGCTTGTTTGGCCTCGCCTTTTTTCTAACCGCAAGAAAATAATAAACATAAATTATGAAAGAGACGAAAAAAATGGATAGTTGGGATTCGCGCTTAGGGATTATTATGGCGGTTGCTGGTTCTGCCGTGGGTTGGCGTAATCGGCATATTCGGTCCGCAGAAAAAGAACTAAAAATAAACTAGATCGGAGGTGAAGAAAAAGATTATGAAAAAAATTGCGTTTATTGTTTTGGCATTAACCTTGGTATGCGGCTGCTCTAAAAAACAGGAGGTGTTAGACAGCGAACAGGCTATGAGCGGTGAGGAAATAAATGTAGTTACTGATGTTGAGCAGCAGGCAATACCTCTTGCTGGCGAGGAAGCAATAACGGCAAAGTCAGCGGTTGAGGCAATACCGCTGGAAACGGAGCCTTTCGAATATATTAAGCCAAGTGGAGAGGAAATTCAAACAGCTTTAAAAAATGCAGGATACTACAGCGGCCCTATTGACGGCGATATCGGCCCTAAGACTAAAAAAGCAATCGAGGATTTCCAACAGGCAAACGGTTTAGCCGTAGACGGAAAAGTTGGGCGTAAAACTTGGGCAGTGTTGAGTAAATCCTTAAATACTGCGCCCGGGACATCAGCACAATCAGAGTAAAATAACGGTTTTTTAAATAGCGTTATTAATTTACCCCTATACCAAATTTCCGGTATGGGGGTAAATATTTTTTTGTTTGCAACCGGCATTCTTTATGTTATAATTTTAACTTATGAAGAATCTCTTATTGTTCGGCATCACGTTGACTTTATTCATCTTTCTCTCTAGTTGCAGGAGTGTTTCCGTAGGTGGTAGCGCAGGTGTGGGGGGAGTGCATGGCGGGGGCTCCATCTCAATCCCAATTCCGCAAAAATAAATTCCAGTTTAGATATTCCCTCTTTACAGCTTCTTGAAATTCTGCTATTATCTAATCCTATTATATTTACTAAATAATCTTTGGGCCCATAGCTCAGTGGTAGAGCAGGTGACTCATAATCACTTGGTCGGAGGTTCGAACCCTTCTGGGCCCAGTTTAGTAATAGCATATAGCCAATAGTAAAT
>CAKKQO010000004.1:58531-73516 GCA_919902105.1 Omnitrophica bacterium GWA2_41_15 | reverse complement strand
GATGCGCAAAGCGCAGAGCGACTGGTTGCGAGGTTCGAACCCTTCTGGGCCCAGTTTAGTAATAGCATATAGCCAATAGTAAATAATCGCCTGGCGAGAACCGACGACCAAAAAGGGGTATGGGGAAAGCATTTTCCCCATGCTTTTAGGGTGACAGTGACGAGCGTAGCGAGGAACGCCAGAGGGCAAAGCCCTATGGGGAGCGATGCGCAAAGCGCAGAGCGACTGGTTGCGAGGTTCGAACCCTTCTGGGCCCAGTAAAAGAGAGCTAAGATTTTCTTCCTATAAATCCCGCCTTATACAAGCAGAGATGAAGAATAAAGTATTCCCCATAATAATTTCTCTAATTTTTTCGTTAATCACACCTTTCTCTATATCAGCGCAAGAGAGGCTGCGCATGGCTACGACTACATCAGTGCAAGATTCTGGTTTATTAGATAACCTCTTGCCGCCCTTTGAACAAAAGTTTAATGTTAAAGTTGATGTGATTGCAGTTGGAACGGGTAAAGCGTTAAAATTAGCCGAAAATGGCGACGTAGATATCGTTTTTGTGCATGATCCTGAGAGCGAGGAGAAATTTGTGCAAGATGGATTCGGGATAAATAGGCAGGAAGTAATGTTTAATGACTTTGTGATTATAGGGCCAAGGAATAACCCTGCCGATATTAGAGGGCATGATGCGGCAAGCGCTTTTAGAAAAATAGCTGAGAAAAAATGTTTTTTTGTTTCGCGAGGGGATGAATCGGGAACTCATAAGAAAGAAAAGCAATTATGGAAAAAGGCGAATATAGATCCGCAGGGAGAATGGTATCTTGAGGCAGGCCAAGGAATGGGCGCCACACTTTTAATCGCCAGCGAAAAACGCGCTTATTGCCTTGCGGATAGGGCAACATATAATGCCTATATAAATAAGGTAGAGCTTATTATTCTAAGCTTTAGCGATTTAAATCTTATAAACCGTTACAGCGTAATTGCCGTTAATCCTAAGCGAAATCCGCATCTAAATTATAACCATGCCTTAGCGTTAATTAAATGGTTAATTTCGCCCCAGGCGCAGAAGATTATTGCCATGTTTAAAAAGGACGGCAAGATTTTATTTCACCCCGCTGTTTATACAGGAGATTAATCCGTGGGTTATCTTTTAGAGGGCTTTTATTCAGCGTTACAAATGATCGTCTCGCTTGACCGCCAAATGTTGTCCATAGCCTTTATTTCTATTAAGGTTTCTACTTTATCGACGATGTTAGCAACGCTGGTTGGTTTACCTACAGGCTTTTATATAGGAATAAAAAATTTTTGGGGAAGAAAAGCGCTAATCAGTATTTTTAATACTCTGATGTCGGTTCCGACAGTAATAATAGGGCTTTCGGTATATTTTATTATTTGCCGTAGAGGCCCTTTAGGAAGCTTAGGCCTGCTTTATACGCCATGGGCAATGGTCTTAGGACAAGCGATTTTGGCTTTTCCGATAGTCGCCTCACTTTCATTGTCCGCGGTTATAAGTTTAGATAGGCGCGTTGAAAAAACAGCGCTTAGCTTAGGCGCGGATAATCTGCAGGCGGCTTTTTTTATCTTGAGCGAAGGTAGATTTGCCATACTTTCGGCGATTATTGCCGCTTTTGGCAGGGTGTTCGGCGAGGTAGGGGCATCAATGATGTTGGGCGGAAATATCAATGGTTATACCAGAAATATCCCCACAGCCATTGCCTTAGAAACCGGTAAAGGAGAGTTTGTCTTGGCGATAGCCTTAGGCATGATATTGCTTAGCGTTGCTTTATCGGTAAATATTTTAGCCGGATATTTTCAGCATAAAAAATGAACGATATAATCTTAAGGGTAAAAAACTTAGTCAAACGATACGAAGACGGCTTTAGCTTGGAGATTCCCGAACGCAAGTTTGCGAGAGGTAAAATTTACTGCCTGGTCGGCGCAAATGGGGCAGGCAAAACCACTTTGCTAAATCTCCTTTGCCTTTTAGAACAACCGGATAATGGAGAAATCTTTTTTAATGAAGCTCAGATTACGGGTTCTAATTCGTTTAATATCCGCCGGAAGGTTTCGTTGGTTATGGAAAACCCATTTTTATTTAGCGCAAGTGTTTTTGATAATATTGCCGCCGGCCTTAAATTACGTTCAGTTAACAAGAAAGCGCGTAGAGAAATGGCAGAGGAAGCATTAGATATGGTGGGCTTAAAAAATTTTAGCAAGCGATACGCCAGAAAGCTTTCGCAAGGAGAAACACAGCGTGTTGCCATTGCCCGCTCAATCGTTTTTAAGCCGGAAGTATTGCTTTTAGACGAGCCTTTTACGAATATTGATAGGCAAAATGTTGAGTTGATTGAAAGTTTAATTAAGGTAATCCGCCAAAGATATCTTGCGACGGTTATTTTTACCACGCATGATTTTCTACAAGCGCGGCGGCTTTCAGACGAAGTTGTTTCTTTAGTTGATGGTAAGATTGTCGATGGGGCAATCGAAAACTTTTTTTCTGGCGAGGTGGAGGAATCGGATGGCTTGCAGCTCATCCGGATTTCTCCCAAGATTTCTGTGGCGGCATTGACTAAGAATAAAGGTAAGGTTAATATTTCTATTCATCCCCAGGATATCATTCTCTCGCGTTCATCCATCCAATCAAGCGCCCGAAATTCATTTAAAGGCATAATAAGAAAAATATACATGGAGGCTGGCATCGTGAGGCTAAATATCGAAGTAGATAAAGGGGTAAATTTTATTGTGATGGTGACAAAGGCATCATATGAGGCGATGCGCCTTTTAGCCGATACAGAGATATTCTTAGTTTTTAAGGCGACTGCGGTAACAGTTTTTTGATTGATTATTTTTATGATCCTGATATAATATAAGTTTACGGGCGCATAGTCCCGAAGTGATAATTAACAAGTTGCTTCATTCGGGATTGGTTATGTGCATAATTGACGCGGTAAGTTTATATATACTTCGGGCGCATAGCTCAGTTGGTTAGAGCATTTGCATCACACGCAAAGGGTCGAGGGTTCAAGTCCTTCTGCGCCCACTTGATTAAATAATGGCAACCGTTTCCATAAAAGAACAAACTGGATATTTGATTGAGCTGCAGACAATTGATACCCAGATATATAATTTGAATAAAAGGCTCTTTGCTATTCCTATTGAATTAGAAAATAAAAACAGGGAATTTGAGGTAAAGAAGTCCGGACTAAAAGCCTTAGAGGAGAAAAATAAGGAATTATTGCTTAAAAAGAAAGGTGAAGAGTTAGAGCTTGCGGCTAAGGAAGGCGTCATAACAAAGTTACAATCGCAGCTTTTTTCAATTAAGACGAATAAAGAATATACGGTAATGCTTAAAGAGATAGATGGCGCTAAGGCCGATAAATCTTTGATAGAAGACCAAATCTTAGGCATCTTAGAGGCCCTGGATAATATAGCTGCTGAGGTTAATAAAGAAAAAAATAGCTTAACAGAAGAAGAGAAAAAACTAAATAAAGATAAAGCAGGATTAGAGATAGAGCGTAAAACAATAGAGGAAGAAATAGCCGTTCTTAATCATAAGAGGAGCCAAGCAGCCCCTAAAATTGACCGCCGTATCCTTGCTACTTACGAACGTATTCTAAAAAACAAAGATGGATTGGCCTTGGTTAAGGTGGTAAATAATGCCTGTCAGGGGTGTTTTATGAACGTGACACACCAGACGGTAAATGAGATAAGGATGTATGATAAATTAGTAACTTGCCAGGCCTGTGCAAGAATTTTATATGAAGAAAACGAATGAAGGATATGAAATTTTTATCGATGGTTCATCGCGGGGAAATCCCGGCCCTAGCGGTATCGGTATCGTAATTTCTAAAGGGGACGAAGTAATAAAAAATATTTCTAAATATATCGGGGATACTACTAATAATATAGCAGAATATTCCGCGTTTATCTACGCCATCCAAGAAGCTTTAGTAATGCATTTAGATAAAGTAAAGATTAACACGGATAGCGAGCTTCTTTATCGCCAGCTTAAGGGTATCTACCGGGTAAGAAATAGCGGTATCAAACCCTATTACGAACAGGCCCGGCATTTAATGCAGGGCTTTAAGTTTTTAGAAATAAATCATATCAGCCGCAAATATAATAAAGGCGCTGATAAACTAGCGGTAATGGCAACAAATAATATACAAGCCAATACCTTAGCAACCTCGCTTGATGCCAAAAGTATCAAGAGGGCAGATAAGGAAAGATGGCTGCCCCCGCCGTTTTGCTTCGCAAAACGAAGCAGCGGGGGAGGAAAGTCCGGGCTCCAGCAAGGCGGCGTATCCTGATAATTTCAGGACACTTCGGCGATATGCCGGAGTAGGATCAGAGCCACAGAGACGAGTCCTTCGATTCGCTCCGCTCACTCAGGATAAACCCTGAGTGAGTGCGAAGCACGAGTCGAAGGGGTGAAACGCGGCAATCTCTACGCGGAGCAAGGTCAGATAAGAGACGAGAATATGCCTTGGTTCGTTTGAGTCTCGGGTAGACTGCTTAAGAGCTGATAGCAATGTCGGCTTAAAGATGAATGGCCATCAAAACAGAACCCGGCTTACCTATCTGTCTAAGGTATTGGTTTAAAAATATGGAAACGGATCAGTTTACCTTTTAATCTTCGGGGTCATTGCGCCGCACATGCTTGTGCGGCATCAAGAAAAATCTAAACGCCAGTTGGCAGATTTTTCGTGAGGAGATGATAATATGTCGGGTCATTCAAAGTGGGCGAGTATTAAGCATAAGAAAGCGGCTACCGATGCAAAGCGCGGCGCTTTATTTACCAAGTTAATTAAGGAGATTAACGTTGCGGCAAGAAATGGCGGCGGGAATATGGAAACTAATGTTGCTTTACGGACAGCGGTACAGAAGGCAAAAAGCGGCAATATGCCTTGGGACAATATCGACCGCGCGATCAAAAAAGGGACGGGGGAGCTCCCCGGCGTAGTTTATGAATCGATAATTTATGAAGGTTATGGCCCTGGGGGTGTGGCGATATTGGTCGAGGCGCTTACCGATAATAAGAACCGTGCATCTGCAGAGGTGCGTAATCTTTTCTCTAAGAAAAATGGCAACTTAGCCGGTGCCGGTTCGGTCAGCTGGATATTTGCTAAAAAGGGTTATATTCTTGTTGAGAAAGATAAAGTAAACGAAGAAAAATTAATGGATATAGCGCTTAATGCGGGTGCCGAGGATATGAAAAGCGAAGATGATGCCTATGAGATTACTACCAGTGTCTCTGACCTTGAGAAAGTTAAGCAGGCATTAGCAGACAATAAAATACCCATACAGGAAGCAGAAGTTACGATGGTCCCCAGCTCTTTGGTTAAGGTTACAGGCCAAGATGCAAAAAATGTTTTAGCTTTAGTTGAGACGCTCGAGGAACATGAAGATGTGCAGAAAGTACATGCTAATTTTGATATTCCCGATGAAGAATTAGAAAAGACTGCATAAAAGATATGCGCATTTTGGGTGTTGACCCGGGGTTAAGAGTCTGCGGTTACGGCGTAATCGAAAAAAATAATTATACCCTTAAACTTATTGAGGCAGGAATAATTACGACAAATTCAAGCGAAGATATAGCTCGGCGTTTGAATGAAATTTATGGCTCTTTAGCTGGCTTGATAAAAGAGGCCAAGCCTGAGGTTTTAGTTTTGGAAAAAATTTATGCACACTCGCGCCATCCCGCAACTGCTTTTTTACTTGGCCATGCGCGGGGAGTAATTTGCCTTTTGTGTGCGCAGTATAATATTAAGTTGTTTGAATATCTGCCGACCCGGGTGAAAAAAGCAATTGTTGGCAGAGGGCATGCCAGTAAAATCCAAATAAAAAAGATGATTGAACAGTTATTAAGCATTAAAAAAAGCGCTTATGCTTTTGATGTCAGTGATGCTCTTTCCTTAGCGATAGCATATACACAAATAAATAAAACTGATGATTATCGAGATAGAAGGAAGATTAGTCCGTAAGGGCGACGATTATGTAGTGATAGATATTCAGGGGATATGCTATCAAATTTTAGTTGCCCCGATAATTTTGGAACAGCTTAAGAATTTAGTCAATAAGGATGGAAAGATAAAGTTAGTTACCTATCACTATATGCAGCAAGACCCTTCTAAGTCTATTCCGGTTTTAATCGGTTTCTTAAATGAGATAGAGAAAGATTTTTTTGAAAAGTTTATTACCGTCTCAGGCATCGGCCCTAAGGCGGCGTTGCGCGCATTAAGTAAGCCAATTTCAATTATAGCGCGGGCCATAGACGATGCAGATATGAAGACGCTTCGCAGCCTGCCCGGGATAGGGGAGCAGCGGGCAAAGGAAATTATTGCCAAACTTGCCGGTAAAGTCGGAAAATACGGCCTTATTCAAGATAAAACTCAGGCGATAAAGGCTGAAAAGAAGGATGAAGTATTTAAAGGGGAGGCTTTAGAGATATTGCTGCAATTGCAATATAAAAGAAATGAGGCAGATACTATGATAGAAAAAGCGCTTTCTCGCGCCCCAAATGTAGCTACGGCTGAAGCCTTGCTTAATGAAGTTTATAAACAGAGAAAAGGATAAATGAGCAAAGAAAAACATATTATTGAGGCGCTTTTATTTATTTCGGACGGGCCTCTATTAATAGAGCAAATTACGGCTGTCCTCGACGGGTTAGATGCGCAGGCGATAAGGGGATTGCTTAAAGAATTACAGAAAGAATACCTTGATCTTGGGCGCGGTATTGAAATAGTTGAGGTAGCCGGCGGTTTTCAGATGGTAACTAACCCTGAGTTTGCGGCATACCTTAAGAAATATTATAAGCATAAGCATACCGAACGGCTAACGTCCCCCTCGCTTGAAACCTTAAGCATCATTGCCTACAAACAGCCGGTAACGCGCCTGGATATTGAGTCTATCAGAGGGGTAAATGCTGACGGGGTAGTAAAACATTTATTAGAAAAAGGATTAGTCCGTATTGTTGGAAGAAAAGAGGTTATCGGCAGGCCGTTTGTCTATGGTACAACTAAACAATTTTTGGAATATTTCGGTCTAAATACATTAGAGGAATTGCCGAATATGCAGGAATTTAGCAGCTTGGTGCCTGCCTCGGAAAGAAAGGAAGCGCAAAGTGGAAACCAGTAAGATAAATTTAGAAACTTTACGTAAAAAAATAGACAGATTAGATTCTAAGATTTTGTGGCTGATTAACCAAAGGGCCAAGATTAGCTTGGCTATCGGCAGATTAAAAGCTAAAGCAAGACAAGCGGTATATTCTCCGGATAGAGAGAGCAAGATTATATCCCGGCTCTCTAAAATAAATAATGGGCCGGTTAGCCCGGCATCTCTATCTGCAATTTATAGGGAAATTATGTCATCAAGCCTTTCGTTGGAAAAACCGCTTAAGATTTCTTATTTAGGGCCCAGGGCAACTTTTACCCATTTAGCCGCCTTAAAAAAATTCGGCTCGTCGCTAGAATATGTTCCGGCGAATACTATCAGTGATGTCTTTATCAATGTGGAGCAGGATACAGCAGACTATGGGGTAGTTCCGGTAGAAAACTCCATAGAGGGCGCGATTACGCATACGTTGGATATGCTGGCAGATTCGCCGTTAAATATCTGTGCTGCGGTTAAACTGCCTGTCTTGCATAATCTGCTTTCGCGTTATAAAAAAGAGCAGATTAAAAAAGTCTACTCTAATCCGCAGGTATTTGGCCAGTGCCGGCTGTGGTTAAGGATGAATCTGCCGCAGGCGGAACTAATAGAGGTTTCTAGCACAGCTCGCGCCGCGGAAATTGCCGGCAGGGAGAAGTATTCTGCCTGTATTGCCTCTATTCTTGCGGCCCAAATATATAAGTTGGAGATTTTGGCTAAGTCTATAGAAGACTCAAAACACAACGTGACCCGGTTCTTGGTAGTGGGTAAAGATGAGGTGCCGCCTACGGGTAAAGATAAGACCTCCGCAGTCTTTTCTGCGAAAGATAGAGTGGGGGCATTGCATGATATGCTCCTGCCTTTTAAAAAATATAAAATTAACCTGACTAAGATAGAGTCGCGGCCATCTAAAAAGAAAGCCTGGGATTATTATTTCTTTATTGACCTTGAAGGACATATGCAGGATAAAAAAGTAAAGAAGGCCTTTGCCGAGTTAAACCGGCAGGCAACCTATTTACGAATTTTAGGCTCGTATCCCAATATAGATTAAATGAGAAAAAAAAATATATTCAAGGAGATAAAGAGCTTTAATCTGATTGAGCTGATGATAGTGGTAATTGTTATCGGCATACTCTCGGCTATCGCTATACCGAAATTTCAGCAAGCCATAGAAGAGGCAAAATTTAAAGAGGCGCAAGCCGTATTAAAAGCAATCAGGAACGCCGAAAAAGTGTTTAAGGCGGAAAGGGGAGTTTATGTGGGGGTAAATATTGATGAATCGGACGTCAATAAAAGGAATTGGTGGACGATGTTAAATATTCAAGAAGTGGCAGATGTTCCTAATGAATGGAGTTATGGAGTAAATGTCAGGAATCCCGGGGGCTGCAACGCGCCTCCAGGAGACTGGGGAGATGACCCTCAGAACGAAGCCTGTGTCCCTTTTGCCCGAAGAGAATCTGGCGTTGAAATTAATGAGGTTATGCATATCCAGATGACCGATGGCACGATAATCGGAACGGGGCCAAACCCTGGCCCTGGAGAGCTCAGAGCTAATCTTACCGCAGGAGGAGTTTTAGATTGCCCTCAACAGCGTTAACAGATGAGTAGTCTAATTGCAAGAAATATCTTAAATCTTACCCCTTATCAGGCAGGCAAGCCCATTGATGAGGTAAAAAGAGAATTAGGATTAAAAGAGGTAATAAAACTTGCCTCTAATGAGAATCCCTTTGTATCAGAAAAAGTAAAAACCGCAATAAAGCAAAGCCTAAATCAGATTAATCGATATCCGGAAGGGAGCTGTTTTTACCTAAAAGAGAGATTGGCTCAAAGATTAAAGTTAAAGCCGCAAAATCTGCTCTTTGGCAATGGTTCGGATGAACTTATCGATATTATTATTAAAACTCTCGTAGGTATTGATGAAGAGGTAATTACGGCAAAGACTACTTTTTTAGAATACGAGATTATTACGAAAGTAAATGGGCGTAAGGTTAAAACAGTGCCGCTTACGAATTTTAAATATGATTTAGAGGCGATAAAAGATAAGATAAACAAAAAAACAAAGGTAATTTTTATTGCTAATCCGAATAATCCCACAGGAACTTATCTTAACGCTAAGGAGGTTGAGCGGTTTCTAAAAGGCCTTCCTTCTCATTTAATCGTAGTTTTTGACGAGGCATATAACGAATTTGTAGATTGCGCTGATTTTCCTGATACCGAGAAATACTTGTTTAGCAAGAATATAATTATTCTGCGCACATTTTCTAAGGTTTACGGCTTGGCAGGGCTGCGTATCGGCTATGCTTTAGCAAGGCCCGAATTTATTAGTTTTATGGAAAAAGCACGCCCTCCGTTTAATGTGAATAGCTTAGCACAGGCTGGAGCGCTTGCCGCCTTAGCAGATAAAAATTTTATTTTTAAAATTCGCAATTTAATTTTAAAAGAAAAGAAATATTTATATCGGGCATTAGATGGCTTAAGGTTAGATTA
This sequence comes from Omnitrophica bacterium GWA2_41_15, assembly GCA_919902105.1. GTDB lineage: Bacteria > Omnitrophota > Gorgyraeia > Ghiorseimicrobiales > Ghiorseimicrobiaceae > CAKKQO01. The sequence continues at coordinate 63,889 of CAKKQO010000004.1, read as the reverse complement.
CATCCCTTCGCAAGCAAATTTTATTTTAATTGATGTTAAGCGCGATACAGTAAAAATATTTAAAGAGATGTTGAAATGCGGCGTGATTGTGCGTGATATGGCGCAATACGGGTTAAATACCTATATCCGCGCAACTATCGGAAAACCAAGCGAGAATAAAAGGTTTATTGAAGTATTGAAAAAGGTCGTAGGTCATAGGTCGTAGGTTATAGGATAGCGGAGGATATTAATGATTATTGTCTTAAAACCGGATGCAACACAGGCGCAGATTGACCACATTGTTAAACAAATAACAAAGTTAGGCTTAAAGCCGATGATTTCTCAAGGCACGGAACGCACAATTATCGGTGTAATCGGGCCTGAAGATATCTTAAGGGTAACGCCCTTAGAGGTTTATCCGGGCGTAGAAAATGTCCTGCCGGTGTTGACACCCTATAAGTTAGCGGCGCGTGAATTTAAGAAAGAAGGCACGGTTATTAAGATAAGCGATAACGTTATTGTGGGAGCAAAAAAAATTGTAGTTATGGCTGGGCCTTGCGCAGTGGAAAATTTCGACGGACTTTATGAAATAGGCAAGGCAGTTAAAAAAGCAGGGGCGCAAGTGCTGCGCGGCGGAGCGTTTAAACCGCGCACTTCGCCTTATAGCTTTCAAGGATTGGGAGAAGAAGGTCTGAAATACCTTAGCCAAGTTGGCAAAGACGTGGGGTTGGCCACGGTCACAGAAGTTATGGATACAAGAGATGTTGCACTAGTAGAAAAATATGCCGATATATTACAGATCGGCGCGCGTAATATGCAAAATTTTAATTTATTAAAAGAAGTAGGTCTTACTAAAAAACCGATTTTACTTAAGCGCGGTCCATCATCAACAATTAAAGATTTATTGATGAGCGCGGAATATATCTTATCCGGCGGCAACCTAAATGTTATGGTTTGCGAACGGGGGATTAGGACTTTTGAAGATTCCACCCGTAACACCTTAGATGTGAGCGCTGTTCCTGTGATAAAGTATCTGTCGCATCTGCCGGTAATTATCGATCCTTCTCATGCGGCAGGAAAATGGAATTTAGTTTCGCCTTTGGCAAAGGCGGGTGTTGCCGCAGGCTGTGATGGTTTAATTATCGAGGTGCATCCCCATCCCGAAGAAGCCCTTTCCGATGGCGCGCAGTCGCTTCTCCCTGAAAAATTTTCTCAACTTATGCAGGAATTAAAAGTTTTAGCCAAAGCATTAGGCAGAGAAATTTAATTATGAAATTATTTAATCGCATAGGTATAGTTGGCTTAGGTTTAATCGGCGGCTCAGTAGGTATAGCCATAAAACAAAACGGTCTTGCCCGCGAGGTTATAGGTGTATCCCGTAAAAGGCCAACTTTAAATAAAGCCATAAAAATTAAAGCTATTGATAAAGGGTTCTTAGGCCTTGAGGCATTAAGTGGTTGCGAGTTAATAATACTTTGTACGCCCGTTAAGGCTATCATTAAATTATTTAGTTCGATAAGGCCGTATCTTTGTAATGGTTCTATAGTTACGGATGTAGGAAGCACTAAATTTGAAATCGTTAATGCCGCTAAAAGGATATTACCTAAGAAAACAGATTTTATCGGCGGCCATCCTCTGGCGGGTTCAGAAAAAAGAGGCATTGATAATGCCGCAAAAAATCTCTTTAAAAATTCCCTTTGCCTTTTAACTCCGATTAGGGAAAATAAGCGGGGGAATCTGAAAAAAATAAAATTATTCTGGCAGATGCTCGGGGCGAAGGTAAAAGTTTTAAAGCCCGCCAAACACGACGAAATTGTCTCGTTAACAAGCCATCTGCCGCATTTAATTGCCTTTAGTTTGATGGAGGCCTTACCTAGCGATTATTTATCTTACGGCTCAAGCGGCCTAAAAGATACAACGCGGATTGCCTCCAGCGACCCTTTGCTTTGGGCAGAGATATTCCTTACTAATCGCAAGGCAGTGCTTAAGTCGGTTAGTCAATTTCAGGAACAATTAGCGCAATTTACCGAATTAATTAAGAGAAGAGACGAAAAACAGCTTTTTGCAAAGATTAAAAAAGCAAAATTAAAGCGGGATAAGTTACCTTGAATATAGATGATTAAGGGTTTTGTGGTTGCGATTGATGGGCCGGCTGGTTCGGGTAAAAGCACAGTTGCTAAACGTATCGCTAAAAGATTAAATCTGCTGTATATCGATACCGGCGCAATGTACCGCGCGCTTACGCTCGCCGCTTTAAATAAAAATATTAGCCCTTCAGATGTAGCATCTGTTATTAACCTTGCTAAAAAAATCCGGATTAAATTAGAAGATAGCCCGAAAGGTTTAAAAGTCGCTCTTAACGGTGTTGATGTAACTAGCACTATACGCACGCCGCAAGTTAATACTTGCGTTTCAGATATTGCCAAGATTAAAGAGGTAAGAGAAATTATGGTTTTAGAGCAGAGGAAATTAGCGCAAGGTAACAATGTTGTGCTTGAAGGCAGGGATATTGGCACCGTGGTTTTCCCAAAGGCAAAATTTAAATTTTTTTTAGATGCCGGTGTCGATGAGCGCACAAAGCGCAGGTTTAAAGAGATGCAGGGAGTCAGTATTGACGAAGTGAAGACAAATGTAAAACAACGCGATAAAATTGATTCTGGCAGGAAAATAGCCCCGCTGAAGTGTGCGGATGATGCGGTTTATATAGATACGACCAAGATGAGCATTGACGAGGTGGTAAATACAATTTTAAAATATGTAAAACATGGATAAATCATTAATCCGTAACTTCTGCATCATTGCCCATATTGACCATGGAAAATCTACTCTTGCCGACAGAATTTTAGAAAAAACTTCTTCTATTGACCGGCGTAATATCAGGGAGCAGATATTAGACGATATGGACTTAGAGCGCGAGCGGGGGATTACGATTAAGGCGTCAGCCGTGCGCATAGAATATAAGAGAAGTGACGGGCAAACTTACGTATTCAACCTTATCGATACGCCCGGCCACGTTGATTTTACCTACGAAGTATCTAAGTCTATTGCCGCTTGCGAAGGCGCTCTCTTATTGATAGACGCTTCCCAGGGAATTGAGGCGCAGACCGTAGCAAATTTTTACCTTGCCTATGAGCATAAATTAGTAATTATCCCGGTGATAAACAAGATAGATTTAGCGAGTATCGATTTATCCAAAGTTAAGAAACAATTAGTTGAAGTATTAAAATTCAAAGAAGAAGAGATTATTTTAGCTTCTGCAAAAGAAGGCACAGGGGTTGATGAGATTTTAGAGCGGGTAGTTCAGGTTATCCCGCCGCCAAAAGGTGATATCGGCCTTCCTTTACAGGCATTGGTTTTTGACTCAGTCTTTGATAATTACCGCGGGGTAATCGTTTATGTCAAGGTTATTAATGGTAAGGTTGCCAAAGGCGCAACTATAAAGTTAATGCAAGGCAAAACAGATTATAAGATTGAAGAATTAGGCGTGATTAAGGACTTAAAACTTTATCCGGTGGACGAGTTAACCACCGGAGAAGTAGGTTATTTTATCGCCAATATCCGCAGCGCAGCCGACGTAGCGGTAGGGGATACGGTTACGGAGGCAAATAATCCGGCTAAAGCCGTCCTGCCCGGCTATAAAAAACTGAAGCCTTTAGTATTTTGCGGTATATATCCGGTTAATGCGTCAGATTTTACTAATTTAAGGGAATCACTTGAGAAATTAAAGCTCTCCGATGCTTCTTTTGTTTATGAGCCGGAAAGCTCTGCTTCTTTTGGTTATGGTTTTCGCTGCGGTTTCTTAGGGTTGTTGCATATGGAGATAGTGCAGGAGAGGTTAGAACGCGAATATAATCTAAATCTGGTTATCACCACCCCAAATGTTGCCTATAAAGTAAAACATAAAAATGGCGGAATAATTGAGGTAGATAATCCGGCGAAATTTCCTCAAACGAATGAAATAGAAGAGATAGAAGAGCCATACGTTAAAGCATCCATGCTTATCCCCACAGATTCATTAAATTCCGTTTGTGAAACAGCCAAGGGAAAAAGGGGGTTGTACGCCGCCACTGAATATATGGGTGAAAATAGGGTGAGGGTTACTTTTGATATGCCATTGTCAGAAATAATCGTGGATTTTTATGATAAAATAAAATCTTTAACCCGGGGTTACGGCTCGCTGGATTATGAATTTGAAGGTTATTTTCCCAGCGAGATTGTGCGCCTTGATATCCTGATTAATAAAAAAATCTGCGATGCCTTTTCTTGTTTGGTGCATAAAGAAAAGGCGTATCTTAAGGGCCGCGCATTAGTTGCTAAACTTAAGGAGTTGATCCCCCGGCAGTTATTTGAGGTATCTGTTCAGGCGGCTATAGGAAGCCAGATTATTGCCGCAGAGAGTGTGCGTCCGGTAGGTAAAAATGTTACCGCTAAATGTTATGGCGGCGATATTACCCGTAAACGCAAACTCTGGGAAAAACAGAAAGAAGGTAAGAAACGGATGAAACAATTTGGCAGCGTTGAGATTCCCCAGGAGGCGTTCTTAGCCGCGTTAAAATTATGAGACAGCAAAAAAATATCAAAAAATCGGTTTGGCGCGAATGGCTGGAATCGGCAGTATTTGCTTTTATCCTTTTTTTAATTATCCGCACTTTTGTGGTGCAGGCCTTTAAAATCCCTACCGGTTCAATGCGGCCTACCTTAAAGGAAGGGGATATGCTCTTGGTAACAAAATTTTGGTATGGAGCGCAAATCCCTTTTACCGATATCAGGCTCCCCGGTTTATCTAAACCGCAAAGGGGGGATGTGCTTGTATTTTTGTATCCGGTAGATAAGAAGCGCGATTTTATCAAGCGGCTTATCGGAGAAAGCGGTGAAACTATAGAGATAAAAAACGGTAAAATTTATGCCGATGATAAGGCTGTGGATGATTCCAAAATAAGCAGCAGGTTTTATTATAACCGCGGTGATTACGGCGAAGAAGGGAAAAAAATCTCCGTTCCGCCGGACAGTTATTTTGTTTTGGGCGATAACAGCTCTTCAAGCTACGACAGCCGTTACTGGGGATTTGTGCCTAAAAAATATTTAGTCGGGAGAGCTTTTATTATTTACTGGCCGCTAAATAGGATAAGGCTGATTAAATAGTTTTATGCGGTGTTGACAAAATATTCAAGAAGTGGTTAAATAATTAACTATAATGATAATGAAGAAATTGACTCCTTGTCCGCCACCGAATCAATGGCGGACTGCGGAGTTAATCCTGCCTCTGGCAGGATTAAGGAGGTGAAAAGATGAAAAGAGTTTTAGTGGTAATATTAGTTGTTGGTTTATTTTGTTTATTGGGATGCTCTACTACTCAGAAAGGTGCGGGCATAGGCGCTG
>CAKKQO010000004.1:4179-58431 GCA_919902105.1 Omnitrophica bacterium GWA2_41_15 | reverse complement strand
TTATTTTGTTTATTGGGATGCTCTACTACTCAGAAAGGTGCGGGCATAGGCGCTGCGGCAGGGGCAGGACTAGGAGCAATTATTGGCCATCAATCAGGCCATACTGCTGAAGGAGCAATTATCGGCGGTTTAGGAGGCGCTGCGGCAGGGGCTTTAGCGGGAGAGCAGATGGATAAAAAATTCTGCCCTACCTGCGGAAAGCACTTTACTTCGGGCACCACCTATTGCCCTGTAGATGGGACAGCGCTTAAGGATATAAATAAGTAATGAATTTTGCTAATAAAGTTTCTATCTTCCGCGTAATCAGCATCCCATTTTTTTTAGGAGTAGTGTTATATTATGATCCCCAGAGGGATATCTTGCGTTTTGTCGCTCTGGGGATTTTTTTATTGGCAGTGGTTTCCGATTTTATTGACGGCTATATTGCCAGGGTTAAAAAACAAAAGACTAAATTCGGCTCCATTGCAGACCCGCTGGCAGATAAGTTACTGCTGATTACTTCCTTCATTGCCCTCTATTCCAAAAATAATCTTTATCCCGGGTTATTTTTCCCGCTTTGGGTAGTCTTAGTCGTAATAAGCCGTGATACGATTATTTTATTGGGAGCAGTAATTATTTATATTATGAAACAGGACTTAAACGTAGTTCCTTCGAACTTCGGTAAATTTACTACTTTTTTTCAAATGATGACCGTTGTTAGTTTCCTGTTAAGGCTTAATTTTGTAACGATTATTTGGAATATCGCGGTCTTCTTTACTATTCTTTCCGGTATTGATTATGTCAGAAAAGGAGTGCTTACCTTAAGCGCAATAGATGGCAAGAATAATTCTAAGCCTACTCGTTAGTTATTTTCTCGGCTCAATACCTTCGGCATACATATTAGGCAGGGCCTTTAAGGGAATAGATATCCGAAAGTATGGCTCAGGAAATATCGGGGCTACAAATGCCTTTAGGGTCTTAGGGCCTATATTCGGTAGTGCAGCACTGCTATTTGATATTGCTAAAGGTTTAATTAGTACCACGTTAGTTGCGAGTTTCTTAGGCTTAGCCGATAATCTCTCTTGGGGTTTAAGCTTACGGATTATTTTGGGTCTGACGGCTGTAATCGGCCATAACTGGACCTTATTCCTTAACTTTAAAGGAGGAAAAGGCGTAGCAACCAGTTTAGGCGTCATTATCGGCCTGGCAATCATAGTCAGCCCATTAAGGGTAGCTTTAACATTGGTAATTTTAGCCTGGATAGTTACATTTTTATCTACTGGTTTCGTCTCTTTGGCTTCAATTGTTTCCGCAAGCCTCTTTCCTCTCTCTATGTTTTTTTTAAAAGCGCCCGTTGAATTAGCCATATTGAGCGTCATTTTAGCAATATTTATTATTTTTCGCCATAAGCCTAATATTCACAGGTTGTTACGCAACGAAGAACATAGGTTTAACCCGTTAAACTCCTTCCGGAAAATCTTTTCCCGAAACTGAAACCAAAGGCACTTTTTCTAGTGACCCCCGACTCGTAAGATATACCGAAATTCTCCCCCGAGGAATTCGAAAGAATTCCCGGGACTGAGTCCTCGGAATTTCACGAAGTGAAATTCCAGAGGGTTCGACAATTTCGGTATACTCCTCGGGGTTATCCGCCAAAAGTAAGCATTATAGGCGGATAAGAAAACGCTTTCAAAATTAGCCCTCTAAGTTATTGAATCACTCTATATAAATGTTATACTTTAAAAAAGGACTTTTTTATTCCCACCAGCCATGGGGAGCTAAAGGGGCCGGATCGATATAAAATGTATCAGAAAGGGAAAAATTTAAAAGATCCGGCCTTATAAATAAGGGGTCGAAAAATGCGCAATATCGTTTTTAAAAATTTAACTTCTACCTCAAAAAAAAGAAGAATCCTTTCCACCTGTGAAGTGGTAGAGAATAAAGGTGTTTTGACAAGGATTAGGAGAAGTTTTGTCTATATAGTTAAAAGCATCGCTGACTCCAAAAAAGATGAACTCCCCATCCCTAGGGTTTATGTATTAAAAATCAAAGATTCCCGTACCAATCATGAAAAATTTTTCTGCCGTGTCAAAGGGGGATTATATCTTGTAAACAACAACAAGTTATTTTTTGTAGTATTTTCACACTCTCTCACCATTAATCTTACGCCAGTATCGGCAACTACTAACCATAAATAAATAGGGACACATCCTATTTTTATTTCCTTGAAAATCTGTTATTTTTTTTCGGCTATCCAAATCCCCAGATAATAAATCCCTCTAAAGATAAAAATAGGATGTGTCCCTATTTACTCTATTTATTAATTGTGTTATCATATTTTCTATGCCTAAAAGCGTATTGCTCGCACATATTTCCGATGTCTCGGGACATAAGGCTGCCGCAGATGCAGTAGAAAAAGCGTTAAAAATAATTGAACCATCTGCCTCGGTATTAAGCACCAACCTTTTTAACTACACCAATCCTTACTCAGAACGATTCGTTAATCGTTTATATATGGCAATAATTAAAAGGATACCTCAGATTTGGGAGCATCTTTACGATAACCCAAAAATAGTAAAAAGCACTAAATACGCCAAAAACCTTATCCATAAATTTAATGCCAAAAAGATTAAAAAACTCTTTGATGAATTTAAGCCGGATGTTATTGCCTGTACGCAGGCATTTCCTTGCGGGATGTTTGCCGATTTTAAGAAGATCTATCGTTTAAATACGCCACTTATAGCAATAGTTACCGATTTCCTCCCGCATTCTTATTGGCTGTATCAAAATGTGGATTATTATAGCGTGGCTAATGAAGAATCAAAAAATAGGCTGATTGAGTTAGGCGTGGAAGACAAAAAAATTAAATTACTTGGCATTCCCATAAATCCAAAGTTCTCTACATCGTTAGATAAGGTTGAAATAGCCCAAAGACTCGGACTGGACGTAACTCTTCCGGTAATCTTGGTAATGGGCGGCGGACAGGGTTTAGGGCCGATAAAGAAAATAGTCGAGTCTTTGGATGGCATCGGCGTTAAGTTGCAATTAGTTATAGTAACCGGGACAAATACCAAGCTTTATAATGAATTAAGAAAAATGCCAATTTGCAATAAACACTTTTTATTAAGTTACGCCGATAATGTGGATGAATTAATGGAAGTCTCTTCCATAATAGTTACGAAGCCCGGCGGATTAACAATTTCTGAGGCCTTAGCCAAAGGAGTTATACCTGTTATCGTTAATCCTATACCGGGCCAAGAAGAAAACAATACAAAATACCTGCTTAAGCACAATTCTGCTTTTCGGGCAAAAAATGCCGAAGATGTCGGGGTAATAGTGGAAAATTTAATTTCTGATAGAGAGAAATATGCTATAATACAGCAAAACTTAAAATATATCGCCAAGCCAAAATCCGCTTTTGACATCGCTGACCTCATCTTAAAAAATGCTTAATTTTATTCTATACCGAATAGGAGAAAAACTGGCAGTAATTTTTCCGTTATGGCTTTCTTATGGGTTAGCAGTTTTTTTAGCAGACTTACATCGTTTATTTTCGGCTGTTGATAGAGCTGCCGTAAGGGATAATCTTAAGTTTGTTTTACCCGGGGCAGACGATAAGTTAATAAAAGTTTATACCAAGGAGGTTTTTCGGAATTTTGCTAAATATCTAATAGATTTTTTCCGCTTTGAACGTATAGATAAAAACTATATTAAAGAGAGAGTTTCCATCGAGGGGTTAGATATAGTAGATAAAGCGTTTAGTAAGGGCAACGGCGTAATTGTCGTTACTGCGCATATCGGTAATTGGGAATTGGCCGGTATTACGATGGCGATTCTTGGATACCCTATAGTCTGCGTTGCGCTTACGCATCGTAATATTCGCATCAACGACTTCTTCACTAATCAGAGAGAGCGTAAGGGCCTTGGAGTTATCCCTCTGGGAAATGCCGCATTTAGATGCATATATGCATTAAAGGATAACAAAATGCTGGCTTTAGTAGGCGACCGGGATTTTACCCAAGCTGGTATCTCTATAGATTTCTTTGGTAAGCCTACGATTATACCCAAGGGCCCTGCGGCATTTTCCCTGAAAACTAACGCTTCTCTGTTAGTAGGCATAATGTTAAGAGAAAAAAAAGGCAGGTTTAAGTTTAAATATGAAGGCCCGGTAGAGATCACACCCAGCGGCGATGAAGAAAAAGATATAAGAGAGCTTACCAAGAAATACATCAGTATATTGGAAAAATATATTAGGCTTTGCCCTGAGCAATGGTTGATGTTCAGAAGATTCTGGGAGCCGGTGGATATGAATGCCTGCGATTAATCTCGAAAATGAATGATACTTGCGTAATTATTCCAGCTTATAATGAAGAAAAGGTTATTGCCTCGCTGATAGAGCGTATAAAAAACATCGGGTTAACTGTAGTGGTAGTTGATGACGGCTCTAGCGATGCCACTGCGGATATGGCCCAGGCAAAAGGGGCAGTGGTATTAAAAAGCGAGAAGAATCAAGGTAAGGGGTCCGCTCTTCGGCGCGGCTTTGAATATGCCTTAAAATCCCAATATCAGACTATCGTTACCTTGGATGCTGACGGTCAGCATAACCCGGAGTCTATAAAAGATTTTATCCAGATGCGCAAGAAGACCAATGCCGATATGGTGGTGGGCAACCGGATGCGTAATACCGAAAATATGCCGCTCGCCCGGATTATTACCAATAGGTTTATGTCTTGGTTGATTTCCCGCGCCTCAGGCCAAAATATCCCCGATACACAATGCGGTTTCCGTCTTATCCAGAAAATAGTGCTAGAAAACATTACCCTTTTGGCTGCCAGATACGATATGGAATCCGAAATATTAATTGAGGCGGCAAAAAAAGGATATAAGATTGAATCTCTTCCTATTGAAACTATATATCAAGGCGAAAAGAGCCAAATCCACCCGGTGTTAGACACCCTGCGTTTTATCAAAACTTATCTGAGATTGCTTTTTACAAAAAAAGAACAGCATGGATTTCGATAGATTAAGGCAATTAATGGTAGAGCGCCAAATTGTTCACCGCGGGATAAGAGATGAAAGAGTAATCTGCGCTTTAAGGGAAGTACCGCGGCATAAATTTGTCCCCCAGGATTTAGAGAGTGATAGTTACGAAGATTGCCCTTTAAGCATAGGGCAAGGACAGACCATTTCTCAACCTTATATTGTTGCCCTGATGACTGAAAGTTTGAGGTTGAACGCCGAAGATAAAGTGTTAGAAATCGGTACGGGCTCAGGTTATCAGACGGCAATTTTGGCAAGATTATCTGCCCATGTTTATACTGTAGAGCGCATAGAGGTATTACTTGCAAGGGCAAAGGAAATTTTTAAGGATTTAGGCATCATCAATATATCTACTAAGTTAGGTGACGGCACTTTAGGCTGGGAAGAATTTTCTCCTTATCAGGCAATCATTGTAACTGCCGCATCTGACAATGTCCCGCCGCCATTAGTTAAACAATTAAGTGAAGGCGGCAAGTTAGTTCTTCCTTTGGGAGGGAGCTTTTCCCAGGTACTGACCTTAATAGAGAAAAAGGAAGATGGCTTAAAAGAAGAACAAATCTGCGGCTGCGCCTTTGTGCCTTTACTGGGGAAATACGGCTATCATCGCGAATAAAAAACGTATAAAACGTATAAAATCATTGACAGATTAAATTTAAAGTAGTATTGTTATAAGAACAATTAGTTATAGGTAAAGGGAATCCTGTGGAAGCAGGAGCGGTCCCGCCGCTGTATCCGGGGACGAAAGCCAAAGATGCCACTGACCAGAAGTTTCGGGCCGGGAAGGCTTGGCAATTAGAGTGATCCGGTAGCCAGAAGACCTGCCTATATTTGGGATTATTTCCGCGCGGAAGGGCGATAGCTTAAATTAGGGTGCGACCCCCGCTGTTTTGCATGATAACGCAAGATACGGGGGTTTTATATTTATGTCGACAAAATTAATCTTAATCCGCCATGGAGAAACGGTTTGGAATGCCAAAAAGCGCTATTGCGGCACTAATGATATCGGCTTAAGCAAAAAGGGGAAGATACAAGCAGAAAAACTTCGCCACCGGTTAAAAGACGAAATCGTCCATAGGGTTTATACAAGCGACCGTAAGCGCGCTGTGCAAACCGCTAAAATTATATTCAATGGCTCAAAAGTGATAGAAAAAATCCCTGATTTACGTGAAATTCACTTTGGCCGTTTTGAGGGGCTAACCCACAAACAAATCCTAAGAAAATATGCCGCTGTTTATAAAAAATGGCTAAGTGACCCCTATAAAAATCATGCGCCGAAAGGGGAAAAATTAATCGATTTTAGGAAAAGGGTTATTTCTGAGTTTAAAGCGATTACCCGGAAAAATTCCGGCAGATCTACCGCGATAGTTTGCCATGGCGGTGTAATCAGCGTATTTATTACCCATATATTGGGTAAAAAAGATTTTTGGAAGCACATCCCTCACTCAGCCAGTATCACGATAATAGAATACAAAAATAGAAAGCTAAAAATAGCGCTGTTTAACGATACTAATCATCTAAACTAATGGGAAAATTAACTCTTATTTTAGGGGGTGCCAGAAGCGGAAAAAGCACTTTCGCTTTAAAATTAGCGAAAGCATACAAACAAAAAGTTGCTTTTATCGCGACAGCCGAGCCCTTAGATAATGAAATGAGGGCACGTATCGCACTGCATAAAAAAACAAGGCCCAGGGGTTGGAAAACCTTTGAAGAGCCGTGTAATCCGGTGCCATTAATTAAAAAAATAGCCAAAAGTTTTGATTGCCTGTTAATTGATTGCCTGACGCTTTTGGTTTCCAAGCTCAGTTTAGGCGGATTAAGCCAGAAGACAATTGCCAAAAGAGCCAAAGAAATAGTCGCCGCGGCTAAAAGTTCTAAAGCAAACGCGATAATTATTTCTAACGAAGTCGGCATGGGAATTGTGCCGGAGAATAAATTAGCGCGGGATTTCCGCGATATCGCCGGCAAAGTAAACCAGATTATGGCGAGAGGCGCCGATGAGGTGTTTTTTGTGGCCTCGGGCATCCCGATGAAGATAAAATAGAAAGGACGCAAATGACAGGCATAATCGAACAAACGGTTAAAAAAATAACCAATATTGATATGACATTGATGGACAAGGCGCAGGCGCGGCTTGATAACCTTACCAAACCACGGGGAAGTTTGGGACGGCTTGAAGAAATCGCAAAGGTTATCGTTGGCATGACCGGAGAAGAAACACCTTTGTTAAAAAACAAAGTAATTTTTACCTTTGCCGCCGACCATGGCGTAGCGGCGGAAGGCGTAAGCGCCTTTCCGCAAGCGGTAACCGCGCAGATGGTTTATAATTTCTTGCGCGGGGGAGCGGGGATAAATGTTTTAGCGAAGCACGTTGGCGCGCAGGTTGTGGTTGTGGATTTAGGCGTCACAGAGAAAATTTCCGCAGAAGGCGGAAAAAATGAAAAATTTCATGAGAAGAAAATTGCCTTCGGAACGAAGAATATGGTGAAAGGCCCGGCGATGACGAAAGATGAGGCAATAAAGTCAATTGAAGCCGGTATAGGAATATTTGAGGAGGAGTTTTCCGCCGGAGGCGGATCCGCCTTTGGCGGAAAAGGCATTGATATTATTGGAACCGGAGAAATGGGCATTGCTAATACTACTGCCGCAAGCGCCATAACCGCGGTAATTACTATGCAAAAAGTAGAAGATGTTACCGGCCGCGGCACCGGAATTGACGATAAAGGCCTGGTGAATAAAATCAGGGTAATAAAAGAGGCAATAAATGTTAACCGGCCGAATCCTAATGACGCGCTCGATATTTTAGCTAAAGTCGGCGGTTTTGAAATCGGGGGATTGGCGGGTGTGATTTTAGCGGCGGCATCCCATAAGGTTCCGGTTGTAATCGATGGTTTTATTTCGGGCTCGGCGGCATTGATTGCTTATCTGGTTGAGCCAAAAACAAAAGATTATATGCTAGCCGCGCATTGTTCAGTTGAAATCGGGCATAAAGCAGTCTTAAAATATTTGGGGCTTAGCCCAATTCTGGATTTAAATCTACGGCTTGGCGAGGGAACAGGCGCTGCCTTAGGTATGAGCATTATTGAGGCAAGTGTAAAAATTTTAAATCAAATGGCTACCTTTAAAGATGCCGGCGTATCAGAGAAGGATAAGTAATGGCTGCTTTTTTAATCGCACTTCAATTTTTAACCATTATCCCCATAAAGACGCCGCGCGCCAAAGACGATGAGCTCGCCGCATCTTGCGTATTTTTTCCTTTGGCCGGACTCGTTATCGGATTAATCTTGTTCATAGCCGATAAGGCGCTCAGATCAACGTTATACGCAAGCCCGCTTGTAAGCAGCACGATTGTAGTTATTCTCTCGGCATTGATTAGCGGTGGTTTACATTTAGACGGGTTAGCCGATACTTTCGATGCGTTATCCGTAAACCGCGACAGAGCCGGAAAGCTCGAGGTTATGCGTGATAGCCATATCGGCACAATGGGAGTTTTAGCGCTTATCAACGTTATGCTTCTTAAAATATTGTTTCTTTCCGAGACAGGCAGTTTTATAAAGTTCCCCGCCTTATTAAGCATGTGCGCCTTAAGCCGGTGGACACAGGTTTTCTGCATACATGGGTTTAGCTATGCCAGAGATAGCGGAAAGGCAAAAGTATTTTTTTCAGCGATGAATAACAGAATATTTTTGGTTGCCGGATTTATCACGTTATTATTATCTATTCTGTTACTATGGCTTAATGGAATCTACTTATTTCTTGCGGTAACTATTTTTGCATTTTTACTCGGTAAGTTTTTTTCATCGCGGTTCGGCGGACTTACTGGAGACACGCTCGGCGCAATAAATGAAATTATAGAAGTTCTTGTTTTATTTATTTTAATAATTTTAAATAGATTTATCTAATCTTTACCCAGTTAGAGATAGGTCGCCGATGTGGCGACCGTCAACAATAGGGATAATCGCAAAACAGAATATTTTCCATATTAAACAAAAATAAAGCATAACTAGTATATATGTCATCTCTAACGGTGCAAGCTCACGGCGCAAACATAGACACATGGAAGAAGAAGTTTGATTTATCTGGGAGCAAAATCCTTGATTTTAGCGCCAGCCTTAATCCGTTGGGTCCGCCTGGCGCAATAAAGAAATTATTACGTGATAATTTCCATCTTGCCGCTAATTACCCCCAAGATTATTCTCAAAGTGCGCGCGAAAAAATCGCCCAGCGCGCAGGCATAGGTAAAAGCAGCCTTTTAATTACTAACGGCTCAATTGAAGCCATATATCTTACTAGCCGTCTTATGACAAAGAAGCTCTCTCTTATTGTTACTCCTACATTTAGCGAATACGAACGGGCAATTAAAATGAACGGAGGCAGGTGTCTATATTTTAATACCACCCAGCAAAATGGGTTTAGGCTAAACATTGACCGGCTGGCAAAAAAAATACCCGGCAGAGGGGCACTTTTTATTTGTAACCCCAATAATCCCACCGGCACAACCTTAGCGCGGGAAGATTTGTTCTATTTGGCAAAAAAATGCGCGCGAGAGAACGCAATTTTAGTAGTAGATGAGGCATTTATTGATTTTCTGGATGAGCCGGCTAAAGCTTCTTTGCTGGAATACCGACCTAACCATAAGAATATTATTGTCTTGGGTTCATTAACGAAATTTTTTGCCCTTGCCGGTTTAAGAATCGGCTATATTACCGCGCATAAAAAGATGATTAACCGATTAAGCAAATTTTGCTTTCCTTGGGCCGTTAATTCTTTGGCGCAAGACACAGTAATTTCGGTTATTTCTGAAACTGACTACATAAATCGGACACGCACGTTTATCAAAAAAGAAAAGGACTTTTTATTCAAAAAATTAAGCGAGATTGGCCAAATTACGCCATTTTATCCTTCAGTAAATTTTATCCTCTGCCGCATAAATAACAAAAAAATTAACTCTAAAGGCTTATTTACGAAGTTAGCGCGGCAGGGTATTTTTATCCGAGACTGCAGTAACTTTCGCGGATTGAATAACAGCTATTTTAGGGTAGCGGTCAAGACAAGAAGAGAAAATAAGCGGCTACTTTATGCTTTAAAAAACATTTTAACCAATCACACCTACGCGGTGTGCGCTATGCACACCGCGTAGGTGTGTAATGTCTGCAACTATAATGACAAAAGCAATACAAATATGCGGGACAGGTTCTGGGGTAGGTAAAAGCATAATTACTGCCGCCTTGTGCCGCATATTTAAGCAAGATGGTTTTAAGGTTGCTCCGTTTAAGGCGCAGAATATGGCGCTTAATTCATATGTTACGTCTGACGGCGGAGAAATCGGCAGAGCCCAGGCAGAACAGGCTTATGCCGCGGGGATTGCTCCAAACGTACATATGAACCCCGTACTGCTTAAACCCAGCGCGGATAGGCGCGCGCAAGTAATTGTACAGGGTGTATCAATAGGCAGTATGAGTGCTGTTGAGTACGCGCGGCGCAAAAAATCACTGCTCAAAAAGGTTTATCAGTCATATGAAAATCTAGCGCAAAACTATAGGATTATTGTTATTGAGGGCGCGGGAAGCCCGGCAGAGATAAACCTAAAGCAACATGATTTTGTAAATATGAAAATGGCGGAATATGCCGATGCTAAAGTAATTTTAGTCGGCGATATAGATAAGGGTGGCGTATTTGCTTCTATTATCGGAACCTTAGAGCTTCTGGATGAAAATGAGCGCGATAGGATTAAAGGTTTTATTATTAATAAATTCCGCGGGGATAAAAGATTGCTGCAAGGGGGCTTGAGGTTTTTAGAGAAAAAAACCGGCAAGAAAGTTTTAGCCGTTATTCCCTATTACAATAATATAAAAATAGGCGAAGAAGATTCGGTGTCACTCGATGATAACATAATACATAATACACAATACACAATACAAAAGAATCGAATAAATATTGCCGTAATCAAACTACCCCATATCTCCAACTTTACGGATTTCGATGCCTTAAAAAATGAACCAATGGTAAATTTACGTTATGTAAAAACGCCGCAAGAATTAGATGGCTCAGACGTCATTATTCTCCCTGGTACTAAAAACACCATTGGCGATTTAAAATGGCTGCAGCTATCTGGCTTAGCTGAAAAGATACTCACAACTCGCAACCCACAACTCACAACTATTTTAATCGGCATTTGCGGTGGGTTTCAGATGCTCGGCAAAACGATAAATGACCCATATCGAATAGAATCTTCACGCGCGCAGATAGACGGCTTGGGGTTATTTGATATGGAGACGCGCCTGTCAAAAACCAAGAAAACATCCCAAGTAAAAGGAAGAGATTTGATATGGGATACGAATGTATCTGGTTACGAAATTCATCATGGCGAAACTATAATTAAAAAACATATGCCGGCTTTTAAAGTCATAAGGCGGAATAACGCGCGTGTTTCGTTGAAAGACGGATGCATCAGCCCTGACAACCGTATCTGGGGCACGTATATCCACGGAATTTTTGACAATAAAGATTTCAGAAGAAGGTTTTTAATCAACGCCGCGAAGGGAAAGAATTGTCTTCATAGGGATTTAGTATTTTCGGACTTCAACCGTGAAAAAGAATTTGATAAATTAGCGGATTTAGTCAAAAAAAATATTGATCTTGGTTATTTGTACGGCTTATTAAAATAAATATTAACTAGAAAGGAGGGTATATGGCGGCTAAATTAAAAAAAGCTCGTAAGCAAAGTAACTGCAAAAAGAGCAATGACGGTAGTATTGCTTACCGTTTAAAATGCGCTAAAACCGGCAACGGCCTATCGCATTTCGTGATGTATGGAGACGCGCCGAAGAACGAATCGCCTGTATAAAAATCCGACTATCGTATTGCGGTTGCGTAACTCGAATCGTTTTACGTTAAACGCTTGACGTTTCCAGCTACGCAACCGTATTACGTTCAACGTGTTGGTTAATCACGGAGCAAATATGCAAACCGGCTTAAATATATTCGAAAATACAAATAATCGTAAAATTGCCCTTGATGCCGATAATGTTTTTTGGTCAATATTGCCCAAATCCAATAATGGCTCAACCATAATTCCAAGGAATGTTTTATCGTCTTATAACCGGATAGGTGCCGGCTTAGATAGAGAAATGCGCGATTTCCGTTTTGGCGTAGAGCTGTCCGCCGTATATATAGACCCTACTGATAGATGCAACGCCAATTGCCCGTATTGTTATGTGCCGCCTAAGATACGTAGAGACGGCCGCTCAATGACAAAAAATGAACTCGAACTTATTTTAAATAAAATTTATCAATATATCGGGCTACGGCGTAAAAAATTAGTAATCGTTTTCCATGCCAGTGAACCCTTATTAGTGAAAGACGTTGTATTTTCCGCAATAGAAAAGTTCAAAGATAAATTTTTATTCGGTCTGCAGACAAACGGCATTCTCCTGGAAAAAGAAGACGTGGAGTTTTTGATTAAAAACCGAGTTGGCGTAGGGCTGTCGCTTGATTCGTATAGCCGGAAAATAAATAACCGTTTAAGGAGCGGTAATTTCAATAAAGTCATAAAGGCGCTGGAATGGTTTGACGGCTATGCCGGACTAAACGTGATTACGACGCTTACTAAATATAACGTTGCGAATCTTTCTAAAATCGTAAAATTCATGCATAACAAAAAAGTTCCCTGCCTGTTGTTAAACCCCATGCGTTTTACGCAGAAATACTCGCGAAAATTAAAACCGGACGAAAATGCGCTAACTAAAGAGTTTATAAAAGCAGTGGATACAGCGATTGCGCTTACACAGAAGACAGGCAGGCAGATAATTATCGCCAACTTTGCTAATATTCTTCTGGGTATTGTTTCACCGTTTGCCCGCCGGCTGATGTGTGATATCTCGCCTTGCGGAGGCGGAAGGTGTTTTTTTACCATTACCGCTAAAGGAGAAATGATTCCCTGCGGCGAATTTATCGGGTTAAAGGACTTTTCTGGCGGCAACATCTTCAAAGGCGGCATAAAGCAGGCGTTGGATTCAGCGCCATTTAAAAAAGTACGCGGCAGGTTTGTGGAAAATGTAGAAGAATGTAATCTTTGCGAATTCCGAAATATCTGCGGCTCGCCTTGTCCGGCAGAATTATATTCGCTGGGGAAATTTCGCCAAAAATCAGTATTCTGCAATTTTTATAAGGCGATAATCCGCCACGCCTTTAAACTGATAGCCCAAGGCAAGGAAAAATATATTTTGCGCAAGGAATTGATGAATAATCTTAGGTATGAATATCGAGCATAGTTGTACGTTTATCGGTTGCGTAACTCGAATCGTTATGCGTTTAGCGTAAGACGTTTCTAGCTACGCAACCATTGAATGATTAACGCGATGATGAATCAACCGGTTATAATTATCTCTGCCTTTATAATGGATTTGCTATTCGGCGATCCCCAGTGGCGCTGGCATCCAATGCGCCTGATGGGATGCTTAATCAGTTTTTTTGAAAAAATGTTTTATCATTTTGAAAATAAGCGGGAAGCCGGACAGTTGGTTGTTTTACTTGTTGTGGGCGCAAGCTACGTGGTAAGTTTTGGCGCTATAAATCTTTTTTATCGGATTAATTATTTAGCCGGTGCATTCGTTTCGGTATTCTTAATCTATGTATGTTTATCCATAAAAGACCTGCGGGATGAGAGTATGCGTGTTCATTGGGCGCTTTCTAAAAAAGACATTGGCTCTGCGCGCGGCAATCTCTCAATGATAGTGGGAAGGGATACTAATAACCTTAATGAAAAAGAAATTACCCGCGCAACTGTTGAAACCATAGCGGAAAGCACGGTGGACGGCGTTATTTCGCCTTTATTTTTCGCTTTTTTAGGGGGAGCGCCGCTCTGCGTTGCCTATAAGGCCGTGAATGCTTTGGATTCGATGCTAGGTAGCCGCAACGAAAAATATAAGGACTTTGGCTGGGCATCGGCAAAGCTTGATGAGTTGTTAAACTATATCCCGGCGCGAATAAGCGGCGTTTTATTTTTTATCACAGGCATATGCTTACGCCAAAACGCGAAAGCGGTGCTTAAAAATGTCATTTTAAAAAAAGAGTTTATTATCGGCCAAAGTTCGCGTATTCCAGAGAGCGCTATGGCGGAATTGTTGGGAGTGCGGCTGGGTGGAATAAATTATTATCAAGGGATAGCGGTCTGTGTGCCTTTTATGGGGAGAGATAAAAATTCTTTGACCAGCGAGGCCATAAAAACAGCAAATAGGATTATGTATATAGTATCATTTATTGCATTAGCTATTGGTGCCAGCATATTCTGGCTGATAAAAAAATGAGTTACCCAAGAGTTATATTAGCAGGCGCAAACAGCGGTTCGGGTAAAACTACGCTAACTCTAGGGTTGACTTTGGCGCTAGCAAAAAGAGGATTAAAAGTCCAACCGTTTAAGGCAGGCCCGGATTATATTGACTGTGCCTATCATAGTTACGCAAGCAGAAGGCATTGCGCAAACCTTGATAGTTGGATGCTCTGCGAAGATGCCGTAAAGGAACTATTCGCGCACCGGGCAGAAAAAGCGGATATTTCCTTAATTGAAGGCGTAATGGGCTTATATGACGGTGCCGGCGATAGTGAGGCCGGCTCAACAGCAGAGTTAGCTAAGATCCTTAATGCCCCGGTAATTTTAGCGATAAACGCTCGTTCATCTTCAAGAAGTTTGGCGGCATTGGCCTTAGGGTATCAGAAATTTGACCGGAAAATTAACCTGATAGGGGTAATTTTAAATAATATTGCGAGCCAAACGCACTACCAAGCTGCGCGAAAGAGCATTGAAGAACAGGCAAAAATCCCTGTTTTGGGATTTCTGCCGCATGATGAAAAATTAAAGTTAGATGAGCGGCATCTTGGGCTCCTTCCGGTTTATGAAAAGAAGGCGTTTAATAAGTTCTGCCGGATTTTAGCGAAAAAAGCCGAAGAAAATATTGATATCGCAAAAATTATCGCGATCGCGCGCGCGGCTAAACCGATAGCGCCTTTTAAAGCGAAAATTTTTACAAAAAATCCTTTGCCGTGGAAAACAACTATTGCCGTGGCATATGACGCGGCGTTTAACTTTTATTATCAGGATAATTTTGATATTTTGCGCCAATTTGGCGCGCGTTTAGTGGATTTTAGTCCGCTAACAGATAAAAAGCTGCCGGATAATATTGATGGCATTTATATCGGGGGTGGATTTCCCGAAATTTTCGCGCAAAAATTATCGCGGAATCAAAAATTAATGCGCGATATACGCCTAAAAGCAAAAGCCGGAATGCCGGTATATGCCGAATGCGGCGGCTTAATGTATTTGGCCAAAGAAATAACTGATTTAAAAGGGCGGAAATTTCCATTTACAGGGATTTTTAATGCTAAAATAAAGATGGGCAAAAAACGTGCAGGGCTTGGTTATGCAACACTTACGGCATTGCGCGATAACGTTTTGACTAAAATGGGCGATAAGATCAGGGCGCATATGTTTCATTGGTCGCATTTTATTGAGACGCCGCGTAATAACTGGGCGTATCAATGTGAAAAAAATGGTAACATTTTCTATGATGGCTTAATTAAAAAAAATGTATTAGCCGGTTACGCCCACCTACATTTCGCGGCTAATATAAAATTTGTGAAAAATTTTATATTAGCATGCCGTAATTATAAATTTCGTAGCGCAAAATCTGCCAACTGGCGTTTAGATTTTGCGTAATGCCACAAATACTTTTGTGGCCCAAAAACTTTATCACTGCTTGCAAAAATTTTAGCCCCTAAAAACCATGTCGACCCCCGCGGTCGACATGGTTAAAAAAGAGGTAAAAAATGAAAAATATATTTCGGATAAATAAGGCGTGTAAATATTTTCCCTGCCATGTTAAGTTAGAGGACTGCACATTCTGTTACTGCCCATTTTATCCCTGCCTAAACAGAAGCCGTGGCAATTTTATTCAGGCGAGGGATAAACGCGAGATTTGGTCCTGTCAGAATTGTAACTGGATTCATCAAAAAAGCGTGGTAGACGAAATTTTTCAGTTAATCCGCGATAAATATAAGCCACAAGCGGCGAAACCGGTGAAAATCTATGAAAAAACAGGGGTGATTATCCTTAGCCACGGAAGCAAACTAAAAAGCGCAAACAGCACCATGCGTAAGATTGTTAGCGCCGCCAAAAAAGAATTGGGCCTAAAAGATGTTTATTCCGCGTATTTACAATTTCATCAGCCGGATTTAGCTAAGGTGGTGCGCTACATTGCCGTTAAAAAATGCAAAAAGATAATTATTGTCCCGTTTTTCCTTTTTAAAGGCAACCATGTTAGTTTTGATCTGCCGAAGGCAATTAAAAATGAAATGGACAAATATCCGCGGATTAAATTTATCTACGCTCAAAATTTAGGCCCGGATACGCGCATATGTGATATAGTCATAGATCGCATAAGAGAGGCAATATAATGTCCGACATTTTAGCCCCGAACGAAATCGAGCTGGAAAGCTTTAAGATAATTACTCAAGAGCTGGGAAAAAACAGCTTTCGCGATATTGAACTGCCGATTGTCAAACGGGTAATCCATACAACCGCGGATTTTGACTTTGCAAAAAACCTGCGCTTCCACCCAAAGGCAGTAGAAACAGGAATAGAAGCAATAAAGAATGGCAAAGATATCCTTGTTGACGTGCGTATGGTAGAAGCAGGGATAAATAAGCAATTGCTTGGAAAATGGGGCGGGAGAGTAATCTGCTATCTTCAGAAGACAGAAGACAGAAGACAGGGGACAGAAAAAATTAGAGAGACGAAGTCGGAGAGAGGGATAGAAATAGGGCTAAGAGAAAATAAAAATATCGGCATCATTGCTATCGGCAACGCCCCCACCGCGCTTTTTAAAGTACTTAAGCTTTTAGCTGCATTTTCCTTACCCCGTACCCCTTACACCTTACCCCTTATTATCGGCGTTCCAGTCGGTTTTGTCAGGGCGGTTGAGTCAAAGGATGAACTTGCGCGCACACAATACCCGTTCATTACCGCGTTAGGCAGAAAAGGCGGCAGCACAGTCGCCGCGGCGATTGTAAATGCGTTGTTAAAATTATCTGATGAAAAGAATTAAGTTGTTAAAATTTGTTTTTTGTTTTTGTCTAATCTCAACTTTCGATTTTCTATTTTCGCGCGCGGCACGCGCGATGCACATCTCCGAAGGCATATTACCCTTCAACTGGGCGCTATTGTGGTTTTTGATTGCTGTGCCATTTGTGGCATATGGATTATACCGGCTAAAGAAGATTTCAAACTCAGACATATCATTTAAGCCGCTTGTTGGGCTTATGGCAGCAGTTGTGTTTATTATTTCCTGTATGCCTATACCTGTGCCAACAGCAGGCACATGCAGCCATCCCTGTGGAACCGGGATTTCAGGAATACTTCTCGGCCCGGCTATCAGCATATTAATTACCGCAGTGGCACTCCTGATTCAGGCATTGTTCCTGGCACACGGTGGCTTGAGCACGTGGGGAGCAGACATAGTATCTATGGGTGTCGTAGGTTCATTCGCGGGATTTTTGACATTCAAGGCATTACGTTTATTAAAAATAAATTTGGCAGTTTCCGCGTTTTTTGCTGGGCTATTTGCCGATTGGGCGACATATCTTGCCACATCAGTCGAACTTACCGCAGGCATAAAAGGAAGCGCGCCTTTTTTACCGCTTTTTTGGAAAATTATTGTTGCTTTCATACCGACACAGCTGCCTCTTGGAATCCTTGAAGGCGCGATGACCAGCGGAATGATTATGCTCTTGTATAAAAAAAGGCCGGATTTACTGATTAAAATGAAAGTTTTAAAGGTGACGAAGGCTGTTGTTGTGTTTCTCTCTATTTTTTTTATAAGTTGTTTTTCACTAGCAAATGCCGCGGAATGGCCGGGAGTTGATGAAACCGTGGTAGAAAAATATGCCGAGGAACATGGCAGGGCCGCGCGAGCGCCTTTGATAAACACCGACCAAGGAGACCTCTTGCTCTTTGTTTTTCTCTTGGCTGGAGCAATCGGCGGATTTGTCGGCGGCTACTACTGGCGAAAACTAACCGAACAAAAACCAAAATAATGCACTTATTCGCTGAACACTTTAAAAGAGAAAAAAGCAGAATTTACACGTTAGATGCAAGAGTAAAGCTCATCTTTACCCTTGTTCTACTTGCCATGGTCTTAAGCTATAACGGGTTCTTTTTTTTGTTATTCATTCTTGTCGCGTCTGCCGCGATATGTCTGCGCCTGCGTCTGCCGCTAAAAGTTTTTCTCTTGCGATTTTGCGAGCCGTTATTTATCGCGGGTATCTTAATTTTGCTTAAGTTTTTCTTTAGCGGCGAAACTTCTATATTCACGCTGAATTTCGCCGGGTTTAAAATAATCGGGTATTCAGAAGGGCTTTATGAGGGCTTACGCATCGCCTGCCGTATCCTTGCTGCGGTTTCTATCGTGGCAATTTTAGGGTTCACAACTCTTTTTACCGAGCTTATCGCCGCCTTATCATGGCTAAAGGCGCCAAAGGGCTTTATCGAGATACTAATGTTTGCCTATCGCTACATCTTTGTCTTATCTGATGAAGCGCAGGTTATCTATAACGCCCAAAAAAACCGCCTCGGATATTCAAATGTCCGGCGCGGATTATCATCCTTTGGCATTCTTTCAGGGTCTTTGGTGCTAAAAGCATTTGAACATAACCAGAATTTGACTGTAGCGATGATTCAAAGGGGCTATGATGGTAATATTCCGGTATTAAAGCATAAGCCGTTTAAGGCGCATGAAATTATTTTATCTGCCGCAACCATTGCTTTATTCGCATTTATATGGAAAATATGATCCGTTTATCCGCGAAGATAAATTCGTTTAAGTATCCTGATGGAACAATTGCCCTTTCGGATATAAATCTTGCGATTAAAAAAGGCGAGTTCGCCGGTATACTCGGCGCAAACGGCTCCGGTAAAACCACGCTTCTCAAGTTAATTGATGGGCTAATCAAAAATTTTGATGGCAACGCCTACCTTGACAGCGATAATATCGCGAAGCTCTCTCCGCGGCAAATTTATAAAAAAGTCGGACTGGTTTTTCAAAACCCGGATGAGCAGCTTTTTGCGCCCACGCTTTTTGAAGACGTCGCCTTTGGCCCGCTGAATATGGGTTTTTCTGCAGCCGAAGTAAAAAAACGGGTATCAGATGCCCTAGAACAAACAGAACTCCTGGGGTTTGAACATAAATCTAATCATAATTTAAGCTTTGGCCAGAAAAAAAGAGCCTGTATTGCCGGGCTTCTGGCTATGGGGCATGAAATACTGCTTTTAGATGAGCCGACCGCAGGGCTTGACCCAATGGGTGAGTATAAAATGATGTGCCTTTTGACTAAATTAAATAAAGAATGCGGCGTAACAATACTTATGGCAACGCACAGTGTTGACCTTGTACCGCTTTTTCTGGATAAGCTTTATATTCTAAGTAAAGGCAGCGTTACCAGAAGCGGAACTCCAGAAGAGGTATTTACCGCGCCAGAGGATATGGCGGATGTAAAACTGCGCCTGCCTCAGATAGCCGAGCTTATTTGGCGCCTAAAACACGAAGATAATCTTCATTTTGAAAAAATCCCGCTGACAATAGGAGAGGCAAGGCAGGAAATATTAAAAACAATGCAAAATGCAAATTGCAAAATGTAAAATGCAAAAACTTCGTCCCGGATTCACTACCGGTTCTTGCGCGCAAGCGGCGGCTAAAGGAGCAGTAAATATGCTGATTGGCCGAAAATTAGTCAAAAACGTTCAGATAACGACCTCATCGGGTAAAAAATTAAATTTAAAGCTTATTGGACAAAAAATCGGCAGGAATTTTGCCGAATGTGGCGTGATTAAAGACGCAGGGAGCGACCCTTATGATGTAACTAACAGAATAAAGATTTACGCGCGGGTGTCTTTTTCTAAAAATCCGGGCATTAACATACGAGGAGGCAAGGGCATTGGCAGAGCCACTAAGCCAGGGTTACCTATTCCTGTGGGTGAATACGCTATTAATCCAGTCCCCAGAAAGATGATTATAAGGGAAATGCGGAATGCTGAGTGCGGTGTGCGGAATAAAAAAGGATTAGAAATAACAATTACAGCTCCGAAAGGCGAAAAAATCGCAAAAAGGACCTTTAACCCCCAAATTGGTATAGTCGGCGGCATATCTATTATCGGTACTACAGGAATCGTTGAGCCAAAGTCAACCGAGGCGTACAAGACGTCTTTATCAATGCAATTAGATATATTGAAAGCGCAGAGAAGCAAAAAACCGGTGTTGGTTTTGGGCTATGTAGGCGAGAAATTTGCCAAAGAAACGTTAAAAGTTAACTCCGGAGCCATTATTAAAATCGGAGACCATGTCGGTTTTATGTTAAAAGAATGCGTAAAAAAAGGTATAAACGAGGTTATTTTGGCAGGATATATCGGCAAGCTGATTAAACTTATCAACAATCAATTCAATACCCATATTGATTTTGGAGATAAACGTATTGAAACCTTCGCGCGATACGCTAAACTCTGCCGGGCAAAAAAAGAAATTATTAAGGAAATATTACGTCAAACCACTGCCGAAGCCGTAGTCGCTATCTTACAGAAAAACCGGCTAAATAAGGTTTTTAAAACAATTAAACGTGATATAATGACTAAAATAAACCGCTTAACCAATAATAAACTAAAGGTTCATTGCCTGCTTCTTGACCTAAATAGCAGATTATGTACAAAATAAGATAACAACTGTTTCCCCTCTGGGAGTGAAAAACAGGTTCGCGCTAAAAATGTTTAAGAATACGGTTCAGATAATTGGCACAGGGCCAGGCAATAGAGATTATTTGCTGCCGATTGCTAAAAAGGCGATTGAAGAGGCGGATTGCTTAATGGGGGCGAGGCGGGTATTAAGCCAGTTTAATTACCCCAAAAAAGAAAAAGTTTATTTTGAGGG
This sequence comes from Omnitrophica bacterium GWA2_41_15, assembly GCA_919902105.1. Lineage (GTDB taxonomy): Bacteria > Omnitrophota > Gorgyraeia > Ghiorseimicrobiales > Ghiorseimicrobiaceae > CAKKQO01. The sequence goes on along the minus strand of CAKKQO010000004.1, from coordinate 37,447 downwards.
GCATATTGATAAGATTACCCCTTTTATAAAAAATAATCTCGGAGAGAAAAAAATCGCGGTTTTAGTTTCAGGTGACGCAGGATTGTATAGTTTTTTAGGCAAGATAAGCCGGGCGTTTAAAAAAAAAGATTATGCGGTTATTTCCGGTATCAGCTCCTTACAGCTTGCCTTCGCGAAGATAGGCGAAAGCTGGGAAGACGCGAAAATCATATCTCTTCACGGTAGAAAGCCGCAAAACTTAATAGAAGAGGCAAAAAATAGCCGGAAAATGTTTTTATTCCTTGATGCTAAATTTCCTCCCCAAAAAGTCGCGCGATATTTACTGGATAAAGGAATAAAAAATAAGCAGGCGTTTGTCTTTGAAAATTTGAGCTATCCGAATGAGCGAATTATCGCAACAGATTTGAAGAACCTATCAAAAATGGATGGTTTTGCTTTATGCGTAATGATCATAAAAAAATGAAGTTATATGGGGTTGGTGTCGGACCCGGAGACCCAAAACTGCTTACTTTAAGGGCAAAAAAGATATTAGACAGCGTCCATACCATCTTTGTCCCTAAAGCAAAAGACGCTGAGGCATCGTGCGCGCGGTCTATATTAAGCAAGGTGATTAAAAAACCCAAAAAATACGTGGAACTTGTTTTCCCGATGACTAAAGATAGAAAGAAATTAAATCTTTCATGGCAGACAGCCGCGAAAAAAGTTGCCCAAACAATACTAAGAGAAAAAAGTGCTGCCTTTGTAACAATTGGCGACCCGTTTGTCTATAGCACATATATTTATCTCTTAGAGGCGTTGAAAAAAGGCTATCCAGATATAGCATCAGAAACCATCCCCGGCATCACCTCATTTTGCGCCGCAAGCTGTGTTTCTGGTATACCGTTGGTAAAGCAGAACGAAAGATTAGCGGTTTTACCGCTGGGCAGGGATATGGCGGTAATAGAAAAAACCTTAAAAGAATTTGATACAATTGTTTTGATGAAGGTCGGCGCAACGTTAAGCAAAATAACTAACCTGCTCAAAAGACTCAAACTTATAGAAAATTCTGTTTTAGTCAGCCGCGTCGGCCATCCTGATGAACGGATTATCCGGGATATTGCGTCAATTGAGGATAAAAGATTAGGATATTTGTCGGTGATAATCGTAAGGGTAAAAAAATGACAAAAGTTTACTTCATCGGCGCGGGGCCCGGCGATCCAGAGCTTTTAACTCTTAAAGCAGCTAAGATCATAAAATTAGCTGATATCGTTATCTATGCTGGCTCGCTAATAAATAAAACTATACTTGAATCTGCCAAAAATGGTGCTAAGCTTTATGATTCTTCACGGATGAATTTAGAAGAAATACTCGGTATTATCCGCAAAGAAAAATCAACCGATAAAACAATCGCCAGGGTTCATAGCGGCGAGCCGTCTATTTACGGCGCAATACAGGAGCAGATGGATTTCTGTGATAAAGAAGGGATAGAATATAACGTTATTCCCGGAGTCAGCTCTTTTTGCGCGGCAGCAGCAGGATTAAAACAAGAGCTTACGCTGCCGAATATCAGCCAGACAGTGATATTAACCCGCGCTGCTGGCAGGACAGAAGTACCTAAAAAAGAAGATTTGGCGCGATTAGCGAAAATCAAAGCGACCTTGGTCATATTTTTAAGCGTGGATAAAATAGGGGAAGTCATAAAAAAATTACTTTCCGGATATGGCCGCAATACTCCAGTCGCGGTAGTGTATCGGGCTTCCTGGCCGGACGAAAAAATAGTCAGCGGCACGCTTTCTGACATAGCGGTGAAAGTTAAAAAATCCGGCATTAAAAAACAGGCATTGATTTTTGTAGGAGAAGTTTTGGCTAAAGCAGGCTTTAAAAAAAGCTGCCTATACAACAAAACTTTTTCTCATGGATTTAGGGTGGCAAACTAACCATGTCAACCTACGCGGTTGATATGGTTATGGAGATGTAAGCTAAAATGAAGATAGCGGTTTTGACTATAAATAAGGCTGGAGAAAGCATAGCGCGTAAGCTAAAGGCAGACTTTAAGAATTGCGCGGTTATGCGCCTAGAAAAGGACGAAGCGAAAAAAGTAGAAAAAATATTTAATGACTATGATGGGCTGATATTTGTTTCCGCGTTAGGTATTTGCGCGCGCCTAATCAGCCCATTTATTAAAAATAAACTGATGGATCCGGCGGTGGTCTGTGTGGATACAGCCGCACGTTTTGCCATAAGCCTACTCTCTGGCCACGAAGGAGGAGCGAATGCGCTTACGTATTTAGTGGCGGGTTATTTAGGGGCACAGCCGATAATAACCACAGGCACAGAGGTGCATAAAAAAATTATTTTAGGGATTGGATGCCGTCGCGGTATAAACGCAGACAAAGTCAAAAATGCCATTTTATCTACGCTCAAGAAAACACAGATTAGTTTAGATAAAATTCGCCTAATAGCTACCATTGATTTAAAAAAGAAAGAAGCCGGATTAATAAAGGCCTGCTCTGAATTAAACCTACCGCTGGTTTTTATCCCAAAAGAAGACATAGCCAATTTTAAAAGCGTCTCCTTATCAGAAGTAGTCAAGCGCTATATCGGCTTAGACGGCGTTTGTGAACCGGTAGCAATACTCGTAGGGAAAAAAGCAAAATTAATATGTCAAAAACAAGCCATCAACGGCGTTACCGTGGCAGTTGCCAAGGAAAATTAAGCATCGTTGGCATCGGGCCGGGCGACTTAAGCTGCCTAACGCAAAAAGCAAGGCAGACAATAAAATGCTCGCAAGTTATTGTCGGTTATAAGACCTATATCGCGCTGTTGGGAAATTTAACTAAGGGCAAAGAGGTTATTTCTTCAGGCATGACCGAGGAAATAAAACGGGCGCAAGAAGCGATACAGAAAGGCAAAGAAGGCAAAAACGTTTCTGTTATCTCAAGCGGTGACCCCGGTATCTACGGCATGGCTGGTTTGGTATTAGAGCTTTTAAATAAAAAAGACATAGATACACTAAGAATAGAAGTCATTCCCGGCGTGCCATCAGCGACAGCCTGCGCAAGCCTTTTAGGAGCGCCGCTTGCTAATGATTTTGCGGTAATCTCGCTCAGCGACCTCTTGACAGATAAAAATGATATCATAAAAAGATTGAAGGCGGCCTCCCAATCCGATTTTGTAATTGTGCTATATAACCCGAAAAGTAAAAAGCGGATAGAACCGCTAAAAATGGCCTGGCGGATTATTGCCAAGCGCCTGCCGCTTAATACGCCCGTCGGCATAGTTAAAAATGCCTTCCGCTCCGGCCAAGAAATTATCATCACTACTTTAAAAAAAGCAATGGCGTTAGACAATATTGATATGACTACCACCGTGATAGTGGGTAATTCCAAAACCTACTTAAAAAACGGCTATATGATTACTCCGCGCGGATATTTTAAAATAACCTAAAAAACAATGGACAAAAAAAATTTTTATGTTAAGATACTCGGTGTTAAGAAAAAGAGGAGGAGTTATGCAGACAAGAGAAATTAATAAAGAGGAACCGCTTGCGAGCAGGCATATGCGGGCTTCGGAGAAACACCATCCAGAGTTAAGCAAAAAAAAGTGGCAAAAACCATGCCTGGAGGATGTATCCGGAAAGATAATGGCCCAGCCATACATAAGATTTACTTAATTCTTCATTTAATCCAGATTCTTTAGTTTAAGATAACTTAAGAGGTGCTCTAAATGCAATTTGCTGAATTTGTAAAGTTGCGTAATGAGAAGTTTGGCTCTGTGGTTTTTGATACGCTAAAAGAAAAGGTCTATGTAACTAATGAAACCGCAGGCGAGATTTTAAACTTAATTAAACAAGGCAAGAGCAAAGAAGAAATCATTGACGACTTAGAAGAGAATTATCGCTCTGATGCTGAAACTATTGAAAAAGAAGTTTCAGAATTTCTGCAAGAATTAGAAAACTTAAAAGTTGTTAAATAACAATGAAAGTAAAAGAAGTTTCCCTCTTAGAGCAAGACGTAAGGCCGTCTTCGGTTGACATCGAAGATTTATCTTCCCCTTTATTTATCGCCTGGCAGATAAATTCCCTCTGTAATTTAGACTGCCTGCACTGCTGTGAAGAGGCGGGGTATCAAATGCCTAATGAATTAACCAAAGATGAAGCCTTAGATTTATGCCGTCAGATTACTGAGATGGATATTCCTTACGCGGCGATTTCCGGCGGCGAGCCCATGCTTTGTCCGTATTTCTTTGATGCGGCTAAAGTAATTACCGATAACGGAATAAGCCTCAAAGTAGAGACCAACGGCCACTTCATTGATGAAAAAACAGCAGACAAGTTTAAAGAGTTCGGTTTCCGCTCTGTGCAGATAAGTATAGACGGCGTAACCCCCAAAACGCATGAAGCAATGCGTATAAAAGGAGACTGGCAGAAAGCAATAGATGCGGTAAAACGCTTGGTAAAAAGAGGAATAAATACTGAGATAGTCTTTGTACCTACAAAATTTAACCTAAAAGAAACCTCCCAAATGATCGACCTCGCCGCCTCTTTGGGCGTATACGGCTTTTACACCGGAAAGATTATGCGCATCGGCAGAGCCGCTAAAAATTGGGATAAACTCGCACCAAGCGAGAAAGATTACGAAGATTTTTTTAATGTTTTGCAGAAAAAAGAAGCAGAGTATAAAGGCAAGATGAAGGTATATTATTATCCTTATGATGTCGTGGAAGAATTAAAATACCGCATGTATAATCCTTCGGCCAGTCTCTTAATCATCCCCAACGGCAAAGTAAAACTTATCGGACCGCTTCCCTATCTATGCGGAGATTTAAGAAAACACTCTTTAAAAGAAATTTGGCAGCGCTATAAACAGGCCTGGAAGAGGAGAGATGTGCTTGAATTTACGCAAAAAGTCATCAAAGACCATACCCTCTTGGCCCAATCCAATACCTGGATAGAATTAGATATCTAACCTTAAATGTTTTCTTTTTTTCGGCTCCTGCGCTATCGGTTTTTTCTGTTTGCGGGAATCCTGCCTTTTTTTCTTGGCGCAAGCATGTCTTTCTCCGCGCATAAGACATTTAATTTTTACTACTTTGCCGTAGCATTTATCGGGATTGCCTTATCATTGGTAGGCGTAGAAACGTTTAATGAGTATTTTGATGCCCGGCTTGGCTCGGATAGGGTTTTTCTCGAGGATAAAGAAAATATCCCTGATTATATATTTTACCTGGGGTGTTTAGCTTTTATTTTAGCGGGGATTATTGCCGGATACCTTAGCCTAAAAATCGGCTTAAGCATTGCCGTATTTGCCATTTTGGGATTTATCGCCGCCTGCTTCTATGTCGGCCCGCCACTAAGATTGGCTTATCGCGGTTTTGGTGAGTTCGCCATATTTTTTGCCTACGGCCCTTTAATGGTTTTAGGCAGTTATTATGTCCAGGCGCAACGAATCGGCCTGGGGCCATTTTTAGTTTCCTTAATTTTTGGTTTCTTGATACTCGCCTTGGCGTTGGTTAATGAAATTCCGGATTATTATCAGGATGGGCTGGTTGGTAAAAAAAACCTGGTGGTCAGATTAGGCAAGCAGCGCGCGATTATACTTTATCAGGCAGTGATTTTTCTTAGTTTCCTTATGCTGGCAATTGCTTTTGCCCTAAAACTAATCCCGATATTCTCTATCTTGGTTTTCCTTATCTTTCCTTTCGCTGTCTACACCGCTCTAAAAGCAAGAAAAACCTACGATAAGGCAACGCAATTTATCCCCACCATCCGCAACACATTAATTATCTATCTTTTTGTCAGCTTTACCCTAATCGCGGGCTATCTTATATAGAATGGGAAACGTAGGTTAAGTCTTTGCCAGACAGCTTTTTCTTCCATACAGAGGTAAATTGGTAATTGCTTGGCGTGTTTTTTCATAGTTTCAATAAGGAATTTATAAATATCGTATCTTAGGCTATCAGGGTATCTTAATTTATTGTCGTAGCCGAGAAGCAGTTCTTCGTCTAAAATTCTATTTTGCGGAAAACGCGCCTCAATGATCTTTTTTAATTCCGGCTTAAAGCGAAAGGTGTCGATACTTATCCAGGCAAGAGAACGCGGCTTAACGTGAGCAAAAAGGTTCTCGATAACCTGAGCGTATTCTTTCTTCCATCCCGCCGAAGTATTAGTGGCGGGAAAATAAAACACCGGGTCAAAATGAAACCCTATCCGATATCCTGCTTGCGCACATTAAAAACCGTGTCACGCCGCGCGTTATAATCTACAGTGTCGTATCTTTTTTCTGGCTTGAGGTAATCTTTTAGCGTCGAAATTTGGCAAAAATCTGCCTTTGGGAAAGCGTTTTTAAAACGTTTGGCTAAATAAGAGCCTTTAACTTGTCTTTCTATAAAGATTTTTTTAGGATAAAACTTGTTCTTCGGAGGATTAAAGGCGTCGAGAGCCGCAAGTTCGATGCTGGGCAGGTAAATTTTTGAGATTTCGCGATGAGCATATGCATAAGGAAAACGGCGGCTTATAAGATATTCTTTTATCCTGTTAAATTCCCCTGTTTGAGCGCCGCGGATAACCTTAGCCGGGTTTAAGTTGTCGCGTTTGGAGATTTCATAAATGAGGCGCTTGATTTCCTGTTTTTTGTTCAGCCCGAAATGAGAAAAATTTTTAGCCACCAATATCTTTATTCTTTTAAGGCGGTTAAATTCTTTTTGGCAGGCGTCCATATTATAAGCATACCATAATTTTACTTGCGAGATAAGCAATATTAAGGTACAATACGCATTAAGAAATAAATCGGCTTTAAATTTTTCCGCTACTCGCGGGATTGAGGAGGTGGGTATGGCGAATGAAGAAAAGGGAATTTTGTCTTCTCTTAAATACACCAATATCTTACTGACTATTATTGCGATAGTCTTGCTTGTCGGAGTGGCTTGCAAACACTTATATATGAGCAAGAAACATTTATGCTGGAAAAGCGGCAAGGGCGCAATGAGCGGGATGATGGGCGGCAAGGGTGCAATGGAATGCCCGGTTAGCGGCACAGAAATGCCTGCGGCTAAATAATAGCTTATCCTAATAGTTGAACTATAAAAGCCGGACTTAATTGTCCGGCTTTTTTGTTTATACGGCAAAGGCGACAGTATAATGATTATAACTTGTTTGCCTGTAGAAATTTGGTATAATTAATCATTATTATCCATTTAAGGAGGATACCTATGGGAAGGAAAGCGTTCGGGCCGAAAAAGAAGAAGGCATGCGACTTTAAGAAGTGCCTTAAGAAAAAGAAAGAGCATGAGGCGAAAGCAAAGGTTGAAGAAGGAGGGGTTCTGCTTCATCCTCGGGCATTTTGAAATCTCAAGCAAGAAATCGTGTGTTTATTGAAGGAGAAAAATGAATAAAAAACAATTGATCTTTACTTGGACGGCAGTAGTATTATTAACACTAGGTATTTCTGGCTGCGCCCTATTAAGCACGGCTTTGAGCGCGGCTGCAGCTTACGGTATTTACCAGGCAACCCAAAAATGAAAAAAGTAATGAAAAACCTCTCGGTATTATTATTATGCTTAATATTAAACGGCTGTGCCTTTCCCACAACCTACAGAACGGAACAAATAAACCTTGTGCGCAATGATAAGGGGGAGGTTATCTTAAATAAATGGAATAACCCTCCTAATTTATCTATAGGGATGACTACTGAAGAAGTAAAAGCAAATATAGGAGAGCCCTCCAAGATTATTACTAAAGGCGATAAAATAATCTATCTGTATTATAAAGAGGGTTTTAGATGGATAGCTATTTTGACGCCGCTGATACCGCTGGGACGGGAACGTTACGAGTTAATTTTTAAGCAAAATAAACTCGAAAGCATATTAGAGAAGATAACTTACTAACTATATAGTTACGCATAAGCGATGGAAACAACTGTGAGCGGTAAACCGTAGCAGACGGCAAAAAATTTCGTGTGCGAACAGATATTTCTATTGCTTATACGTTTCTCAATAGATATGAAATATATTTTAGCCATAGACCAGGGGACAACGGGAAGCCGCGCATTTATCTTTGATAAGCGCGGCAATATTGTATCCAGCTCCTATAAGGAGTTCCGCCAGATTTATCCTCATCCCGGCTGGGTGGAACACAATCCTTTAGAGCTCTGGCAGTCGGTTGAATTTGTGGTTAAAGAAGCGCTCAAACGTAAACAGATCAAGCCAGCCGAAATTGCGGCAATAGGTATCACTAACCAACGCGAAACAACCATTCTCTGGGAGAGAAAGACCGGCAGGCCTGTGCATAATGCGATTGTCTGGCAATGCCGGCGCACTAAAGATATATGCGAAAAACTAAAAAACGCCGGTTACGCCGAAATTTTTCATAAAAAGACCGGGCTGGTGCTCGATGCCTATTTTTCAGGGACTAAAATCAAGTGGCTTCTTGATAACATAAAAGGATTGCGCGCTAAAGCTCTCGCCGGTGAAATTTGTTTTGGCACGGTTGACTCTTGGTTGATTTGGAACTTGACCGGCCGGAGTGCGCATATAACTGACTATACAAATGCCTCGCGTACCTTGATATTTAATATCAAAGAGAAAAAATGGGATAGGGAACTACTAAAAATTTTTAATATCCCACGAGGGATTCTGCCGAAGGTTAATGCTTCTAGTTCGTTCTTCGGTAAAACTACCAAAGGCGCCTGCGGCCTTATTTCAGGCATACCGATTTTTGGCGTTGCCGGCGACCAGCAGGCGGCGCTTTTTGGGCAGGGTTGCTTTTTACCCGGCCAAATGAAAAATACCTATGGCACCGGTTGTTTTTTCTTATTAAATACCGGCGCAAAGTACATTTTATCTAAAAATGGCTTATTGACCACGCTTGCCTGTGATAGCAAAGGTAAACCGGTCTATGCGTTAGAGGGGGCGGTATTTATTACTGGGGCGGCAGTGCAGTGGCTAAGGGATGAGTTAAAAATCATTAAAACAGCTTCTGAGAGCGAATCCTTAGCCAAAAAAGTTCCTAATACCAAAGGCGTATATTTTGTGCCGGCATTTGTCGGGCTGGGTGCGCCGTATTGGGATTCTTCTGCGCGCGGCACCATTACCGGCATTACCCGCGGGACTAATAGGAATCATATTATACGTGCAACATTAGAGGCAATTGCCTATCAGGTAAAAGATGTGGTAGGTGTTATGGAGAAAGAAACAAAAGAGAGATTGTATGCGCTGCGGGTAGATGGCGGAGCGGCCGGCAATAATTTTTTAATGCAGTTTCAGGCAGATATTTTAGGCGTAAATATACTGCGGCCTAAAGTAACTGAGACTACTGCCAGGGGTGCTGCAATGCTGGCAGGTTTAGGCGCTGGTTTCTGGAGGAGTGTTTCGGAATTAAAAAAGACTATCAGAACTGAAAGGATATTCTTGCCTCAAATGAAAAACCCGCAAAGAAATAAACTTTACACGGGTTGGCTTAAGGCAGTTGAGAAAGCAAGGCTATAGAATAGCCGAATGAAACGCGATATAGAACAACTTAAGAACAAAATTTTTGATTTGCTGGTTATTGGCGGCGGGATTAACGGCTGCGCCATTGCCCGCGATGCATCCCTAAGAGGCGCAAAAGCTGCGCTAATCGAAAAAAATGATTTTGCATCTGGCGCCAGCGGAAAGACTACCAAGCTTATCCATGGCGGTATACGCTATTTAGAGCAATTCAATTTTAAGCTGGTATACGAAGCGCTCCATGAACGCGCCATACTTTTAAAAACAGTTCCGCATTTAGTTAAACCTCTTGAATTTATCATTCCTGTTTATAAAGGCGGCCCCCGTCCGTTATTCAAGATAAAAAGCGGTGTTTTTCTTTACGATTTACTGGCAGTAAGGGAAAATATCCGTAAGCATCGCGCCCTTAAAAGAGATGATTTAATTGCACTTGAGGCAAATATTGAGCCGCACAACTTAAAAGGCGGGGTTATCTATTCTGATGCGACAGTGGATGATATCCGGCTTTGTTTAGATAATGCAATTTCAGCATATGACGCGGGTTGTTGCGTAGCGAATAAGTTAGAGGTAACGGGGTTTATCAAAGAAAATGGAAGGGTTTACGGAGTTACGGCGCAGGATAATTTAACTAAAGAAAAACTTATTATCCGCGCAAGGGCTATCGTTAACGCTACAGGCGCCTGGTCAAACCGGATTATAAAAATGGATAATCGGGAGGCCTGTCCTATTACTCGTCCTACTAAAGGGGTGCATATAATTTACAGGAAACTTCCCCACAAACACGCAATTGTCTTATCGGCCCGTAAAGATAAAAGGATATTTTTTATTATCCCTTGGCGCGGATTTTCACTGATTGGGACAACGGATACAGATTACTGCGGCTCTTTCGATGAAGTTTATGCTGATTTTGATGATCTGGAATACCTGCTTGAAGAAACACGCCGTATTTTCCCGTCCGAGAACATAGATAGAAAAGGAATAATTACTACTTATGCCGGCTTAAGGCCATTGGTAAATACACAAGGCAGGCCCGCAAGCCAAGTTTCGCGCGAGCATTTAATCTGCATCTCGCCCTCAGGGCTGGTTTCTCTCATCGGGGGAAAATATACTACCTACCGGCGCCTTGCCGAACAAGTGGTAGACGTTCTGCTTTCTAAATTAGGAAAAAGTAATTTTAAAGAATGCATTACCGGCAACGTTGGGCCATATTCGCCTTTAGGCGAACTTGATAAAACTGACTTATCAAAAGTTATAGAGCAGGCAGTAAAAAATGAAATGGCTAATAGTCTAAGTGATCTCTTGGTGCGCCGGCTGCAAGTTTTTTTTACGCCTTCGCATGGCCTTGACCGCCTTGAAGAATATGCCCGGATTATGTCTGGCTATCTTGGCTGGAATAATACAGGCAAAGTTTTTGAAATAAACAGATATAAAGAAGAGGTTAGAAGGAGCTTGTGTATATGAATAAATTAGTAACCTTTCTCATAAATAAAGAGATGACCATAGAAGCATCTTTTTTGCTTATATCCCTATGTATGTTTTATATTTTGTATTTAAAAAGGCGGCTGGGGAAAGAAATTACAAAAAGGCACCTGCCGCTGGTTAGCTTAAAATTGATCGATAATATCAAAGATGAAAAATACGGCTTCTACTTATTGAATGAAAGCGACTTTGCTATAAAAGATATAAATTTTATAGACACGAAGGCTGCAATAAGCGATTCTGGTTTTAAACAGATTTTACTAATCAAGATTAAAAACGTAGAATTTCTAAAACCGAAAGGAGAAATTAGATTAGATTATGAAGTATTTGACGATGGAGGTATAAGCCTGCCGCAAGTGACGAATAAGATAATACCTCACTTAATAAACGAATCTTTCTCTGTGCAGGTTGGCTATTCTACGTTGGAAGGCCGTAAATTGATTGCAACCTTAGCAAAAAAAGGCAAGCTATTCTATCTTGATAAGGTCGAAGAGCGCAAGGATTAGTCATACTTAATTAAATTATATTCTAAATTACCCAACCCCTTTTCCTGTGCATAAGAAAACATTTTAGTGAATACTCCCTGCGGCCGTTCCCTGCGGAGTCTTCCCTGCCTTTGGTCAATCAAATCCATCGTAGCTTTATCTATTGCTAGCGGATCACTTGATGCCAGGATTCCGATATCGCTTGAGAGCATTTTATCGTTTTTATCTGAAATGCAGTCGCATTCCTTAGTGATATCAAAGGCGAAATTGATAAAAAACCTATGTTTAAATTGTGAGAGGATAAATTGCGCCGCATCAACCAGGCGCTTGGCAAAAATGTCCGCATCCTCACTCCAATTGATAAAAATGGCGTTAAATTTACAGGCACATAAACATTCGCCGCAGCCAATACATAAATCCGGATTAATAACTACGCATTCAGCTTTAACTTCCATCGCGCCAGCCGGGCAGTTTGCGATACAAATCTTACAGAGCGTGCATTTATCTTCTATGGTATGCGGTTTAATAGAGGAATGAAGCGTCAGTTTTGTGGGGCGAGCTACCATTCCCATCGCCACATTCTTTATTGCGCCGGCATATCCGGAAACGATATGCCCGGTAGCGTGCGAGAGGACAACCAAGCTCTCTAATATTCCGATAAATGAAGGGACCTTTATTTTTTTAATTACCTTTGAGTCGAGCGCAAATTCCTTGCCGTCTTGGCCAAATAGCCCGTCTGCGACGATATAAGGGGCACCGGTTTTTACCTGCGCAAAACCTTTATTTTGAGCAAGTGTTAGATGGTCTACGGCATTCTGGCGTTCGCCGCTATAAATTACATTGGTGTCAAAGAGAAACGGATTTGCCTTTTTTGCCTTTATCTGCGCAATAACTATTTTTACTAAGTCCGGGCTGAGATTGTAAGTACAGAGAGAGTCCCCGATAGTCAACTTTACCGGCACTAATTCATCTTTCTGATATTTGAAATTGTCTTGGAGATTCGCTAATAATTTTAACAGGCAAGATTTGCGAGAAGTTAAATCGTTAGTTTTTGTTTCGATAAAATAAACATCGCTTTTCATTTACTGAGCCTCCGAGAAATAATGAGTACATTGGCTGTGACGATTTTGGAGCGAGACAAGAAGTGAGGACGCCGGCGTAGTCTATGCACTACGCCAAGGACGAACGACGCAGTCGCAGCCCAAAAGCGGCCAGCCCCGAAGGGGAGGCTTATCTTTGGCCTGCTGCTTCGTTGCTCCTCCTCTGCGTGCCACATTGGGCACGCCTTCGTCGTCGCGCCTTGCATCTGGCTCAAACCTAAGCCTCCAATGTGCCCATTATTTCTCGGAGGCTCAGTAGATATTATACTGCCTTTTTGCTTTTTCCGCCTCATTTTTTTCTGCTTGCGATTAATAGATAGAGGAGTATAATAAAAAAAGGCCCGGTTTTACGGGCCTAAGGAGAGGCGATAGGCCTCAAGGTGCTTGCGCTATCTTGCCCTCCATCTTTTAGATTCTATAATAAGTATGCCATAAGCGCCTTAAAAAACAAGATAGAAAATACCAGTTTAAGAAAGCGTTTTCAGGGGCGCACAACAGTAAATGTTAAAAGATAGATTATTTATCATATCTTTACTTCTTTCTTTGGCGGCGCACACGGCTTTTCTCATTAGCCTGCCTTCATTGAATTTAGCCCCGGATAAGAATACCTTTCAAAAAATAGAAGTTGCTTATCAGAAAATTACTCCCATAGAAAAAGACCAAGTTAAGGTTAACGAGAGCCGCCGAATTGAGCCACTAAAGAGAATAGAGCAGTTGAATATCGCCAAAAATCCGCCCCCGAACTTTAACGACTATTTTCTTAAGTCTAAACTAGAGACAGAGCCGATGAAGAAGCCGGTAGTTTATTATGATGATAAATCTATTGCGGCTAGAGCCAAGAAAGTGGCTTTATTAGAAGAGTCTGTTTCTGGGCAGGGGACTTTACCCAAAAATCCCATTTATTTAAAGTATTATCAGGCAATCAGAGAGAAAATCCGGCATTATGCTTATTATAATTATAACCGCGCCTACTCCGGAGAGATTTATCTCTCTTTTACGGTTATCTCCGACGGTAATTTGAAAGAATTAAGGATTATTGATGAGAAATCAGCACAGAATAACTATCTTAAAGAAATAGCCATAAAAAGTATCAAGGATGCTTCTCCGTTTCCCCTAATTCCTCAGGAGTTGGATTATCCGGAATTATCGTTTAAGGTTATTATTGCCTTTAAGTTGGATTAGGCCCATCCTTTTAGACCTTTCCTTCAAAGGAGTAGAAAGTCTACCCTGCTGGGTAAAGGTATTAGGATGGCCTATCCTTGTAGGATTAAGAGTTGACAGTGTTATGCTTACATGGTATAAATTAGGGCGTAAGTTATGGGGGATAAAGTATGTCGCAGATTGAAGTAAGAAAAGATGAATCGTTCGAATCGGCCTTGAGAAGATTTAAACGTCAAATTGAAAAAGACGGTATTTTAAGAGAAGTCAGGGAGCGCAAGCATTACGAAAAACCGAGCGAACGTAAGAGAAAAAAAGGTAGAACGAGTAGGATATAAAAGTGAGTTACGCTCTTTCTACTTCTTGGAATGCCGCAAGGTTTTCTCAAGGTTCAGGTATCATAGGTGAGATTAAAGAAGCGGGTTTTGATGAGGTAGAGCTTAGTTTTAATCTTACGGGAAAAATAGTTAAAGATATCCTGCGCCTTGCGCATCAGAAGGAAATTAGAGTCGTTAGCCTGCATAATTACTGCCCCATACCTAAAAGGTTAGCCAGAGAGTATGCCCTGCCCGATGTTTATTCCTTGGCTTCTCTTGACGAAAAAGAACGAAAAACTGCAGTTTATTTTACCAAGAAAAGCATTGATTATTGCGCTAAGTTTAAGGCACAGGCGTTAGTCCTGCATTGCGGCTATGTTTTGATTCAGGAGAATACTCGCACTTTGATAGAGCTGTATTCGCAAGGGTTAAAAGAAAGCCAAGAATTTACCGCGCTAAAAAATCGAACGCAGGAAGAAAGAAAGCTTAAATCCAGGAAGTATCTTTCGCAGGCAATTAAGAGCTTAGAAGAGTTAAGCAACTATTCGCAAAAGCTGGGTGTGGCGTTAGGCGTTGAAAACCGCTTTTATATCCGCGAAATCCCTAATTTTGAAGAAATCGGAATAATACTTGCGCATTTTCAAAACCAAAATATTTTTTACTGGCATGATACGGGCCATGCGCAGGTCATGGAAAACTTAGGTTTCGTGGTTTCAACTTACGATTTCTTGAAGTGCTACGGGAGAAGTTTAATAGGTTTACATATCCACGACGTAAAGCTCTGCCGCGATCACCTTGCGCCGCTAAAAGGAGACTTGGATTTTGCTAAATTAAAACCATATATTTCTAATTCTATTCTCAAGGTAATTGAGGCGCACGCACCGTCTACAATTGAAGATATTATTGATGCAAGGCGTCATTTAGAACAGGCATTAGGTTAGGTTATGGTTAGAGCAGCGGTAATGGCAGGACAGTTTTATCCTCTTGCCGCAAACAGTCTTGAGCGCGAAGTAAGCGAACTTTGCGTGGGGGTTAAAACAAAGAAAGAGGCAATCGGTTTATTGCTTCCTCATGCCGGATATATGTATTCCGGCAGGGTTGCAGGATTAACCGCCTCAACCGTTAACCTTAAAGATATTTTTGTAATTATCGGGCCTAACCATACCGGGATAGGAGAGCCTTTTAGCCTTGATATAGAGGAGGTTTGGCAGACACCCTTAGGCAAAATAGAAATTAATTCAGCCTTGGCCGAAGAGCTCCTCAAAAAATGCCCCTCTTTAAAAAAAGACACCCAGGCACATCGCTATGAGCACTCCGTAGAAGTAGAATTACCCTTCCTGCAATATTTGAAAAGTGATAAAAATTTTAGTTTTGTCCCGATTGTTATCGGAGGCGGGAAATTAGAGATTTATAAAGAGATAGGTAAGGGGATTTCCGAGGCGATTAAAGAGTTAAAACTGATTGACCAAGTGCAGATTATCGCCTCAAGCGATATGACGCATTATG
This sequence comes from Omnitrophica bacterium GWA2_41_15, assembly GCA_919902105.1. Lineage (GTDB taxonomy): Bacteria > Omnitrophota > Gorgyraeia > Ghiorseimicrobiales > Ghiorseimicrobiaceae > CAKKQO01. Next base: position 21,940 of record CAKKQO010000004.1, on the reverse strand, counting down.
AAGAAGCAAAAGTTGCCCAAGAGAAAGACGCTCTGGCGATTTCCGCTCTACTTAAATTAGACCCGGATTTGCTTTATAAAACAGTCAAGGAGAAGGATATTTCGATGTGCGGTTATATTCCGGCAATTATTATGCTTGAGGCAGCGCGTAACTTAGGAGCAAAAAAAGCCGAACTTATAAAATATGAAAATAGCGGCGATACTACCGGCGACTATAGCTCGGTAGTGGGCTATGCCGGGGCAATCATCAGTTGAATTTATCTAAGATTATGGTATAATAAAAGTCGAATTTATAATAAGATTGGAGAAGATATATGCACGGTAGAACAAAAAGGTCATCAAATTGCGTTTTCAGCATAGTAGCCATCGGGATAATATATTTCTTTTTTGGTCCCGTCTGGAATATTACAGCAGGCGCTGCCGAACCCTTACCCCCACCTGTAAATATTGAATTCACTACAGAAAATGCTCCCAGCATAGACACAGAAACAGTATTAAAGCTTAAGGTAACGCCTCAAGAAGATATGCATGCGGATATCAGTTGTCTTTTGCCCGAAGGTATAGAACCGATAAGGAAAGAAGGTATTATAATATTACCTTATGATGATAGGGGTCAGTTTTTCTCTGATGGCCCAAACCAGCCGGTATATACACAAAAAATAGAATTATGGGTAGGGCCTTTAGAAACAGGCATAGCCAAAGAATTTACATTCCGAGTAATAATCTCAGATAAAAACAAATATGAGCTCATTGCCGTTGTAGAGGCCTTAGCAAAATGGGGGATTAAGGAACAAAGCCTGGTAATGGATATTGAATAGCCTCAGGCGCAAAAACCATGAAACGCAAACACAGTAAATATTCAATGCATATCTTAAAAAATAAATTTCTTATCTTTATTTCTTTTGCTTTCGGCTATTTTCTTTTTACAGCCATTAATCTCTATGCTGCGGAATACACGATTACCCAGCTCAGCAATAATAATTATCAGGATTACAGTCCCCGGCTCAATAATAGCCAGGTTACCTGGTATGGCTGGGACGGCAATGACTACGAGATATTTGTTTATAATGGAGTTATGGTTAATCGACTTACGGATAATGCTTATAATGATTATGTACCCCAAATCCAGAATGGCCAGGTTGTCTGGTATGGCTGGGACGGCAATGACTACGAGATATTTCTCTATGATGGTAACCAGACCGTCCAATTTACGAATAATAATTCTCCGGACAGTGATCCTAAAATTCATAATGGGCAAGTAGTGTGGTGTCACTACGAGATGGATAGCTGGGGCTGGTGGCAGAGTTTTATATTTTTTTATGATGGCATCCAGACTTTTCAGCTTATGGATTTTTCTGCGCTTGCTGGCTACGAGATCCATAATGGCCAGGTGGTTTGGTGGCGGTATGATGGTAATGATCCTGAGATATTCCTCTATGATGGCATACGAACCATTCAACTGACCAATAATGACTATTGGGATGGTTATCCCTACATTCATAATGGTCAAGTAGTTTGGTTTGCAATGCCTTCTTCTTATTCTTCTGATCGTAGCGAAATATTCCTTTATGATGGCAGTCAGATTAAGCAACTTACAAATAATAGTTATCCTGATGAGTATCCCAAAATCCACAATGGTCAGATAATTTGGCTATCTGGCGGCAGAGTACTTTTTTATGATGGTGTTCAAACAATCCAACTTACGGGCACTTACGGAAATAAGGATCCCCAGATTTACGGTGGTCAGGTAGTTTGGAGGGGCTGGGATGGCCATGATTATGAGATATATCTTTACGATGGCAAGCAAATAATCCAACTCACTAATAATAATTATAATGATTATGACCCTCAAATCCATAACGGCCAAGTAGTCTGGCGTGGTTATGATGGGAGTGACTATGAGATATATTTGGCTAAACCAAAGGCCGCGCTTGAAGTTTTAGACGGCGTTGATTTTAGCGCGGGAAGGGAAATTTCTAACGATCTTGAAAGACTTGCTGCCACGAAAGGGACAGTTGTAATAGGGGCAACAGCAGACGGCATTACACGTTTATTATTAAAGTTGCCTCTTAGCGGCCTTGATGAATTAACCTTTTCATTAGAAGGCGAAGCTAATCCCGGCGAGAACGGCACCTTGCGCGCTATTGACGGCTCGCAGGAAGGAAACTCTATAATAGTAACCAGCTCTAATACTTCTCAGGGCGAAATCGCCTTTGCCATATATCAGGCCCCTGAAAACTTCGCCCGGCAGGACCACCCGGAAGACCAACAAGTATCCGAAAGGACAATCTCTTTAAAAGTAAAATCCAACCGCTCACCAGATTTTGAATTTACCCAAGAGATTAAATTAGTAAGGCCGCCTGTGGTGTTGGTGCATGGGCTGTGGTCAGGGCCGGAGATGTGGTGGGAGAACGGTTTCGTTCTTGCTCTCGCTAGTGAATGGCCTGGAATTTTGATTTTTAGGGTTGATTACGAAGATACTAATGCTAGACATTTTGATGTTAATAAGAATAAAATAAAAGATATAATAGCAAAAATAAGGGAACAATACCGCTTAAAACAAGCCTATCCAGAAGGAATCGCCATGGTTCAAGTAGATGTTTTAGGACACAGTATGGGTGGATTATTGGCACGAATATACTCAGCGAGTGATAAGATGTATGCTGATGTAAAATATAAACGTGATGACAATTTTTGGGCTGGCGACATCAACAAACTCATCACCCTTGATTCTCCGCATTATGGGTCTTTTTTTGCGGATATAGGAATAGAATGTATTAACAATTTAAATCCGAGCGTAAGAGAATGGGTTTTAAGGCAGTTTAGGGACCAGCGAATGCCTTTAGATGAAGGAGCAATAGAAGATTTAATGGTCGTGAGCGACCCTATTAGACAAATGAATAAATTGAGCATACATACACCAAACCATGTTATTATCGGGGATTATCCGGTAGGTAATTTTGAATTTTGGTTCTTGCCGGGTACTTTGGGTTGGGCGCACCGGACTTTAAGTACTTTAGGCTATGACACAAGGCCGTATGTAGTGGAAAATCACTCTGACTTGGTGATATCTGTGGAAAGCCAAACCGGCAGCTTAGGTTTTTTGGCTTCCAGTAGTTTTGAACATCACCATATGAACGTTACTAGAGGAAATGTGGCAAATAGAGTAATTGAACTTTTGAATATACCAACAGATAGTAATTTATTTGAGGAGGGCTTCCCTCTTCAGTAGGAGGTAAGATAAATGAGATTAACTAAGAAAATTATTTTAAGTATAACTCTCTATGTTGTTTTGTCATTAGCTATCTTTTTGGGAATTAGTTTTGCCGAACCAGGAATAAAGATTACCACCCCTCCTAACGACTCAACTGTAAATCCAGGACAAGAAATAACCGTGACCATTGAATCTGTGGATGGTTTTGTAGTTCAAGAAGGCATAGCTAACATTGCCGGCTCAGAACACAATGAAAGAATAACCAGCCTACCTTGGAGTTTTACCGACAAAATACCCCTCAAGGCCATAGGTGAAGCATATGTTAGCGTATTAAGCAGAGACGCTTCCGGTAATATAGCTGTAGACGATATAACACTTAAGGTTGCGCAAACAGCCTCTTTGATATCTTTTGACTTCGGAGACTATACCCATTTTTATTTTACTACTGACTGGGACGGCAATCCCAAGGCTGAAGATAAGGATTATATTCGTGTGAAGGGAGTGTATTCTGACGGTATTACAAGAAAAATCCCAAGAGAAGATTTAAATTTTGCCTCCAGCGACTCTTCGATTGTTTCGGTAGATAGCCAGGGGAATATTAAACCCAATAAATTAGGCGAAGTGACTATTACAGTATCCAAAGGAAATATAAGCGGCACAGCTAAAGTCAGTGTTAAAAAACCCACCGGCATCCGCCCTCTTGAAACCATCCCACCTACTATTCAGATAAACATTCAACCCTCTGCCAACCAAGCCGATTGGCATAACAGCTACCTAACTATAATCTTAACTGCCCAGGATAATGAAGGAGGTTCGGGAATAAGAGAAATTGATTATTCTATTTTGGGAACAAGAGATATGCAAGATAAGTATGTTGAGAGTGCCGAGGCTAATATATTTTTTGATAAAGAAGGTAGTTATGAATTAGTTTATGCCGCTATAGACAAAGAAGGTAATTATGGTCAAACTAATCGTCATAAACTAAACCTCGACAAAACCCCTTCCGAAGTTATAATTACCACCCCAGAAAATAAAGCTGAATATTTATTAAATGGCCAAGTTATCGCATCATGGTCGGCTACTGATCTTCTCTCCGGAGTCAAGTCAGCAACAGGCACTACTGCTTCAGGAAGTGCTATTAATACTGCGACAGCTGGTACGAAGACTTTTAGCGTTGTGGCAGTAGATAATGCTGACAATAAAACAGAGGCACAGCACACATATTATGTGCGGTATTTATACAGCGGAGTTTTGCCGCCCATCAATCAAGACGGCTCAAGCATATTCAAATTGGGGAGGGTAATCCCTGTAAAATTCCAACTTAAGGATAATGTTGGTAACTATATTTCCACAGCGGTAGCCAAAATTTATCTTAGTAAAGTTAGCGACAATGTTGCGGGAACCGAAATAGAAGCAGAATCTCCGGGAGAAGCAAATACAGGAAATTTATTTAGATATGACACTACTGATAATCAATATATTTTTAATTTAGGGACTAAGAATTTATCTAACGGAACATGGCAGATAAAGATATCTCTTGATGATGTTTCATCGAAATATGTGACCATATCGTTAAAGTGAAAAGTGGGTTTGAGTTTCTTCATTTAAGGCTGGCTTTCCTGTAAATCAGTGGCCTTGGTAAGGCGAGGATTGGAGAATTTCATGCCGGAAAATGATAAGTCAATAGATGAGTCTTGGAAGGAAACGGTAGATAAAGAAAAAAACGAAGCCAAGACTGAAGGAAAAGAAGAGTTCACGCCGCCTCAAGCCGACTTTAGTTTTTTCTTAACCACCCTTGCGCTTCAGGCAGCGATATTTTTAGGGGAAATCCCTAATCCTGTAAATAACCAGAAAGAAGAAAACCTGATGCAGGCCAAGTTTATTATTGACAACTTAAGCATGCTGAAAGAAAAAACTACCGGCAATCTATCCAGCGAAGAAGACAGTATGTTGGATAACGTCTTATACGACTTAAGGATGAAATATATCGCGAAGGTAAACCCCGTTAGAGATAACGGCAAAAGTACTTAACGCGTTTGGGTTATCTTTGGGAAGCATTTGCCCTGATGGAGTTTTAGCTTAATAGACACCCCGCAAGCGGCGGGGCTATCTCTAACGGGGTAAATAGTAAACCGGTTAAATAATAGTGAGGTAAAAATGATAGATAAAGAACTTCTTGAAATTCTTGCCTGTCCGGCATGCAAGAGCGATGTAAAATTGGAAAACGATAAAATCGTCTGTACTTCTTGCGGAAGGAAATATCCGATTCGCGACGGCATACCAGTGATGTTAATTGATGAAGCAGAGGGAGGGCCGGGTGACGAAAAAAAATAAAAAAATATTAGTTATCCACGGCCCAAACCTGAATCTTTTAGGTAAACGGGAAGTTTCCGTTTACGGGAAAGTAAATTTAGCGGCAATAAATAAGCAATTAAAGAAATTAGCTGACGAATTAGGTGTTAGTTTAGATATCAAACAGTCAAATCATGAGGGAGAGATCGTCGATTTAATCGGCAAAGCACCTAAAAAATACAGCGCGATTTTAATTAATCCTGCGGCTTATACTCACACCAGTGTGGCGATAAGAGATGCAGTTGCGGCAGTCAGTGTTCCTACCGTTGAAGTCCATTTATCCAATATCTACTCCCGGGAAGAATTTAGGCATACCTCTTTAATATCTTCCGTAGCGAAAGGCCAAATCTGCGGTTTTGGCATTGAGAGCTATATTTTAGGTTTAAGGGCCTCTGCAACGTTTGCAAAATAGTGCTGACCTACGCGTATGGCTAAATTTAAGCAAACTAACCAACGGATAAATAATCTTTACAAGGCGCTCGTTCATTCGGATATAGATGCGCTTTTGCTAACTTATCCTGCCAACGTATCATACTTATGTAATTACGAAATTTCTGATTCCTATCTTTTGGCGTGCCGCCGCCAGACGTTTCTGCTCACGGATTTTCGCTACATTGAAGAGGCAGAGGCAAATATAAAATTTTCCCTTGAGCGAATAAAGGGTTCAATTTTTGAAACCATATCATCTATAGTTAAAAAACTTAAAATCAGACGTTTAGGTTTCGAATCAAGGAGGCTATCTTTTTATGAATACGGCAGATTAACCGGCGCCTTAGGAGAGACGGTTGAATTAGTTCCGCTTTATGATTTGGTGGAGAGAATGCGCCTAATAAAGGATGAAGAAGAGCTCGCAAAAATTGAGAGAGCGGTTAAATTAACCGAAGAAGCTTTTATATTCTTGAAAGGTTTTATTAAGCCGGGTATGCGAGAGTTAGAAGTTTCTGCTGAAGCCAACCGTTTTATCCGCTTAAAAGGGGCGCAAAAGCCGTCTTTTGAGATTATTGTCGCTTCAGGAAGCCGCAGTTCTCTGCCGCATGCTAAGACCAGCGCCAAAATTATCGCACAAAACGAGCCGGTATTAGTAGATATGGGGGCAGAGATTTCCGGATATAAATCTGACTTGACACGGATATTCTTTCTGGGTAAAATACCTAAGGAAATTAAAGAGGCGAATCAGGTTGTTTTTGCGGCAAAAAGAAAGGCTATCAATTTACTAAAACCGGGCGTAGCCGTGAAAGATATAGATAAGGCCGCCCGAGAATATATAGCAAGCTTCGGCTGGTCAAGGAATTTCGGGCACAGTTTAGGGCATGGTGTCGGTTTAGAAGTTCACGAAGACCCGCCCATTAGCCGCAAAAATAGTTCCCGCCTAAAAAAAGGAATGGTTTTTACTATTGAACCTGCAGTTTATTTTCCGCAAAAATTTGGCGTAAGGCTTGAAGATATGGTTTTAATTACTGATAAAGGAGCAAGGATTTTAAATGGCACTCTCGATTACAGAATGTAAATCAGGACTGACTGTTTTTTTGGAAGGACAGGTATTTCTGGTTTTAGAAGTTCACCACGTAAAACCCGGCAAAGGAGCGGCCTTTATCCGCACACGGCTTAAGAACTTGAAGTTAGCTACGGTGTTAGAGCGCACTTTTAGAAGTAATGAATCAATAGAAGAAGCCTTTATCGAACAGAAAAAGCTGCAGTATCAATATGCCTCGCACGATTCATACCATTTTATAGATCAGGAAACCTATGAAGAAAGCTTATTAACCAAAGAACAGTTGGGTAATAATATCGATTACTTAAAAGATAATTTGGAAGTAACGGCTTATTTCTTTCAACACGAATTACTTAACATTGTCCTGCCTAACTCTATTGTTTTTAAAGTAGCCGAGACTGAGCCGGGGCTAAAAGGCGACACTGCCAAGTCTACGCTTAAGCCCGCTAAAATTGAGAGCGGAGCCGTAATTTCCGTCCCCTTATTTGTCAACTCCGGGGATTATATTAAAGTTGATACTAAGGAAGGTAAATACTTAGAGAGGGTTTCGGGGCCGGAATAAACCCCGCTCTTCCTATATGAGATAGGAAAAAGCTGGGGTATTATAGGAAAAAATAAGAAAGGAAGGGCGGGGTGAATCTCAAAGAGATTAAGGAAATAATTAATTTAATGAACGAAAACGGCCTTAGCGAAATTGAGATAGAGAAAGAAGGTATGCGCATTAAACTAAGAAAAGGCCCGCCAGAATTAACAACTACTGCCGCGCCGTTTATTATCACAAAAGAAAGGATAATACCTTCGGAAACTAAACAGGAAATCGCAGAAAAAACCGCTGCAAAAACGCAGGAGATAAAAGCGCCAATGGTCGGGACTTTTTACCGCGCACCGTCTCCTGAGGCGCCGTCTTTTATCGATGTTGGACAGACAGTTGAAGCCGGCCAAGTTGTCTGTATTATTGAAGCGATGAAATTAATGAATGAGATCAAGTCAGAGATAAGATGCAGGGTTTTAGAGGTCTTAGTAGAAAATGCTCAAGCCGTTGAATTTGGCCAGCCCATGTTTTTAATCGAGCCTATGTGAAGCCACAACCCCAACCCCAATGTTTTCCAAGATATTAATTGCCAATAGAGGAGAAATTGCTTTACGGGTTATTCGCGCCTGTAAAGAATTAGGTATTAAGACGGTAGCGGTCTATTCCGAAGCCGACAGAGATTCTCTGCATGTGCGTTTTGCCGATGAAGCTGTTTGCATAGGGCCGGCCGCATCCAGTAATAGTTATTTAAATATTCCCGCCATAATCAGCGCCGCAGAAATTACTGATGTTGAGGCAATTCATCCGGGATATGGTTTTCTTTCCGAAAATACGCATTTTGCGGAAGTTTGTGAATCTTGTCAGATTACTTTTATCGGGGCAAGTTCCGAATCAATGAAATTATTGCCAGACAAAATGACGGCCCGCGAAACCATGCGTAAGGCAGGCCTAAACGTAGTTTCCGGAAGCAATAATTTAGTAAAAGGCAAGGACGAAGCCGTAAAGATAGCGCGCAGAATCAAGTATCCGGTAATGATCAAGGCCTCTTTAGGGGGCGGGGGGCGCGGAATGCGCATTGCCCATAATGATGTGCGGCTGATTAGTTCGTTCATGACTGCGCAGGCAGAAGCAGAAGCGGCTTTTGGCAGCCCGGATATATACATCGAAAAATATATCACTAAAGCCCATCATATAGAATTTCAGCTCCTCGGTGATAATTATGGCCATATTATTCATTTAGGCGAAAGAGACTGCTCTATCCAGCGCCGGCATCAGAAACTTTTGGAAGAAACGCCCTCTCCGGCGTTAGACGGGCGACTTAGGAAAAAAATAGGCGAGGCGGCTGTAAGAGGGGCAAAGGCGGTTAATTACCGCGGTGCCGGCACAATGGAGTTTCTGCTGGATGAGGACGGCACATTTTATTTTATGGAACTAAATAAGCGTATTCAGGTTGAACATCCGGTTACCGAGATAGTGTATGGCATTGATTTAATAAAATGGCAGATTAAAATTGCCGCTGGCGAAAAGCTTAACATAGGCCAAGATGATGTGGTGGCCAATGGCGCAAGCATAGAATGCCGTATAAACGCCGAGGATCCGGATAATAATTTTATGCCTAATCCGGGTAAGATTGAAACGCTTAATCTGCCGGCCGGGCCGGGTATCAGAGTAGATACGCATATTTATCAAGGATATACTGTCAGCCCATATTACGACTCAATGTTAGCTAAAATTATTGCCAGAGGATGCGACCGCGATGAGGCAATTAAGGTGATGAAGAGGGCCTTAGATGAGTTAATTATTGAGCCGATTAAAACCACGATTTCATTACAGCGCAATATTCTGGAAAATAGGTTATTCTTAGACGGCGAAGTTTTTACCAACTTCTTAGATAATATTTATAAAATTAAGGCGGATTTGGAGGAATAAAAATGAAAGAGGAAATGTCTACTGGTTTAGGAAAAGTAAATATATATAAGAATGTTATTGCTTCTATAGCTTCCATCGCTACAGTAGAGATTGAAGGTGTGTTAAAAATCGGCAGTAGTTTTAAGAGTATTGCCTATGAACTACTCGGTAAAAAAAATAATACGGCAGGCATCACAGTTAATTTTGACAAAAATGGCAGCGTAACTATAGACGTTCCGGTAGTGATAAAATACGGGTTTAACCTGCCTGAAGTTGCCGGAAGAATTCAGGAAAATATTAAGTCTTCTGTAGAGAGAACGACGGATGTAATGATAAAAGATATTAATGTAGATATTCAGTCAGTAGAGAGGTAAAGATTAATTGAGGAGGGTTTTACTATGCGTTTCTTTTATACCTTAGGAGTTTATTTTTATGTGACGGTGCTGACGATGTTAGGCTTTTTAATGATTGTCTTGTCCACCCTGCCTTTAAATTTATTAAAAGTGCAGGATATTACTACGGCGTTAGAATTTCTCTCTAACAATGCTTATAATTCAAGCTTAATTTTAGGCCTGGCAGGCGCATTACTCATAATCCTGACTTTTTTCTTTGCGCATTTATTAACCGGAAAAATACAGAAAGAAAAAACTATTGCCTGGAATAACCCTACAGGCCAAGTAACGATTGCCCTTTCTGCCGTAGAGGATTTAATTAAAAGACTAACCATAAATATACCGGAGGTTAAAGAGTCCCGTTCTGATGTTATTGCCGGAAAAAAAGGCGAGCTCAATGTGGACTTAAGGATAATTTTGCGTTCTGAGACGAATATTCAGGAGTTAACCGGTAATCTGCAGGAAATGGTAAAAAATAAGATTCAGGAGATATTAGGGCTTGAGGGAACCATTACGGTAAGAGTGCACGTAGCGAAAATAATTTCACATGAGAGCAAAGATAGAGCAATAAAAGAAGATGCGGATTTTAAAAAGCCGACAATTCCTTTTCAGAGTTATGGAAGATAAAAAAATGTCCCGTTTCGAAAAAAGTATTAAAATTCTCTTCGCTAATTTTAATACACTCAACGGGATCAATTCCGACTGACAATTTACATCAACTTCGTTTCTGTAAATTGTGTCGTCATTGAGAGGATAATTAATATGGCAAAAATAATCGGTATACTTACTGGCGGCGGTGATTGTCCGGGATTAAATTCGGTTATACGCGCGGTCGTCAGAAGGGGTTCGAATTTAGGCTATGATATTATCGGCATTAAAAACGGCTGGAAAGGCTTGATTGATTTTGATGCGGTTAATCTCGGCCTCTCAAGCGTCTCGGGTATCCTGCCTAAAGGAGGCACAATATTAGGCACTAGCCGCACCAATCCTTATAAAGAAGGCGATGATGCGGCCAAAGTAATAGCTAATTATAAGAAATTAAACATCTATTGTTTAGTTGTTGTTGGCGGAGAAGATACCTTGGGAGTTGCGGCAAAATTGGCAAAGGAAGGATTAAACGTCGTGGGTGTGCCGAAAACCATAGATAATGATTTATCCGCCACGGATTTTACCTTTGGTTTTGATACCGCGGTAAATATTGCTACGGAATGCATAGATAGATTGCATACTACGGCGGAAAGCCATCACCGTATAATTGTTGTAGAGGTAATGGGCAGGCATGCGGGATGGATTGCCGCTTATTCCGGAATAGCCGGCGGCGCAGATATAATTTTGGTCCCGGAAATACCTATAGATTTAGACGAAGTTACTGAATTAATTAAGAAAAGGCATTCCCGCGGTAAAACCTTTAGCATCGTGGTTGTAGCTGAGGGGGCAAAATTTAAACAAGGAAATGAGATACTGCAGGAACAAAAATTAGATGCCTTTGGCCATGTGCGTTTAGGCGGCGTAGGAGAGGCATTAGGCCAGGAAATAGAGAAAAGGACTGGTTATGAAACTCGTGTCAGCGTGCTTGGTCATATCCAACGGGGTGGAACTCCCACTGCTTTCGATAGGGTTTTAGGCACACGTTTTGGTGTAAAGGCGGTAGATTTAGTAGAGAAGAGAGAATTTGGCTCGATGGTCAGCTTACAGGGGAATAGGGTAGTCTCTATTCCGATTAGCAGGGCCATCGAGAAAATAAAAACCTTAGATATGGAATTATATGATATTGCTAAGGTATTTTTCGGATAAAATCCGAAATCCGAATTTCGAAATCCGAAACAAACTACTTTTTTAGCTTATGAACATATTAACATAAGGAAGCAAAAGAAGATGAAGAAAAAAATAGAAAACATTCTCAGGGATTCCATAAACGTAAAAGAAAAGTTATTATCCGATTCTATTAATATTATCGCCCAAATTGCCAGTCAAATAATTACATCGCTAAAGAACGGCGGTAAATTAATTATTTTTGGTAACGGCGGTTCAGCCGCTGATGCCCAGCATATTGCCGCAGAATTAATCGGCCGTTTCCAAAAAGAGCGAAGAGCGCTTGCCGCATTAGCTTTGACTACGAATACATCCGTTCTTACAGCATTAGCTAACGATTATGGCTATGAAACGGTATTTAGCCGCCAACTCGAAGCATTAGCCGATAAAAAAGACGTAGTCTTGGCAATTTCCACCAGCGGTAATGCCAAAAATGTAAATATCGCTGTAAGAAAGGCGAAGGCAGACGGCATAAAGACAATCGCTTTTACCGGCCAACGCGGAGGGGAACTGGCGAAATTAGCCGATATCGCTTTAATTATCCCTTCCAAAATTACTGCGCGGATTCAGGAAGTTCATATTACTGTTGGGCATATATTGTGCGAATTGATAGAAGATGAACTAACAAAATAATTCCTAATGACGAATAAATTAGTGTGCCCTAAAATAAAAACTTTAGCGCAGCTGATAAAAATAGTCCGTGGTTTAAAACGACGGCATAAAACGGTTGTTTTTACCAATGGCTGCTTTGACATTTTACACTTTGGACATGTCAAATACCTCCGGCAAGCGAAGAAAAAAGGCGATGCCTTAATTGTCGGCTTAAATAGTGATAGATCAGTCAAAAAGCTCAAAGGTAAAACCCGCCCCCTAAACGCAGAATTTCAAAGGGCGTATATTCTATCTGAGCTTTCCTGCGTAGATTTTGTGGTTATTTTTAATGAAGAAACTCCTTATAATCTGATTAACGCTTTAAAGCCGGATATTTTAGTTAAAGGCGGTGATTGGCAGAAAGATAAAATAGTGGGCGCAGATGTTATAGCGAAATATGGCGGGAAAGTTATTGTTATCCCTTATATTGAAGGGTTTTCAACCACTAAATTAATCCGGAAAATCATTGAGAAAAAACCAAGATAAGATATATTCCGTAATTGATGCGAATTTAAACCGCGTAAAAGAGGGCTTGAGGGTTTGTGAAGATACGGCAAGATTTATCTTAAGAAACGCCCGCCTTACCAAGAAAATTAAAAGATTAAGGCACGCGATTACGCAGGCAGCAATACTCGAAAACTTAGATACGGTAAAAGTCCTTAAATTTCGCGATAGCAGCAGCGATTTAGGAAGGGCGCCGGATTATTTAGAAAAGAAACGCAATAGCGTCGCCGATATTTTCTTAGCGAACTTTCAACGCGCAAAAGAGGGCCTTAGGGTTTTAGAGGAATTTACTAAATTAATCGATGTAAAACTTTCAGATAGATTTAAAAAAATAAGATTCAGGCTTTATTCTCTTGAAAAAGAAATCATTAGTTCAGTCTAAACTTTACTGTATACTTGATTATGCTGCATTAGACGGCAGGAATATTGTTTCTGCGGCAGAAAATGTAATTTCAGGCGGCGCAGACATAATCCAGTTAAGATTTAATCCTGCCTACCGGTCAGGCAGGATTATGGAATTATCTAAAGTGCTCGAAGATGCCTGCCGAATAGCCCGCCTCGCTAAAAGATTTAATGTGATTTTCATAATAAACGATAGGCTCGACGTTGCCCTGTTGGTAAATGCCGATGGTGTGCATTTGGGACAAGATGATATACCTTATGCCTATGCGCGTAAATTATTAGGCCGAGAAAAAATCATCGGCCTTTCCACGCATAGTTTAAAACAAGCGTTTTTTGCCGAAAAACTCGGCTCAGACTATATTAGCGTCGGCCCGGTTTTTGCAACTCCGACTAAGCCCGAATATAAGGCAGTAGGCTTATCTTTGATAAGGAAAGTGAAAAATAAAATAAGGATTCCTTTTGTAGCTATCGGCGGAATCAATCCTAATAATCTAAGCGATGTTTTAGGAGCAGGCGCAGATAGGGTTGCGGTAGTGCGAGCCGTCTGCCGCGCAAAAAACATCCAGAATGCCGTAAGAAATCTTAAAGGGAAATTGAACAAAAAATAATATTTGCTTTCACTTACAACTTATCACTTATAACTTACAATTTTCCAAATGACCCAGCTTGAATCAGCAAAAAATAATATCCTCACCCCTGAAATGCGCCTTATTGCTAAAGATGAGGGCGTTGATGTAGACGTTTTATGCGGGAAAATAGCGCAAGGTAAAGCCGTGATTTTCCGCAACAAAAAGAGGAAGTTTAAAAGAATCTGCGGCGTAGGCAGCGGCCTGCGCACTAAGATAAACGCTAATATCGGCACATCTCCTGACAAGAAAGAACTATCCGATGAAATAAAAAAGCTTGAAACGGCCTTAAAATACGGCGCGGATACTGTAATGGATTTAAGCGTGGGGGGTAATTTAAGGCAGATAAGAAAAGCCCTTATTTCAAAAACCGACGTGCCTTTTGGGACAGTGCCGATATATGAAGCGGCAAAAGATTCAGAAGATAAATACGGTAATTTTCTGAAGATGAGCGCGGAAAGCATTATAGATGTTTTAGAGCGCCAAGCTGAAGACGGCGTGGATTTTTTTACGGTGCATTCCGGCGTAACTATGGATACCCTAAGTCTCCTAAAAAAGAAAAAAAGGATTTTAGATATTGTCAGCCGGGGCGGGGCAATACTTGCCCAGTGGATGCATTTTAACAAAAAGGAAAACCCTCTTTACGAGAATTTTGCTCAGGTCATCGAAATCGCCAAGGAATACGATATTGTTTTAAGTTTAGGCGATGGAATGAGGCCGGGCGCGATCGCCGATGCGACCGACGCGCCTCAGCTGGCGGAATTGCGCATGCTGGGAAAGCTGGCTAAAGCCGCGCAAAAAGCGGGCGTCTCGGTGATTATAGAAGGGCCAGGGCATATACCGCTTAATGAAATAGAAAAGAATGTGGCATTAGAAAAAGAAATTTGCCACGGAGCTCCCTTTTATGTGTTGGGCCCGCTGGTTACAGATATCGCGGCTGGATATGACCATATCACCGGCGCAATCGGCGGAGCGCTGGCGGCAAGTTTTGGCGCGGATTTTTTATGCTATCTGACGCCTGCCGAACATTTGCGGCATCCTTCAATAAATGATGTAAAAGAAGGCGTGATTGCTTCACGGATTGCCGCACATGCCGCGGATATCGTCAAATTTAAAAAAGCTCGCGAATTAGACAGGAAAATGTCTCTCTACAGAAAAAAACGGCTTTGGGATAAACAAATAGCCTTGTCTATCGACCCGCTAAAGGCAGGAAAATATAGAATGGCTTCACGGCCGCATCTTTCAGACGTCTGCACTATGTGCGGAAAATACTGCTCGATTAAATTAATGGAGGAATGCCTGTCTGCCGACAGGCAAGATTTGCGAGCGTAATTCAGTGGTAGAATACCAGCTTCCCAAGCTGGGTATGGGGGTTCGATTCCCCTCGCTCGCTCTTTTGAAAACATATGACAGATAATAGAGGACAGTTGAGTAATTTTCTATTTTCTATTTTCTATTTTCTATTTTCTGCTATATTAATAAGCGGCTGCGCGGTAAAAACTAACCTTCCTTTAGAGATGGCGCCTACGCCTGGCGCAGTCGGAATAATGCATACAGTGCAAAGAGGAGAAACCCTTTGGAGGCTTTCGCGCATATATAATTTAGATTTAGATAAAATTATCCAGGCAAATAGAATAACTGATACCACTATCATAAAGCCGGGCCAGAATATTTTTATTCCCGGCGTTAAAAAAGATGTTTCTTTTTCAAATTATAATGATAACTCTGGTTTTATCTGGCCGGTTAAAGGTAAGATTGCTGCTTATTTTAAGAGCGAAAAGGATCATTTGATTAATAAAGGGGTTAATATAAAGGCGAAATTCGGCGCTGATGTGCTAAGTTCGCGTGCCGGGGTGGTAAGTTTTTGCGCTGATAACCTGGCCGGCTATGGCAAAACTATTATCATTGACCACAATGACGGATTTGTTACAATATATGCTTATAATTCTCAAAACCTAGTGAAAGCCAATGATCGCGTAACTCAAGGGATGGCTATTGCTAAGGTAGGGGTGAATGAAAGAGCAGGGGTGGCAATGCTGCATTTTGAAATAAGGAAAGGTAATAAGCCGCAGAACCCCATACATTATTTGCCTCTTGCTAAATAATCATTAGTCTGGGAGTTTCCAAATTATGGATAAAGTTTTCGGCAGGGAAGAAATACTTTCTGCAATAAAAAAACGGCTCGATGGTTTTAAAAAAGGGTATCGTCAGAATATTGCTTTCATCGGCAATCCCTCTACAGGAAAAACCTCAATCGTGAAGGCGTTATTGTCCGATATTAATACTGCTGAGGTAATACCGATATTTATGGAATTAGAGGGCCGCAGCCTAAAGCAGGTTATCCGCGTTTTTTTCGGTCAAATCCTGCGGAATTTCTTAACCTCTCAGCGCATAGATACTTCCGGCGATTTTAAGTACTTGTTGGAAAAATCTCAAGCCTTTCTTCCCAAGACAGTAGCTAAAATTAAGTCAATAGTGCATAATTTAGAAAAAGAAAAAGAATATGCGGCGCTAATCGAAACATTTGATTTGCCGCAAATCTTCTTTGAGGAAAACGGTATCCCCTGCCTGCTTATTTTGGATGAATTTCAAGAATTACAAGATTTAGGCGGGGAAGAAATCTTTGCAGACTTAAGCAAAAAAATTATCATTCAGAAAAATACTATGTATTTAATCGCTAGCTCTGCCGTTATAAAAGCAAGGGAAATTCTTTCACATGGTTTCTCTCTTTTATTCGGAAATTTTGAAGTTTTAGAAGTTGCGCCTTATAACATGCGCACAAGCGAGGAGTTTATAAACATTAATTTAAAAATTCCCATAAGTGATACCCATAAAAAGTTTTTAATCTATTTTACTGGAGGGCAGCCTTTTTATTTAGGTATTCTTTGTAGAGAATTATCTATGCGTGTGGCGCAAATATGCAGAGATTTAATAAGTGAGGATATATTTATTGAAACATTCCAAGATTTACTTTTTGAAGAATGGGGGATATTTAATCAAAAATTTATAAATTTATTGAATGAGATTTCTTCTGATAAACAAAGAGAAGACTATATCGGGATTTTATCTAGTATAATTTCAGGCGGCAATAAGATAAAAATAATCGCGCAGCGCTTAAATAAAAAGGAAAAAGTTATCCAACAACGCCTCTCGCGGCTTTATGAGGCGAGTATTGTCTTAAAAAACGGCGACTTCTTAAGTTTAGGCGATAAGATTTTTGCTTTCTGGCTTGATTCTGTCTATAGCCGCAAGTTTGCGCTTGATTATTTTAACGATAACGTATTACGTATAAATTTCCGAAATAATCTTTTAAACATGGTGAATAATTTTTCCTTAGTTACGGCAAAAACAACAACCGAAAGAATATTGGAATTATTCAATCTTTTCAGAAACGAAGCTATACAAATTGAAAGAAAAAAAATCATTTTATCCCGCTTTAAAGAAATTGCGCTTCTTTCAACAGGCAGCGGTAATTTTGATGCCCTGATTTCGGCAAAGGCGCAAGAAAGCTCTTGGATTATTGCAGTAAAGAACGGCGCGTTATCAGAAAATGATATAGCAGAGTTTATGTTAGAATGCAAAAAGTATAAGACTATTGTTCCACAGCGCAAGGTTATCATTAGTTTGGACAAGGTAGATACTAATGCAAAATTAAAAGCCCTGGAAGAAAAAATAATTACCTGGGAAACAGGCGAACTTAATTCCTTGTTTGAATTCTACAACCAGCCGGAAATTTTTGTTTAGAATTAGAAAAAATGCTCATAGGGGTAATATCCGATACGCATATACCGCAAAGCGCTGATGAAATTCCTCAAAGTGTCTTTAGTATATTTAAAGGCGTGGATTTAATCATTCATGCCGGCGATCTTACCTCTTT
>CAKKQO010000004.1:0-4079 GCA_919902105.1 Omnitrophica bacterium GWA2_41_15 | reverse complement strand
CTAACTGACTAACACCTTGCGCCAAGCGGAATTGCGCAAGTGTTGTCTAACTGACTAACACCTTGCGCCAAGCGGAATTGCGCAAGTGTTGTCTAACTGACAAAATGGATAAACTTTGGGCACCATGGCGGATTAACTATATCACAAATAACGCGAAAGAGAAAAAATGCCTTTTTTGTAGAGTAAAAAAGGCGCGCGACGACCAGAAAAACCTAGTAGTCTTTCGCTCTAAATTATGCTTTGTGATGTTAAACCTCTTTCCTTATAACAACGGACATCTGATGGTCTCTCCATACCGCCACATAAGCAATGTTTCAGACTTAAACAAAGAGGAGATGGTAGATTTATTTAAGGCCGCGGCGCTTATGGAAAAAATATTAACTAAAACTATTAAATCGCAAGGATACAATATCGGGATAAACAGCGGTAAAGTTGCCGGCGCCGGTATACTCGGGCATTTACATATTCATCTTGTTCCGCGTTGGCAGGGAGATACTAATTTTATGCCGATTATCGCAGAAACCAAGGTAATATCCCAGTCGTTGCAAGAATTATACAAGATACTGCGCAAAGAAATAATAAAAACAAAAGGGTTAAGTCTATGTTGACTAGGCAGGAAATAGAACAGTACGAAGATAAGTATTTAGCCGCTTACGCCGCGAAGTCCAAAGATTCACGCGGCAGAAAGGTTAAGGAGGATGAGCATCCCTATCGCTCTTGCTATCAACGGGACAGAGATAGAATAATCCACTCGGCGGCTTTTAGGAGGCTTGAATATAAAACACAGGTTTTTGTTAATCATGAAGGCGACTATTACCGCACCCGCCTTACGCATACATTGGAGGTTTCTCAGATTGCCCGGACTATTGTATTGGCATTAAAACTTAATGAAGACCTCGTCGAAGCAATTGCATTAGCGCATGATTTAGGGCATACCCCTTTCGGCCATGCCGGAGAGGAGGCGCTTGCTGAATTAATGCAGGCACACGGCGGTTTTGACCATAATCTTCAAGGTTTGCGCGTCGTCGACATATTAGAAGAGCGTTACCCGAATTTTAACGGTTTAAATTTAACCTGGGAGGTTAGAGAAGGTATAGTTAAACATTCCACAGTTTTCGATAAAAAGCAAAATGTCCCGGAGTTGGAACCTTCTACTCAGCCGACTCTGGAAACCCAAGTAGTGGACCTCGCCGATGAAATTGCTTACGATAATCACGATTTAGACGACGGGATTACTTCGGGTTTAATTTTAGAAAAAGACTTAGAGGATGTTGAGTTATGGAGCAGAGTATGCAAGCAATTAATCGCAAAATACGGAGCGTTAGATGATGTAAGAAGAAAATACCAAGTAATAAAATCCTTGATTGACCTTCAGGTAACAGATATAATAACGGAATCGGAAGGAAGGCTTTGCCGCCTAAATTTAAAATCGTCCGATGCGGTAAAACGGCTTAACTCCCCAGTTATCTCGTTTAGCGAAAAATTACAAAGGGAGCGCGAGCCTTTAAGAAAATTCCTTTTAGAGAAGCTTTACCGGCACCATCGCGTAATCAGGATGTCTTACAAGGCAAAGCGCTTTATCCAGGATTTGTTCAATGTATATTTAGCCAAACCCGAGCAATTGCCTTATGTTTTGCGCTCAGATAAAGAGAGCGATTCGTTAAGGCGGATAATCTGCGACCACATTGCCGGGATGACGGATAGACAGGCCTTAGATGAGTATAAAAAATTATTCGATCCTTACGAAAAAGTATAAGACAGCATTTGCGGCAATGCATGCCGTATACCGCCTTATTAATTCCACCTTTGATTTAAAAAGCCTACTTTTACGCCTGGCGCGCCTAACGGGCCAAATTATGTCTGTAGATTATTGTTCGATTGCCCTGTTGGATGCTTCAAAAAAATATTCATACTTAAGGGCGGTAGTTACCCCTCGGAAAAGATACGTAATTAATAAAAAAACCTTAATTAAAAACAGGCTGGAATTAAGGATTATTAAATCCGCAAATGCAATGTATAACGGATGCATCATAGGCATTCCTTTGATAGGAGAAGACCAGATGGGCGTGGTAATTATCCGCCGAAGCAAGAAAGCGGATCCATTTGAGCAATTTGACCAAGAGATGCTGCTTAATATTTCATCTCAGGCGGTGATGGCCATAAGAAATCTCCAGCTTTACGAAGAACAGCAGAGGACAATTATGGGGAGTATCAAGTCTCTGGTTACCTTGTTAGATATACGTTCTGCCCGCGGCTA
Organism: Omnitrophica bacterium GWA2_41_15; assembly: GCA_919902105.1. Classification (GTDB taxonomy): domain Bacteria; phylum Omnitrophota; class Gorgyraeia; order Ghiorseimicrobiales; family Ghiorseimicrobiaceae; genus CAKKQO01. The sequence continues at coordinate 1,822 of CAKKQO010000004.1, read as the reverse complement.
CAAACATACTTCTAATTTCTTGCGTTTTGTGCTTTCGCTTGCCCGCGAAATACATTTAGGCGAAGAAGAAATATGCAGCCTCGAATATGCAACACTACTCCATGATGCCGGTAAGATCGATATACCCCTTGAAATACTTACTAAGCCGACAAAACTTACTTGCCAAGAATTTAACATTATCAAGGATCACCCGTTAAAAGGTGTCGAGATTATTAAGCATTTACAGGCGTTGCGGCCGGCGCTTCCGATAATTATGCACCATCATGAAAAATATAACGGGACGGGTTATCCTTCAGGCTTAAAAAAGGGCCAGATTCCAATTGGCGCGCGCATTATGGCTGTGGCAGACGCCTTCGAAGCAATGGTTTATGGCAGGCCTTATAAAGAACGGGTCAGTATAGAGGAAGCGCTTAGCGAAATAGAAAAATATAAAGGGACGCAATTTGACCCTTTGGTTGTGGATAGCCTTTTAAAACTGGCTAAGAAATCAAAAAAATACTTGCAGTTAGAGTAAACGCTCCTTATAATAAAAGATATGTTTAATAAACCGAGGCCTACGCAGTTAGAGTTATTTACGCCGTCCGACAGTGAAATTCTGCTCAAGAAAAACACCCATAATATTTTTTTTGAAAAACTTGCCGTTTACGAAAAAAATATAATTTTAGTAGTTTGTTTTATGGTTATTTTTATTATCGCTTATGCCTTAGGCATAGAAAAAGGCAAGCACGTTAACCTAACGGAAAATAGAAATATCCTGCCTCAGGTACCCGTCAGCAGCGTTACTATTGCGCCGCAGCCCGCTGTTAAAACAACACCGGCCCGGCAGGACGCCTATACCGTGCAGGTTGCTTCATTTAAAAATAGGTCCCTCGCCGAAAAAGAAAAATTATCATTAGAGAAAAGGGGAATTCAGGCATATTTATTATCTAAGAATCAGTTTGTAATTGTTTGTGTTGGTTCATTTAAGAATGAAGGCACGGCGCAATTAAGCCTTAAACAGCTAAAGCGTATCTACGGTGATTGCCTTATCCGTAAGCTTTAATATTGAAAGGATAAAAAATGTCGTTGCATCCATCATTAGTGTCATTGGGAAAAACCAGAAAACATAGAACGGTATTAAAACGCATCGAAAGACTTAAGTATCTTATGGAAAAGAATTTGTGGCAAGAGGGTAATCCAGTAGTTGGTTTGCCAAAAATCAAGATTTTAAGGATAAAATTTAAAAAAGAAAAGACTAAGGCCGCCGCACCCGCTACTGAAGGAGCCGCCACACCGGCTGGTCCAGCTTCTCCTGCTTTAACTCCCGCCGCATCCGCTAAACCCGCCGCGGGTAAATCCCCGCAAGGCGCTAAGAAATGAGAGAATTCCTCTCTCTTTTGGTCATCTCATTTTGTTTTTTCGCGTTAGCACACTCGTCAGAGTTTCCTTTTTTAGGCAAGGTTAATTCTGACGGGATTAACTTAAGAGCTGAGCCGAATGTGCGAACCGAATCTATAGCCAAACTTAAAAGGGAGACAAAGCTAAAAGTTTTGAGCGAACGCTTTGACTGGTATAAAGTAAATTTGCCTAAAACAGCCGTGTGTTTTATTAACCGCAAGTATGTCAAGTCTTCTACTCTTGCGAATGAAGGAATTGTAACGGCGGATAAAGTAAACTTAAGGGCTTTACCTTCACAAAATGCGGCTATCATCGGGCAAATTAATAAAGACCAGATTTTTAGAATTGTAAAAGCCGAGCCTGATTGGTATGCTATATACGCGCCGCAGGAGGCCTTTGGCTGGGTGCATAAAAAATTTATCGATTATTATTCAGAATTTAATGC
>CAKKQO010000003.1 GCA_919902105.1 Omnitrophica bacterium GWA2_41_15 | reverse complement strand
GCAGGAGGCGAAGAGTCCTCCGGAGGTTAAGCACTTCGGCAGCGCGTGTGTATTTTTAAATTAATTAGATATCAGATAAAACATATTATATTTCCCCTTTCATTGTTTTTTGTCGCGCGTTGCACCTCAGCTTTCGGAGAAAGGGTACGTGCTATGCTATGGCACGACGAACCTACTCTGAAGAGTGGGGTTCCTCGATTTCCCACTTTCTCGGGGGAAGTGGTCTGGCAAGAAGGAGAAAGTGGAAATTGGGGAAGACTAATTTCTCTGCGTGAGAAATAAGTCTCGATTTTTTCTCGGAAGAAAAAGAGGACTTTTTCGAATGGCGGTCAAACTTTTCGTATTGTGAGAGAAAAGTTTTGAGAGGGTCGAAAAACTCGAGCTCTGAAAAAGGAGTGATTTTTCAGAGTTTTGCGGGTTGAGGAAAATGACCGTTTTTGCGACGCAAAAATTTTTTGGGACCCTTTCATTTTTTGATTCGATGAAAAAAATGGAAAAAGGGGTCAAAAAAAGGTCATTTTTTGATGAAAAAACGTGTTTTTTCACCTACCCCTCACGGAAGGCATCTGGCATCACCAAGTGGCAATTTCGGACCGGCATATATTATATTTAGTGGCGCGATTTTTCGTCAAAAACGACGTTTTTTCGGAAAATCCGGAAATATAATAATCCAAACTCGAGTTTGGATCCGGACCGAAATCCAGATAGCCTTCCGAACCCCCAAAAAGGGACCGTGTTTTTTAGACCCCTTTTTCGCCCTTTTTACCCGTTCACGGGTTTCCCAAACTTTCGCGGATTGCGAAACCGAGTTGGCTACCGATAGTTCAACTCGGCGCGCGAACGTGGTTGATCGCAGGAGGCGAAGAGTCCTCCGGAGGTTAAGCACTTCGGCAGCGCGTGTGTATTTCACTTTTTTATAATTTTATTATTTTTCTGTATCTTTTTTACTTTATTTTTACCTAATTCCCTTGGTTGTGTTTCAAAAATTAAACCATAAGCAGTTTCATTATAGTCTACAATAATTAATTCGAAATTCAGACTCAAGGGCAAGCTTTCAAAGTTTAGTGAAATTCCCCCATTTAATTCTTTCGAGTCTTTTTGCTCTATGTAGAAATCCTTACGGATTTGAACAAATCTTCTATGCAAACTCTGCTTTGTTTTTTCAAACTGGTACATAATCTCAACCTTTTTAATACCTATACGTAAATCTAATTTATTTTGGAGGTTTTAT
>CAKKQO010000002.1:24909-45622 GCA_919902105.1 Omnitrophica bacterium GWA2_41_15 | reverse complement strand
TTCGCTTAAGTTCTGCGTCGAGGTAAAAGAAACCAGCGCCGCAGTAAGAAAGGTAATCAAGATGCCGACGGAAGCAAGGGTTTCGACGAGAGTAAAAGCCATCTTATTATAGCGCAATCTGTTCATACCACATCTCACCTTTAAAGTATCAAAGAGTCATCACTTCGTTAGAGTCAGAGATTCATCACTCGCTTCGCTCGTTAGAGTCACAGAGTCATAGTAAAAGCTTTCACTATGACACTTTGACTCTCTAAATAAAAACGCCACCCGCCGAAAGATTTCAGCAGATGGCTTCTTGTGTGTATTGCTTCCTTCGGCAATCCAGCCATCCGCCAACATATTGTGGTGGATCTGTAATTTTGCCCCGAATGAAGCAGATTGTTTACGCTTCTCTTCGGGATCCCGATGTAACGCTCTTAAAAAACGCTACATTCGGGACGTCCCCTGATTACTCAGGGTTTGCCTTTATCGAGGAATGTTCTTTTTGACTTCTTTTATAAGTATACCACATAATTTATAATTCTGCCACCTGCGCTAAACCGGCTCCGCCACCCCCGCGGAGTCCTTCGAACACCGCGGGGGTGTCTTGAGCGAATTTACACAATTTAGTATACTGCCTAATGTCCTAACTTCTTAGTAATCTCTAATATCGGCAGGAACATCGAGAGGGCAATCATCGCCACCATGCCGCCTAAAAAGATAATTAACAATGGCTCAATCAGTGACATCAGCGCCGCTATTGCTGCGTCTGCCTCGCTTTCATAAAAATCCGCGATTTTTTCTAACATCGGAGAGATGTTACCGGTCTCCTCTCCTACGGTAATCATATCTACAACCAAAGGGGCAAAAATATCCTTGCCTGACGCCTTAAGTGACTCTCCGATTTTCTCGCCCCGGCTAACCTTGGCCCGAGCGTTTACCAGCGCCTTCTCTATCACGAGGTTTCCAGAAGTTTTGGCTACTATATCCAAACCGTTAATAATAGAAATACCGCTTTTCACTAACGTAGAGAGGGTGCGGGCAAAGCGCGCAATCACAACCTTGATCAAGATATTGCCGAATATGGGAAGCTTTAAACAGAGCCTGTCAAAATTCTGCCTGCCTACTTCACTGCGGATATATAACCTAACGACAATAAAAAGAGCTGCTATCGCCCCTATAATATACATATAAAAACTACGTATTGAGTCGCTGATTTTAATCACGAGCTGCGTAGGCAAAGGCAGGTCGATTTGCAGGGAGGCAAACATATCTTTAAATGTAGGAATAACTTTAATAAAAATAAAAGAAGTGATGAGCAACGCCATCGTTACAACTATGGCCGGATAGATCATCGCCCCCCTTAATTTACGGACCAATTTATCTATTTCTTCCAGGTAGGTAGCCATTTTCTCTAAAATCATATCCAACGCCCCGCCCATCTCGCCGGCCTTGACCATATTGATATAAATAGGCGAAAATACGCGCGGATGGCCTGCTAAGGCCTCAGAGAGGGAACGCCCGGATTCAATATTAATCTGCAGTGAGTTAACCATCTTTTTTAGGGATTTATTTTCTACCTGCGCATGGATAATGTTTAACCCTTTAATCAGCGGCACGCCGGACTTGACCAATGTAGCTAACTGCCTGGAAAATACTACCAAATCACTTAACTTTACCGGCTTCTCTGCGCTAAGAAAAGAAAACTTCTCTTTCTTCATTTCACTGACAGAGATAATCGTCACCGGTTCTCTTCTTAAGAAAGAGACAACACTGCTACGGTCGCGGGACTCTACTTCGCCTTGAATACGCTGGTTTTTGGAGTTGATGATAGTGTATTTGAATTTGGGCATAGTTACTTGCTGTTTAGGGGTAAGGGGTAAGCGATAAGGGTTAAGTCAGAATTTCTTAACCCTTGACCCTTAATCCTTAACCCTTCTTTTATTCCTCCGGCGTAATACGGAGAATCTCGTCTAGAGAAATCTCCCCCCTAAAACCCTTTTCTAAGGCATCTTCTCTTAACGTGCGCATCCCATGCTCACGGGCATAATTTCTGAGCTCATCTAATGGAGCCCTCTTAATAATCATTTGCCTGATCTGGTCATCAACTGTTAAGGCTTCCACTACCGCGACCCTGCCTAAATAACCTGTTCTATTGCAGGAAGCGCAGCCTTTTCCGCGATAAAATACGGCATTTTTTTCTTTGACATAACTTGCAAGCCCGCTAATGCTTTCTGCGGGGACTTCGTAAGGCTCCTTACATTGAAGGCAGATTTTACGCGCAAGGCGCTGAGCCGCAACTAAAATTAAAGTTGAGGCGATAAGAAAAGGCTCAACCTGCATATCCATAAGCCGCACTATCGCGCTGGGCGCATCATTGGTATGCAGGGTGCTTAAAATTATGTGCCCCGTGAGGGCGGCCTTCATCGCAATATCTACGGTTTCATGGTCACGGATCTCTCCTACCATAATTACATCCGGGCTTTGCCTTAAGACTGCCCGAAGAGCACTGGCGAAATTAAGGCCTATCTCCGGCTTTACCTGTATCTGGGTTAAACCTTTGAGCTGGTATTCAACAGGATCTTCTATGGTAACTAAATGTTTGTGCGGCGTATTGAGACGGCCCATTATAGAATAAAGCGTGGTAGATTTTCCTGAACCGGTAGGGCCGGTTAAAAGAATCATCCCGTAAGGTTTAGCGGCTGCCTCACTAAATGCCTTTAGCGCATACCCTGAAAAACCTAATTTTTCTAAGTCCATAGACATACTGCTTTTATCTAAAATTCTTAAAACTGCCTTCTCCCCAAAATGAATAGGCAGAATAGATACCCGGAAATCTATCTCCCTGTCTTTTAATTTCAGGGAAAATCTGCCATCCTGCGGCAGGCGCCTTATGGTTATATCTAAGCCCGACATAATCTTAATTCTGGCAATTATAGCCGCGGCATTCCCACGAAATAGAGGGGTCCGCTCCTGCATAATCCCGTCTATACGAAACCTCAGGCGTAAGACATCCGAATACGGCTCGATATGAATATCGCTTGCGCGCAATTCAATGGCATCCTTCACAATATTATTGACCATATTGACGATGGAGGCATCCTGGCTTACCTTGACTATTTCTTTAAGATCGACATTTTCTTCATCCAGCGCAGCCTTCCAGATAAGCTCTGAGCCCTTTTCTCTTGGCTCTTTTAGGACATCTTCACTGATAATCTGCTCCAATACTAAAGAACCATAATAGTCATCCTGCGATTTTTTAATTTGAGGAGCGGTTGCTACTACCGGCTGGATATTGCATTTGGTGATGAGCTTAAGGTTGTCCAATACAAATACCTCAAAAGGGTCTGCCATCGCCACAGTCAGGACCGCCCCCATTTTTGCCAGAGGCATAATGCGGTAGGTGCGGGCAAGATGTTCGGGGACAATCTTTAAAACATCCGCCTCCACCTTGTACTTAGAAAGATTTATCGGCGGGACCCCTGAGGCATCGGAGAGAGTAATCAGCTCTTTGATTTCTTCGGAGACCTCTTGTAAATCAACGGCTTTTGGTTTTTTGATTCCTTCTTTCATATCAACTAAAATCTGCCAACCGGCGCTTAGATTTTGCCATAAATTACCGCGTAGTTACCCTTACCACTTCTTCCATCGTAGTTATACCCTGGACAGCCAAATTAAGAGCATTTTCTCTTAAAGGCACCACCCCTTCTTCTTGCGCGCATTTACGGATTTCTGTTTCGGGGACATTGCTGACGATGAGCCTGCGGATATTAGGAGTAAGCTCCATAGTCTCTGCTAAAGCAATTCTATTTTTATAGCCGGTATTGCCGCAGTCTGCGCACCCTTTAGCTTTATATAGCTGGAGTGATTCTTTTATGTTTAGCTTTGTTGCTGTAAGTTCGGCCATTACTGCCGGCGGCGTCGGATAAGGCAGGCGGCAGGCAGGGCAGAGTGTTCTTAATAAAACCTGCGAAACAATTAATAAACAAGAAGAGCTGATAAGAAAAGGCTCAACCCCCATATCCTTTAACCTTATCATGGCGCTGGGAGCGCTCGTTGTGTGCAGCGTAGAAAGCAAAAGATGACCGGTAAGAGCGGCCTTTACCGCAATATCCGCTGTCTCAGTATCACGGATTTCACCTACCAGGATAATATCAGGGTCCTGCCTTAATATCGAACGAAGCGCTTGCGCAAAAGTAAGCCCTATTTCATCCTGCACTGATACCTGATTTATGCCGGATAGCTCATACTCGATAGGGTCCTCGACTGTTACGATATTTGTTTCTACGGAATTAATAAAATTTAGCGCAGAATAAAGCGTGGTGGTCTTACCCGAACCTGTAGGCCCGCAGACTAAGAGCATCCCGAACGGCTTAATCAGATTGCGTTTAAATAAAATAAGCGTCCTCTCATCAAAACCTAACTTATCAATATCCAAAATTATCTTCGACTTATCCAGGATACGCATGACTATTTTTTCTCCCATGCTCGTCGGAACAACTGAGACGCGGAAATCCACATCGCGCGCCTGAAAGCGCATCCTGAACCTGCCTTCTTGCGGAAGGCGATGCTCTGCAATGTCTAAACCCGCCATTACTTTAATACGGCTGACTAAGCCGGCATGAAATGAAACCGGCAGGGCTATGCGTTCATAGAGAATGCCGTCAATACGATAGCGCACCTTTACCGCATCGCTGTCCGGCTCTATAAAAATATCGCTTGCGCGGCTCTCAATGCCAAGGGCTAAAATTTTAGTAGCGGCTTTTACCGTCGGCCCATGCTCAATCAATGCTCTGGAGATATCCTGCTCTAACTTCTTAGATTCTTGCGGCTCCATAGTTCTCCCTTTGCGCCTTTTTGAATTCTGAGGGCGTCGTAACAAAGATTTTTATCTTTAATCCTGAGCCCTCCCCTATCTTCTTAAGCGGCTCATCCTCAAGAGGATTCAGCATTGCAATAGTGAGGATATTGCCTATTTTATCAATAGGTATACAATTTAATTTTTCGGCGGTGTCTTGAGGAACCAATGCCAAAACTTCTTCATCGATAGAACAGTTGCTGAGCTTAATATACGGATAGCCCAACTGCATTGCCAGAGTGCTGTAAATTTCTTCCTCTTTACAATAGCCTAACTCGCTTAAAACCTGGCCTAAAAATTTTCCTTTATATCTCGTATGTTGTAAACTTAGCGCCTCCTCCAGTTGCTGTTTAGTAATCACGCCTTTTTCTAAAAGGAGTTCGCCGATTCTAGCCGTTAACCTTCTTTTGGGAGTCATTTTTTCCTGCTTAAAATTTTTGTTATTAGTAATTGCATCTCTTTATTCTTTTCGATCGCAAGTAAAGCCGACAAAAGGTCATCAGTCTTTTTAGTCCCGATTGCGCCTAAAGCTAATACTGCCTGCCGGCGCAGTTCTAAGTCGTCATGATAAAGAAATGCGGACACTTTCTCAGTCAATTCTTCTTTGCCCAGATGGCCAGCTAATTCCAGAAGAAGCATTATGTTTTCCCTCTTTGTCTCTTCAGCGAAATGCCTTTTTAGCCTGTTTAATGCCAGTACACCCATCTCCCTTAATACCGTCGCTACGCGCTTACGCATCGCATAGCCTTCAAAGGAATCTTTAGATATCTTCTTGTCGCTTAAACAAATATCTACCAGCACTTCCTGGGAGGCGTCGCCTAGGGTATCCAAGAGCGCCCTTACGCGTTTAGGTTCTGCCTGAAAATAATCCAAGATAATAGCAACCAGCATTTCCAAAAAGTTAGGCACCTTTAATACAGATGAGATAAAATCTTTTATAGAAACATGCACAGACGCATCTTCGGGCTCTCGAGATTTTAATCTCTTTTCCAGAGCATTAAAGGCTTCGCTGATAAAAATAGCGTAATCTTTTCTTGACGCCCGCTGTGAAACAGAATATAACTCTTGAGGCTCTAAATTTTTCATAAAATCTTCCATTAGGTCCTTGATGACATCCAGCGTTTGCGTAAAAACTCCCCTATTGGTTTCAGCCTTTAAGAGCTCTATTAACGCCCGCACCCGCTCTAAAATACAGGCGTCTTTCTTCAGGAAATCTTTGAGTGCCTGATTTATCTTTTGAACCACCTCCTGTCCGCTCTTTAAGGCTTTTGCGATAAAGACCTGGATTAAGCTTACCAGGGCGGGCGTGTCTTTTTTATGAAACAGCTCCTCCATAAAACTGCTAAGAATATCTATATCCAGCGCCTCTAACTCTTCTTCGGGCAAAGTAATGAAGGCCTGCAGCCTTTTTTCTATTGACAGCTTTTCCCAGCTTGCTTTACCGCAAAGTGAATCTACCACCTCTTTATCCATGCCCAATTCTCTAAGTTTTGCTTCCACCAACGGTAATACCTCCTGCCTCTTTGCCGCGTTCGGCAGGACTTTACTGAGCAGGTCTTTTATCACTAAGGGGTTGTCTGCGCCTTCACGGATACTGCGCTCTATGAGGTTAACTATGTCGCCAGTTGGGATTCTGGCGATGAGCTCATCGGTAATATTTGCCTTATTCAGGCCCGCTATCCTGGGCTTTGCGCGGATGAATTTGCTTTTCAACTTCCAGTCTAACTCCTGAATAACTTTAGATAAATTCCCTATCGCCTCGGAGGCGCCAACGTGCTCGGTGGTAATCTGCGCAGTGATTTTCTTTATCCCCTCAATAACCGATTTAATCTCATCGCGCTTTTCGACGCTCTCTGCGATTTTATTTATAGCCGCGGCGAACTTCTGCGGTTCCTGAGATACTTTGGAAAAGAAGCTTGTTTTATCCATCTCATCGCGGCTAATCTTGCCCAAAAGAAATTCCGTCATCATCGCATCTTCAAATTTCTTACGCACACCGGTATCCCTTGAGGCAGGCGCAGCTATCTCTTCGTAACTAAACTCATCTATCCTGATATGAGACAGTTTCTTTTCCAGGATAATTGCCTTCCACATATTTTTATCTGTGGCTGCTTGCCTATGCCGGCCGAAGTTATCCAGGAAAATGCTTACTTCTTCTTCGCTAATCCCCTGAGTAAATGACAAAGATTTTATGTTGCTTTCTACCATCAGAGAGATAAAATCTCCTTCGCCTAATTCCTGAATCTCCCGTAGAGAAAAACGCCTGCCGTTTATTATCAGGCTGTTTTCTGACTCGATAATCTCCAGTCTCGGTGTATCCTTTAGGATTAATTCTAGGCTGTGATGGATATCCATTACAAAATTATGTCTTATGGAACTGCCGGTGGGATAAAGCTGGAAATTCTTTGCTGCTGACTGAATCAATTTTATTAGGCGCGATACCTCAAGGCGGGTAAGCGCAACCAGCTCTAACTTTACCTCTTTTTCTTCTGGCGCCTTAATTGCCTCTGAGGTAAATTCTTTAAGATAATCAATGACCTCTGCCGGGTTAAATAAATCTGCCGCTTTTTCTTGCAATAGACGGCCGTATTGAGAAGCCAAGACGCCGCTCGCCGCCTTTCCAAAATGCAGCGATACGTCTGCGGCGACATTATATAAATCTTGGCTGTGTTCTTCTACCAGCATCTGGCCTATTTTGCTATGCAGGCTTTTGCGTTCGTCATCGCTTAATTCATTATACAAAACATCTTGTATGCCGCTGTTAATAAAATTAAAATTGCCAACCTTCTTTGACTCTTTAACTAAATGCCGTTTTTGGGCCCGGGCCATTACCTCAAAGATATAGCCTTCGCTGCTTTCGCCCAGCTTCTTTAAGAGGTCGACGCTAAAATCTTCGCCTACTACTGCCGCCTGCACTATTAGTTCCTTAGTTTCCTTATCTAAATTCTTTACCCGCCGCTTAATCGTCTCTTCTAAAGAATTAGGTATATCTATCTCTTCTAAGCTGGCGGCCAATTGCCAGCTATTATCTTTATAAAGCAAAAATTTATTTTCTGCCAGCGACTTAAATATCTCTTCAATAAAACCCGGGTTTCCTTTGGTAACTTCAAAAACTGACGCACTTATTTCCTTAAGCTCTCTTAACCCGGGGAACATCGCTTCAATCATCTCATAAGTATTGCGCTCGCTTAAATTGGACAAGGATATTTCTGCGGCATTTTCGGCATTGTGCAGATAGTCTAATAATTTGGCAAGGGCATCTTTTTCTTTTTGTCCTAAACTGGGCCTGTCTCTTAAGGTAAGTAAAACATAAATTTTTCTTTTTCTTTCGTATTTGATAAGATAAGATAACAACTCTATGCTGGCATTGTCTGCCCACTGTAAATCATCAAAAGAAATCAGCAAAGGATTCTTAGAGTTTATCGCAATCAATAAATCCAGCATTGACTTAAATAAGAGCGCCCTTGCCTCTTTGCCTGCTAAGGATGATTTCACGCTCCCTATCTGGGGCAGTAATTTCGCCAGTTCCGCTAATTCGTCATCGGGAAGAGCCGAGATAAGCTCTTGGGCTTGCAGGCTATGCGGGCGTATTTTGCTGAAATAGTTATCTATTGCTTCGGCAAAAAGAAAATACGGTTCCCCCTGATGCTTGTGAACGCCTTTGGCGGCAAGAATCACTGCTTTCTCTTGGGCATAATTATTGAATTCGCTAATCACCTTGCTTTTGCCTGTGCCGGTCTCGCCATAAATCAAAGCTGCGGCTGAAAGGGCCTTGGCTAAAACTGTATTCTCAAATACTTCTTTGAGCTGTGCCATCTCCGCTTGTCTATTGATAAATTTAGGACAGGGAAAAAAATCCAGGGCGAGCTGAAAAGCAGCGTTTTCTAAAGTAACTTCGCCGGAGTGAGAGATCTGATTTTTGCCTTTATCTTTAGATAGATACATCGCCTTATCGGCAAGGTCTATCAGCTTATCTATTTGGCTTGAGTCAGCCGGACATAGGGCAAGGCCTATACTGACAGTCAGATGTATTTCTGCGCCGTCCTTTGTCTTAAAGGCGGACTGGGCTATCTTTTCAATCAAACGGCTGCCCAGGGAAAGGCCGGTATCGCGGTCAACGCCGGGAAGCAGGATCATAAATTCATCGCCGGCATATCTTATCACCATATCTGTTTGCCTACGTGTCTTTTTAAGCAGCTCGGAAAATTGCTTTAAAATATCGTCGCCGCAGAGATGCCCGTATTTATCGTTTAAATCCTTAAAGTTATCGATGTCTATGATAAATACGCCTAAAGAATAATCGCTGAATTGGGATTTCTTGATTTCCTGAGGAAGGAATTCGTAGAGGTAATAACGGTTAAATAACCCGGTCAGAGGGTCAATAAAGGTAGGCTGCTCAAAACGGACATCTCTAACCGGCACTTCTGGGCGCAATTTCTTATTATCCATTACGAGCTATTATATAGCCAGCCCTATTAAGATGTCAATATGTTACTTAATCTTTCGAACTCTTAAATTCTGGGATTATTCGTATCTTATATCGTCTAAATAAAACACTGCCCCGTCGGGATTAACGTCGATATTGGTTGCCCAGCAAAAACCGCCGATGATATGCGTTAGGTCTTTAGCCGATAAATCTATTTCGTATTGCTTCCATTCAGCAGTTAACGTCAGCGGGCCGATTCCGGCAGTATCTGAATCTGAATATTCTCCGGAAATGCCGCCCATCTTCATCTCCTGAATTACTTCTCCGCCTTTTTCTCCGCGAATCCAAAAAGATAATTTAGCCGCCCCGCTTAAATCATAAGCTTTATCTACTCCGCCCCAGTTGTTAGCCGGATACTGCCAATAAATCCCGGCCCAACGCGCACCACCCGTAGCTTGATTATTATAAGTTACTTTGATGCAGGTGGCACCCGAATGCGCATTTTCATTGGATGCGTCGTTGAATTTAATATCCATATAATCGCCCATCCAGCCCGACGGAATAAAATGATTATCGGGAGAAGATTTATCAGTGTATATCGGGAAAACCTTAAATGTGCTTTTTTCTAAAAGTACTGGCTCCGCAGGCATAGATACCGTTTCAGAAACTTTCTTTTCTTCTGAAGAAATATCCTTGGCCTGCTCGGTTTTACTGCCGCCGCAGCCAACGATAGCTATGGCTGTTGCCAACAAAAATAGTCTCAATATTTTCATCGCCGCTCCTTTCAAATTAAGCGACCCCAACGGGATTTGAACCCGTGTCGAGAGCTTGAAAAGCTCTTGTCCTAGACCAGGCTAGACGATGGGGTCTTTTTTATTCCTCGCCTTCTTCGGCAATTACGGGTGCCACGCAGGAGACACGGTCTTTGTCTTCTAATTTTATAAGCCTGACGCCTTGGGCAGAACGGCCGGTCTGGCGGATATCTTTTATGGCGCAGCGCAAGAACATCCCGTTTTGGGTAATCACCATCAGCTCATCGTTATCGCCGACACTTTTTAAGGCTACTGCCTCGCCGTTTTTATCGGTGACTTTTATATTTACCACGCCTTTGCCGCCGCGTGAGGTCAATCGGTATTCCTTTACCGGGGTGCGCTTGGCAAAACCTAATTCGGTAACGGTTAACACCGTAGCATCTTTCTCGGCTACTATCATAGCAATAACTTCGTCTTTCTTGCCGAGTTTTACACCACGCACACCGCGTGCCGCCCTCCCCATATCCCGCACCTTACTTTCAGAAAATCTCACCGCCTTACCCTGGCGCGTACCAATAAACAACTCCTGCTTCCCATCAGTCATTTCCACACCGATCAGCTCATCATTCTTTTCTAAGGTGATTCCGATGATGCCTCCTTTGCGCGGATTACTATAAGCGTCCAGCCTTGTCTTTTTAATCTGGCCTAGTTTTGTTACCATCACTAAATACTTATCCGCGGAAAATTCCTTCACCGGTATGGTAGAGCTAATTTTAGAGCCCTGCTCCATCGCCAATAAGTTAACAATGGCTTTGCCCTTGGACACACGGCTGCCTTGCGGGATTTCATAGACTTTTAGCCAATGCACCTGCCCCTTATCGCTAAAAATTAAGAGGTAGTCTTTTGTCGAAGCGACAAAAAGATGCTCGATAAAATCCTCTTCCTTGACATCCGCCCCGGTTGCCCCCTTGCCGCCGCGCTTCTGCTTGCGATACGCGCTTACCGGCAGACGCTTGATATAGCCGCCGTGGCTGATAGTTACCACCACGTCTTCTTCGGCAATCAAATCCTCCACTTCTAACTCTTCTGCTTCGCCGACGATATCTGTGCGCCGGGCGTCTGCGTATTTTTTCTTCAAATTTTCCAGCTCTTCCTTGATAATGATTTCTATTTTTTTTTCTGAGGCAAGAATCGAACGGCACAGCTCTATCTTCTTAAGCAACTCGGCATATTCGGCGTCTATTTTATCCTGCTCCAAGGCAGTTAAACGCTGCAGCTGCATCTCCAGGATTGCCTGCGCCTGAATTTGCGAAAGCTCAAACTCTTTCATTAAGCGCTCTCTGGCAACCTCGGTGTTCTTTGAAGTTTTGATCGTCTTAATAATCCGGTCAATATATTTTAAGACAATCTTTAAACCCTCTAAGATATGCGCGCGCATTAAGGCCTTGTCTAATTCAAACTGCGTCCTGCGCCGGATTATTACTTTGCGATGCGAAATGTAATAATCGAGTATCTGGCGCAGGTTTAACACGCGCGGACGATTATCAACCAAAGCCAGCAGAATAATACCAAAGGTACCTTCGAGCTGCGTGTGTTTAAAAAGCTGGTTTAGAACAACCTGTTGCTCAGCGTCGCGCTTGAGTTCAACTACAATACGCATCCCGTCCTTATCGGATTCGTCGCGGATATCGGAAATGCCTTCGATTTTTTTATCATCTACTAAAGCCGCGATGGATTCAATCAGGCCTGACTTCTGCACCTGATAAGGAATCTCGGCAATTACGATGAAGTCCTTGCCATTTTTCTGGTGTTCCACCGTGGCTCTTGCGCGCACTAAAAGCTTACCCCTGCCCGTAGTATAAGCTTCTTTAATACCGCTTTTGCCGCAGATAACCCCGCCGGTCGGGAAATCCGGACCCTTGATATAGCGCATTAAATCTTTTACCTCGGCCTCGGGGTTCTCTAAAAGATAAATAATCGCCTCCGCCGCCTCGCCTAAATTATGCGGCGGGATATTCGTCGCCATACCAACAGCAATACCGCTTGAGCCGTTTACCAAGAGATTAGGCAATGCCGCCGGCAATAAAAGCGGCTCTTGCAAAGAAGCGTCAAAATTCGGCCCGAAGTTGACGGTATCTTTATCAATGTCGGCGAGCATTTCGTCGGAGATGGCAGCTAACCTTGCTTCCACATATCGCATGGCGGCCGGCGCATCGTCTACACTACCCACGTTACCTTGGCCTTCTACTAATGGATAGCGCAGAGAAAAATCCTGTGCCATCCTGATTAATGAATCGTAAATCGCAATGTCTCCGTGTGGATGATATTTACCGAGACAATTATGAGATACCATCCCATTGGCAATAAATTCATGCTCACCCTCAACTTGCAAATCGTATGTAATCTGAGGAGCCGCCTTAGATATAGACGAAACTCTTAAAAAATATATATCGTTTCCCATGAGCTGCTTAACGAAATTATAAAGTGGCGATTGAATCTTCTTTAGCTTTTCTTCAATCCCCCATTCCCTAATTTGCGATTTTCTTAATGATTTATCTCTTAAGTCTTTTGAATATCTAATCTTGCATCCAGTAGCATATTTTACTCCCGCTCTGAATTTTTCACCGCCGGCGGACAAATACCATCCTCCGCCAAGATGCTTTTGGCTTAACTCACTAAAAATGCTCTCACCCGCATAGGGGACTATTTCAAAATTTGATTTTTTAAGCCCTCTCTTGATAATTTGAATGCGTTTGGCATCCTTATCTTTATCATATAGGGTAATCTCCGGAGCAAGCAATTTGGCATTAATGCCTTTTAATTCTAAGTAATAAAACTTTTGCCTAACCTGTACTTTTTTAGCACCTATAAAATGGCTTTTGCCGCGATTGTCATTTGAATACTTAGTGCCGAATATGCCTAAGTGCTGAAGCAGAATCTGCAGTTGGTCGATAAGTTTGTCAGAGACAGACCCATAAAAAACCACTGAACGATTCTTGTGTATGCTGCCATCGCCATCTATTAACCCGGCTATAAACGTATATATTACAGATTTGGGCGATACAAAAATCTGGCGGGGGATTTCTTTATTATGCGCTTTGAGGTTCAAAAGATTAAAATTATCTATAAGAAATTTGTAAATATACTTTCTGCTAACTCTTATGGTAAATTTGCAATTCGTTACCATTTCCCCTTTAGTATTTTGGAATGTATATGGCTGCTCTATTATATTAGGCAGATAATCAAATTCTGCCATTAATATACCGGCTATTTTCTCTATAATATCGCGGCTATTGCATGCGAAGCCTATTCTATAAGTATCTTGCCGGCATCGATTCTTCTCTATCCACCCCTCTGACATAAATAGGCCTAAGAGATAAGCGATATTCTCATTTAAATAACCTGGGTTCAGGGCATGAATCTTGCGCAGCTTTACCTTTTGGTTTATGCTAGGGTAGTGCGCCCTTGCTACAACATAATCTCCAATTTTTATTTTTTCCGCCTCTTTCCAGGTAAATTCAAAATCGCTATTTAGTATTTTAAGTTTCTGTGATGGTGTGACAATATTATAAGTCCCATTTCCCAGAGTTATTTTCAATAACGGCCTTGCCGGCATTTCATAAAGCTGGGTTACCCTATTTAAACCGTTTTGGGTAAAAACGCTGTTTCCTGCCGCTATATCTTGAATTGGCAATAATCCTTTCGGCGTCAACACCAATGTATCCCTTACAAAACATTCGCCTACTATGCGCGCCGCTTTCTTAAATGGCTTAGAATGCTCAAGGTTTAATTCCCGCATCGCATACAGGATCCTGCGATGCACCGGCTTAAGCCCGTCGCGGACATCAGGCAAAGCGCGTCCGACAATAACGCTCATCGCGTAGTTTAGATACGAGTCCTTTACCTCGTCTTCAATATAAACCGGGACTATTTTTTCGCCTTTTGTGTACATTTTAAATATCCAAATTCTTCACCTGATGCGCATATTCTTCAATAAATTGCCGCCTCGGCTCAACCTGATCGCCCATCAGCACCGTAAACATTTTATCCGCCTCAACTGCGTCTTCAAGAATCACCTTTAAAACCGTACGCTTTTCAGGGTCCATTGTAGTATCCCAGAGCTGCTGCGGGTTCATTTCGCCTAAGCCTTTGTAACGTTGGATATGCATACCTTTGGTGGCTGCCTCTTTGATATAGGCCAACACCTCTTTCAGCGCAAATAAATCCTTGTCTTCTTTTTCGTTGATGACGCGGTAAAGCGGTTTTATTTTCTTTGGCTCGCCCTTTGTCGGCTCCTTGGGTAATTCCTCCGCGGCATAGGTAGAGATATCTAACCCCAGCTTTTCTATTTTAGCAATAATTCCCTCAACATCTTGCGCCTCAAAGAGTTCCAGCACATCTTGTTCGCTATCTTTTGCCTCTTTATCAGTCAAATTAGCCAAGTCCTTATCAGAATAGAGAAAATGGTATTTTCCCTCCACTTTTACCCTATAAATTGGCATTTTTTTGGTCTTTGGATGCCTAAAAGTGAGGTATTTTGCTAATTCTACCCCCCTTTTCTCTAATCCCTTACCGATTTTTTCTAACTCTACCAAAAACTGCAATAATTCTTTGAATTGGTTATCGGTAAATGTCTGTTTATCTTTTAGGCGGACAAGCTTATGCCCCTCGCGGCCTAATTCCAAAAGCATCTCATCCATCTGTTTCTCGGTCTGGATATACTCTTCGCGCTGGCCGCGTTTGATTTTAAAAAGCGGCGGCTGGGCAATATAAACATAGCCCCCCGCCACCAATTTTTGCATGTGACGGTATAAAAGCGTCAGTAAAAGCGTGCGTATATGCGATCCATCGATATCGGCATCGGCCATGAGAATCAATTTATGGTAGCGCAGCTTCGCCAAATCAAATTCTTCGCCTATACCGGTGCCTAAAGCGGTAATGATGGTGCGGATTTCTTCGTTGGATAAAATCTTGTCCAAGCGCGCCTTTTCCACATTTAAAATTTTACCCTTGATAGGCAGTATCGCCTGAAACCTTCTATCGCGGCCTTGTTTGGCGCTATTATGCACAAACACGCCGCTGGCTAATGCGAAATTATGCGTATTGGGGACCTCAATGTCATAGACATCTACTCTTTCATTTATTCTTTCTATACGTTTAATCTTGTGATTGTAATTCGTAACCGCTTCCAATAAAGATTCTTTATCGCCGCCAAAAAAACGACTTGTTAGTGTTTCTAATTTCACAACATTATTGTTTCTCCTCTCTTGCGCCTTTCTTTCCTTGTCATATGAATCAACATTGCCGTATTTTTCCCATACTTTTCTGGCAAATGCCAGGCTATTATTTAGGTATGTGCGGCCATACGCAAGCTTTCTTTTTACCCTAAACTCAGACGTCCACTGCTCTTTCGTTTTATCCTTACGCCACTCTAAAAGATTTTTATCCGACCACTCTGTCTTCGCTTTCTGCAATAAATATTCTTTTGCCTCGGGATGATCGATAAAATATTTTTTTACTCTGCTGGCCTGCTTTAGCCTGTTTTCTTTTTTGGCCCAATAATTCTTCTGGGCTGAATTCAGATTCTGCGCATTTTGTTTTCTGTATTCGGGATGGCTATGATAAAATTCCAAAAACTGCTTGGTCATGTAAACCTTGTATTCATCATTTTCCCATTGCTTTTTTGCTCTTTGGCTTAACATCTGTCTCATTTTCGGGGTGCTCATAATTTTTCTAATCTTCCCCCGGTAGGCTTTCGTTTGATGAGCTTTTTTGGATTTTTCTTTTATCTCTTTACTATGCAGTGTCTTTTCAAGGACTGTTGTGTGGCATAAAAGATGTTCCCTGCTCCCCATTCTTACTAAATTATCCGGGTTATTGTTTAATTTGTTAAAGTCTTTATGGTGAACAGTGTCGCCAATTTCTTGTGAAATGCCGTTATTTAAATTAAATCTATCGGATAATAAATGAGTAAAAATCCACTTATGCGTAACGGGATCTAACGCCATTTCGTACCCTTCAATGGTAATCCTGTGCTCTATTTTTGATAACTTTCTTACAAGAGGCATAAGGCTCATTCCTAGAGTCAAATGCTGAGCTTGCGTGTATGCGCCGTTTCTCAACATAAATTTGTGATCGGTAGTGCAAACAATAGTCTCACCGTTATCCAAAACTACCCTGACAACCTCTGCGTTTTGCTTGGTGATTCTCGGCGACAGGATTTTTTCTATGCCAATATTGCCGTCTTTTTTAATGGTGTAACAATAATTGACCTTGCCCTTTTGCCATTCTTCGACGAGTTCTTTAAAACTTAAACTCCTGCCGTCGGCAAGCGCAACCAAAGTATTCCCATCAAAACAGCCTCCGGCCGAATCGCCTTCCACTATATACAATTCGCACAGCGCCGCATCACGTTCGGAACAATCAGCTAATTTTCCGGGAAGGCCTGCGCCTTCCAATGCGCCTTTTCTGCGCGTTAGTTCCCTTGCCTTGCGTGCCGCCTCGCGGGCACGCGAAGCAACGATAACTTTATCAATAATTTTATTGGCAACTGATGGGTTTTCCTCAAAAAATGCCGAGAGGGCATCTAAGCTTCCGGATGCCACCACGCCCTCTACTTCGGAATTGCCGAGCTTAGTCTTGGTCTGGCCTTCAAATTGCGGGTTAAGCACTTTAACGTTGATTACCGCGGTCAATCCCTCGCGCACATCATCGCCGGTAATAGAAAACCCGTCGTTCTTGATTAAATTTTTGCTCTTGGCATATTGGTTAATCGCCCGCGTCAACGCTGACTTAAAACCGGATAAGTGAGTCCCGCCCTCCACAGTATTAATATTATTGGCAAAAGAAAAAAGCGTCTCGCCGTAGCCATCGTTATACTGCATAGATACTTCGGTAATAACATCGTCCTGCCTTTTTTCGAAATAGATTACCTTGGGATGCAAGGGGTTTTTGTTCTTATTCAGGTATTCGACAAAGGAAACAATGCCTCCGGCAAATTCAAATGCTGTTTCTTTATCCGTGCGCTCATCCTTTAATTTTATCTTGAGGCCTTTGTTTAAAAAGGCAAGCTCCCTTAAGCGCTGGGATAAAATATCATAGGAAAATTCGATAGTGCTAAATATGCTGCGGTCAGGCTTAAAGGTAACCTTGGTGCCGGTGGAACTACTTTTCCCGATAACGCTGAGCTTTGTGGCGGTTTTGCCTTTTTCATAGCGCTGATGATAAATTTTATTGTCGCGCTTAACTTCAACCTCAAGCCAGCTCGCCAGCGCATTGACTACAGAGACACCTACGCCATGCAAACCGCCGGATACCTTATAAACCCGGTGGTCAAATTTTCCTCCGGCATGCAAGGTGGTCAGCGCAACTTCCACTGCCGGCTTCTTCTCTGTTTTGTGCATATCAACCGGGATGCCGCGGCCATTATCCGTAACAGAAATGCTGCCGTCTGCGCGGACAACCACACCTATCGTGTCGCAAAAACCAGCCAAGGCCTCATCTACGCAGTTGTCTACCACCTCGTAGACCAAATGGTGCAGCCCGCGCACGCTGGTATCGCCGATATACATTGCCGGCCTGCGGCGCACTGCCTCTGTGCCCTCTAATACCTGAATAGTTGTGGCATCGTATTTAGATTGAGCCGTTATTTTATCCTTATTGTTTTTGCTTTCTTTTACTTCGGCTTTTGCCATATTTAAATATCCCTGCCTGACGGTAGGCAGGCCTGCCTAAAGTTAAACATTGCCTAATTTAAACAATAATTCCTTAATACCCGCATGGGGCAACAGTGAATTTAATTTACCCAAGATTTCCCTTTGTTCTAAGTTTAGTTTATACAACCAAGTTGAAGAATCTACGTTAATAACTAACTTTTGGTTTTGATAATACTGGGCCCTGATATGCCGCAGGGCTTTTTTACCCAGTACAGTATTTAACGCCTGGGCGACTTTATCCTTTTCGCTATTACTCTCTGCTCCTAAACCCTGGATGATGCTTGACACTACTTCCTTAATCGCGATCGGATTGGGCATCTTACATTACATCCTTATATCTTGGGCAGCTGCAATAAAATCAACCCAGCCTCATAGGCAACACTACATACACGTAACCATTATGACGGATGACCCCTGGTTTTTCACTATCGATTAACTCTAACAGAATATCCTCAGTTTTTAAATTCCTTAAGACATCTATTAAATAATTGGGGTTAAAGCCCGCCACGATTTCCTTGGCTCCATATTCCACATCTATTTCTTCTCTGGATTCGCCGATATCCGGCGTAGACTTGGAAACCACAATTTTATTCTTAAAGACCTCTAATTTTACCGCCTGATAATCTGGGGTATAAAGCAGGCTAGCCCTCTTTAGCGCAGACATAAAAGCTTCCCGATTTATCTTAATCTTGTTATCCACAGCCTGTGGAATAACCTGTTGATAATTCGGAAACTCCCCTTCAATCAAGCGGGAAATTATTAACAAGTTAGATAAATCGAACATTACCTGATTAAACCCCAAAACAATGGAAGCCGACCCTTCATCTTTTAAGTTACGCATTAACTCCTGTATGGTTTTTAGCGGTATAATCATTTTTATTTCCTGGTTTATAGGAGTACTTAATTTTCGCTCCGCCACCGCCAGCCTTCTTCCATCCGTAGCTACCAATTTCAACACATCTTGCTTAATTTCTATTAATATACCGTTTAAAACATACCTTGTTTCATCGTGAGAGATAGCAAAGTAGGTTAAATTTAATATCTCTTTAAGTATGCCTTGTTCAATCTTGACCACTTTTTTATCTTTAAACTCCGGCAATTTAGGAAACTCATCTTTAGGCAGCCCCATTAATTTAAATTGGCATTTCTGCGCATCAATAATTATCGAATTGTTTTTTTTAACTGTAATATCAATGTTACCTTCGGGTAAATCCCGCACAATCTCAAAAAATTTCTTAGCGGGGATAGTGATTGCGCCTTGTTCTTGTATGTTATTTGCTGAGATATTTATTAGTATGCCTATATCTAAATCCGTGGCAATAACTTTAATATTATTATTTTCTGTTTCCAGTAAAATATTGGAAAGTATGGGTAGGGTATTTTTAGGGCTTATTATATTCTGCACAATTTGAAGATTATTTAATAAATCCTCTTTAAAAATCTGGATTTTCATTTCACCTCCCAATATTACGTCTTAATTACAATAAAATAGTAATTGTAGTAGTAGAAAGATAAATTTATCTCAAAAAGAAATAGAACCTTATTAAATTACAGCGGTTAGAAAAAATAAAAACTGTGAATAAACCTTGAGTTAAGTTTTAATATCTGTGGTTAATTTGTGGATAATATCAGATATTTTTTTATCTTGTTTGAGCAGTCCTTTTATTTTGTTGCATGCATAAAGGACCGTGGTGTGGTCTTTGCCGCCAAAAGCTTCACCAATATCAGGTAAAGAATGGTTTGTTAATTCCCGGGTTAAATACATCGCTATTTGTCTGGCTGATACCAGTAGTTTATTGCGCCTTTTGTTTTTTAACTCACCCGCGGTTAAATTAAAAAATTCTGCAACTGAACGTTGGATTAACTCAATAGTAATGGTTTTTTTGGTTTCTTTGAACATGTCTTTTAAAACTTCCTGCGCCAAGCTTAAAGAAATATCCTTTTCTTCTAATGAGGAATAAGCCGCAACCCTAATCAATGCCCCCTCTAATTCTCGGATATTGGTTTTTATGCGCTCTGCAATAAAATAGATTACCTCGTCGGGAACGTTAAAGGGCTCGAGTTCAACCTTTTTCCTTAGAATAGCGACACGGGTTTCAAAATCTGGCGGCTGGATATCGGTAACCAGGCCCCAGCTAAAGCGGCTGGTAAGCCTTTCTTGCAGGTTAGGGATTTCTTTGGACGGCCGGTCGCTAGACATAACAATCTGCTTATGGTTATCATATAACGTATTAAAAGTATGGAAGAATTCTTCTTGGGTTGCTTCCTTGCCGGCGATAAACTGGATATCGTCAATGAGTAAAATATCTACATTGCGATATTTGGCGCGGAAAGTACTAGTTGAATGATTCCGAATCGCATCTATTAGTTCGTTGGTGAAGGATTCGGAAGTAGTGTAGGCGGTTTTTATTTTGGGGTTGCGTTTATATACCGCTAAACATATGGCCTGCATTAAGTGGGTTTTACCCAGCCCCACCCCCCCATAAATAGATAAGGGATTATAGGCCTTTGCCGGCGCATCTACTATGGCTAAGGCTGCTGCGTTGGCGAACCTGTTGGATGGCCCGACAACAAAATTTTCAAAAGAATAACGCGGATTAATATAAGGTAAACCCGCCTGAGCCCCCCGCCAGACTGAAGTCGGGCTGGTATCGGGCAGGTTTGCCTGCGCCTGCCCGCCATTGTTAGAGGCGACAGTGAAATTTATAGTTAAGGCTGGGGCAATCTCGTCCAGCGCTTGCCGTAATAGTAGAGAATAATGTTTCTCAAACCAGTTTCTAAAAAAATTATCCGGCATTTCCAAGACTAAGGTATGCGGAGGGGTTAAGCTGGGTTTTATAGAGTCGAACCAAGTTTGTTTGGCTACAGGGCCGATTTTCTCTTCGACGATTTTATTGGCCTGTGACCAGATAAGAGCTATATCCATAAATTAAACCACAATTAACAGTTTATCCACAAGGGATAGGCCATCCTAATTCCTTTA
>CAKKQO010000002.1:21495-24809 GCA_919902105.1 Omnitrophica bacterium GWA2_41_15 | reverse complement strand
ATTAAACCACAATTAACAGTTTATCCACAAGGGATAGGCCATCCTAATTCCTTTAAAGGATGGGCCTAATCCACAAGGATAGGCCATCCTAATTCCTTTACCCAGCAGGGTAGACTTTCTCTACCTTGAAAGAAAGGTCTAAAAGGATGGGCCTAATCCACAAGGGATAGACTTTCCTATGCCTTATAAGGAAAGGTCTTATCCACAGGCCGCCCGTTTCACTCAAGACAAAATCTACTCCCCGGCCTAAAATCAGCAGAATTAGCCGAAGAATGTACGACAACCTGTGTAGGTGTAATTTTGTCCGATGACAGTATTAAGAATTATAGCAAAGGAGTAATTTTTTGCAAGATTTATTTTTTGCTTGACTTAACCCTCCATTGTGTTATAATTTTTCATTATGAAAAAGCATCTTAAGACACCTACGCGTATCAAGGGTAAGCGTGTGCATGGTTTCCGTCGGAGAATGCGCACACGCTCAGGAAGGTTAGTTCTTAAAAAACGAAGACAAAAGGGCAGAAAGAGTCTTACGGTATAACTTGCCGCAACTATTGGCGATAAGCCCCGTTAGAGATTACACCGAGAAGATTTTAGGAGTGATTGGCCTATTTAAGGAAGCAATAGATTATGTTTTAAGTTTGCGCTTTGTAGACGGTCGTCTCAGGACGACCTATCTCTAAGCGGGGCAAGTTATCTATCGATGCCTGCCTGGCGGTAGGCAGGCATCAGGATACCCATAATGAAAAGATTAATCCTCTGGGGGTTAAATAGTTACAAAGAGTATATTTCTTGTATTCTGCCCAGGTCTTGCCGTTTCTGGCCGAGTTGTTCATGTTATGCCCGCGAATCTATAGAAAGGTATGGCGCGCTGAAAGGCGGATTAAAAACTCTTCGGCGCATTGTCCGCTGCCAGCCTTTTTCTGCCGGTGGTTATGATCCTGTTAAGGAAAAATTATCAACTGATGTTTAATTTTTCCTTATGCCGCGCAAGCTTGCGCGGCCAAGTAAAATCAAAACTTAACTTATGACAAAACGCACAATCTTGGCTATAATTTTATCTGTAGCAGTTTTAGCGATTTATTCTGCGGTGGTCTCTCGTATGTATCCTGTTGTAAATAAAAGAGATACGTCGGAAAAAGTTATTATTTTACCTGCCAAAGAATCGCCTGCAACTATGGTAGGTGTAATCCAACCTGAGGTTTCTGCCCGCGAATATATCACGATAGAAACAGACAAGCTCAAAATAGTATTTGCTAATCCCGGCGCATATATTAGTAAAGTAGAGTTAAAGGAATATAATGCCCAATTTTTCCTGGAGGGGCTGCTACTCGCCAGCGATGAACAAAATTGCAATTTTAAGGCCGAGAAAACACCCGATGCCATAATTTTTACCTACCGTGATAATGGCCGGGAGATTATTAAACGATATTCTTTGTTTAACCATCATTATAGCATAGAGTTAGAGCGCACAGTCCGATATTTGAATGGCGAGGCCCCCGCCCATGGTTATCAATTGTGGCTGAACAATAAGGTCCTAAGACAGTCTGCTCAGGATGACAGATTTATGGAATTAGCCATTTCTCAGCCCAAAACTATTGTCCGTAAGGGCCTTTTTGCTTTGAAGACCGGTTTAGTCAGCAGCGGTAATTTTGACTGGGCGGGCATCAGAGATAGATATTTTACCTTTATTGTGCATCCGAGCAATAAAGGGCAAGGCGTTTTTGTCCAAGTGACAGAAGGACAGCCCCAGGTCAGCTTAGAATTAGAATCGCAGGGCTTGGTTTCGCCGGAAACAAAAAATGTAGATAAATTTACTTTATATTTAGGCCCACAGAATGTTGAAGGCTTGGCTGCTCTAAACTTGGGGTTT
Organism: Omnitrophica bacterium GWA2_41_15; assembly: GCA_919902105.1. Classification (GTDB taxonomy): domain Bacteria; phylum Omnitrophota; class Gorgyraeia; order Ghiorseimicrobiales; family Ghiorseimicrobiaceae; genus CAKKQO01. The sequence continues at coordinate 22,939 of CAKKQO010000002.1, read as the reverse complement.
GAAAATATGCTTTATTTTGGTTTTTTTGATACTATCAGCCAAATGCTATTATCAGTGCTGAAATTCCTCTTTGGTGTTACCCATAACTGGGGCGGGGCGATTCTTCTCTTTGGATTCTTGATTTTCCTGGCTATGTATCCCTTAACCATAAAACAAATGCGTTCAATGAAGGAAATGCAGCTCCTGCAACCTAAAATTAAAGAATTGCAAGCGCGCCTTAAAGGAGATAGCCAGAAATTAAACAAGGAAATAATGCAATTGTATAAAGAGCACAAAGTTAATCCTTTGGGTGGTTGTTTGCCGTTATTATTACAATTCCCCGTCTTTATTGCTTTATACCAAGCTTTAATGCGCTTTGTGGGTTTAAGAGGGGCGGGTTTTTTGTGGATAAAAGACTTATCTCAGCCGGATAAGCTTATCATGCTGCCTAACAGGCTACCCATTATCGGAAACGAAATAAATTTACTCCCCATATTAATGATGTTCAGCATGTTTGTCCAACAGAAAGTAAGCATGTCAACGATGTCGGGGAGCAGTTCTGCAGAGCAACAGAAATTAATGGCAATTTTTATGCCCTTAATATTTGGGATGCTTTTTTATTCAATGCCTGCGGCGTTGGTGTTATATTGGTTTGTTTATGGGGTATTAAGCGGCGCTCAGCAATGGTTGTTAATGCGTTCAAGGCGAGCGGAATAGGAAAATTACTCGATGGAAAGCATAGAGGTAGAAGGGAAAACGGTAGAAGAAGCGATTAAAAAGGCCTTAGAGCAATTAAGAGCTAAACGCTCAGAAGTGCAAATCAAGATTGTTTCTGAAGAAACGCGGGGTTTATTCGGAATGGCAGGGGCTAAACCAGCAAAAGTGCGAGCCACATTGAAAACAAAAAAATGAGTGCTCCGCGTGGAAATGTTTAATTTAGAACATTTTAGAAGATGCAAAGTAGCACATTGGATCCTTGGTATATAACAGGGTTTTGTGATGGCGAAGCCGCTTTTACTTACAGCCGTTCAGGCGGTGCTTTTAATATATATTTTGCGATTCGTCAGCGTGACGATAATCGAAATATAGTTGAACGAATCCAGTCTTATTTTGGTTTTGTGGGTCAGATTTATACAGGCAAGGAAAGTGCACCAACAGCCAATAGCGGCTTTACTAAACCCACAGCATATTACCGGGTGGCTAGAGTAAATGAATTGCGAGTAATCATTCGCCACCTCGATAAATATCCTTTGCAAAGCAAGAAGCACCAAGCTTATCTGACGTGGCGGAAAATGGTAATGCATAAATTGGAAAATTATCGTAGTACCGATTACGATTTACTTCGCGGTTTAGCGGAAGAACTATCGGCGTTAAATCAGAAAAGCAGGGCCTTTAAGGTGCATAAGAGATAATGGGTAAGGTCATTGCGATTTGTAATCAGAAGGGTGGCACAGGCAAAACTACC
>CAKKQO010000002.1:14096-21395 GCA_919902105.1 Omnitrophica bacterium GWA2_41_15 | reverse complement strand
AATGGGTAAGGTCATTGCGATTTGTAATCAGAAGGGTGGCACAGGCAAAACTACCTCTGCGATTAATATCGCTGCCTATTTAGCCTTAGAAGGCAAGAAAATATTGCTTATTGATATTGACCCGCAGGCAAACGCTACCAGCGGATTGGGCGTAGATAAGCTGAAAGTAGCGAGAAGCGCCTATAGCGCGCTTTTAGAAGATACGCCTTTAAACGACTTGATTATTGCCACCGGTATCGCTAATTTATTTCTCGTGCCAGCCAATATAGATTTGAGCGGCTGTGAGATAGAGTTGGTGGGGATGATGGCCAGAGAATACCGCCTGCAAAAAGCGACCCAGCCGATTAAAGAGGATTTTGACTTTATTTTTATTGATTGCCCGCCTTCCTTAGGCCTTTCCACGATAAACGCGCTTTGCGCGGCGGACTCAGTTTGTATTCCGGTGCAATGCGAGTATTACGCTTTAGAGGGGTTAAGCCAACTCTTAAATACGATTTCTTTAGTGCGCCAGAATCTTAACCCGCATTTAAATGTTGAGGGCGTTATTTTAACCATGGCGGATTTTCGCACCAATCTGACCCGTGAGGTCATTGCCGAAACGAGAAGATATTTTTCTTCAGATCAATTGCAGGTAAAGGTTTATAATACTATTATCCCGCGTAATATCCGCTTAAGTGAAGCGCCTGGTTTTGGTAAGCCCATTGCCCTGTACGATAAAGAATCGCTAGGTGCAAAAAAATATCTTGAGTTGTCTTATGAAATGTTAGGGTTAGGCGCAGATGTTGCGCAGGATAATAGCTATAACTCACAGCCAACCAATGAATAAAGGCATGGCGGGTTGAGTGTTTACTGAAGGGAAAAAGAAAATGTCCAATGAAACCAAGAGGGCTTTAGGCAGAGGTTTAGGCGCGTTAATACCCGAGAAGGTTTTAGAAAGACCAGCAGCAAAAGAGGGAGCCAGTGGTATCATAAATTTAAAACTTGAGCAAATTTTACCTAATCGTTATCAGCCGCGCGAGGAGTTTGATACGCAGGCATTACAAGAATTGGCCGCCTCGATTAAGGAAAAAGGTTTTATCCAGCCGGTAATCGTACGTCCTGCTTCAGGCGGGAAGTATGAATTGATAGTTGGCGAGCGCAGGCTTCGTGCAGCTAACTTGTTGCACCACAACGAGATACCAGCAATTGTCAAAGAAGCAAATGATGAAGAATCTCTAGAGCTGGCCTTGATTGAAAATATTCAGAGAGAGGGCTTAAACCCGATTGAAGAGGCACAGGCCTATCAAAAACTCATCGACCGATTTAATTTTACTCAGGAAAAAATTGCACAGGTGGTAGGCAAGGCCAGAACAAGCGTAAATAATACGTTGCGCATTTTAAAATTACCGCAAACAATTCAGGAAAGCATTAGGAAGAATCTGCTTTCTTTTAGCCATGCCCGGGCGTTGTTAGAGATAAAGAACGAGAAGGAACTGTTGGCGCTAGCTGAGAAGATTATCGCTTCAGAATTATCAGTAAGAGAATTAGAAAATATTTTAAAACATAAACGCAAAGAAAAGAGCAAAAAACCGAAAATAGCCGCTGTTTATAAACAACCGCATGTTAGCGCGATAGAAGAGGAATTGCAGCATATCTTAGGCACAAAAGTAAGGATTGTGCAGAGCAAGAAACGGGGGCGTATTGAAATAGACTTTTATTCGCCGGAAGATTTAGAAAGAGTTGTGGAGGTATTAAAGAAAAAATGAACAACATCCAGGCCACTTTAGTATTGATTAAGCCCGACGGCTTAAAAAAATCTTTAACCGGCAATATTCTTACGCGCCTATCCGAGACAAAATTGGAAATCGTTGCGGCAAAAGTAGTGCGGGTATCTAGAGAATTAGCCGAGACGCATTATTGTCATTTAAAAGATAAGCCATTTTTTCCCGAATTGATTAAATATGTGCAGGGAGAATTACACGACCGCAAGAAAGTTTTAGCAATGATTTACTGGGGTGAAGATGCGATAAATAAAGTGCGCGCGCTTGCAGGTGCCACTAACCCCGAGGAGGCGGACCCTACGACTATCCGCGGTTCATATGGAAGAATTACCACTAAAGGCCTGTATGAGAATGTAATCCATGCCTCAACCAACGAAGAGGAAGCCGAGAGAGAAATTAAGCTTTGGTTTTGCCCGGATGAGGTGATTGTGGATTTATATCCGACAAACAAAGTTAAAAAGGAACTTAGCCTCAGGGTGTGGGCATAGATAAAAGGTGATAGGTTCCCTTGCCTAAGCACTTGTAAATTTCTTCGAAATTTACTGCGTAGGCTTCGGGATTAATTCGCAGACGCTGCGCTATAACTTACTCGCACTCCCTGCTCGTAAGTTATCTGCTCATTAAGGAGATGAAAATATGTTAAGCGGAATGACCGGCTTTGGCCGCTCTCAGTTAAGATACAACAAAATACATTTGACGTTACAGATGGCGAGTGTCAATCACCGTTTTTTTGAAGTGGTATTTCATATGCCCGAGAATCTTATTTGCCTGGAAGAAAAAATTAAGCACTATCTGCATAAGAGGTTAAAAAGAGGCAGGATTATTTTTAATCTTTCTGTATCCGGGAATATTTCCGGAAAAGTTTCTTTAGATAAAGAATTGGCTAAAGAATATTTTCAGGCAATACGTACTTTAAGAAGAGAATTATCTTTGGGCGAGGGGATAGGCATTGCGCAGTTAAGCGCCATGCCGGGGGTATTAAGCCTTGCGGAAAGCCGCCTACCCGAAGAGCTCATCTGGCCTAAGATAGAGCAATTATTGACTGCCGCCTGCGATAACTTATCCAGAATGCGCCTTGCGGAAGGCCGTGCGATAGAGAAAGATGTGCTTGCGCGGCTGGATACAATAAATACAAAATTGTTATTTATTAAACGTAAAACCCCGGCAGTCATTGCACGCAAATGCAAGCGGCTTGAAAATAACGGTATGAGCAGCGAAGAAATAAATGCGGCGATTAGAAATTGCGATATATCCGAAGAGGTTACGCGCCTCGCTTTTCATTTAAAGAGCTTTGCCGCAAAAATAAAAAATAATCGTAAATGCCTCCCCCTCGGCAAAGAACTAGATTTTGTTACTCAGGAGATGCAGCGCGAAGCAAATACCATGGGCGCAAAAGCACAGGATGTTTATTTAAGCGCCGCAGTCATAGAGATAAAGAGCCAGATTGAGAAAGTCCGGGAACAGATCCAGAATGCGGAGTAAACAACCAGAAGCCCGACCCATCTTTGATGGGTGCCCCGAGAAACCAGAAAGTAAAAAAAGAGGGCTTGTTTTTATTGTTTCCGGCCCTTCAGGCTCAGGCAAGACTACGCTGATAAAGCGGCTGTTAAGGGATAAGGGCTATAAAGGTAATCTGGCGAAAATAGTAACTTGCACGACGAGAGAGCCGCGCGGCAAAGAAAAGGACGGCCGTGATTATATTTTTTTAAGCAAGAAAGAATTTAAGGGGAAAAAAGAAAAACGCGAGTTTTTAGAGTGGCAGAAGGTGTTCGGTGAATATTACGGAACGCCCTTAGCTGACGTTAAAAAAAATATTCTTTTAGGCAGGGGTGTAATTCTCTGTATAGATGTTAAAGGGGCTAAGGCGCTTAAGGCAAATAAACATTTTCGTTTTGTCCGTATTTTTATTTTGCCTTCGCAGGACAACTGGCGTAAAACTTTAAAAACGCGCCTTAAGTTACGGTTAAGCGAGTCGCAAGAACAAATAAAGAAGCGCCTAAAGCTAGCCGAACAGGAAATCGCAAGCAGCAAAGATTACGATTATGTGGTGGTAAATAAGGATATTAATGAGGCGACCGAAGAACTTGTTTCTATCGTTGCTTCGGAAAGGAAAAGATAATATGGAAAATGTTCCCTTGGAAAGATTATTAGCCGTAACCGGCAATTCACTGTATAAATTGGTGACTTTAGTTTCACGCCGGGCAATTGAAATTGCGGAAGGCGCGCCTAAGTTAAGTGAGGTAAATGTAGCGCTTAAGCCGGCAAGTGTTGCCTTTCAAGAGATTGTCGAAGGCAAATTATCCTGCAAGATTATCAAAAAATAAAAATTAGGGTAAGGGAGGAAGAGCGGGGTGAAAGAAAAAAAGATTATCTTAGGCGTTACCGGAAGTATCGCCGCTTACAAGGGCGCAGAGATTACCCGCAGGCTCAGGGAGGAAGGTATGTCCGTCTTGGTGATTATGACCAAGGAGGCTCAAGAATTTATTACCGCGCTTACCTTAGAGACGCTTTCTGGCAATAAAGTTTATAAGGAGATGTTTGGGGAGCGCGAGTATAGCGATATAGAACACATTTCTTTAGCCGAACAGGCAGATTTAATTTTAATTGCGCCGGCTACCGCGAATATCATTGCCAAAATTGCCGCAGGCATTTGCGACGATTTATTGACTGCCACGGTTTGCGCCACCAAGGCGAAGGTTTTAATTACTCCGGCGATGAATGAAAATATGTATTTGAATAAAATCACGCAGGAAAATATTAGGAAATTAAAAGCGCTTGGCTATAAATTTGTCGAACCGAAAAAAGGAAGGCTTGCCTGCGGAAAAATCGGCCTTGGTTGTTTGGCTGAGATTGAGACGATAATTAAAGAGGCACTTAAACTGATTAAGTTACGTAACTAAACGTGGCGCGGTAGCCAAGCGGCAAGGCAGTTGTCTGCAAAACAACTATTCAGCGGTTCAATTCCGCTCCGCGCCTCTGAATTTTCCTGCGGAAAATTCATCCCGAAGCTTGCGAAGAAAAATCTTGAGCGCAGCGAAAAGAATTTTCTCGCGTTTAAGCAAGGGGCAAAGATATGGCTAATAAAGGGCAAGTGGTGGAATGGCATACACGAAGGACTTAAAATCCTTTGGCTGTAAGGTCGTGAGGGTTCGACTCCCTCCTTGCCCATGGAATTTTACGCAGTAAAATTCCATCCCGAGCAGGCACAGAATACAATTGTTTGCTGCGAGGGATAAGTTTATCGGGCTCATAGCTTGAGTTTCAGCCGTAGGCTGATCCGCCTTCGGCGGAGGTTAGAGTGGCGCTTATCGCGCGAAATTTTATTAAGACAGCTTAATTGGGGCTCATAGCTCAGTTGGTTAGAGCGTTTCCTTGACATGGAAGAGGCCGGAGGTTCGAGTCCTCCTGGGCCCACCAGAGAATAAGAATGTTTTTTTACGAAGAAATATTAAGGGCGTTTCAAAAACAAAAAGTAAAATATGTTTTGGTGGGTGGTATCGCGGTTAATCTCCTTGGTTTAATGCGTAGCACGGCTGATTTGGATATCCTCGTGGAGATGAGCGATGACAATCTCAGAAAAACCGTTAAAATTTTAAAAAAACATGGTTATCGTGTAAAACAGCCTGTTGACCCGATGAAAATTGCGGACAAAACAACACGGGAAGATTGGATTAAAAATAAGCATATGAAGGCCTTTAACTTCTACAAGGAAGACGAATTAAAGGAAGTTGACATAATCATAGAGTCTCCTGTTTCTTTCAGGGAGGCAGGGGAAGACACCGTGCGCATAAAAATCGGCACCTTAATATTGCCCGTAATTTCTATCAAAAATTTGATTAAAATGAAGCAAAAGACCGGGCGCGCAATTGATAAGTTAGATATAGACGAGTTAAGGAAGATAAGAAAACTAAAAGGAAGTATATGATTTTTAAATGGGAGACAGAAAAAGAGCGGCTTTTAAGACTTATGCGGATTAGCCCTAAGAAAAAATTAGAGTGGTTACGGCAAATGAATGAATTTATCCTGAAGTGCTCATCAAGACAAACCAAACTGCTGCGATGGAAATTAAGAGAGACTTAGATACTTTAAGGCATTCTTGTTCGCATATAATGGCTCAGGCGGTAAAGGAGCTCTGGCCGGAGACAAAACTGGCTATTGGCCCTTCCATTGACGAGGGGTTTTATTATGATTTTGACACTTCGACTGCGCTCAGTGCGGGTAAAAAAGGACCTTTCACTCCCGAAGATTTAGAAAAAATAGAAAAACGGATGCAGGAGATTATAAAAAAAGATTTGCCGTTTGCGCGCGAAGAGTTAGACAAGAATAAAGCCCGGACGGTTTTCAAAGACGCAAAGGAAAATTACAAGGTAGAATTAATTGGCGAATTGCCGGACGAAAAAGTTTCTATTTATAAAACCGGCAAAGATTTTACCGATTTATGCCGAGGCCCGCACCTAAATTCAACCGGCGAAGTAAAAGCGTTTAAATTATTGTCTGTCGCCGGAGCATATTGGCGCGGCTCGGAAAAAAATGCGATGCTGCAACGCATTTACGGCACAGCATTTTTTACCCAGAAAGAATTAGAGGATTATCTTAAACTCCTTGGGGAAGCCAAAAAACGCGACCACAGAAAGATAGGGGCAGAGTTAGAATATTTTAGCATTGAGGAGGAAATGGGCCCAGGCCTTGCCTTCTGGCATCCCAAGGCCGGAATGTTACGCAAAATCATTGAAGATTTTTGGAAAGCCGAACATATTAAGCGCGGATATAGCTTGGTTAATACGCCGCATATCGGTAAGGTGGATCTTTGGAAAACGAGCGGACATTTAGAATTTTACAAAGATTATATGTTCCCGACGATGAATATCGAAGAGCAAGAATATGTCTTAAAGCCGATGAACTGCCCGGGGCATATCCTGATTTATAAAACCAAAACTAGAAGTTACCGCGACCTGCCGATAAAGTTAGCCGAACTTGGCACAGTCTACCGCTATGAGCGCTCGGGAGTTTTACACGGCCTTCTTCGCGTGCGCGGCTTTACGCAGGATGACGCGCATATTTTCTGCCGAGCTAACCAGTTAAAAGAAGAGATCAAGAAGGTTTTGGATTTAACATTTTTCTTGCTGACTAAATTTGGTTTTTCGCAGTATGAGGTTTGTGTTTCCACTAAACCGCAGAAATCTGTAGGAAGCGACGAGCATTGGCAATTAGCCACCGAGGCATTAAGGATTTCTCTGGATGAGAAAGCTATAAAGTGGCAGGAAGATCCCGGCGAAGGCGTTTTTTACGGCCCCAAAATAGACATAAAGATAAAAGATGCGCTATCGCGCGCCTGGCAATGCACAACCATACAGGTAGATTTTAATCTTCCGGAGAGATTCGATGTCGCCTATATAGATGAAGACGGAAGTCAGAAACAACCGATTATGATTCATCGGGCGATACTCGGTTCCTTAGAGAGGTTTTTAGGGGTTTTGCTTGAGCATTATGCCGGGGATTTACCCTTGTGGCTTGCGCCTATCCAGGTTATAATTATACC
>CAKKQO010000002.1:12872-13996 GCA_919902105.1 Omnitrophica bacterium GWA2_41_15 | reverse complement strand
GATTTAGGCCTGCGTGCAGAGTTAGATGAACGCCGGCACACTCTGGATAAAAAAATACGCGAGGCAGAACTGCAAAAAACACCTTATATTTTAGTCATCGGTGAACGCGAGATGAAAGCCGAAAAAGTCGCGGTAAGGAAAAGACTAAAAGGCGATTTGGGGGTTAAAACAATAGAAGAGTTTGTGGAGAGTGCAAAAAGGGAGCTGGAGTAGAACTTTAATTATTGGTTTATCCCAAATTCTAAGCGGCTGAAAATTCTCTCACCTTGAATAGCTCGATAATTTTCTAGCCAGAATTCGGGATCAATTCGCGCAAATAACTTACTCACACTTTCGTGTTCGTAAGTTATGCGCTCATTGAGGAGTCATTGTCCCGCCTCATAATATACCCGAAAATTCTCATCCGACAATTTTCGGGTATTCGGCGGGATCAATTCAGCCAGATAACTTATGTCAGCCTTCGGCATCCATAAGTTATGGCTTCATTGAGGAGGTGGTTGATATTCGTAAGTTTATACGAGTAAATGAAAGGATACGCTCGCCAGAGATAAGACTGATTGGCCCTGAAGGCGAACAGCTGGGAGTTATGACGCCGAATAAAGGCCTGGAGTTAGCCATACAGAACGGCTTAGATTTAGTAGAGGTTGCTCCTGGGACACAACCGCCGGTTTGTAAGGTTATGGATTTTAGCAAATATAAATATGACCAAGAGAAGAAAGAACGCGAGGCTAAAAAACATCAGAAGGCCGTGCACCTAAAAGAAATCAGGTTTAAGCCCCATATTGAGGAGCATGACTACCAGACTAAACTGCATCACCTAATAGAATTTCTAAAAAAAGGCGATAAGGTAAAAGTAGTGCTTATATTTAGGGGTAGAGAGATGAGCCACCAGGAATTAGGCAGGCGGATAATTGATAGGCTGATTGCTGATTCTGCTGCCGCAGGAGGAGTAGAAAAACCGCCTGTTTTAGAAGGCAGGATGATTATAATGGTGATGGCGCCTAAGTAAAACTTCGGTGCTTTTAATATAATATTATTTATAGCAACACCTAGTGAGGGATAGAAATGCCAAAACTTAAAACCAAAAAAGGCGTGGCCAAACGTTTTCGTTTTACCAAATCCGG
>CAKKQO010000002.1:11100-12772 GCA_919902105.1 Omnitrophica bacterium GWA2_41_15 | reverse complement strand
TTAAGCGGACGTTAAAAGCGGCAAAAGGTTACTGGGGAGATAGAAGTAAGCGTTATCGCCATGCTAAGCTTACTGTAATGCGCGCTGAGAGTTATGCTTACCGTGACCGCAAACGCAAGAAACGGGATTTTCGTAAGCTGTGGATTGCCCGTATTAACGCCGCCTCCCGCGCCGAAGGATTGACCTATAGCCGTTTTATTCAGGGCTTAAAAAAGGCGCAGGTTGGGCTGGATAGAAAATCACTGGCAGAACTGGCAGTAAATGATGCCGCTGCTTTTAATAAACTGGTAGAGATAGCCAAAAGTTAGCGTATAGTACATAATACGCTAATCGCTAGGAGAAGATTATGTATGTAATTATTATCGGCTGCGGCAGGGTAGGTTCGGAGTTGGCAAAGCTGTTGTCCGGCGAGGGCCATAACGTAGTTGTTATTGATAAGAACCGCGCCGCTTTCGAACGTTTAGGCGGCAGCTTTAACGGCCTGACTTTAACCGGCAACGGTTTTGATTTAGAATTACTGAAGCGCGCCGGTATTGAACAGGCAGATGCCTTCTGCGCGGTTACCAACGGCGATAACAGCAACTTAATCTCTGCGCAGGTTGCTAAAAAAATATTTAAGGTCCCCAAAGTTATTGCGCGCGTCTATGACCCGCAGCGGGCGCATATCTATTCTGCGCTGGGCCTTGATGTTTTAAGCGGGACCATTCTTTTTGCCGCAATGATCAGAGACAAAATCATTGAAACGAGGTTCTCCGGATATTTAATTGAGACTAAGGAGTTGGGAGTAATCGAGATTGAGGTCAAAGGGGTATTGGCGGGCAAAACGATTGCACAGGTGAATATGCCGGGTGAATTATTGGTTACAGCGATTATTAGGATGCCTGGCGTGGTTATCCCTGAGCCGCAGACGGTATTAAGAGAAAAAGAAACTCTTATGGCAGTGGTAAAAGTCGCCAGCCTTGGGAAAATAAAAGAAAAATTTGGCCTAGGAGAAAGATGAACATTTTAATTGTTGGCGCAGGCAAGGTTGGTTATTTCTTGGCAAAGCGGCTGATTGCCGATAAGCATACAGTAAGCATTATTGAGAAAGACCGCGTAACTTGCGAAGAGCTCGCCAAGGAACTGGATATCTTGGTTATCCACGGCGACGGCTGCGACCCGCGCGTCTTAGAGGAGGCAGGCATTGAACGCGCAGATGTCATTGCGGCAGTTACCGGCGACGACGAAGATAATTTAGTGATTTGTCAGATTGCTAAAGAGAGGTTTAATCTCCGGCGCACGGTGGGGAGGATTAATGATTCCAAGAATGAAAGGATTTTTACGGAATTAGGCGTAGATGTGCCCATTGACTCTACCGCAATTATCGCCAAAATTATCAAAGGTGAGGCAGCGTTCGAGGATTTTGTGAATTTAATGAGTTTTCAGCGGGGGAAACTCGTCATTGTGCGGCTGGATTTACCCGAGGATTCACCGGTGATTAATAAAAAAGTTATGGATGTGGAACTGCCACCAGATTCGGTTTTAGTTTCAATTTTACGCGCGGAAGAAGTCATTGTTCCCAAGGGCAATACCGTTTTTCAGCCCAGCGACGATGTTATCGCTATAACTAGCGTCGGAAATGAGGCGCAGTTATTAAAAATACTGGCAGGCAAGCTATGAACAAAATAATAAA
>CAKKQO010000002.1:8486-11000 GCA_919902105.1 Omnitrophica bacterium GWA2_41_15 | reverse complement strand
ACGGGATTAACCTTAGTGCAGGATTTAGACCACCTTTCTTTTACGCATAATTTATGGCGGCATTTGATTATGTTTATCGGCGGCCAGGGCATTGTGATTGTTGCGTTGTCTTTTTTTGTCAAAGGTTTATCCGGGGCTTTCAAGATGTATGTAGGGGAGGCGCGGGATGAAAGGGTATTGCCTAATGTTGTCCAAACCGCGCGTTTTATCTGGCTGGTAAGTATAGTCTACCTTATTTTAGCCACACTCGCCTTAGGCATAACCGGCATACTCAACGGAATGAGCCCGCCTAATGCCTTTTTCCACGGAGTCTGCATATTTATGGCTGCCTTTGACACCGGCGGTTTTACCCCGCAGTCGCAGAATATCCTTTATTATCATAGCCTGGCTTATGAAGTAATTACCATAATTATTATGGTTCTGGGCGCGCTTAATTTTAAACTGCATTATCATATCTGGGCGGGTCAGCGCCGCGAAATATTTAAGAACATTGAAACGAGAGCGCTTTTTATTACGGTGACGATTACTTTTTTGCTCACCGCAGTCGGCCTTGCACAATTAGGTTTATATCCTAAGGCGCTGGTATTATTCCGTAAAGGATTTTATCAGCTGATTTCTGCGCATACGGGAACGGGTTATCAGACGGTATATCCGGCGCAATTTATAGAGGAGTGGGGGAATCTTGCTTTAGTAGGTTTAATCTGCGCCATGGCATTAGGAGGGGCAGTTTGTTCTACCACCGGCGCAATCAAGATGCTGCGCTTAGGCGTTATCTTTAAGGCGTTGATGCAGGATATTAAGCGCATAATTTTACCGGAAAAAGCCATAGTGATACAGAAATTCCATCATATCCAGAATGTCTTTTTAGAGGATGCGCAGGTGCGCTCCGCCTTATTAATCACCCTTGCTTATTTTATTTTATACTGGGTAGGCGCTATTGTAGGTATGTTTTACGGCTGGCCGTTTTTATACGCGCTGTTTGAATCTACGTCAGCGGCGGCTAATGTCGGCCTTTCCTGCGGCATAACCAGCGCCGCTATGCCGGCGGCTTTAAAGATTACCTACATATTGCAGATGTGGGCAGGAAGATTGGAATTTATGTCTATATTTGTGCTTTTAGGGTTTTTTGTAGCTTGGGTGAAGGGGAAATAATGCTAAAATCCGAAATCCGAAATCCGAAATCCGAAATAAATCCGAAATCTAAATTTTTAAAACAGAAGTTTTGTTATTTGGTATTTATGATTGGGTTTTCGTTCGTCATCCGTCATTCCTCATTCGTCATTTTTGTTCAGAATGTTTATGCTCAGCCCATTTCCAGCACTGAATTAATAAGCAATGCCGCGCAATACGACGGCAAGACGGTAGAATACGAAGGCGAGGTAGTGGGCGAAGTAATGCGGCGCGGCGCTTATGCTTGGGTTAATATTAATGATGGCGCCAATGCCATCGGCATCTGGTCGCTTAACAGCAAACTATCCGAAGTTAATTTTACCGGCAGTTACAAAACTAACGGCGATAGGCTGAGAATTAAGGGCCAATTTAATCGTGCTTGCCTAATGCACGGTGGGGATTTAGATATTCATGCCGAGGAAATAATCAAAATAAAATCAGGAGAATTAAAAGAACACGCCCTGCCGCAATATAAACAAAATTTAGTAATTTATTTATCAGGGGTTTTGTTATGTCTTTTATTGATATCGTTAATATTAAAGCCGAAGCAGACAAAGAAATAAGCTCAGCTGCGGATTTATCAGTATTAGAGCCAGTCCGCGTAAAATATTTAGGCAGAGAGGGCGTGATTTCCGGACTATTTGCTAAAATTCCTACCCTGCCTCAGGAAGAAAGAGCAGTATTTGGCAGGGACTTAAATATATTTAAAAAATACCTTGAAGAGTTAGTGAGAAATAAGCAGGATTCTCTCAAGACGGCTATTAAATATGAAGTGTTGGATGTGACCCTGCCGGCAGTTAATCCAGATATAGGCCAATTACATCCTTTGACAGAGACGTCAAACGAGATATGCGCGATATTTACCCAGATGGGCTTTTCCGTGATAGAAGGGCCGGAGATAGAGACAGAATACAATAACTTTACCGGGTTAAATATCCCTTTGGAACATCCCTCCAGAGATGCCTTTGATACATTCTACATAAAGAGTCCACAGTCCACAGTCCACAGTCCACAGCCTAAAACGAAAAACAGTCGACCGTCGACTGTCGACCGTCGACTGTTACGCAGCCATACCTCGCCAGCGCAGATACGGGTGATGAAGTCATTAAAGCCGCCGCTCGCCGTAATTGTCCCGGGGAAGGTTTACCGGCCGGATGCCACTGATGCCGCGCACTCTTTTATGTTCCATCAAGTAGAAGGCTTTCTGGTGGATAAAAACATAAGATTTTCCGATTTAAAAGGCGTTTTGGATGTTTTTGCTAAGGAACTATTCGGCCAAGAGGTGAAGACGCGTTTTCGCCCGCACTTTTTCCCTTTTACCGAGCCGTCGGCAGAAGTGGATGT
>CAKKQO010000002.1:0-8386 GCA_919902105.1 Omnitrophica bacterium GWA2_41_15 | reverse complement strand
GGGAAAGGGTGGCTGGAGATTTTAGGCTCGGGGATGATTCACCCCAATGTTTTTAAGCACGTCGGGTATAACCCAAAGATTTACACCGGCTTTGCCTTTGGCATGGGGGTTGAAAGAATCGCCATGCTTAAATACGGGATTTCCGACATCCGGATGTTTTTTGAGAATGATTTGAGGTTTTTAAAGCAATTTTAGATATGCATAACTGGTCAGTAGACGAAAAGATATTTAAAAAATTAGATCCCGAGGGCTACAAAATCTGGCGCCTGCAGCAGTTGATAAACTATGGTTTAGACGGGGAGAAGCTTTCTAGAAAAGAGGTCAAAAAATACTGGCATAAGCTTTATTTAGACCCCTTTAAGAAAAGATTCCTCAAATTTTTATTATGGCCAAAGAAAAAATAAAAACTATATTATCCAAAAAGCAGCGCTATTTTTTGGATCTCTTTAACGAAGAACAAAGCCTTTTTAAAAAATTCTATCTCACCGGAGGCACGGCTTTGGCAGAATTTTATTTAAAACACCGCTATTCGGAAGACTTAGACTTTTTTAACGAAGAAGAATTTTCGGTTCCGCCTTTGAGGGCATTTGTGAAAAAAGCCGAAAAGCGCCTTAAGGTGGAGAAAATAGAATATCAAAATTTTTTAGGACTGCACGCCTTTATTTTTTATTTTAAAGAAAGCGAAACATTAAAAGTAGATTTTAACTTCTATCCCTTTCCGCGAATTCTCAAAAAGTTAAATTTTAAAAATGTTATGATAGACAGCGATTACGATATCGCGGTGAATAAAGTGCATACTATCGCGATGCAGCCGCGTGCAAGAGATTATATTGACATATATTTTTTGGTGAAAGAAAAAAATTATGATTTAAAAGATTTGATTATGAAAGCCAAGGCAAAATTTGACTGGCATATTGACGCGCTCCAGCTCGGCGCGCAATTATTACGAGCTCAAGAGGTTAAAGATTACCCCCGGATGATTAAGCAGATAAATCACCGCGAATGGCAGGACTTTTTTGTGCAGGAGGCTAAAAAGTTAGAAAGAGAGGTATTTGATGGGACATAAAATGAGAGCTTTTTTGATTTTGCTTCTCTGGGGGGGGGCAGCGATATCAGCCTTTGCCCAGACCAGTGAAGAGATTACCATGCTGCAGGCGCAGGCGATCATACTACTGATACATTTTTAGTGTGTCAAAGACTACAATAAAATAAAACAGGGACAGACACCATTTAAATCTAGATGAAACTCACCTATAACTGGCTAAAGGATTTTGTGGAGATTAAGTTGGCGCCTCAGGCACTTGCCGATAAGCTGACTATGGCCGGCTTGGAAGTAACTTCTTTAGAGGAAAAAGAAGGAGATTCTGTTTTTGAGCTCGAAATTACTTCTAACCGTCCGGATTGGCTTTCGCTGATTGGGGTTGCGCGGGAAGTGGGGGCAATATCAGGTCATAGGTTAAAGGCCATAGGCCATAGCTTAAAAGCTAGAAAGCTATCACCTATTACCTATCACCTGGCACCTTTATCTATCAAAATTGAAAATAGGGAAGATTGCCCGTTATATACCGCAACAATTATTGAAGGCGTAAAGGTTGTTGCGTCCCCGGAATGGATGCAAAAACGTCTTAGGGCTATAGGATTAAGGCCGATAAATAATATCGTAGATATCACTAATTACGTATTGTATGAGACCGGACAACCGCTCCACGCGTTTGATTTGGATAAACTCAGACCACAGACCAGAGACCACAGACCAGAGACAGAAATAGTGGTGAGGCGGGCAACGGATGGCGAAGAAATTGTTACAATAGATGATATAAAAAGAAAATTAGATAGAGAAATTCTAGTTATCGCAGATGCAGACGGGCCGATTGCGGCTGCTGGTATCATCGGCGGAAAAGATACAGAAGTAAGCGAAGAGACTAAAAATATCCTTTTAGAAAGCGCAGGGTTTAGCCCGACGCTGGTGCGAAGAGGAGCAAGAAAATTAGGCGTCTCTACTGATTCAGCTTACCGTTTTGAACGTAAAGTTGACCCGCAAGGAGTAACCCTTGCCGCGCAAAGAGCTGTGGAATTAATTACGAAACTTGCTGGCGGGAAAATAAGTTATAAGTGTCAAAGTGTCAAAGTGTCAAAGTGCCAGGATAAAAAGATAACTTTATCTATTACAAAAACCGAGAAACTGCTGGGGGTGAAGATACCCGCAGCGAAAATCAGGCAGATTCTTTTATCGCTGGGTTTTAAATCTATAACTTATAACTCCAAACTCATAACTGTTCAAACTCCCTCCTTTCGTCAGGATGTGTCTCTGGAAGAAGATTTAATTGAGGAAATTGCCCGTATTTATGGATACGAAAAAATCCCGGCCACTTTGCCCTATATCCTACCGCAGTCCATTAATCCTTTAAAATTAAAGCATTTAGCAGGGCAAAGCCCAGATGCGCGATTAACCCACCAGATGAGAAATATATTGATTGCCTCTGGGTTTAGCGAAGTAATTAATTATAGTTTAAATCCGCTGGATGCGCTTAAGAAAAATAAAACCGCTGGATTAATCAAGCCGCTGGGGATAGAAAACCCTTTAAGCAAAGAGCAGGAGATTTTAAGGCCCGACCTTTTCTTCGGCCTCTTGAATAATATTGCCTATAACATCAACCGTAAGAACAATCGCTTAAAAATTTTTGAACTGGGCAGAGTATTTACTACCGGAAAAGATAATTATTTTTCGGAAAAATTAGCCTTAGGTTTGGCTGTCTGCGGCAGGCTGCATTTAGACTGGCAGAGTATAGATAAGCGCGAAGCCGGCCTTTTTGATTTAAAAGGCTGCCTCGAGCAGGTATTTTCTAAATTAGGCATAGGTCAGGTTGGTTTTGTTGCCGGAAAATTTCCTTTATTTAGGCCGGGGGCGTCTTTTGCCGTCCGACTTGACAATAAAGAGATCGGCCTAATCGGCGAAGTTGATAATTTTATATTGGATAATTATGACATAAAGCAAAAGAATATATTTGCCGCGCAAGTTTACCTTCAGGACTTAGCGCCTTATTGTAATTTTAAGAAGAAGTTTGAGCCCTATTCGCCATATCCTTCGAGCAGGAGAGATATCAGTTTATTAGTCAAGAAAGATATTCCCTATGGCCTTATTAAAGAAGCAATAAATTCCTGCCCGCAGGAAGGGATTAGTTGCGAGGCCGTTCTACTTGAGCAATATAGCGGAAAGCAGGTCCCGGAAGGTTTTCAAAATTTGTTAATCTCTTTAGAATATAGTTCTTTCAGCCGCACCTTGAAGGATAGAGATATAGACGCTATTCATCGGGAGATTATTGATAAATTTACACGGGACTTAGGCGCTAAAATCCGTTAGCCCTAATTCAATCTTGATTTTTATTTTTTCTGTGCTATACTTACTTGTAGAAGATAAGATTCCCTGCAGTGTTCGTTTGCGGCGTGAGAAAGTTGAACCAACACAATTTTCAAGGGCGCTGTTATCTAAGCCGCCTGAGGGCGGATTAAGAAGGTGCCCACCTGGAATAAGGGTTCAGGAATATCACGCAGGCGACGGCATAGGCGGGGATTTTTTTTGCTAAACGCAGATTAACGCAAATGAAAATGCAGATTAACGCGGATGAAAAATTAGATCTATTCGAGAAAAAAGAAGTAATAGATAAAGACTTTCCTTTAGCTGTCCGAATGCGGCCTCAAAACCTAGAGGATTTCGCCGGCCAAGAACATATTTTAGCTAAGGGAAAGCTCTTGCGGCGCGCCATCGAAGCCGATAGATTATCTTCGCTTATTCTTTACGGCCCTGCCGGATGCGGCAAGACCAGCCTTGCCTATTGTATCAGCAAGGTAACACAAGCGTATTTTGAGCATATTAATGCGGTCAGTTCCTGCGTGGAAGACTTACGCAAGGCGA
Organism: Omnitrophica bacterium GWA2_41_15; assembly: GCA_919902105.1. Lineage (GTDB taxonomy): Bacteria > Omnitrophota > Gorgyraeia > Ghiorseimicrobiales > Ghiorseimicrobiaceae > CAKKQO01. The sequence goes on along the minus strand of CAKKQO010000002.1, from coordinate 4,473 downwards.
TAAATAAAGCGAAGCTGCGCAAGAGGAACACGAATCAGAAAACCACGCTTTTTATCGATGAGGTGCATCGCTTTAATAAGGCGCAACAGGATGTATTATTGGAAGATGTCGAAGAAGGCCATGTCGTTTTAATCGGCGCCACAATAGAAAACCCGTTTTTTTATATCATCCCGCCTTTGGTTTCACGCTCATTAATCTTTGAACTAAAGCCGTTAAAGGAAATAGATATTAAAAAAATTATTCAGCGCTCTTTAGGCGATAAAGAGCGCGGCCTGGGCAGCCTTAAAGTTACGATTACAGATGAGGCCCTGGATTTTTTAGCCAAAGTTTGCGACGGAGACGCTCGGCGTGCGCTGAATGCCGTAGAGATTGCCGCGCGCACCAGCAGCGAAGACAGCGCTAAAGGCATAAATATAAGTTTAAAAGTTATTGAAGAGTCGGTGCAGAGAAAAGCTGTGGTTTACGATAAGGCCGGTGACTCCCATTACGACACAATTAGCGCATTTATTAAGTCTATGCGCGGCTCAGACCCCGATGCTGCGGTTTATTGGTTAGCTAAAATGCTTTACGCCGGAGAGGACCCCCGTTTTATTGCCCGGAGAATTTGTATTTGTGCCTCTGAAGACGTGGGTAATGCTGACCCGCAGGCGCTAGTCTTAGCTAATGCCGCTTATCAGGTGTGTGAATTTATTGGCATGCCTGAGGCGAGAATTCCTTTGGCGCAGGCGGCAATTTATATAGCGAGCGCCCCCAAGTCTAATGCCGCTTATTCGGCGATAGAGGCAGCATATGCGGCAGTGGAAAAAGAACGCACGCAGGAGGTACCCAGCCATTTAAAGGATGCCTCATACAGGGGCGCAGAAAAATTGGGCCGCGGTAAAGGTTATAAATACGCGCATGATTATCCGGGGCATTTTGTCGCGCAGGATTATTTATCAAGGAAAGAAAAATTTTATCAGCCGCATGGCTTAGGGTACGAAAAAATCATAAAAGAAAGGCTGGAGAAGTTAAGGGAAGGAGCCAGAGAATGATTATTGCCAAGCAAAAAGATTTTCAGAAAATCCTTGAAACAATTAAAGACTGTAATAAAATATAGTAGATAAGTTGTTTATAATAAAAGGCGTAGTTATATGGAATACAGCGAAAAAGTAATGCAGCATTTTCAGAACCCGCATAATGTGGGAGAAATCCCCGATGCGGACGGCGTAGGCACGGTCGGTAATCCCGTGTGTGGCGACGTAATGAAGTTGTATCTTAAATTAAAAGATGGTATAATAAGTGACGCGAAGTTTAAAACCTTTGGCTGCGGCGCGGCTGTGGCAACTAGTTCTATGGTTACGGATTTAGTTAAAGGCAAAACCATAGAAGAAGCTCTTGCTATTTCAAACCGCGCGGTAGCAGAAGCCTTAGGGGGGCTTCCGCCGATAAAGATGCATTGTTCGGTCTTGGCTGAGCAGGCCTTAAAGGCCGCAATAGACGATTTTTACAAAAGACAGGGCAAAATTACCGGTTATTCATCTAAGATAAGTCCTCATGACGAACACGGACATAAAGATTGAAAAGCAAAAAATACGCAAAGAGATAATTGCAAAATTAAAAATACAGGAGGAGGAAGAGAGGATAAGAAAGAGCAGGGCGATACAAGAGAAGCTCTTTAATCTCCCTGTTTTTAAACAGGCGAAGATTATTATGTTTTATATCTCGGCCGGCTTTGAGGTGGATACTTTAAATATGATAAAAGAAGCGATTAAGTTAGGCAAGACTATAGCAGTACCCGTGCTTTCCCAAGATAATCGTAAAATGACTTTATCGTTAGTTTCAGGAATCGACTCGGAATTAGAAATCGGGCCTTATGGGATAAAGCAACCCAAGCGCGAATACACCAAGCCCGTTTCTCCGGACGCGATAGATTTAGTAGTGGTTCCGGGAGTAGCCTTTGACTCCGCAGGACGCCGTCTTGGCCGCGGTAAAGGCTATTACGATAGATTTCTTGAGGCTAAAGAAGAAAGAACCCGTACTCTAGGCCTTGCCTTTAAATGCCAAATCGTTAAAAACCTACCTCAAAGTTCGCACGACAGATCAGTGGAACAGGTAATCAGCACCTAAATTAAAGAGTCATAGAGCCAGAGTATCATAGAGTCGAAGTTAATGTTTCCTGCTTCGCTTTGACACTATGACTCTCTGATACTTTGACGCTTTTAATACGGGGGTATAGACAATGGGTAGCTTCAATATAGGAATCAGTATAATCCTGTTTTTGTTTTTAGGCTCGGGATTTATTCTTTTGGGTTTTGCTTTAAGAAAATTCATTTCTGAGAAAAAATTGGAGTCGGCAAAATTTACCGCCAAACAGATTATTGAATTAGCGCAGAAAGACGCAGATAACCGCAGGCGGGAAATAGACTTAGAAGCCAAGGACGCGCTTTATAAGTTAAGGCAGGATTTTGACAAAGAGAATAAAGATAGACGCGAAGAGCTGGCGGCCCTAGAGAAACGCCTTGAGCAGAAAGAATCGAATATAGACAGAAGGTTGGAGTTGCTGGAAAAGAAAGAAAAAGATGTTGAGGGGCGTTTTGAAAACGCACGTAGATACGAAGAGAATTTAAAGCATAAAGATAAAGAACTCTCAAGCCTATTGCTTGAAGAAAAAGATAGGTTGCAAAAACTCTCTTCTCTATCACAGGAAGAAGCTAAGCGCCTGCTTTTGATGCGCATGGAACAGGAATTAGGCAATGAGAAGGCAGGTTTAATTAAGAAGATGGAAGAAGAGCTCAAGCAGGCGGCTGTGAAGAAGAGCCAGGAAGTAATTAGTTTAGCCATACAAAGAAGCGCTGTGGAGCATACCGTGGAATCTACTGTTTCGGTGGTGAATCTTCCTTCGGATGAAATGAAAGGCCGTATTATCGGAAGAGAAGGCCGGAATATTCGTGCCTTGGAAATGGCTACAGGCATAGACGTGATTATAGATGATACCCCCGAGGCAGTAACCCTTTCTGGCTTTGATCCGGTCAGGCGTGAGATTGCCAGAATTGCCCTAGAGAGTTTGATTGCAGATGGCCGCATTCATCCTGGTAGAATTGAAGAAGTTGTAGAAAAAGTAAAGCGTCAGATGGATGAGAAGATGCGCGAGGAAGGAGAGCGTGCCGCTTTTGATGTAGATGCGCATAACCTGCATCCCGAGTTGATTAAATTATTAGGCCGGCTTAAATACCGCACCAGTTTTGGCCAGAATGCCCTGCAGCATTCCAAAGAGACGTCTTTTTTAATGGGTATAATGGCTTCGGAATTGAGTTTGGATTTTAAATTAGCCCGCAGGATCGGGCTTTTACATGATATTGGAAAGGCATTGACGCAACAAGCAGAAGGAACGCATGCTAAAATCGGCGCAAGCCTATTGAAGAAATATGGCGAATCGCAAGAAGTGGCAGATGCTGTTGAGGCACATCATGAAGAGGCGGAAATAAAAAGCCCCTATGCGGTATTAGCCATAGCCGCAGATGCGATAAGCGCATCGCGCCCCGGTGCCCGGCGGGAGACCCTCGAGACTTATGTAAAGCGCCTTGAGAAATTAGAGTCTATTGCCACAGTATTTAAAGGCGTAGAAAAGGCCTATGCTATTCAGGCAGGGCGGGAAGTAAGAGTGATAGTCCAGCCGGATAAGCTTTCGGATAATGATTCCGTTAATTTAGCGCATGACCTGCGTAAGAAAATAGAGGAAGAGATGGAGTATCCAGGCCAAGTTAAAATCACGGTAATCCGGGAAATGCGGGCAATAGATTACGCGAAATAATCCATGAACATCTTATTCATCGGCGACATAGTAGGAAGACCGGGCAGGGAAGCCATTAAGGCGCTTTTACCCAAACTAATTGATCGAGAAAAAATATATCTGGTGGTGGCGAATGCCGAAAACGCCGCAGGCGGCTCAGGGATTAACCCTAAATGCGCAGAAGAGCTATTTAGCTATGGCATTGATGTTTTAACCAGCGGCGACCATATTTTTAAACGCCAAGAAGTGCTCTCTATTATTGATAACCCTTATCTTTTACGTCCGGCAAATTTACCTCCGCAAGCACTTGGCAAAGGCTATTGTATTTTAGAGAAAAAAGGGATAAAAATAGGCGTGTTAAACCTGCAAGGCCGAGTTTTTATGCAGCCTATAGATTGTCCGTTTCGTATTGCGCAGGAAATAGTTGAAAAAATCAGGAAAGAAACCAATATAATTATTGTGGATATCCATGCCGAGGCAACTAGCGAGAAGATTGCCTTATCTTTTTTCTTAGACGGTGAAGTTTCTTTAGTCTGCGGGACACATACCCACGTGCAGACGGCAGACGAAAAAATTTTACCGCTCGGGTGCGCCTATATCACTGACGTGGGAATGACCGGCCCATGCGGCTCAGTAATCGGCAGGCGTAAAGAACAGGTGATTGAGAGGTTCTTAACCGGGATGCCCACGCGTTTTGAAGTTGC
>CAKKQO010000001.1 GCA_919902105.1 Omnitrophica bacterium GWA2_41_15 | reverse complement strand
GGGCACGCCTTCGTCGTCGCGCCTTGCATCTGGCTCAAACCTAAGCCTCCAATGTACCCATTATTTCTCGGAGGCTCAGTAGGTTTTTTTGCTTCGTCTGCCATATTTCTACCTTAAGTTTTATTATACTATACCTTACAAAGAGTTGCAATCTCTCTTTAAAATTCTTCGCCCTGCGGCCGGCTTTTCCAGCGACGGTGAATCCAAGCCCATTCTGTAGGATATGCCCGCACATATCGTTCGATAATAGCAGTAATTTCTGCTACATTCTCCAGAATCATCTGATTTTTATCTTCTCTTTGCTCTAATATTATCTCCGGCTCAACGATAAATTGGTGCGTATTATCCGTTTTTCTAAAAATAAAAGCCGGGACTATGGGTGCTTCTGCACGCATGGCAAAGATTACCGGACCGGTTGCAGTTGCGGCTTTTTTACCGAAAAAATCTACAAACACGCCGCCAGAGCCAAAATTCTGATCCATCAACATAAACACTATTTCGTTATTTCTTAAGACATTGAAGATATTTTTTACGCATTCGCTGCGCGGCTGGGTATAAATAGATTTAACCCCTAAGGCCGTCCTTTTCTCATTAAAATATTCGTCTGTTTTTTCATCGCGCATCTTGCGCAACACTATATTTACCTTATATCCCATGATAGCCAGCTTCGTCAAAACGAGCGGAAAATTACCGAAGTGGCCGCTGACCATAATTACGCCTTTGCCCTTAGTTAATGCCTTATCCAAATTCCCTCTTGCCTCCACCGCAACCATCTTATCCAAGAGGTGCGGTTCATGAGAAAAGGCAAGTATCTCAAACATACCCCTGACCATATTCGTAAAACAACCTTTGATTATTTTTTTTATTTCGGCTTTGGTTTTCTCGTTACCAAAAGCAATATTTAAGCTTTCATAGGCAATCCGCCTATGCCTAACAGCTATAAAGAAGCCGATTTTTGCTGATAATTCCGCAAGCGAATAAACGCTGGATTTGGGAATAATGCGTAGGATAACGCAAAAGAATTTCAGGCTATAAAAAGCAATAGCGCGTTTAATTTGCGTTTTTATTTCTTTTGTCAGTATTTTCACAACTTATACCCTATCTTCCTCAATAAATCCTTACGCCAGACAATATCCTCTTGTCTCTCTACTCCTTTGGGCTTTAAACCGTCAACTACACCCAGTATACCCCTGCCTTGTTCTGTCTGGGCAATTATTACCTCCGCAGGATTAGCAGTTGCGCAATAAATAGAACAAACCTCCTGAATATTTTTTATCGCATTTAACACATTTATAGGATAACACTCTTTTAAAAAAATGATGAAACTATGTCCGGCGGATAGATTTTGAGCATTCTCAATAGCGAGTTTTTTTAACTCTTCATCTGTTCCTTCGCAGCGTATCAGGCATTTTCCCGAAGATTCGCAAAAAGCCAAGCCAAATTTTATGTTCGGCACCGCGGCAATCAATGCCTCATAAATATCTTCCACAGTTTTAATAAAATGGGCTTGGCCTAAGATAAAATTCAAATCATCGGGTTTTTTGATTTTTACGGTTTTAAATTCTAACATAATCACCTCTCAATGACGACACAACTTATGGAGTACATAGCCGACATAAGTTGTTTGTCGGAATTGATCCCGAAGCTTAACCTGCAGGTTGTTAAAGCGAGGGGCAAAATTGTTTATATGTACTTCATCATCCCTATCGCCGCCCCCAAGCTCATCACCCCGCCAAAAATAAACGGAGCGGGCGCGCCAAACCAACTCCAGAGAAAACCGGCGATGAGGGAAGCGGGAAATAAACCAATCCCCACCAACGTCGCATGCATCCCGATAAAAGTTGCCCTTAAATGAACCGGCGAAAGATCTGAAACAAACGCCTTTTCTATGCCATCGGTTAGGCCGCTATAAATACCATAAACGGCAAAAAGCGCCCAGGTAAATTCCTGTGAATTTAGAAAAGCAAATCCAAAATAAACCAAGGCATAAAAGATGTACCCCGAAATAAGCAGAATTTTTCTTCCTACTTTATCCGAGATAACTCCCGCCGGATAAGAAAATACGGCATAAGAAATATTATATACCAGATAGAGAAGGATAATGAGCTTTATATTAAAACCTAAAGTATTTGCGCGCAAAAGAAGAAATTGATTGGATGAATTCGCTAAAGAAAAAATAAAAGCAATAATTAAAAATGCTCTTAGCCTTTTATCTAATTTTTTAAACTGAGGGATAAATTCCGTTAGCGAAATTTTCGGCTCTGTTTTATACCTTGCGGAATTAAACAGATGAGCAGAAAAAGCTAATTTCGTTTTACTCTTCTCCTTGACCCAAAATAAAACTGCTACACCTGCCGCTGCGGGAATAAGGGCGATAAAAAATACTGCCTTATAATTACCTCCGCCGCCGGAAAAAAACAGATAACTTAAAAAAATCCCAAGACAGGCACCTAAGGTATCCATTGTGCGATGCAGGCCAAAGGCACGGCCGCGCCTGTTTTCGTGGCTTGAATCCGCAATGAGGGCATCACGCGGGGCAGTGCGTACTCCTTTTCCGAAACGGTCTAAAACCCTCGAGGTAAAAACCAAACCCCAGGAACTAGAAAGATAGAGAAAAAATTTGCCCACCAGCGAAAAAGCATAACCCAAGATTGTGAGCAATTTTCTTTTTCTTAGTTTATCTGACCAGTATCCGGAGAAAATTTTTAACAGCGAAGACAGGCTTTCGGCAACGCCTTCAATCAAACCGAGTAATGCAGGACTTACCCCTAACCTCATCACCAAAAAAAATGGGATAAGGGGATAAATCATCTCGCTGGATACATCCGTAAGTAAACTGGCTATTCCTAAGAGGATAATGTTGAACATAATTTTGTTATTATACCACATCCAACAACGATAAAACACGCTAGAACAAATACATCCCCATATTTATTATATATAGAACGAACTTTTGCTATAAAGATATTACCTGTTATATGGCCATCGATAAAAGTTTGTTTCCCTTTTTTATCCGCTACACAAGTTTTAATCTTACCTTGCGGTGAAATAAAACAGGATACACCGGTGTTTGCGGCACGCAGAACACTTACCCTATTCTCTACCGCACGGAAAACTGAAGCGCTAAGATGTTGATAGGGTTCGCTGGTATCGCCGAACCAAGCATCGTTAGTGATATTAACGAGGAAGTCTGCGCCTTTTTTTACAAAATTTCTTGCTAGCTCGCCAAACACATCCTCAAAACAGATTAATACAGAAAACTTTACCGGTGACTCGGGGCACCCACGGTTAGGCGTGGGTCGGGTGACTGGTGACTTAAAAATTGTATATTCTCTACCGGCAGTAAAATCGCCTATGGGCACAACTGCCTCCAAAAACGGCAGGACAGCCCGCAAAGGAATATATTCTCCGAAAGGAACCAAATGCAATTTATCGTAGCGTTGCAAGATCCCCCCTTCCTTAGAAAACAATACTGCGCTGTTATAAAAATCTTCATTTTCCACCGCCACCACTCCTAAAAGAAACGGCACTTTTAGTTCTCTGACAAAATTCGACAAATAATCTATATTAGAATAGCCTTGTTTATCTATAATTAAATAATCCTGCATTGCTGTTTCCGGCCAAATAATTAAATCAGGCCGAGCCTGCAAAATCTCTCTTGTCAGGCGGAAATATTTGTTAACAATATCTTCCTTTGCCGCAGGGCTCCATTTTAATTCCTGCGGGATGTTGGCTTGGATGAGGGAAATCCTGATAGGCGATAGGTTATAGGTTGTAGGTAATAGATTTAAATGAGAATACCCGTAACTTAAAGTTAAAACTAAAAGCATCGAAGATAGTAAAATTGCAATTTTATTCTTCTTCCCTTCCACCCATAACCTATTACCTATGACTTTGTAGATAACAGTATTCCCCATCATCAGCAAAAACGATACTCCGTAGGCGCCGGTAATATCCGCAATCTGGATTATCGGCAAATTCTGATACTGCGAATAGCCTAATAATGCCCAAGGAAAACCGGTTAAGAGATGCCCGCGGAGATATTCCAGCGCAACCCAGAGAGAAGGAATGGCAAAAAGGTTATAGGTGATAGGTGATAAGGCATAAGAAGAAATTAATATGCCGAATAAGCCAAAATATAGCGCTAAGTATAAAGATAAAAGAATTAAACCAAGAAGGGTAACATGGACTAGCCAATAAATTGTGCCTAACCAAAAAATTAGCCCGGTAAGATAGCTGAGAAAAAATGCCCTGCCTTTTGATTTATTCTCTATGGCAAAAAACAACGGCACAAACCCAAACCAAGCAAATAACCAGAGGGCGGAATTAGCGAATGGTAAAATAAGTAAAACCGCGGATAATATGCAGGCAAGCAATTCTTTTACGAGGAACGAGGAACAAGGAACAAGGAACGAAGTCATCTTCCGCAGCATTTTTTGTACTTAATCGGGTTTCCTGTCACGGGGTCTTTTGCTCCGCAGGGACAAGGCTCATTGCGGCCGACTTTTGCAGTTGTTAATGATGCGGGAGGCGGAATGACGGATACGCGGGGGGCGAAAGGCGGGGGGGAAAGGATTGCCGGCTGTTCTTGGGGTTTCTCAAATTTTCCTGCCTCAGGATGCAGAA